>JAAWBX010000036.1 GCA_022792885.1 Lachnospiraceae bacterium
CTCCGGGTGCCCCGTATCGCCATGCGGCGAACATCTAAAGTACACCCTCCGGGTGCCCCGTATCGCCATGCGGCGAACATCTAAAGTATACCTTCCTGTCTTTCAGGATGCAAGTGGTTTTCGCGGTATCCGCTGCCGTTTGTCGAAAGCGCACAGGGCCGGCAAAGTGTCAAGAAAAAACACTTGACACAGGGAAAAGTCTCGTGTATGATAAGCAAGGTGATAAGAGATGGAAAAGTTGGTGGAGCAGACGCTTTTATATGATTTTTACGGAGAGCTTTTGACCGAGCATCAGAAAAAAATCTATGAGAATGTGATTTTTAACGATCTTTCCCTGAGCGAGGCTGCCGCGGACGCGGGGATCTCGAGACAGGGGATTCATGATCTGATCCGGCGGTGTACGCGCATATTGAGCGAATATGAAGAGAAGCTCCATTTGGTTGAGCGTTTTACGAGAACGCGCCGTCTGACCGGGGAGATCGGACAACTGGTACAGGCTTATCGGAAGAAACCGGAGGAAGCCTTTTTGACCCGGATTGAACAGATCTGTAAAGAGATACAGGAATAGGGGAGAAACGGCATGGCATTTGAAAGCTTATCCGATAAACTGCAGAGTATTTTCCGGAACCTGAGAGGGAAAGGCCGGCTGACGGAAGCCGACGTTAAGACTGCCTGCAAGGAAGTCAAGATGGCTTTACTGGAGGCGGACGTCAATTTTCGGGTTGTGAAGCAGTTTATCAAGAAGATCGAAGAACGGGCCGTGGGGCAGGATGTTATGAACAGCCTGACGCCGGGGCAGATGGTGATCAAGATCGTAAATGAGGAGATGGTTTCCCTGATGGGCTCCGAGACTGCGGAGGTGGCGTTAAAGCCGCGGAACCGGATCACCGTTATCATGATGGCCGGCCTTCAGGGCGCCGGCAAGACGACCACGACGGCGAAACTGGCCGGGAAGTGGAAGGCGAAGGGATACAAGCCTCTTCTGGCCGCCTGCGACGTGTCCCGTCCGGCTGCAATCGAGCAGTTGAAGGTGAACGGGGAGAAGCAGGGCGTGGAAGTGTTTTCGATGGGAGACGGGCATAACCCGGTGAACATCGCCCGGGCGGCGTTGGCCCACGCCGGGAAGAATCAGAACAATCTCGTTATTCTGGATACGGCTGGCCGGCTTCATATCGACGAGGATATGATGCAGGAATTGTGCGGTATCAAGGAAGCCGTCGAGGTGGATCAGACGATTTTGGTGTTGGACGCCATGACCGGCCAGGACGCGGTCAACGCGGCGGGAGCATTTGACGAGCGGGTGGGAATTGACGGGGTTATCCTGACGAAGATGGACGGCGATACCCGGGGCGGGGCGGCGCTTTCGGTCCGCGCGGTTACCGGCAAGCCGATTTTTTATATCGGCATGGGCGAAAAGCTTTCCGATCTGGAGCAGTTCTATCCCGATCGCATGGCTTCCCGAATCCTCGGCATGGGAGACATTCTTTCGCTGATCGAGAAAGCCGAATTGCAGGTCGATGAAGAAAAAGCCCGCGAGATGGAACGGAAGATGCGTAAAGCCGAATTTGACTTTAACGATTTTTTGGAACAGTTAAGGCAGATGCGGAAGATGGGCGGTATCGGAGATTTGCTGGGCATGCTGCCGGGCATGGGAAGCAAGATGAAGAATCTGAAGGTGGACGAAGGCGCCGCCGACAAGAATATGCGGCAGACGGAAGCGATTATCTGCTCCATGACCGGAAAAGAACGCAGCAATCCTTCGCTGATCAATCCTTCGAGGAAACGAAGAATCGCGGCCGGGGCCGGCGTGGAGGTGGCGGAAGTCAACCGTCTTTTGAAGCAGTTTGAACAGAGCCGGAAGATGATGAAGCAGATGTCCGGGATGATGGGTAAAAAGGGCGGTTTTAAACTCCCTTTTTAGATAAATGATACCACTTAAGGAGGTGAAAGAAATGGCAGTAAAAATCCGGTTAAAAAGAATGGGTCAGAAAAAAGCTCCTTTCTATAGAGTAGTTGTGGCTGATGCAAGATCCCCGAGGGACGGAAGGTTCATCGAGGAAATCGGCTATTATGATCCTACGAAAGATCCGAGCGTTATCAAGATCGATGAGGAAGCCGCGAAGAAGTGGCTGGCAAACGGCGCACAGCCGACGGAGACGGTTGCGAAGATTTTAAAGATCGCCGGTGTCGAGAAATAATGCCCGGGAGGTATAGGAAATGAAAAAACTCGTTGAAGTAATTGCGAAATCCCTGGTTGAAAATCCCGACGAAGTCATTGTTTTGGAAACGGAAACGGAACAGGAAATCGTTCTGGAGCTGCATGTCGCGCCTTCCGATATGGGCAAGGTAATCGGGAAGCAGGGACGTATTGCAAAAGCGATCCGTTCTGTGGTAAAAGCGGCCGCTTCAAAAGAAGACAGGAAGGTATCACTGGAAATCCGGTAAAACCTGGAAGGCTGCCTGAAGGCGCGGCCCGAATCAAATTCGGGCCGTTGTCGGCCAGGCGGCCTTTTTCCTGCTTTTTTATTGATTTGGGAGGAAAAAATGGAAGACTTTTTGCGGGTCGGCGTGATCACGACAACGCACGGCATCAAAGGCGAGGTAAAGGTATTTCCCACCACGGAGGATCCCGCCAGGTTCAGGGAACTGAAAGAAATCTGGGTTCAGACCGCGAAGGGAAAAGAAAAAAAGCGAATCGAGCAGGTAAGATATTTTAAGCAGTTTGTGATTTTGAAGTTGGAAGGGATCTCGGACATCGACCGGGCCCTTTTATATAAAAGCTGCGATCTTTTTGTGGATCGGGAGCATGCGATCCCTCTGGAAGAGGACGAGTATTATATTTCCGATATCATCGGTCTGGAAGTTATCTCGGATGAGGATGAAAAACTCGGCGTCGTGAAGGACGTGATTCAGACGGGAGCGAACGATGTCTATGAAGTTTTGCGGGAGAACGGAAAAACCGTGCTTCTGCCGGCGATTCGCTCCTGCATATTGGGGGTGGATGTGGCAAAGGGAGAGATGCGCGTACATTTAATGGAAGGACTGCTGGATGAATGAAGTTTCATGTCTTAACTTTGTTTCCGGATATGGTTGAAAACGGTCTGCACACCAGTATCATCGGACGTGGCATTGAGAAGGGGCTTTTATCCGTGGAGACCGTGAATATCCGGGATTTTTCGGAGAACAAGCATAACCGGGTCGACGATTATCCGTATGGGGGCGGGGCCGGTATGGTCATGCAGGCGGGGCCGGTTTGCAAGGCGTGCCGTCATGTGGAAGAGAAGATCGGAAAAAAGGCGCGGGTGCTTTACATGACCCCCCAGGGCCGTGTTTTTTCTCAGGCCATGGCGGAAGAACTGGCGAAGGAGGAGGATCTGATCTTTCTCTGCGGCCATTATGAGGGGATCGACGAGAGGGCTTTGGAACAGGTGGTGACGGACGAAGTTTCCATAGGGGACTACGTTCTGACCGGAGGGGAACTGCCGGCTATGGTGATGATCGACAGCATCGCAAGATTGCTTCCCGGGGTTTTACACAACGCGGATTCCACAGGCAGCGAATCGCATCAGAACGATCGGCTGGAGTACCCTCAGTATACAAGACCGGAATTGTTTGAAGGAAAAGCCGTGCCGCCGGTGCTTCTTTCGGGGCATCACGCCAATATTGAAAAGTGGCGCGCACAGCAATCGCTGAAGAGAACCTGGGAACGGCGGCCGGATCTTCTTTCGAAGACGGAACTTACGGAAGAAGAGCGTCTTTTTGTGGAAAAACTGGAAAAAGGGCTTGCCAAAGAAGAAACTTCATGATAAAATTATTCGGTGTTTATATCCGATGGTCCTCTGTTACCGAACGTATTAAGAACATCGAAAATTCAGGAGGAAAGACATGAACGAGATCATTCGAAAAATCGAGGCAGAGCAGTTAAAGGACGGCATCACGGAATTCCGGGTAGGCGATACGGTGAGAGTACACGCGAAGATCAAGGAAGGTAACCGCGAGAGAATTCAGGTTTTCGAGGGCGTTGTCCTGAAAAGACAGAATGGCAGTGTCCGTGAGACCTTTACGGTGAGAAAGACTTCCAACGGCGTCGGCGTTGAGAGAACCTGGCCGTTGCATTCTCCTTCTATCGATCATATCGAGGTCGTAAGAAAAGGTAAGGTAAGAAGAGCGAAGCTGAACTACCTGAGAGGCCGTGTCGGCAAGAGGGCCAAGGTAAAAGAGTTAGTAAGATAGGTTGTAAGGAGAGGGGACAAATACACATCCGTGTTTTGTCCCTTTCCTGCCTTTATCCGGTACGGAGGCGCATTCCTGCCGGGAAGCCTCCGGTTCGTGTACCGGATATGTAAGAGAAAAGGATGAAGGAATATGAGTTCCCTGGATTTTTATTCGGTCGATCAGGAAGAGCATAAACTGCGGGGTGTTACGAACTGGATTGTGGATATTGTGGTCGTAATCGTATTCGCGGTGCTACTGGTAGCGTGGTTCGGCAGCCGTGCCAAAGTGAGCGGCCATTCCATGAGGCCGGTTCTGGAAACCGGAGATACGGTACTGGTGGACCGTTTGGCTTATGAGCTGAAAGAGCCCGGGCGCTTGGATATCATACTGTATCAGACAGGCGGAGACGAGAAAACATCGATCAAGAGAATCATCGGTTTGCCGGGCGAGACGATCCGGATTCGGGACGGCCATCTTTATGTCAATGGGGAGCTTTTGGAATTGAAGGATGGGTTGGGCGAAGTGGTGGTTCCCGGTTTGGCTGAAAATGACATTATTTTAGATGAGGATGAATATTTTGTGCTGGGGGACAATCGGGACAGCAGTGAAGACAGTCGGTTTGAGAATGTAGGTAATGTAAAGCGTTCCCGGATCGTGGGGAAGATATGGTTCCGTATTTCCCCGTTTGTGAAATTGGGGCCGATAGGGAAATAGAGAGGTTATAATATGGATTTTCAATGGTATCCGGGCCATATGACGAAGGCGAAGCGGGCCATGCAGGAGGATATCCGTCTGGTGGACCTGGTGATTGAACTTTTGGACGCGAGGGCGCCGGGGAGCAGCCGGAATCCGGATATTGATACGCTTGCGAAAGGAAAGGCCAGGCTGGTCGTGCTGAACAAGGCCGATCTGGCCGATGAATCGGCGAACCGGGCCTGGTCGGATTATCTGTCCGGATCCGGTGCATCCGTGCTCTGTATGGACGCGCGTTTGGGGAACGGAAAAAAGAAAGTGCAGGAAGGAATTTTAAAAGCCTGCGAGAAGAAAATAGAGCGGGATCGAAGGCGCGGTATCTTAAATCGTCCGGTTCGGGCGATGGTAGCGGGCATCCCCAATGTGGGTAAGTCTACTTTTATCAATACGCTGGCCGGCCGCGCTTCGGCAAAAACCGGGAATAAACCCGGCGTGACCCGGGGGAATCAATGGATTCGGCTGAACAAACAGGTGGAGCTTTTGGATACGCCGGGGATCCTCTGGCCGAAGTTCGAAGATCCGGAAGCGGGGCTTAAGCTGGCCTGGCTCGGTTCCATCAAAGAAGAGATCCTGAATACGACCGGGCTGGCAACGGAACTGATCGATTTTTTGCAGAGAAGTAAACCGGACTGTCTGGCGGAACATTACGGGATTTTACCGGAGGCGGGGGCGGAGCGGATCCTGGAACAGATCGCGGAGGCCAGAAATTGCCGGATGAAGGGGAACGAGCCGGATACGGAGAGGGCCGCATTTTTGCTATTGAATGATTTTCGCAGTAACCGGCTGGGAAGAATTACGCTGGAGCTGCCGGAGGGAGGCAAGGACTGACCTATGGGAAACGCAGAGAACTGGGAAGAGATGTCGGAAGAACCGGGGAAAGAACCGGTTTCCGGTTCGAAAAAAGCGCTTGGCGCCGTGCTGGAATTGCTTGTTTACGCGGCGGTAGTGTTATCTTTGACTTTTTTGATCGTGAACTACGTGGGGCAGAGGACCATGGTTTCCGGGCAGTCCATGTATCCGATGCTGGAGAACGGGGATCAGCTTTTGGTGGATAAGATATCTTATGTATTTACAAAACCGCAGCGGTTTGATATTGTGGTCTTTCGATATCTTTATAAGGAGAATACATACTATATCAAGCGGGTGATCGGTCTGCCCGGGGAGACGGTGCAGATCACGGACGGGACGATTTATATCAACGGGGAAGTGCTCGAGGAGAATTACGGGTATGAGCCGATCCGGGAAGCCAAACGGGCTTCCGAACCGATTCTTCTGGGTGAAGACGAGTATTTTGTGCTGGGTGACAACCGCAACGACAGTTCGGACAGCCGGGATGTGGCGGTAGCCAACGTTTCCAGGGATCAGATCATCGGAAAGGCTTTCGTGCGGATCTGGCCTCTGAATCATCTTACCATCATCCGCCATCAGTAACGGAGGAAAGTTTTATGACGGAAAAACAGCGGCTTCGATGGGAACAGGAAGTTTTGCGGACGGAGGCCATGCTTCGCTTCGAAAAAGAGTATGGAAAAACATATACCTGGATCTGCGGGGTGGACGAAGCCGGACGGGGGCCTTTGGCCGGCCCGGTCGTGGCCGGCGCGGCGGTTCTGCCCAAGGAGGACGTCATTTACTATCTGAACGATTCCAAGAAGCTTTCCGAGAAAAAACGGGAAGAATTGTTCCAACAGATTCGGGAGCGGGCGGCGGCCTGGGGAGTCGGGATCGTTTCTCACGCCCGGATCGATAAGATCAATATTTTACAGGCGACCTATGAAGCCATGAGAGAGGCGGTCGCCGGGCTTTTTCGGGAGCCGGATCTTTTGCTGAACGACGCTGTGAGGATACCGGATGTGACGATCCCCCAGGTTCCGATCGTCAAAGGGGATGCGAAGAGCGCTTCCATTGCGGCGGCCAGTATCCTGGCCAAAGTGACGAGGGATCATATAATGGAGGAGTATGAAGAACTTTATCCGGAGTATGGTTTTGCCAAACACAAAGGTTATGGGACGAAGGCCCATATCGAAGCGCTTAAAACGTATGGCCCCTGCCCGATTCATCGGAGGACTTTTATTCGAAAGTTTGTGGAGAATGGAGAGACGAACGAATCAACGACTTGAGGGCAGCCGCTACGAGGAAATGGCAGCTGCTTATTTATCCGAAAAAGGCATGGAGATCGTGGCCCGTAATTATCGGAATCGGACCGGGGAGATCGATATTATAGCCAGAGACGGGAACGCGTATGTATTTGTGGAAGTGAAAGGGCGAAAAGACAGCCGTCTGGGAGACCCGGCGGAGGCGGTGACCGGTAAAAAGCAGGCGGTAATCCGGCGGACGGCGGCCTGGTATCGGATGAAGGAGGGGCTTACGGAGGATACGCCCTGCCGTTTTGATGTCGTTACCGTTTTGGGGAGCGAGATACGCTGGATCCCGAACGCATTTTGAGAATGAGACAGGAGAGGATTATGCCGAAGGAAGAGTGGAAACGAAAGAGAGCGGACGGTGAAAACGATCTTGCGCGGAGAGAGAGGGAGGGAATCCCGTTTTTTGTTTTTCCTCTCTTTGAGAGGACAGGTCTGGTGAGACAGGGATTTTCCACGCGGATCGGCGGTGTGAGTAAGGGGGAGTTTGCTTCGATGAATTTCGTGTCGACGAGAGGGGACGACCCGGAGGCGGTGCGGGAGAATTACCGGCGTATGACGAGAGCGCTTGAAATACCGGCGGAGCGGATGGTGCTGGCGAAGCAGACTCACACGACGAACGTGCGGGTCGTGACGGAGGAAGACGCCGGGAAGGGATTTATCCGGGAGCGGGATTACGACGAGGTGGACGGTCTTCTTACCAATGTGCGGGAACTGCCGCTGGTGACTTTTTATGCGGACTGCATTCCGCTGTATTTTCTGGATCCCGTCAAAAAAGTGATCGGGCTTTCTCACGCGGGCTGGCGCGGGACTCTGAATCGGATGGTCGAAGTGACCGTTGAGAAGATGCGAGAGACTTACGGCTCCGCGCCGGAGGACATCTTAGCCGGCATCGGGCCGGGGATCTGTCGGGATTGCTATGAAGTGGGGAAAGAGGTGGCGGAAGCTTTTTACGGGAGCTGGGAGAAGGATGCATGCCGCCGGATTTTGTTTCCTGAGGCGAACGGGAAATATCATCTGGATCTGTGGGAGGCCAATGCGGTGTGCCTGCGAAAAGCCGGGATTTTGCCGGAACATCTGGCCGTCGCCGATATCTGCACCTGCTGCAACAAGGATTTTATGTTTTCCCATCGGGCGTCGGGGGGAAGAAGGGGGAATCTGGCGGCTTTTCTATGCTTGAACAGGACGTAAGGCCGTGGGAAAGGAAAGAATGACAATGGTTAAGACGAATGCCATGCGGCTTTTGGAGCGGGCCAAAATACCCTACCGCACCGCGGAATATGAGGTGGACGAGACGGATCTGAGCGGAGTTCACGCCGCGGATCTTTTGGGAGTCGATCCGGGCCGCGTGTTTAAAACTCTGGTGGCCAGGGGTGAAAAGCAGGGGATTTTGGTGTTTGTGATTCCGGCGTCCGAAGAGCTGGATCTGAAAAAATGCGCGCTGGCGGCCAAAGATAAAAAGATCGAGCTGGTTTCCGTCCGGGAATTGCCCGCATTGACCGGCTATGTCCGCGGAGGCTGTTCCCCGATCGGAATGAAAAAGAAATATCCGGTTTTTATAGATGCCGGCTGTTTCCGGTATGAGGAGATCTATGTGAGCGCCGGTCAGAGGGGGCATCAGATCGTGATAACGCCCAAGGATCTGGTAGATTTTACCGAGGCGAAAACTTTTGAACAGGTAAAAAATTCTTGACATGACGGAAGAGCCGGTATTATACTGGGGGCAGTTTCGGGAGCGTTTTTTACGTCCCGGCTAATCGGCAGAAAAGGACGGGGAAGATATGGAAGAGATTCGATATAGAAGTACGAGGAATGAGAAAGATGTGGTAACGGCTTCCCAGGCCATTTTAAACGGCCTGTCGAGAGACGGCGGATTGTATATGCCGGAAAAAATTCCGGCGCTGGATATTGTGCCCGCGGTTTTAGCGGGTCTGAGTTATCAGGAGACGGCTTATGAGGTGATGCGCCGGTTTTACACCGATTTTACGGAAGAAGAGCTGAAATACTGTATCGCGCACGCGTACGATTCCAAGTTTGACACGGAAGAGATCGCCCCTCTTGCGGAGGCGGACGGCGCGTATTATCTGGAGTTGTTTCACGGCCCGACGATCGCGTTTAAGGATATGGCGCTCTCGATCCTTCCTTATCTGATGACGACGGCGGCAAAAAAGAACGAGATCCGCAACGAGATCGTGATTCTGACCGCTACGTCCGGGGATACCGGGAAAGCGGCGCTGGCCGGCTTCGCGGATGTGCCGCGGACGAAGATCATCGTATTTTTTCCGGAGGACGGCGTCAGTCCGGTGCAGAAAAAACAGATGGTTACTCAAAAAGGCGATAACACGTTCGTGGTGGGGGTCCGCGGGAATTTTGACGACTGTCAAAGCGGAGTCAAGGCCATGTTCGGCGATAAAGGGCTGGAAGCGGAACTGGACCGGAAGGGATATCAGTTTTCCAGCGCCAATTCCATCAATATCGGGCGCCTGATTCCGCAGGTGGTTTATTATGTCTATGCTTACGGAAGGCTTCTGGCCGGACGGAAGATCCGGGAGGGCGAGGCGATTCACGTGGTTGTGCCTACCGGGAATTTCGGGAATATCCTGGCCGCTTATTTGGCCAAGGGGATGGGGATCCCGATTGAACGACTGATTTGTGCTTCCAACGATAATCGGGTGTTGACGGATTTCTTTGAGACCGGCGTTTACGATAAGAACCGTCCCTTTGTTTTGACCTCGTCGCCATCCATGGACATTCTGATTTCCAGTAATCTGGAGCGTTTGATCTATGAGATCGCGGGAAAGGACGCGGAGAAGACCTCCGCGCTGATGGAGCGTTTAAAGTCGGAGGGCCGGTATGAGCTGACGGCGGACATGCGGGAAAAACTGGGAGATTTCGTGGGCGGCAGCGCGGCGGAAGCGGAAGTGTCCGCGGAGATTGCCGGGGTTTATCAAAAAACCGGTTATCTGCTTGATACCCATACGGCGGTGGCTTCCAAGGTTTACCGGGATTATGTCGGAAGAACGGGGGACGCGAAGAAGGCCGTGATCGCTTCCACGGCCAGCCCTTATAAATTCACCCGCAGCGTTATGACGGCGGTCGATCCGGCTTACGGCGCGATGGGAGATTTTGAGCTGGCGGATGCGTTAAGCCGGCTGTCGAAGACGGAAGTTCCCCGGGCGATCGAGGAGATCCGTTCGGCGGAAGTTCTTCATAAGACGGTCTGCGAGGTGGACGGGATGGAGACGGAGGTCCGGAGATTCCTCGGTCTGTAAAGCAAAAGGTAAAAGGGTGCGGCGAACCGGGAAACCGGCGCGGCGCTCTTTTTTTGTGCCCTGTAAAAAGGGTGCCTGCGCTTCTGTGAGTATTTGCCAAAGGAAAGTATAAATTTTATACAATTTTGGGATTGCAATTTTGTCATAATTACGATATAAATTATGTTGTTGTACTATAGTTTCAGGAATGGAGGAAATAAGAGAATGGAAACATACGGCATTGAAAAACTCGGCATTATCGGCCCGAAAGCGGTACATCGGAATCTGAAGCCGGCTCAGCTGACGGAAGCGGCTCTTCGTCTGGGCGAGGGTTCTCTGAATAAGACCGGCGCGCTGGTCGTGACCACCGGCAAATATACGGGCCGTTCGCCTCAGGATAAATTTATTGTTGATACCGAGGGGGTCCACGAGGAGATCGCGTGGGGGAAGGTAAACCGCCCCATCAGCCGCGAGAGGTTTGATGCGATCAAAGGAAAGGTGGCCGCTTATCTGCAGGGGCGCGAGATCTTTATTTTCGACGGTTTTGCCGGCGCGGATAAGACGTATACGCAGAAGTTTCGTGTTGTCAACGAACTGGCAAGTCAGAATTTGTTTATTCACCAGCTTTTGATCCGTCCGACGGAGGAAGAGCTGGCTTCCTACGGGGAACCGGATTATACGATTCTCTGCGCGCCCGGTTTTAAGTGCGATCCCCAGGTCGACGGGGTGAACAGCGAGGCCGCTATCATGATCGATTATGAGGCCCACTTGATCGTAATCTGCGGTTCTCAGTACGCGGGCGAGATCAAGAAGAGCGTTTTCTCCACGATGAATTATGTGATGACGAAGAAGAATGTCCTTCCCATGCATTGTTCGGCCAATATGGATCCGGAGACCGGCGATACGGCGGTGTTCTTCGGCCTTTCCGGTACCGGTAAGACCACGTTGTCGGCGGATCCGGCCAGAAAGCTGATCGGGGACGACGAACACGGCTGGTCCCCGGAAGGCGTATTTAATTTCGAGGGCGGGTGCTATGCGAAGTGCATCAATCTGTCGGCGGAGAACGAGCCGGATATCTACAACGCCATCCGTTTCGGCTCCCTGGTCGAGAACGTCGTGATGAATCCGGAGACGAGAGAGCTGGATTTCTTTGACGACAGTCTGACCGAGAACACCCGCGTGGGCTATCCGATCGACTATATCAATAACGCGCAGATTCCCGGTGTCGGCGGTATTCCGAAAGTTGTGGTATTTCTGACGGCGGACGCGTTCGGCGTGCTGCCTCCGATCAGCCGTCTGGACAAGAACGCGGCGATGTATCATTT
Source organism: Lachnospiraceae bacterium (assembly GCA_022792885.1). Taxonomy (GTDB): domain Bacteria; phylum Bacillota; class Clostridia; order Lachnospirales; family Lachnospiraceae; genus JAAWBX01. Next base: position 11,683 of record JAAWBX010000036.1, read on the forward strand.
TGTTACCGGTTTTACCTCGAAGCTGGCCGGAACCGAGCGCGGCATTACGGAGCCTCAGCCGACGTTCTCCACTTTGTTCGGGGAGCCTTTTATGCCGATGGATCCTTCCGTTTATGCGGAGATGCTGGGTGAGAAGCTGGAGAAGTACGGCACGAAGGTATATCTGGTGAATACCGGCTGGGCCGGGGGAAGCGCGGCTTCCGGCGCGAAGCGGATGAAGCTTTCCTATACCCGCGCCATGGTCACCGCGGCGCTGAACGGTTCTTTTGATGATGTGGAGTTTAGACATCACGATATTTTCAACGTGGATTATCCGGTAAGCTGCCCGAATGTTCCGGATGAGAAACTGGATGCCAGAGGCATGTGGGAGGATAAGGCGGCTTATGACGCGCAGGCGAACAAGCTGGCGAAGATGTTTGCCGATAATTTTGCGGCGAAGTATCCGAATATGCCTTCCGAGATCGTGAACGCGGGACCGAAGCCCCTGAATTAAGTACCGGGATCGCCGTTCCCGGATCCGACTGATTCGGGAACGGAGCGGGAGACCGGAATAGAGAATCAAAAAACACCGCCCCTCAGATGCGCATGGCGTTCGAGGGGCGGTGTTTCCGATATTTAACGACCGGGTGTTTTATTTGCGATACAGGAACTTGGGGAGGCCGTTTTCAAACGGAAGCGGGGAACGTCCCTGAATCAGAGGCAGTGCGTAATCGATGTAGCCCTGGCCGATATCGTTGTTGTTGCCCGTGATCCATTCCTTCGGGAAAGGTTTCTCCTTGTTGCAGATCTCGTTGACATCCCTCAGTTCATAGGAGATCTTGTATTCTTCGCCGGGCTGCCGGATGAACGCGACCATCTTGCCGGTTTCGCCTTTCAGAGCGGCTTCCACAGCCAGAGAGCCTGCCATGGCGGCTTCCGTGATGTCGGTGAGAGACGCTTCCGTGGCGGCGCACCGCTGCGTGAGGCTCAGTTCGATGCCGCGGACCTTTACGCCTTCATATCTTTCTTTGACCATCTCGGCCAGATACGAGGCGGTGCCGGTTAAAGATTTGTGGCCAAAACTGTCGACGGCGGTATCGGAGGAAGCGTATTCGCAGATAAACGTGCCGTCTTTGTCGTGTATTCCTTCCGATACGCAAACCATAATATCGTTGCTTTCTTCAAAACAGCGGTCCAGGTCTTCATAGAACTGTTCCATGGAGAAGGGGGCTTCCGGCAGATAGATCAGCTTCGGGTTGTCGCCTTCGTATTTTCTTGCCAGAGCGCCGGCGGCGGTCAGCCATCCCGCGTGACGGCCCATGATCTCCATGATGGTGATGAATTTTTTGCCGTAAACTTTCGCGTCCAGCGTAACCTGGCGGACGGTGGTGGCCACGTATTTGGCGGCGCTGCCGTAGCCGGGGCAGTGGTCGGTGATAATCAGATCGTTGTCAATGGTCTTCGGGACGCCCATACAGCGAAGATCGCTGCCGACGGAAGCGCCGTACCGGGAGAGCTTGCTTACGGTATCCATGGAATCGTTGCCGCCGCAGTAGAAGAAATAACCGATATTCATCTCCTCAAATTTGGCGAATAATTCCGGGTAGACCGGATCGGAGAGGTCTTCCGGCAGTTTATAACGGCAGGAGCCTAAGTAAGCGGCCGGCGTGGTCTGCAGCAGCGTCAGTTCTTCCTCGGAAAGATCCGACAGTACGGTGACGTCCCCTTTGCGGAAGCCTTCAATGCCGTGTATCATCCCATAAACGGTTCCGACTGAATCTTTTGCCTGTAATCCGGCGCTCACAACGCCATAAAGGCTGCTGTTAATTACGGAGGTAGGTCCGCCGGACTGGCCGACCAAAATATTTTTTGTTCCCATAACTTGTGTCTCCTTCACCTATTTTGGGCAGGATAGAAAAATCTGCCATTACATTACCATTTTACAATGAATAGTCCGGTTTGACAAGCCCCCGCAAAGGAAAATGCATTTAAGTTGACAGAGGGTTTGTTTTTCCCTATAATTGAGTCAGTTTATGAAAAAGGAGTATCCGAAGATGCAGAAAATCAGTATGACGACGCCGCTGGTGGAGATGGACGGGGACGAGATGACCCGAATTCTCTGGCAGATGATCAAAGACGAACTTCTTCTTCCGTTTATCGATCTGAAGACGGAGTATTACGATCTGGGACTGGCTCACCGGGACGAGACGGACGACCGGGTCACGGCGGAGGCCGCCGAGGCCATTCAGAAATATGGGGTCGGCGTAAAGTGCGCGACGATCACGCCCAACGCGGCCAGGGTGGAGGAATATCGGCTAAAACAGATGTGGAAAAGCCCGAACGGTACGATTCGGGCGATCCTGGACGGCACGGTATTCCGGTCTCCGATTCTGGTAAAGGGGATCGAGCCTTACGTAAAGAGCTGGAACAAGCCGATTACGATCGCACGTCATGCTTACGGGGACGTTTATAAGGCTTCGGAGATGAAGATTCCGGGCGAGGGACTCTGCGAGCTGGTCTATACCTCCGCGGACGGGGAGGTGAGCCGGACGCCGATTCATACATTTAAGGGCCCCGGCATCATTCAGGGGATGCATAACCTGAATGACTCGATCGAGAATTTCGCGAGGTGTTGTTTTACATACGCGCTGGATACGAAACAGGATCTGTGGTTTGCCACGAAAGATACGATTTCCAAGCAGTATGACCACACGTTCAAAGATGTTTTTGCCGATATTTACGAGAACGAATATCGGAAGGCTTTTGAGGAAGCGGGGCTGACTTACTTCTATACGCTGATCGACGACGCGGTGGCCCGCGTAGTGAAGTCGGAGGGTGGATTTATCTGGGCCTGCAAGAACTACGACGGGGATGTGATGAGCGATTTGGTGGCGACGGCTTTTGGTTCTCTGGCCATGATGACGTCCGTTTTGGTGTCCCCGGACGGAAAATACGAGTATGAGGCCGCTCACGGAACGGTTCAGAGGCATTATTATCAGTACCGGGAAGGAAAGGAGACTTCCACCAATCCGGTGGCGACGATTTTTGCCTGGTCGGGCGCATTGAGGAAGCGGGGCGAGCTGGATTCGAATCCGGAGCTTGAGGCGTTTGCGGACAGGCTGGAGAAAGCGACCCTGGATACGATTGAAGCCGGCCAGATGACGAAAGATCTGGCTCTGATCACGACGCTGAAAGCTCCTGAGACCCTTACGAGCGAAGGTTTTATCGGAGCGATCAAAAAGCGCCTTCAGGCATAAGGGAAGGATAACAAGGGGAAGGACGGAATGCGGAGAAACAGGAGATCTGTTTTCTCCGCTTTTTTGCTGCCATGTTTCGAAGAAGTCGTTAACGGCGGGTTTATAAAACGAATTTCTCTAAAACTTGTTGACATTTCAACAAACTCGTGGTATTGTTTGTATCTGTTGAAACTTCAACAAGATGTGAGGAGATGTCGTTGTGGAAGAAAGATTTGAAACGTTTACCGTACTGCTCAACCGAATCAGCCGAAACATCCGCAGAATCAAGAATCGGGAAATGGCGGAATACAATCTGAGAAGCATTCATATTTCCTGCCTTTATTATTTGTATTTTTCCGAAGGTTTGACCGCGACCGATCTTTGCGAGCGGTGCGAGGAAGACAAGGCGACGATTTCCCGCGCGCTGGATTATCTGGAAAAAAACCGATATCTGACCTGTGAATCGAAAAATTCTAAGAGATATAAAAGCCCGCTTGTCCTGACGGATAAAGGAAGGGAAACCGGTAAAAAGATCGCGGATAAGATCGCCGGTGTGCTGGATGAGATCCGCGGCGGATTGACGGAAGAGGAACGGGTCGCTTTCTATCGCAGTCTTGCCATTATCAGCGACAGTCTGGAAGCGGTATCAAAAAACTGCGTTTTGTGAAGCGTGAATTTTTCAATATTCGGAGGATGTAAAGTATGAAAAAGAAACCGGTTAAAAAAATCTTGATGATCGTATGCCTGTCGTTGCTTTCATTTATGATCGTGTTTTGTGTTTTCGTCGCAATTTTTTGGCATAATGAAATTTCGGCGATCCTGTCCATTGACAGGCTTGTGGAGGCCAAAGAAGACAATCGGAGCGGGCCGGTTTACCGGATGGATGTCCGCGGTGATTATTACTTTGATGAGTTTATTGAGCAGGGGGGAGCTTCGAATGACGGCGAATTGATTCAATTTGTTGTGGATAATCTTACCAAGGGAATCATTCCGATTCACATGACGCCTCCTGATATAGGGTGTTCTTCCTTTACCTGTGTGGACGAGGACGGAACCCGTTATTTCGGGCGCAACTATGATTTTGATACTTCGACCGCCATGATTGTGCGGACGAACCCGGGTGACGGCAGGTACGCTTCAATATCAAGCGTTGATTTACAGTTTCTTGGAATCAAGGACGGGGTTCCTCTGGACGGTATCATGCAAAAATTTACCTGCCTTGCGGCGACTTACGTGCCTCTCGACGGCATCAATGAGGCGGGGGTATCGTGCAGAATCTATATGTCTTATCAGGGCGGGGAGGATGCGGCCGTCGCTACGGATCAGAACACCGATAAACCGGATTTAACTTCTACCACGATGCTTCGCCTAATTCTTGATTATGCCGGCTCCGTGGACGAAGCGGTGGCGCTTGTACGGCAGTATGATCTTCACGACAGCGCCAACACTTCATTCCATTATATGGTTGCGGACAGCACGGGCAGATCCGCGATTCTTGAATGGGTTGCGGCGACGAATGAGACGGATACCGAGGGAAGCCGGCGTGTGTTGAAAGTATATTATAACGACGAGGATGCCGCAATCGGCGAAAAGGAGGAGGCGGACGCATTCCAGTATATCACGAACTTTATTGTGACTCCGGGTTATTATGCGGATGCGGAGGAACAAAAAGGTCTCGATCGTTACGATGCGATTGAACAAAGGATCAATCCGGACGGCGGCAATCCGGACGGTCTTATGTCCAAAGAAAGTGCACTGGATGTGCTTGAAATGGTCGGACGAAGAAGGTGGGAGGAGCAAAACGAAAAATCCGATTCCAACAGCATCACGGTGTGGTCGGTGTTGTATGATCTGACCAATAAGTCGGTTACATGGGTGAGCAATGAAGAGTTTGATAATCCGGATGCCGTGTTCACATTTGATTTTTCATATTTAGATTAAGGTCGTGGTACATGATGTTTATCTTGAAAATAATAGGTTGTCGTACCTTTCAAACGGCATTTCGGATGGTTTTGCCGGTTCTCCCGTACAGGGAACCGGAAATCGTCGGCTCCTGTTCCGAACTGGGCGCCGTATTAAAAAAAGAAGCGATCCGGACGCTTCTGATCGTTACGGATCCGGGCATTGTCAGGAGCGGGCTGGTTTCTTTTCTTGAGGAAACGTTGAAGAACGAGAAGATCGCCTATTTTGTGTATGATAAAACACAGCCCAATCCCACCGTGCGGAATGTCGAGGAGGCTTTCAGGCAGTACCGGGAAAATCATTGCGACGGCCTGATTGCTATCGGCGGCGGTTCTTCTATGGACTGCGCCAAAGCCTTAGGAGCCAGAATTTCCTGCCCGAAAAAGAGCGTCGGCCGGATGAAAGGAATTCTTCGCGTTCTTCGCAGATTGCCGCCCCTGGTCGCGATTCCCACGACGGCGGGTACGGGAAGCGAGACGACGCTCGCCGCCGTCATTACCGACGGCGACAAGCATCATAAATACGCGCTTATGAGTTTTCCCCTGATTCCCCGCTATGCGGTGCTGGACGCCAAACTGACTTATTCCCTGCCGCCGCACCTTACCGCTACGACGGGTATGGACGCCCTTACGCACGCGGTAGAGGCATATATCGGCCGGTCCACCACGAAAAAGACGAGGCGTCTTGCGCGCGAGGCGGTCAGGCTGGTTTTTGAAAATGTGGAAAACGCCTATAAAAACGGCCGGGATCATAAAGCAAGAGAGCGGATGCTTCTTGCCGCTTATAAAGCCGGCATCGCGTTCTCGAAGTCTTATGTGGGATATATTCACGCGATCGCACACTCGCTGGGCGGCCGTTACGGTACGCCTCACGGCCTTGCCAACGCCGTTATCATGCCTTATGTGCTGGAAGCTTACGGCGAGAGGACGCACAGGAAACTTCATGAGCTTGCCGTCGCGGCGGGGATCTCGGACGGGGGCGACAGTCACGGGGCCGGCGCCGGGAAATTTTTGCGCGCAATTCGCGAACTTAATAAAAAAATGGGGATTCCCGATAAACTTACCGGAATCCGAAAAGAGGACATTCCCGCGATGGCGAAGCACGCGGAAAAGGAAGCCAATCCCCTTTACCCCGTACCGGTGCTTCTGACCGCAAAAGAATTGGAACGTTTTTATTATCGGATTGCAGATTGGAGTGATGGATATGACCGGCCGGGAAATACGGAACCTGCTTGAGAAGCAGCGGGAATTTTATAAAACCGGGGCGACGCTTCCCGTTCGTTTCCGCATGGAGCAATTAAGGAAGCTGTACGCTTCGGTGAAGAAATATGAAATTGAGATCCGGGATGCTCTGAAGGCGGATCTGGGCAAGAGCGGTTACGAAGGGTTTATGTGTGAGACCGGACTTGTGTTATCCGAGATTTCTTATATGCTTCGGCACACGAAGCGGTTTGCGAGGAGGAAAACGGTTTGTACGCCGCTTGCCCAGTTTGCTTCGCATAGTTATAAACAGCCGGTTCCTTACGGAAATATACTCATCATGAGCCCGTGGAATTATCCGTTTCTTCTGGCTATGGAACCGCTTGCCGATGCGATTGCCGCGGGCAATACCGCGATTGTGAAACCGAGCGCTTATTCTCCGGCGACGGGCAGGGTGATTGAGAAGCTTCTTTTTGAATGTTTTGCGTCCGAATATGTGGCGGTCGTAACCGGCGGCCGGGCGGAAAACGCGGCCCTTCTGGATCAGAAGTTTGATTTTGTATTTTTCACCGGAAGCCAGGCGGTGGGGAAAGAGGTGCTTCGCCGTGCGGCCGTGCACTTAACGCCCGTTGCGCTGGAACTCGGCGGGAAGAGTCCCTGTATCGTGGATGCCAGCGCCAATATTCGGCTTGCCGCGAAGCGTATCGTATTCGGCAAATATTTAAACTGCGGTCAGACCTGCGTGGCTCCGGATTATGTGCTCTGTGAGCGTTCCGTAAAGGACGCTTTCGTTGCGGAAGTGAAAAAGCAGATAAAATTGCAGTATGGCGACAATCCTCTTGCGAACCGCGATTACGGCAGGATTATCAATGAAAAGCATTTTAACCGCCTTCTGGGGTTGATCGACCGGAACAAAGTTGTGGTCGGCGGCGAAACGGACGCGGATACCTGCCGGATCGCGCCCACCGTGATGGACGGCGTAGCCGAAACGGACGCGGTTATGGGGGAGGAGATTTTCGGACCGATTCTGCCGATCCTCGTATTTGATGACTTTAACCGGGTGGTGGAGGACCTGAAGGAGAAAGAGAAACCTCTGGCTCTGTATTTGTTCTCGGGCGACAAAAGGCATATCCGGCGTGTGACTGCCGAACTTTCCTATGGCGGCGGATGTATCAACGACGTGGTGATCCACCTTGCCACAAGCGGGATGGGCTTTGGCGGCGTCGGTGAGAGCGGAATGGGTTCGTATCACGGAAAAGCCGGTTTTGACGTCTTTTCACATACGAAATCCATTGTGGATAAAAAGACTTGGATAGATCTGCCGATGCGCTATCAGCCTTATAAAAACAGGTTTTATGAAACGCTGCTGCATATGTTTTTAAAATAGATAAAAAAGGAACCTGCCCGCAGGTTCCTTTTGTTTATGGTATTATATTCGCCCCGGGGTTTTATGCTTCGTTCAGCTCCTTCAAAGCCGTTACCGCTTTATCCAGCCAGTTCTGCCCGACTGTCTCGATCTTTCCGGCGTCGCAGGCGGCGGCTACGGAAGAGTCGATCGGGATGCGTCCCAGGACGGGAAGGTTGTGGGCGGCGGCTACTTCTTCCACATGGCTTTCGCCGAACACGGAGATCTTCTTCCCGCAGTCGGGGCATTCCAGATAGCTCATGTTTTCCACCAGGCCTAAGACCGGAATTTCCATCTTCTCCGCCATCTTGACGGCTTTTTCCACGATCATGGATACCAGTTCCTGAGGGGAGGTCACGATGATGATTCCGTCTACCGGAAGAGACTGGAATACCGTCAGAGGAACGTCGCCGGTTCCCGGAGGCATATCTACAAACATAAAGTCCACGTCGGACCAGATGATATCGGTCCAGAACTGCTTGACCGCGCTGGCGATCAGGGAGCCGCGCCAGATAACCGGGTCCGTCGGGTCCTGCACCAGAAGGTTGATCGACATGATATCGATGCCGGTCTCGCTTTTTACCGGGAGGATTCCCATGGGCGTTCCCATGGCGGGTCCGGTTACGCCGAATACCTTCGGAATGGAAGGGCCGGTGATATCCGCGTCGAGAACGGCGGAATGGAAACCGTTTTTCTGCATGGAACACGCCATCAGGGAGGTGACTAAAGATTTGCCGACGCCGCCTTTGCCGCTGACGACGCCGATCACCTTTTTGATCCGGCTCATCTTATGGGGTTCTGCGATCAGGCTTTGCGGTTCCGTTCTCTCGCCGCAGTTGGAACTGCAGGAAGAACAGTTGTGAGAACATTCGGTACTCATATTTTTACACTCCTTTTTGTTTCATATCTTTTTGATTATCCTAAGCCTTTCTTTTCGGTTTGTCAAGTTCTACCCCAAAGTCGTCGCGCCGGCGGAAGGCGAAAAGCGGTAAAATCCGGCCGATTCACCGGCGGCTTGTGCGCGGAATATGATATAACGGCAGACGCGTGTCTGCAATATCAAGGGAGGAGTGAGCGTGTATCAGGTAAAAAAGGTCGTGCGGGCAGACGCGGCCAGACAGATGGGGTTGACGGGGGAGGGGATCGGCGTTGCGATTTTGGATACTGGAATTTATCTGCACCCGGATTTTCAGAACCGGGTGTTGGCGTTTCAGGATTTTGTCGGGCGCCGTTCCTTTCCCTATGACGATAATTCTCACGGGACACATATTGCCGGCGTGATCGGAGGGCGGAGTCTGTCTACCGGCGGACGTTATGACGGAATGGCGCCGGGATGCCGCCTGATTATGGTGAAGGTGCTGGATTCGAAAGGGGACGGGATCGTGGCCAATGTGTTATCCGGTCTGCGATGGATTCGGGCTTACCGTGAAAAATATAATATCCGGATCGTGAATATTTCGGTAGGTTCCGCCTGCAAACCGGGCACCGGAGAAAATTCCACGCTGGTCCGCGGAGTGGACGCGGCCTGGGACGCGGGGCTTGTGGTGGTGGTGGCGGCCGGGAACGAAGGTCCAGGACCCATGTCGATCACCACGCCCGGCATCAGCCGGAAAGTGATCACGGTGGGATGTTCCGATGATTATAAATATGTGGAAGTGGCGGGAAACCGGATTGTGGATTATTCCGGCCGGGGGCCTACGGAGTCCTGTATCTGTAAACCGGATCTGGTAGCTCCGGGCAGCAATATCGTTTCCTGCAACGCTCAGGCAAGAAGGGGCGGAAATCTTTATACGAAAAAAAGCGGGACCTCGATGGCGACGCCGATTGTTTCCGGCGCGATTGCGCTTTTGCTGGAGAAGGAGCCGGAACTGACGAACCGGGATGTAAAATTGAGGCTTCTTTCAGCCTGCGACGATTGCGGGCTTTCCAGAAACCAGCAGGGGCACGGACGGTTGAATGTGAGAAAATTATTACATCCGTCCGAGAGAATCCGGTGATGGGAGGCTTGGCAAAAGGCAGGTGGAATTTTCACCTGCCTCGCGTCAGACTGTCGTATGGGAAGAGCAAGAACCGTCGGACGCGGCTTCTTCGGCCAGCTCTGTCCAGCGCTCGTAAAGGTCCTCCAGAGTCCGGCCGGCTTCTTCCAGTTTCTTTTGATATTTCATGGTTTCTTCCGGGTCGGCGTAAATCTCTTCCCTGGAGAGTTCCCGGTTGATGTGTTCGATCTCCCGTTCCTTTTCGGTGATTTGTTCCTCGGTTTTTTTTAGGTCATTTTGACGCTTCCGAATCCGGGCCAGTTCTTCTTTTTGGGCCAGCCAGTCGTTTTTGGAGACGCCGGCGTTTTCCTGGCTGTCGGGTGCGGGTGCGGAGTCGGTGGTTTTGGCCGGGCCGCATGCGTCCTTTTTCTCACGATAGTAATCGTAGTTGCCAAGATAATTGATGAATGCCCGATCGGACAGCTCCAGAATACGGGTAGCCGTGGCGTTGATGAAATAACGGTCGTGGGAAACGTAAAGGATCGTGCCCGTGTAGCGGTTTAACGCCTGCTCCAGGATTTCTTTGGAGGTCATGTCCAGGTGGTTGGTCGGTTCGTCCAGGATCAGGAAATTCGCCTGGGAAAGCATCAGCTTGGCCAGGGATACCCGGCCGCGTTCCCCGCCGCTTAAGTCGCCGATCCGCTTGAATACGTCGTCGGCCGTGAAAAGAAAAGCGGCCAGCATATTGCGGATCCGGGTTCCGCTTAAGGAGGGGTAGGCATCCTGGATCTCTTCAAAAATGGTTTTTTCTTTGTGAAGAATCTGATGTTCCTGGTCATAATAACCGATATGGACTTTGCTGCCCAGAACGACCCGGCCGGAGTCGGCGTCGGACAGGTTGTTGATAATTTTCAGTAAGGTGGTTTTTCCGGTCCCGTTATTGCCGATGATCGCCACCCGTTCCCCGCGTTTGATGTCCAGATCCACCCGGGAAAACAGGGTCTGATCGCCGTAGGATTTGGACAGACCGCGGACGGTGAGGACGTCGTTGCCGCTTATGACCTGCGGGGAAAGCGTCAGCGTCATGGCGGATTTCTCTTCCGTGGGTTTTTCCAGGGGCGTAATTTTTTCAAGCATTTTTTCCCGGCTTTCCGCACGGCGGATCGATTTTTCCCGGTTGAAGGAGCGGAGTTTTTCGATGACCGCTTCCTGGTGTTTGATCTCCGCCTGCTGTTTTAGATAAGCGGAGAGCCTGGCTTCCCGCAGGGCGGCTTTTTTTTGTGAATAGGCCGTGTAATTGCCGGAAAAAACGGTGGCGCTTCCCCGTTCCAGTTCAATGATTTTTGTCACGATGCGGTCCAGAAAATAGCGGTCGTGCGCTACGATCAGCACGGCCCCCGGGTAGTTATTCAGAAAATTTTCCAGCCAGACGATGGAATTTAGATCCAGATGGTTGGTCGGTTCGTCCAGGAGAAGGAGATCCGGTTTTTCCAGGAGAAGACGGCCCAAAAAAACCCGGGTCTTTTGTCCCCCGGACAAATATTCCACCGGTTTTTGAAATTCTTCTTCGGTAAACCCGAGCCCTTTTAAGGTGCCTGTGATCTCGCTGCGGTAGGCATAGCCTCCTCGGTTTTCAAATTCATGGAGGGCTTTGTCATAGGACTCCATGCACAGGGAAAGAGCTTCGCCCTCCAAGCGCGCCATTTCTTTTTCCAGGGAGCGGATTTTATTTTCCAGCCGGACCAGATCGGTTTTCACTTCCAGAAGGGTTTCATAGATGGTCTGACGGCCGGACAATTCCGGATTCTGTGCCAGATAACCGATCGTTTTATCCCGTGACAGAACCGCTTCCCCCGAATCGGCTTCCCATTTTCCGGCGATGATTTTTAAGAGCGTGGACTTCCCGGAGCCGTTGATCCCGACGACGGAAGCTTTCTCCCGCTCCTCCAGATGGAACGTGACTTCTTTTAATATGGCTTCTTCGCCAAAAGCTTTGGCGATATGGTGACAGGTTAATATCATAAGATTCCTCCCGGCGTTTCTGTGTAAGAATTATAAAGGAAGCAAAAGAAAAAGGCAACAAATATTTCCCAGCACGCAAGTTGTCAATATTTTATTGACAATCTTAAGACTGGCATATAAAATAGTAGAATATTGAAAAAAAGGGGGCCGCCCGGTGCCTGGAGAAGCATAGGGCAAAAATAATAACGACAGGTGGTATGCAGAGTGGAGAATAAAGGAATATCGAGCGCGGTGATCAAGCGATTGCCAAGGTACTATCGTTATTTATCGGATTTAATGAATCAAGGCGTAGAGCGGATTTCCTCAAATGAACTGAGCAGTCTGATGTCTGTGACGGCTTCTCAGATACGTCAGGATCTCAATAATTTCGGAGGTTTCGGACAACAGGGCTACGGCTATAATGTGGAATACCTTTACGGAGAGATCGGTAAGATTCTCTGCGTGGATAAAAAGCATAATATGGTCATTATCGGCGGCGGGAATTTTGGTCACGCTTTGGCCAATTATGAACGATTTGAACAGAAGGGATTTGTGACGCGGGCGATTTTTGACAAGGATCCGGAAAAAGTAGGAGGGGATGTCCGGGGGATTCCGATTCTGGATATTGCACAGCTTCCGGCTTATCTGAAAGAGCACGGGGTTCAGATCGGAGTTCTCACAATTCCGAAGCTGGAAGCGCAGGAGATCACGGATATCCTGGTGGCGGGCGGAGTGAAGGCGATCTGGAATTTTGCTCATCTGGATCTGAAAGTACCGGACGACGTGCTGGTCGAGAACGTACATTTGTCCGAGAGCCTGATGCAGTTGTCCTATCGCCTGGGGGAACAGAAATAGCGATGATTATAGGAATCGGAACGGATATCGTGGAGATCCAAAGGATCGAGGACGCCTGTAAAAGAGAATCTTTTTACCGGTTGTGTTATACCGGACAGGAACAAAAACTGTGTGGCAATTCCCCCGCTCTGGCAGCGGGGAATTTTGCTGTTAAGGAGGCGGTGTCCAAAGTTTTCGGCACCGGTTTTCGGAAATTAACTCTCTCCGAGATCGAGGTGCTGCGGGATTCTCTGGGAAAGCCTTATGTGAATCTGTATGGGGCGGCGGCTTCACTCGCGAAAGAGCTTGGGATCGAACGGATTCATGTATCGATTTCCGACACGAAGGAAACGGTTGTCGCCATGGCGGTGGGAGAAGGGGGAGAACGATGAGATATCTTCTGGGAAGAGAAGCGACGCAAAAAATGGAAGCTTACAGCATTCAGAGGATCGGCATTCCTTCCCTGGCGCTGATGGAACGGGCGGCTCTTGCGGTGTGCCGGGTCGTGTGCGAGAGGACGGATGCGTACTCCCGGGTGCTGATCTGCTGCGGGATGGGGAACAACGGGGCGGACGGTCTGGCGACGGCCCGGATGCTGTTTCAGAGGAAAACGGCGGTAGAAGTGCTTCTGGTGGGGGATCCGGAAACGTGTACGGAAGAATTTCGGACTCAATATACGATCGTGAAGCGTCTGGGGATTCGGGTGGGAACTTTTTCGGATTATGAGGAATATATTAAGAAAGAGACCTATGATATCCTGGTGGACGCCATGTTCGGAATCGGCCTGACGAGGCCGCTTGCGGGTCTGTACCGGGATCTGATCGACCGGATCAATCAGTCGGATGCGTTTGTGGTTTCGGTGGATATGCCGAGCGGTATCAGCGCGGATACGGGAGCGATATTGGGCGGCGCGGTGCGGGCGGATCTGACCGTAACGTTTGGCTGTGAAAAACTGGGCCTGGCTTTGTATCCCGGTCACGATTACGCCGGGGAGATTCGGATCGAGGATATCGGCCTGATCCGGCGTGAACCGGAAGGTTTGTGGGCTTATACGTACGGGCCGGAGGATCTCGCGCTTTTGCCGGTGCGCCCCAAGCGCTCCCACAAGGGAACCTTCGGCCGGCTTCTGATTGCGGCCGGGTCCGTGAATATGTGCGGGGCCGCCTATCTGGCGGCGAAAGCCGCTTACCGGAGCGGGGTGGGGCTTGTCCGGATCCTGACGCCGGAAGCGAACCGGGCCGTTTTGCAGGAACGTCTTCCGGAGGCGGTGCTGTCTTCTTATGAGCCGGGGGAGTTTTCCGCCGCCGGCCTGCAGGAACTCTGCGACTGGGCGGATGCCATGGTGATCGGGCCGGGACTGGGAAAAGGAAGCCATGTCCGGGTTCTCGTCAACTATCTTCTGCAATACGGCCGGGTTCCCGTGGTGCTGGACGCGGACGCTCTGAATCTGATCGCCCGCTATCCGGATATGACGGCGCTTTTGTCGGAGCGGGTGATCGTGACGCCCCATCTGGGGGAGATGGCGGGTTTGACCGGACGTTCTATCGTGGATATTCAGGGAACTTTGCCCGAAAGCGCCATTACATATAGCCAGACCACCAAAGCGGTCTGCGTTTTAAAAGATGCCCGGACGGTGGTTTCCGACGGCAGGGAGGAATTTTATCTGAATACCAGCGGAAATGACGGTATGGCGACGGCCGGTTCCGGGGACGTATTGGCCGGCATCCTGGGAGCGCTTTTGGCGGCCAGGATGCCGCCCTATGAAGCGGCGGTGCTGGGCGTTTATTTGCACGGACTGGCGGGGGACGCGGCGGCGGAAGAAGTCGGGACTTACGCTTTGATGGCGGAAGACATTCTTCAGGGTCTTGTGAGAGCGACGAAAGAAAGACGGGTGACAGGGAATGTTTCGATATGAAAGGGCGGAAGCGCAGGTAGATCTGGATGCGATCCGCCGGAATCTGAACGCGATCCGGCAGGGATTGAAGAAGGAAACGCTTTTATGTCCGGTGGTTAAAGCCGACGCTTATGGGCATGGGGCCGAAATGGTGGCAAAAGCGGTGGAAGATCTGTCGGATTATTTTGCGGTGGCAACGATTGACGAGGCGATTCTTCTTCGGGAGCAGGGAATACAAAAACCGATTCTTTTGATGGGATTCACCTCGAAAGACCGTTTTGAGGAGTTGTTTCGATATCGGGTGTATCCCAATATTTATAAGTGGGAGGATGCGATCGCCCTGTCTTCGGCAGCCGGGAAGCTGGGGGAGACGATCCCGATTCATATATCGGTGGATACCGGTATGAACCGGCTCGGATTTCCTCTGAACGGGGAAGCGAAGGATCAGATCACCCGGATCGTCGGTCTGCCGGGGCTTGTGCCGGAAGGGATTTTTTCTCATTTTGTGTCGGCGGATTCGGCGGATAAGACGCTGGCGAATCTGCAGATCGACCGTTTCGGCCGGTTTGCGGAAGAACTGGCCGCAAGGGGTGTGACGTTTCGTCTGAAACATATGGCGGCCAGCGCGGGAACCATGGATTGCCGGCTGGCGGAATTCGATATGGTGCGGACCGGGATCATTACCTACGGAGTCCTTCCTTCGGATGAAGTAGACCGGGAGCGTTTTTCTCTGGAACCGGCCCTTTCACTGAAAAGCACGGTTATTTATCTGAAGACCGTGCCGAAAGGGGAGACGATCAGTTACGGGGCTACTTACACGACAAGCCGCGACGAACGGATCGCCACGGTGCCGGTGGGGTACGGGGACGGATATTTCCGAAGTTTGTCCAACCGGGGGTATGTGCTGATCCGGGGACGAAAAGCACCGATTTGCGGCCGTATCTGTATGGACCAGTTTATGGTGGACGTGACGGATATTCCCGGCGTCAAAGAGGGGGATGAGGTGACGCTGATCGGAAGAGACGGGGAAACGCGGATTTATGCGGAGGAGCTGGCGGCGCTTGCCGGCACGATTCCCTATGAAAACCTTTGCGATCTGGGAAAGCGGATTCCCAGGGTTTATCTCCGGGCGGGGGAGATGGCTGCGGCAAAAGATTATTTTCACGAAAGAAATTAAGGTTTTGTACCTTTCACACACGGAGAATAGATCCCGGCGGAATATTTGCCGGAAAACGGGAAATACTGAAATCAGAAATTGATTCGGAGTGTGAAAGAATTTGATGATTCGCAGAGGAGATATTTATTATGCGGACCTTCGGCCGGTGGTAGGCTCGGAACAGGGCGGAGTCCGGCCGGTCCTGATTATACAAAACGATACGGGGAACAAGCACAGCCCTACGGTGATCTGCGCGGCCATCACATCGCGGATGAACAAGGCCAAACTGCCGACGCATGTGGAGTTGAGCGCCAGCCGATGCCATATGATGAAAGATTCGGTGATCCTTTTGGAGCAGGTCAGAACCGTCGATAAGCAGCGGTTAAAAGAACGCATCTGCCATTTGAACGGGGAATTGATGGATCAGGTGAATCAAGCGCTTCTGGTCAGCCTGGAACTGGATACATAGGACTTGCCAGGGCGGGACAATCATGTTAAAATTTACACCGGAAGAAATCCAGGATAAGGAGAGAAGAAGAAATGTCTGGACATTCAAAATTTGCCAATATTAAGCATAAGAAAGAGAAGAACGACGCGGCGAAAGGGAAGATCTTTACGATCATCGGCCGGGAGCTGGCGGTGGCGGTAAAAGAAGGCGGTCCGGATCCGGCGAACAACAGCCGTCTGCGGGACGTTATCGCCAAAGCGAAGGCCAACAATATGCCGAACGATACGATCGACCGCGGCATTAAGAAGGCGGCCGGGGACGCGAACGCGGTGAATTATGAGTCGGTTACATATGAGGGATACGGACCGAACGGCGTGGCGATCATCGTGGAGGGTTTAACGGATAACAAGAACCGCACCGCGGCCAATGTGCGCAACGCTTTCACCAAGGGCGGCGGCAACGTGGGAACGACCGGTTGCGTTTCGTTTATGTTTGATAAAAAGGGACAGATCATCGTGACGAAAGAAGCGTGCGGAACGGACGCGGACGATCTAATGATGATCGCTTTGGACGCGGGCGCGGAGGATTTCGCGGAAGAAGGGGAAGGCTATGTGATCCTGACGGATCCCGATGATTTCAGCCGGGTGCGGGAGGTTTTGGAGGAACAGAAGATTCCTATGGCGGAAGCTTCCGTCACCATGATCCCTCAGACCTGGACGGAGCTGAAGGACGAGGATGACGTGAAAAAAATGAACCGGATTCTGGACCTTCTCGACGAGGACGACGACGTGCAGGAAGTTTATCATAACTGGGACGAATAAGATGAAAGAAGATAAAAGGCTTGCCCGGGCCGTGGAACGGATGCCGCGGCTTTTTACCGAGAATCTCCGGCTCATGGATTCTTATACGAAGGAAGCTTACCTTCCGACCGTGAAGGCTTTTTGCGACCGCTATGAGGCGGTGCTTGCGGATTATGACGCGTTTTGCCGGGAGAATCCGCAAGAAGCGAAGGAAGCGGCTTTCCTTTGTGCGGAAGCTTTTCTGGAAGGCGCGGCCGGCGTGATCGAAAAAAGCCGTCAGAAAAAGAAACTGGCGGCTTCCCTGGATATGCAGATGTACCGCCAGAACCTGGCGGCTTTTATTGTGCCCGGGATCGGGGCCATGAATCTGGCTTACGGACAGGCACTCATGGACGCCGTCCGGGAAGGATGGAATCGCGCCTATCCCAAATATCCGTTTATTCAGGCGGACGTGGAGACGCTGAATAAAGGGTTTCGTATGAAATGGTGGTAGCCTATCTCTGCAGGCGGGCCAGATCTTCGAAGAACTCCGGGTAGGAAATGCGGACGCAGCCGGCGTTCTTTAACCGGGTTTCGCCCCGGGCCGCCAAAGCGGCTACGGCGAAACTCATGGCGATCCGGTGATCTTCGTAACATTCGATTTCGGCGCCGAGAAGGGGTCTGCCTCCGCGGATGATCATACCGTCCTCCGTCTCGCTCACTTCGGCCCCCATGTGTTTCAGATTCTCCGTGACGGTGCGGATCCGGTCGGATTCTTTGACTTTCAGTTCGGCCGCGTCCCGGATGACGGTTTCTCCCTCGGCGAAACAGGCCAGCACGGCCAGGATCGGAAGTTCGTCGATCAGTGTCGGGATTCGGGCTCCTTCCATGACGGTTCCGTGAAGATGTGATGTGCGGATGAGAAGATCGGCGGTCGGTTCCAGGCCGTCTTTTTTTTCGTTCAGGAGCGTCAGGTCAGCTCCCATTTCCAGCATAACCCGGAGGATACCGTCCCTGGTCGGATTTGTGCCGACGTTTTTAAGGAGAAGTTCCGAGTCTGGTATCAGGGCGGCGGCGGCCAGAAAATAAGCGGCGGAAGAAATATCGCCGGGGACCGGGACTTCCCGGGCGTACAGTTCTCTTGCCGGTTGGATGGTCACGGTGTTTTCTCCGACGCGCAGATCGGCGCCGAAAGCTCTCAGCATCCGCTCGGAATGATCTCTGGAACGGGCCGGTTCGGTCACGGAGGTGGGGCCTTCCGCATAAAGCCCGGCCAGTAAAAGGGCGGATTTCACCTGAGCGGAAGCCACCGGGGACTGCCAGGCGATGCCTCTCAAGGGAGAACCGGTAATGCAAAGAGGCGCGCAGCCGTTCCCGCGTTCGCTTACGATTTGAGCACCCATGGCGGACAGGGGTTCCAGGATCCGTTTCATGGGCCGTTTTTGAATGGAAGCGTCGCCGGTTAAGGCGCTGGAAAAGGGCTGGGCCGATAAGATGCCGGACAGCAGTCGCATGGTCGTGCCGCTGTTCCCGCAGTCCAGGATGCTTTCGGGGGCGTCAAGGCCGAAGAGTCCTCGGCCGTGCACCAGGATCTCATCGGGACCGCGGTCGATCGTTACCCCCAGTTTTCGGAAACAGGCAATGGTGGAGAGGCAGTCGGCGCCTTCAAGAAAGTGTGTGATTCGGGTCGTTCCCTTGGCCAGGGCGCCGAACATGACGCCGCGGTGGGAGACGGATTTATCTCCCGGGACGGTGAGTTCGCCTCTTAGTGCGTGGGCCGGTGCCAGATGCATGTCGTTTCCTCCGATTTCTTTTTAGGTATCATAAAATTATATTTTAAAGTATTTTCCGGTTTCTGTCAAATAATTTATCGCTTTAAAGCGAAGACTTTTGACGGGGATTTATGAGAGGAATAACTTTTGTGAAAAAATCAAGGTTTCGGTTGCCTTTCATAAAAAAATTTAGTAAAATATAACTAATGTGTGCATAGCCGCATAGAACGATATACTTCAAAGGGAGGAACTAGCATGAAGGTTTACAAAACAGATCAGATCCGCAATGTCGTTGTACTGGGACACGGCGGCGCCGGGAAGACGACACTGGTGGAATCCATGGCTTACGTGACCGGCGCGGTGAGCCGTCAGGGTAAAGTAACCGACGGCACTACCATCAGCGATTTCGATAAGGAAGAGACAAAGCGTGGTTTTTCGATCGGGACCAGCGTGGTTCCGGTGGAGTGGGAAGACTGCAAGATCAATTTCTTGGATACGCCCGGTTATTTTGATTTTGTCGGCGAGGTGGAGGAAGCGATCAGCGTAGCCGACGCGGCGATCATCGTGGTGAACGGTAAGGCCGGCGTCCAGGTGGGCGTGGTCAAGGCATGGGAACTGTGCGAGAAGATGGACCTTCCCCGTCTTTTCTTTATCACGAACATGGACGACGACAATGCCAGCTACCGTCAGGTGTGCGAAGATCTGAAGGCGAATTTTGGAAACCGTGTGGCTCCGTTCCAGATGCCGATCCGGGAGAACGAGAAGTTTGTCGGTTTTGTTAATGTGGTGAAGATGGAGGGGCGTAAGTTTACCGGTGAAAAAGGCCAGTTTGAGGAGTGTGCGATTCCGGATTATCTGAACGATTATCTGGCGGACCGCCGCGGCGAGCTTCTGGAAGCCGTAGCCGAGACCAGCGAAGAATTGATGGAGCGCTATTTTGATGGAGATGAGTTTACCTACGAGGAGATCAGCGACGCGCTCCGCGTGAGTATCTGGGACAGTTCGGTGGTTCCGGTTCTGATGGGCACCGGTATCAACGGCAACGGTACAAGACTTTTGATGCACAGTATCGTGAAGTATTTCCAGTCACCCAACAAGAGAAGGATTTCCGGCTTTAATACGAAGACGGAAGACGTGTTTGTGGCCGACTATGACGACAACAAACCGGTGACGGCCAAAGTGTTTAAAACTCTGGTGGATCCGTTTATCGGCAAGTATTCCCTGATTAAGATATGTTCCGGCGTCCTGCGCTCCGACAGCACGGTTTACAACGTGAACCAGGAGAGCGAGGAGAAGCTGTCCCGTCTGTATGTGCTGCGGGGGAAAGAGAATATGGAAGTTCCGGAGCTTCACGCGGGCGATATCGGCGCGGTTTCCAAGCTGTCCGCCGCCGCGACCGGCGATACGCTGGCTACCAAGGCCGCGCCCGTGACTTATGACAAGCCGGAGATCTCCACGCCCTATCTGTATATGGCGTACTCCGCCAAGGCGAAAGGAGACGACGATAAGGTAAACGCCGCGCTGAATAAGCTGATGGATGAGGATAAGACGCTGAAGGTGGTCAACGATTCGGAGAATCGCCAGTCCCTCCTGTACGGTATCGGGGATCAGCAACTGGATACGGTTGTGAGCAAGGTTCTTTCCCGCTATAAAGTAGATATGGAACTGAAGAAACCGAAAGTTCCTTACCGGGAGACGATCCGCAAGAAGGCAGCCAATGTCCAAGGACGCCATAAGAAGCAGTCCGGCGGCGCGGGCCAGTTCGGCGAAGTCTTTATGGATTTCGAGCCGTCCGGCGATCTGGACACGGCTTATGTTTTTGAGGAGAAGGTTGTGGGCGGTTCCGTTCCGAAGAACTTCTTCCCGGCCGTTGAGAAGGGCGTGGCGGAGAGCGTACTTAAGGGACCGTTGGCCGGATATCCGGTTGTCGGTATCAAGGCGACTCTGATGGACGGCAAGTATCATCCGGTGGATTCCAATGAGATGGCGTTTAAGATGGCTTCGATCAAGGCGTTTAAGGAGGGCGTGCTTCAGGCATCTCCGGTTCTCCTTGAGCCGATTGCCTCTTTGAAAGTTTTGGTTCCGGATAAGTATACCGGGGACATTATGGGAGATTTGAATAAGCGCCGGGGCCGTGTGCTGGGTATGAATCCGGTAGCCGGAGGGAAGCAGGAGATCGTGGCGGATATCCCGATTTCCGAGTTGTATGGTTACACGACGGATCTTCGTTCCATGACCGGCGGGATCGGCCAGTTCTCCTATGAATTCAGTCGTTATGAGCAGGCTCCGGGCGACGTCCAGCAGAGGGAGATCGACGCGAGAGCTTCCGAGAAAGAAGAATAGAGGTATCAGACAGGAAAAGGCCGCCGGGATTTAGATTTCGGCGGCCGTCTTTTTTTGTTTGGGTTCTCTGGTGACGCCGTATACGCTGAGGATGATAATTGCGGCCCCCAGGATCTGCGAAAGGGTAAACGGTTCTTTTAAAAATAAGATACCGGCCAGAATCGAGATCACGGTGGACAGATTGGCCAGAATCGAAATCTGTGTCACACTTATGTATTCAATGGAATAATTTAACAGAAGGAACGCTCCTACCGAGGAGAGGATGGCCAGATAGGCGATAGCGATCCAGAACTTCCCGTAGGACAGGGGTGTGAGAACGCGGGCGGCAAAATCGCCTTTTGCCTGAAACAGGGCCAGGACCACAAAGGCGGCGCTGCCCACGGCGAACTGAACGTAGGTTTTTTCCAGCGCGTTAAAATACTCGGTAGCTCGTTTGGTGGTGATGTTATACAGGCAGGCCGAGGCCACCGCGCCCAAAAGGAGAAGGAAACCAAACAGGGAAACATGTCCGCCCTCACTGCCGAACGTCGTCAGAATCACACCGAAAACCGAAAGAAACGCGCAGCCGACCTGTAAGCGGGTCACTTTTTCTTTCAGGAACAGGTAGCTTAAGACGAGGCTGCCGACCGGAATCAGGGCGATCATGGTGCCGGAGAAAGCCGTGGAGGTGTATAAGATACCGTAATTTTCACAGATAAAATAAAGGATCGGCTGAAAAAGCCCCAGCGCCAGGAGCATCCATACGGGTTTTCCCTTCAGAGAAAAACGGAATTTTTTCGTGAGGACTAAAACGTTCATCACCAGAAAGGCGACCAGGAAACGAACGGCCAGCAGGACGGTGGGGTTGACGATCTCAAACGCGATATCGGAGAACATAAAGCTGAAACCGAAAATCGCGTTCGCCAGCGCGGCGAGACAGAAAGCGGCTGTTTGTTTTTTCATTCCGTACACCTCAGAATCTTTTGATTTACCAGTATCGGGCAGAATTAAAAACCCGTGTCAATACTTCCTAATTATAGAGGTTATAAAAGAAAATGCAATCCTGATTCGCGAAAAATCCGACCGGATTTTGCGGATATCTGCCGATTATCGGAAAATTCTTGACAATCTTCGGGCAATCGGTTAATGTGATAAATAAGTTTTCCGATGATAGAAGGAGGAAAATCATGAGAATTACAAGCTTGGCCCACGTGGCTCTCTATACCAAAGATCTGGAGAAGTCCCTGGCTTTTTACGAGAAGTTGGGAGGACGGTGTTATACCCGCGCGTCTTCCGAAAAATCTTCCGGCGTGAATCTCCTAGCCATGGTGCGGCTGGCGGGGTTTGATTTGGAACTGATACAGCCCGGGGACGGAACCGAGATTCGTCCGGTCGAGGGCGCTTGGCCGCATGTCGCCCTGGAAGTGGAGCGGATTGAGGAAACCGTGGCGGAACTCAGGGAAGCCGGCGTGGATACGTTCAGCACAGAGGTTCCCAACGAACTCCCGAATCTGTTCGGCGGCATCCGGAACATTTTCTTTTTTGGGCCGGACGGGGAGAAGATCGAACTGATCGAACATTTGTAAATCTTTTTTTCAGGAGGCGTGAAGATGGCTATCCCATATAATCACAAAGAAATCGAAGCAAAATGGAGCAAAATCTGGGAAGAGCATCCCTTGAACGTGGACGACGGTAAAAAGCCGAAATATTATTGTCTGGACATGTTTCCGTATCCTTCCGGCAACGGCCTTCATGTGGGGCATTGGCGGGGGTATGTGATCAGCGACGTCTGGAGCCGTTACAAAATGCTGAAGGGCTATTATCTGATTCACCCTATGGGCTGGGATGCGTTCGGCTCTCCGGCCGAGAATTACGCGATTAAGACCGGTCAGCACCCGGCTGTCAGCACGGCGGCGAATATTGAGAATATGAAACGCCAGATCAGCGTTATTTCCGATCTCTACGACTGGGATCGCGAAGTGAATACGACGGATCCGGCCTATTATAAATGGACGCAGTGGATCTTTGTCCAGATGTTTAAGAAGGGCCTGGCTTACGAGAAGGAGATGCCGATCAACTGGTGTCCGTCCTGTAAGACCGGAATTTCGAACGAAGATGTGGTGAACGGCTGCTGCGAGCGCTGCGGGACGCCGGTGACGAAGAAGAATATGCGTCAGTGGATGCTGAAGATCACCGAATACGGGGATCGTCTTCTGGAAGATCTGGACAAGCTGGAGTGGCCGGAAAAAGTCAAGAAGATGCAGACCGACTGGATCGGACGTTCTTACGGCGCGGAGGTAGATTTTCCGGTAGACGGGAGGGATGAGAAACTGACCGTTTACACGACCCGGCCGGATACCCTGTACGGGGCTACTTTTATGGTAATGGCGCCGGAACTTCCTTTAAGCAGAGAACTGGCTACGCCGGAGCAGAAGGAGGTCGTGGAAGCCTATATCGAAAAGACTTCCATGAAATCCGCCGTGGACCGGATGCAGGATAAGGAAAAGACGGGGGTTTTCACGGGAAGTTACTGTATCAATCCGATGAGCGGTAAGAAAGTTCCCATCTGGTTGTCGGATTATGTTTTGTCGGATTATGGTACGGGCTGTATTATGTGCGTGCCGGCGCATGACGAGCGCGACTTTGATTTTGCGAAGAGGTTCGGACTTCCGATCGTTCCTGTGATCTCTCCGGACGGTGAGGAACGCGAACTGACCGAAGCCTATACTGGCGGCGGGATCGTGATCAATTCCGGAGACTGGAACGGGAGAAAGTCGGAAGAGCTGAAGAGAGAGGCTCCTCATATCCTGGAGGAGAAGGGGATCGGTCACAAGAAGAAGAATTTTAAACTGCGCGACTGGGTGTTCGCCAGACAGCGCTACTGGGGGGAGCCAATTCCGATCGTACACTGTCCGGACTGCGGCTGCGTGCCGGTTCCGGAGGAGGAGCTACCGCTGCTTCTGCCCGAGGTGGAATCTTATCAGCCGACGGGCACCGGCGAATCGCCTCTGGCTGCGATCGAGAGTTGGGTGAATACGACCTGTCCGGTATGTGGGAAGCCGGCGAGAAGGGAGACCAATACCATGCCTCAGTGGGCCGGGTCTTCCTGGTATTTCCTGCGCTATGTGGACAGTAAAAACGAGAAAGAACTGGTGAGCCGGGAGAAGGCGGATAAATATCTGCCGGTGGATATGTATATCGGAGGCGTGGAACATGCGGTCCTTCACCTGTTGTATTCCCGATTCTATACGAAGTTTTTGTATGACATCGGCGTCGTGGATTTTGACGAGCCGTTCCATAAGCTGTTTAATCAGGGAATGATCACCGGGAAAAACGGTATTAAGATGAGCAAGTCCAAGGGCAACGTGATTTCCCCGGACGATCTGGTGAGGGATTACGGCTGTGATTCGCTGCGTATGTACGAGCTGTTTGTAGGGCCGCCGGAGCAGGAATCCGAATGGGATGACAGAGGGATCGACGGCGTGCGCCGGTTCTTAAGCCGTTTCTGGACGCTGGCTTTGGACAGCATCAAGGCGGATGTGCCTCAGACGAAGGAGATGTTAAAACTCCGCCATAAGATGATCTATGAGATCACAAACCGCCTGGAAGCTTTCAGCCTGAATACGGTGGTCAGCGGTTTTATGGAATATAACAACAAATTTATGGATTTGGCGAAAAAAACCGGGGGGATCGACAAAGAGACGATCGGTGTGTTTGCAGTCCTGCTGGCGCCTTTCGCGCCTCATATTGCGGAGGAGGTTTGGCAGAGACTTTCCCATACCGAGAGCATCTACAAGGAAGCATGGCCTGAATGGGATGAGGCGATGCTTCAGGACGACGTGAAGGAGATCGCGGTTCAGGTAAACGGGAAGACCCGTACCGTGATTGCGCTGCCGGCGGATATTTCAAAGGAAGAAGCCGTAGCGGCCGGCCGGGAAGCCGTGGCGGCGAAGTTAACCGGCACGGTAGTAAAAGAGATTTATGTGCCGGGTCGCATCATCAACCTGGTCGTGAAATAGGGTTAAAAAACGGGGAGACGGTCCCGGAAGGGTCCGCCTCCTTTTTGTTATTTTTCGGATTTCCGGTTGTTTTCCATCATCCGCACCATCTGGCGTATCATGTCGATCCGGCCTTGTTCTTCCGGCGACATGTGCTGTCGGAGGACTTTTAAAATCAGGTCGGTTTCCGCATCGGTGAAATTCAGCCCCTGTTCGCCGGACTTCGCCATCAGGGACATGAGAAAGGACATCAGGGTGTCCGGCGTCTGTCCGTTTACGTTTTTCGCCATATCCATCAGAAGGGACAACTTTTTCGGATCCATCTGCCGTAAGGACGGGTCGTTGTTCCAGCTTTGCGTTTCCAATTTGTCTTCCTCCTCTTTTTCCGGTTCGTTTTCCTTTTGCATGGCTTCCATCTGCCGGTAAAGATTCATGGCCTGCACGAAATTTTTGGCAAATTCGATCTGGCTTCTATCTTCCGGACTCCCATATTTTTTGATTTCATCCAGGACGCCGAAAGGGCCGGGCGGCGGTTCTTTGACCTCGCAGATACTCAAGATTTCTTCCGGATTATCAAACAGGCGTAAAGTCGTCTGAAATTCGAACCATTTTGTTAAGATGGCGGCGAAGCGCTGTCCTTCGGGGGGCAGGTAGGGAAGCGACGCTTTCAGCATCTGCAGCCGCGGATTGCCGACCCGGCTGTCCAGTTCCGTTGTTTTCAGTGTTTCTTCTGGATTCATAAAGTTACCCGGCTTTTTTCTATTATTTTATGGGAGAAGGGTTCAAAAAATGCATATGATACAATATCAGACGAAAAAAAGGAGACAGTTATGTACCAGAAATTGATTATAGAAGGAAACACGGTTTATGAAATTGATGAGGAATGCGCCTGCCGCAGGGAACGGGAGCGGAAGGAGAAGGAGGCGGAAGAAGAGAAAAAATATAAAAAAGAAAGAGGCGGCCGTTAAGGCCGCCCCTCGCTATGATGGGAATTAGCACCCGCAGCCGCCAAAGAAACTGCCGTTGCCGCAGAAGCAGCTTAAGAGCAGGATCCAGAGCAGGCAGTTGCAGCTGTCGCCGCCGCCGCAGTTATCGCCGCCGAACCAGCCTCCGTTCCCGCAGAATGCCAGGATCAGGATCAGGAACAGGCAGTTGTTTCCGCCTCCACACCCACAGTTGGCGCTGCATCCGCCACCGCAATTCGTTGCCGCTAAATCACTCATGATAGTTCCTCCAAATTTTGATTACACTAAATGATATGTGCGGTTTTCAAAATTGTTACCATTGCAATTTTTTTTGAGAATGTTATGATTAAGATACCGTCGCTTTACAAGTGACGGTAAAGAAAGGTGAGAAGAGGATGAATGCTTGGAAACATTTTAAGACGATAACCCGCCATAAATTTTTGGTCATGAAAGGCTGTTTTCAGGTCGGCCTGTATAAGCAGGGGATTTTGCACGACCTGTCCAAATATTCCCCGGAAGAATTTTTCGTGGGCTGTAAATATTATCAGGGAATGCGCAGCCCGAACGCCGCCGAGCGGGAGGTGCTTGGTTATTCTACGGCCTGGATGCATCACAAGGGACGTAATAAGCATCATTACGAGTATTGGACCGATATTGATATGAAAAACGGAGGGCGAATGACGGGCGTGCCGATGCCGCCGGAGTATATCGCGGAGATGCTTATGGACCGAATCGCCGCTTCGAAGGTTTATCAGGGCGATCGATATACGGATGCCAGCCCTCTGGCGTATTACAACCGTTCCAAAGAAAGAAACTTTATGCATCCGAAGACAAGGAAGACGCTGGAAAAACTTTTGAAGATGCTGGCAAGGGACGGGGAGAAAAAGACGTTTGCTTATATTCGAAGGAAACTGCTCCGGACGCGTCGACCGGAATTTTAATGAAATTTCTGTGAAAAACCGTTTGGCGTGAAAAGGATGTGGTATACTCTGTAAAACGCCGAATGGCGATACGGGGCACCCGGAGGGTGTACTCTGTAAAATGCCGAAGGTTCTGTGCATTTGAGCGTGTGTGAGGAAAGAGGTGTCTTTATGGAGCGAGTCAAGATCCTGATCGCGGACGACGAGAGCCGCATGCGAAAATTGATCCGGGATTTTTTTGTCGTGAAGAATTTTACGGTGCTGGAAGCGGAGAACGGGGAACAGGCCGTGGATATTTTTTTTGAGAACAAAGATATTTCTCTGGTGATTCTGGATGTAATGATGCCGGTGACGGACGGTTATCAGGCCTGCCGGACAATCCGGGAGTATTCGAAAGTGCCGATCGTCATGCTGACGGCAAGGGGCGAAGAGAGGGATGAGCTCCAGGGGTTTGACTGCGGCGCGGACGAATATATTTCAAAGCCTTTCAGCCCGAAGATCCTGGTAGCCAGGGTGGAGGCTCTTCTCAGGCGGACGAACACGGCTCAGAGCGATGTTCTGGAGGCCGGTGGGATTCTGGTGGATAAATCGGCTCACGAGACGCGGATCGACGGCGAGAGAGTGGATTTGAGCTATAAAGAATTTGAACTTTTGTGCTATTTTCTTGAGAATCGCGGGATCGCCTTGTCGCGGGAGCGGATTCTGAATCATGTCTGGAATTACGATTATTTCGGGGATGCCAGAACCATCGACACTCATGTGAAAAAACTGAGAAGCAAGATGGGGGCGAAAGGGGATCAGATCAAGACGATCTGGGGCGTCGGATATAAATTCGAGGTAGATTCATGAAAATTTCTTTGCGGGCCCGTTATACCCTGATTCTGGCGCTTTTATTGGGATCGGTTATCGCGGCGCTTGTTTTCGTGAACAGTCGGTACCTGGGGCGGTTTTATCTGGCGGAAAAGCAGAAAACCATGGAGGAAGTCTACGCGAGGCTGGATCAGTTGGTACGGTCCGAGGTCGGGGACAGGAAGAGGGAAGAGCTGATTCGGATCAGCGAAACCTACAATATCAGCCTGGTGATCATGCAGGACGACGAACCGGCTCTGATCATCAGCCGGGAACCGGAACGTTTAAGAGACCGTCTGGCAAAGTATGTTTACGGAAGTATCGTCGGCCTGGATCTTCTACCGGATCCGGAAAAAGAGAACGTTTCCTATGAGGAGGCGGAGGCGGCAGAAAAACTGCGCAGAATGATTATCGGAGATCGAATTGCCCAGAGGGAGCGTTATCGGGTCTACAAGGCGTATGATCCGAGTTCCAACAGTTATTATCTGGAGCTTTGGGGATATCTTTCCAACAATTATATTTTTCTGATGCAGACGCCCTTGATGGAGATTACGGAAAACGTAAAGATATCCAATCAATTTTATCTGTGCGTCGGGCTTGCGGCGATTTTCGTCGGCGCCGTTCTCATGTACGTGACGGCCGGCCGGCTTACCTTCCCGATCCGCCGTCTTTCCGGGATTGCCGAGCGGGTCAGCCGGTTGGATTTTACGGCCCGCTATGAGGGAAGAGACAGCGATGAGATCGGCCGCCTGGGAAACAGTATGAACCGGATGTCCGAACAGTTGGAAAAAACGATCTCGGAATTGAAAACGGCCAATCTGGAATTGAAGCAGGATTTGGAGCGGAGAAGCCGGATGGACGAAATGCGCAACGAGTTTATTGCCGGGGTTTCCCATGAACTGAAGACGCCGATTTCCCTGATTCAAGGTTACGCGGAAGGGCTGAAGGAAGGCGTCAGCCAGGATCCGGAGAGCATGGCGTTTTACTGCGAGGTCATTCTGGACGAAGCCGGGCGGATGAACCGGATGGTGAGAAAGCTTCTGACGCTGAATCAGATCGAATTTGGCGGGGAAGCGCCGGTTATCGCGCGGTTTGAGGTGACGGCTTTGATCGGGGGGCTTTTGCAGGGATATCAAAGAGTCGTTGAGCAAAACGGGATCCGGGTGGTTTTTGAGAAGACGGATACCTATGTCTGGGGCGACGAGTTTATGATAGAGGAAGTCCTGGGCAATTATCTGAGCAATGCGTTTCATTATGTGAAAGACGAAAAGAGAATTGAGATTCGGATCGAACGAAGGGAGGGCCAGGTGCGGATCTCGGTCTTTAATACGGGAGATCTTCTTTCTGAGGAAGCCAGGAAACAGGTGTGGCAGAAATTTTATAAAGTGGACAAGGCCCGTTCCCGGGAGTACGGCGGAAACGGCATCGGTCTTTCCATTGTAAAAGCCATCATGGATAAACACGGAAAACCCTGCGGCGTGCGAAACGAAGAGGACGGCGTGGCGTTTTGGATAGAATTGGATGGCGAATTGAATTGACAAAATACGACGGCTTATGGTAAGATAAACGTGTACATAAGATAAATCTTACCCAAGATGAATGTCACAAAAGAGGAATATTACAAAAGAAGATTGTTACGAGAGAGACTCCTTACAAAAGAAAAATTTGTCGGGTACAAAAGAGGACGCGAAGGGCATCTTGAGAAAGATGCCCTTAACTCTTAGACTTATAAGGAAAATTTTGGAAATGATAGCAATTATTGACTATGACGCGGGGAATATTAAGAGCGTGGAGAAGGCCTGCCTGGCTTTGGGGGAAAAGCCGGTGGTTTCCCGGGAGCCGGAGGTCCTTAGACGGGCGGATCGGATCATTCTGCCGGGGGTCGGGGCTTTCGGGGACGCTATGAAAAAGCTGGAACAGTACGGGCTGATTCCGGTTATCCGCGAGGCTGCCGCTTCCGGCAGGCCGTTTCTGGGTATCTGCCTGGGATTGCAGTTGATGTTTGAGTCCAGCGAGGAGAGTCCGGGCGTGGAAGGGCTTGGGCTTCTGCCGGGGCATATCCGGAAGATTCCCTCGGGAGGAGGGCGGAAGATTCCGCATATGGGCTGGAATTCTCTGGAGATATCGGCGGACAGCCGGCTTTTTTCGGGCGTGTCTTCCGGTTCTTTCGTTTATTTTGTTCATTCGTATTATCTGCCGGCGGAGGAAGCGGATCTGACGGGAGCCGTGACGGATTACGGGGTGAGAATCCGGGCGGCGGCGGAACGCGGGAATCTGTTCGCCTGTCAGTTTCATCCGGAGAAAAGCAGCCGGGTCGGACGGCGGATACTGAAGAATTTTCTGGAATTGTAGGAGCGGGCATATGCATACGAAGCGAATTATTCCCTGTCTGGATGTGAAAGACGGACGGGTCGTAAAAGGCGTGAATTTTGTCGATCTGAAGGATGCCGGCGATCCGGTGGAGATTGCCGCCGCCTATGACCGTGCGGGCGCCGACGAACTGGTTTTTCTGGATATTACCGCGTCTTCCGACGATCGGAAGACCGTGGTGGATATGGTGCGCCGGGTGGCGGAAAAGGTGTTTATTCCTTTTACCGTGGGCGGAGGAATCCGCACGGTGGAGGATTTTCGCGAACTTTTGCGGGAGGGGGCGGATAAAATATCCGTCAATTCCGCCGCGATCCGGGATCCCTTTCTGATCTCGCGGGCGGCGGACAAATTTGGAAGTCAGTGTGTGGTGGTGGCGATCGACGCCAGAAGGCAACCCGGTAAAAATTCCTGGCATATCTATAAGAACGGCGGTCGGATCGATACGGGAATCGACGCGCTGGAGTGGGCGGGCCGGGTGTGCGAGCTGGGCGCCGGCGAGATTCTGCTCACGAGTATGGACTGCGACGGGACGAAGGCCGGTTACGATATGGAATTGACCCGCGCGGTGGCGGAAGCGGTTCCGGTTCCTGTGATCGCTTCCGGCGGCGCGGGGAGGCGAGAGCATTTTTATGACGTGCTGACCGACGGGGGCGCCGACGCGGCGCTGGCGGCGTCCCTGTTTCATTACAAGGAACTGGAGATCCGGGAGTTGAAGCGTTACCTGGTCGATAAAGGGCTTTTCGTCCGTCCGGCGTAAGAAGAGGGGGAGGAGAACCCGATTTCAGATCGGCCGTCCGAACGGGCGGCCTGTACAAAAGCATAGGAGGAAAAAACATGGCTGCGATCTCGAACGATTGGCTGAAGCCGCTTTCCGCGGAGTTTAAAAAGCCTTATTATGCGGAGTTGTATCGGAAGATCCGGGAGGAGTACACGACAAGGCGGGTGTTCCCGGATCCGGAGGATATTTTTAATGCGTTTCATTTTACCCCGTTATCCGATGTGAAGGTGGTGATCTTGGGGCAGGATCCCTATCACAACGTGGGGCAGGCGCACGGTCTCTGTTTTTCCGTGAAGCCCGAGGTGGAGATTCCGCCCTCCCTGGTGAATATTTATCAGGAACTTCACGAAGATCTGGGCTGCTATATTCCGAACAACGGGTATCTGGTGAAGTGGGCGAAGCAGGGCGTTATGCTTTTGAATACGGTTTTGACCGTGCGGGCCCATGAGGCTAATTCCCACCGCGGGATCGGCTGGGAAGAATTTACCGACGCCGCGATCAAAATTCTGAATGAAATCGATCGTCCTCTCGTATTTATTTTATGGGGGAAACCGGCTCAGGCGAAAAAAGCCATGTTGACGAATCCCGGGCATTTGATTTTGGAGGCGCCGCATCCGAGTCCGCTGTCCGCTTATCGGGGATTTTTCGGAAGCCGGCCTTTTTCCCGGGCCAATCATTTTCTGGAAGAACACGGGGCGTCCCCGATTGACTGGCAGATAGAGAATATTTGACGGGGAGAAAGTTATGGATTTTATCGAGGTTTTAAAAGCGGTTTTATTTGGTATTGTGGAGGGGATCACCGAGTGGCTTCCGATCAGCAGTACCGGTCATCTGATTCTTCTGGAGGAATGGTGCCCTCTGGCGACATCCAAAGAATTTTTTCAGATGTTTTTGGTTGTTATTCAGTTCGGGGCCATTCTGGCGGTGGTGGTTTCTTTCTTCCACAAGATGAACCCTTTCGGCCGCAAGCCGATGAAACAGAAGCGGGAGATTACGCAGAACTGGATCAAAGTGATCATAGGCTGTATTCCCGCCGGGGTGTTCGGGGTTTTGTTAAACGACTGGTTCGATGAACATCTGTCGGATCCGATGGTTGTGGCGGTGGCCCTGATCGTATACGGAATTCTTTTTCTGCTTCTGGAGAATCGGAATCAGGATCGGAATTTTCAGATCAACCGCCTGGGGCAGCTTTCTTATATCGGGGCTCTTACAATCGGTATGATTCAGGTGCTCGCTCTGGTTCCCGGTACGTCCCGTTCCGGCGCTACCATTCTGGGCGCGATGCTTCTGGGTGTGGCGAGGCCGGTAGCCGCTGAATTTTCGTTCTATCTGTCGGTGCCGGTTATGTGCGGAGCCAGCCTGTTAAAGCTTCTGCATTTCGGTTTCGCTTTCACTCAGACGGAGATTGTCTTGCTTCTGGCAGGGACGTTGATGGCGTTTTTGGTATCCATGGCGGCGATCAAGCTTTTTATGGACTATGTGCGGACGCATGATTTCCGGATATTCGGTTATTATCGGATTCTTCTGGGTATTGTGGTGATCGCGTATTTTGTATTTCTGGATAAGACGCCGGCGGTTTAAACCGCCGGTGATTCGTTCTTAAGAGTCTTCCCGGATTCCCCGGATATCCGGCGCGACCAGCATAGAGTAATTGGTGTGGTAGATTACGAAACCGGGCTTTCCGCCGGCGGCTTTTTTTACCTGCTTTTTCTGAATGTAGTCGATCTCGACTTTTTCGCTGTCGCGGCCTTTGGAGTAATAGGCGGCCAGCCGGGCCGCTTCTTCAAAGTCCGCGTCCGGCAGCTCTTTTCCTTCCGTTTTGACGACGACATGGGAACCCGGAATGCCCTTGGCATGGAACCACCAGTCGTTGCCGGAAGCGACCTTAAAGGTCAGCTCTTCGTTCTGGTAATTGTTTTTTCCCACATAGATGAGGAATCCGCTCCGGGAGCGGTAGCGTAAGGGGTGGCTTGTGATCCGGCTTTTTTTATCTTTCTGGCCGCGCCTGCGGATGTAGCCGTACTCCTGCAGTTCTTCCTTGATTTCCGCCAGGTCTTCTTCGCAGAGCGCCAGGTAAAGCGACGTGCGGATCGTTTCCAGATGTTCCGTTTCGGCCCGGGTAAGTTCGATCAGCCCGCTTAAGGCTTCCCAGGTACGTTTTAGTTTGTTATATTTTTCAAAATACCGCCGGGCGTTTTCTCTGGCGTCTAACGTTTCGTCCAGGGGGATGGTTACTTCCTCACCCGTGTAATAATTGAGAGCGGTCAGACTTTTTTCGCCGCCGGTCAGTTCGTAGCCGTATGTGTTCAGGAGTTCTCCGCAGATGCGGAACTTTTCCCGCTTTTGCGTATCGTTTAGCTGGCGAAGCTGCAGATCGTATTTTTTCTGGTTGCGTTCGAGAGCCGTCTGGACGATCCTGCGAAGGTCGAACGATTTCTGGCGGATCCGTGTGATCCGGTCTTTGGCGGCATAGTAGTTTTCCAGAAGCGCGCTGACGGAGGCGTAGGCCTGAGCGGTTAAAGACGACAGGTGTGTAAGCGGCAGGGAAGAAAATTCGGCCGGAACTTCATTTTCATAGTAAATGATCGGCGCGAAGTCCTGTTTTCGGATGCGATCGGTCAATTTTGTCAACGCTTCAAATAGCTGCCGGTTTTCCGGCTCGGAAAGCGTGTCGGCCGGGCGTGAAGAATCCAGAGCGGCCAGGAAGCAGAGCTCTTCCGAGACCGCCGGGCTGATCCCGGTCAGTGCGTTGTAGATGGCCTTTTTGAGAGGCATCGGCTGCCCGGCGACGTGTTCGGCGAAACTTTTTTCCGTCAATGAGAGAGGGTCCGCCTTTTGCCTTGTATCCGGTATGAAATAAGACCGGCCCGGCAGCACCTCCCGCACGGAACTGACGTTGGCGGGAATATGTTTGATGCTGTCTAAGATGGTTCCGTCTTCATGACAGAAAATAATATTGGAATGTTTCCCCATCAGTTCGACGATCAGGCGTTTTTGCCGGATGTCGCCCATTTCGTCGAGATGTTCGATCGTGAAATTCAGGATTCGTTCCAGGCCGGGTTGTTCAACGGAAAGGATCCGCCCGTTTCCGATGTGCTTGCGTAAAAGCATGCAAAAACCCGGCGCCGTTAAGGGAGCCTGTTTGTTCTGTTTGGTCAGATAAACCAGCGGAAGACTCGCGTTTGCCGAGATCAGGAGCCGATAAACGGCCCGGTTGTTTTTGATAGTGAGCAGAAGTTCGTCCGGTTCCGGTTGAGCGATTTTTGCGATCTTACCTCCTTTTAAGCAGGCGGAAAGTTCAAATGCCAGATTTGCCACGACGATACCGTCAAATGCCATGTGAAGACCTCCTTTGCTGGCGTCCCGGCTTATGCCGGGAACGGTCAATGCTATAAAAATAGCACGTTTCTCCGAATCCTGTCAATTTGTTTCCGGGAATAAACGGATTTTGTTTGACTTGCTTTTTCAAATAGTCTATAATATGTACGATTAGCGTCTCGGGCAGGGACGACGGAAGGAAGAGGAAGAGCATGATAAAGAGCATGACCGGTTTCGGTCGGTGTGAGGTGGCAAAAGGCGGCTTTCGAATTACGGTTGAGATCAAGTCGGTCAATCACCGCTATCTGGATCTTGGTCTGAAAATGCCGAAAAAATTCAATCTTTTTGAAACGGCGATCCGGGAACAACTGAAAAAAGATATTCAGCGCGGTAAGGTGGACGTGTTTATCACCTGCGAGGATCTGGCGGAAGAAAAAGTCTCGCTCACATTTAACCGAACGCTGGCGCGTGAATACATGGATATTTTCTCCGATATGGAAAAAGAATTTGGCCTGCCGATGGACGTTACGGTTTCCGTTCTCTCCCGATGCCCGGAAGTGGTAACGATGGGACAGAGCGAGGAGGATGAGGAAGAATTATGGCAGATTCTTTCGGAGGCGTTAGGGAAGGCGGCCGCACAGTTTGTGGAACAGCGGCTTTCGGAAGGGGCGCGTTTGAAGGAAGATCTGTTTGCGAAGCTGGAAGGCATGCTTGACGGCGTAGCTTTCATTGAGGAAAGATCCCCCGAGACGGTGAAACAGTACCGGGAGAAGCTGGAGAGCAAAGTAAGAGAGCTCCTGGAAGATAATTCTGTGGATGAAGGCCGTATCCTGACGGAGGTTACGATTTTTTCGGATAAGATCTGTGTGGATGAGGAGACGGTGCGCCTGAAAAGTCACATTCAGGCTATGAAGGAAGCGCTTGCGGCCGGAGGGAATGTCGGCAGGAAGCTGGATTTTATCGCTCAGGAGATGAATCGCGAGGCGAATACGATTCTTTCCAAATGCAGCGACTTGGAGATCTCCAAGAAGGCTATCGATTTGAAGACCGAGATCGAGAAGGTTCGGGAGCAGATACAGAATATCGAGTAAGGACGAGACGTTATGGATAAAGGATTGTTGGTTGTCGTTTCCGGGTTTTCCGGCGCCGGCAAAGGTACGATGATGAAAAGACTGCTTGAGAAATATCCGGGGGTCTATGCGCTGTCCGTGTCGGCCACGACAAGAGAGCCCAGGCCGGGCGAGGCGGACGGGCGGGAGTATTTCTTTGTATCAACAGAGGAATTTGAGGATATGATAGCAAAAAACGAGTTGATCGAACATGCGCGTTATGTGAATCATTATTACGGAACTCCCAGCGGTTATGTGGAAAAGCAGAGGGAAGCCGGGCGGGACGTCCTGCTGGAGATCGAGCTGCAGGGTGCTCTGCAGATCCGGAAGCGTTATCCGGAGGCGGTTTTGATCTTTGTCGCGCCGCCGGGCGCAGAGGAACTGAGACGCCGTCTGGCCGGAAGGGGCTCTGAGACGGAAGAAGCGATCGCGGCCCGTCTGAACCGGGCCGTGGAAGAAGCGGAATACATGGAGAACTATGATTACCTGCTGATCAACGACGATCTGGAAACCTGCGTGGAGAAACTTCACGCCCTGATCGCCGGCCAGCATATGAGAAGCCGGGAACAGCTCCCGTTCATCCATGAGATGAAAAAAGAGTTAAAAGCCCTTGTGGAAGGAGAATAAATATGTTACATCCCTCATACAGCGATTTGATTGACGTTGCGAATAAACATGTGGAGGAAGGCGATCAGCCCATCGTGAGCAGCCGCTATTCCGTTATTCTGGCTGCGGCGAAGAGAGCCCGCCAGTTGGTGGAAGGCGCCGATCCGCTGGTGCATGGCAACGAGAAGAAGCCGTTGTCCGTAGCGGTCGGCGAACTGGCGGAGGATCGGATTCATATTCTGCCTTACGGTTCGGAGGAAGAGGAGAAGGAGCTTTCGGAAGCGGCGGAAGAGACCGTTTACGGGGAAGAACCGGGCGATTTTAACGGGGCCGTTTATCCGGAGGAACCTGCCCGAAAAGACGGCGAAGCGGAAATCGCGGACACGTTGTCGGAGGAAGAATCCGAACAGGAAGAAGAGACGGAAGAGGAATAAACCCGGAATTGTCTGATTTTTATCAGGCAATTCTTATTATTCAGGAGAAGATATGAACGTATTTTTTGTATCTCTGGGTTGTGATAAGAATCTGGTGGATTCCGAGAAAATGCTGGGACTTCTGCGGGAAGCCGGGTATACGTTTACCGACGACGAATATGAGGCGGAAGTCATTATCGTCAATACTTGTTGCTTTATCGGGGATGCCAAAGAAGAAAGCATTCAGACTCTGATCGATATGGGGAAGCATAAAGAGGACGGGCGCTGTCTGGTGCTGATCGCCGCCGGCTGCCTGGCGCAGCGCTATCGGGAGGAGATCCGGACGGAATTGCCGGAAGTGGATGGCATTTTAGGAACGGCTTCCTATGACGCAATCGCGGACGTGGTGCGAAGCGCGCTGGAGGAAGGGAAAAGCGAGCGGTTTTTGGACGTGAATCGTCCGGTATGCGTTCGGGAGAACCGCCTGGTGACGACAGGCGGGCATTATGCTTTTCTGAAGATCGCGGAGGGCTGCGATAAGAGATGCTCCTATTGCGTTATCCCGAAGGTGCGGGGATGTTACCGCAGCGTTCCTTTGGAGGAGCTTGAGAGGGAGGCTCGTTTTCTGGCCGATGCAGGCGTCCGGGAACTGATCCTGGTGGCGCAGGAAACTACGCTTTACGGGATGGATCTGTACGGGGAGAAGAAATTGCCCGAACTTTTAAAGCGTCTGGCGGCGATCGACGGGATTCGATGGATCCGGCTGCAATATTGTTATCCGGAAGAGATTACGGAAGAGCTGATTGAGACGATCCGGACCGAAAAGAAAGTTTGTCATTATCTGGATATGCCGGTTCAGCATATCAATGACCGCATTTTAAAGAGAATGGGGAGAAAAACCGGTAAAAAAGAGCTTATGGCGCAGATAGAGCGGCTTCGCCGGGCGGTTCCGGATATGGTTCTCCGCACAACGCTGCTCACCGGATTTCCCGGGGAGACGGAAGAAGAGTTTGAGGAACTCTGTGGTTTTGTGAAGGAGGCCCGGTTTGAGAGGCTGGGGGTATTTGCTTATTCCAGGGAGGAGGATACGCCCGCGGCAATGATGCCGGATCAGATTCCGGAGGAAATCAAACAGGAGCGGAGAAATATTCTGATGGAACTTCAGCAGGAAGTTTCTCTGGAACGGAGCCGGGAGAAGATCGGGCAGGTTCTGGAAGCTTTTGTGGAAGGCAATGTGGCGGATGAGAACGTCTGTGTGGCGCGCACTTACATGGATGCTCCCAACGTGGACGGTTATTTCTTTCTCCATACGGAGCGGGAACTGATGACGGGACAATTTGTGCGGGCCCGCGTGACCGGCGCCATGGACTACGATCTGATAGGAGAGCTGGAAGATGAATTTACCGAATAAACTGACCTGTCTGCGGGTGGTTTTAATTCCGTTTTTTGTATTGTTTATGCTGACCGATCTGGCGGGGGCCGCCGGCCGGTATTTCGCCCTGTTTATTTTTGCGGCGGCGAGTTTTACGGATTTTCTGGACGGGTACCTGGCCAGGCGCGATAATCTGGTTACGAATTTCGGGAAATTTTTGGACCCGCTGGCGGATAAATTACTGGTTTGTTCGGCATTGATCTGTTTTGTGGAGCAGGGGCTTTTGCCGGCTTGGATGGTGATCGTTATTATTGCCAGGGAATTTGTGATCAGCGCGTTCCGTCTGATCGCTTCCGATAACGGCGTTGTGATCGCTGCCAGCTACTGGGGGAAATTTAAGACCGTTTCTCAGATGGTCATGACGATTCTTTTGATTTTGCATATTCCGTCTTTGTATGCGGCGGAGCAGATCTGTATCTGGCTGGCGCTGATTTTGACGGTTGTTTCCCTGATCGATTATCTGGTGAAAAACAAAGAGGTGCTGAAACAGGGAGGTATGTGAGATGATTTCGCTTTCCGAACGGATCGTTGCTTTGCTGGAAGAAAGTAAGGAAACCGTTACGTTTGCGGAATCCTGTACCGGAGGACTGGTCGCTTCTTCGCTGGTGGAAGCCGCCGGCGCATCCCGGGTCTTTCGGGAAAGCTTTGTTACTTACTGCGATCGGGCGAAACGGGAGACGCTGGGCGTATCGGAGGAGACGCTCCGCCGTTTTACGGCGGTGAGCGAACCGGCCGCGCGGGAGATGGCTTTGGGGCTTCTGGCAAAGACCGGAGCCGATTACGGCCTTTCCGTTACCGGTTATGCAGGGCCGGAAGGCGGACAGGCAGGTCTGGTCTACATCGGCCTGGCTTCGCAGGAAGCGGTTACGGTCTGCGAATTTCATTTTTCCGGTTCGCGCAACGCGGTACGCCGGCAGGCGGCGGGGGCGGCGCTTAGGATGCTGAGGGACAGATTGGAAGAACGAATATGAGATGGTATTCGAAACTCTATATCGGAGACACGATGAAAAAGGATTGGGAGACGGCCCGTAAGATATTGGAGGCCGGACAGGCTCCTTCGGGCGTATATCTTCTTTGTCTGCCCGTGAATCCGGAAGAACGGATGGATATTATTCCGGCTTTCGTGCTGGAACAGACCGGCGACGCGTTTCGGGAGTGGGAGATTTTGGGACTGGCAAAAGGCAGGAAGGAAGCGTTTTCTCTGGCGGGAGATCTGATGCGGGACGTTTATGAGAAAACCGGCGCGTTTGACGTGCGGGCTTTCGTGGAAGGACAGATGAAGTAAACAAAAAGGATTGGATGCATGAGGATCATCGGAAAAATTTTGTTGTTCATAGGAAAACTTTTGGGAATCCTGTTATTGTTGGTGATCGGGCTTTTCCTGCTGGTGCTTCTGGTTCCGATTCGCTATCGGTTTTGCGGGAAGGCCCTGCCGGGTGAGCGGTTTCTGAAAGGCCAGGTGAGTTTTCTTTTTCATCTGATACACGTTTCCTTTACCTGGCAAGAGTCCGGCGTTTCCTACCGCCTGCGGCTTTTCGGGATTCCGTTTTTTCCCGGAAAAAGGAAAGAAAAAAACGGAAGCGTTTCAAAGGAAACCGTTCCGGAAGAAGAGAAAGAGCCGGAGAGACCGGAAGCGAGCGATTCGGAAGAAGGCGAGAGCTTTTCCGATCTGGCGAAAGCGGAAATCGAGAAGAACCTTTCGCGGATGGAAAAGCCTGAAAACGCGGAGAATCTTTCCAAACTGGCGGAAGCGGAGATCCGGAAACTGCTTTCGGAGACGCCGGAGGCAGAGGAAGAAGCCCCTTCTGCTCCTTCCGGGGAAGCGGAGGCGCCTGTAAAAGATTCGGATTTTCAAAAGGAACCGGAAGTCCCGCCGCAGGAGACGGACGGCAGCACGGAGAAGGTTTGGGAGAAATTTCAGGCGGTTTCGCATAAAATCCGGCAGGTCAAGGAATTCTTACAAAAAGAGGAACACAAGCAGACGTTTGACAGGATCCGTCGGGAATTTAAAAGACTTTTTCGTCATTTGCGTCCGGTATGTCTGCGGATAAAAGGCGTCCTGGGTTTTGAGGATCCGGCGCTGACCGGAAAGGCTTTCGGCGTGCTGGCGCTTTTGATTCCTTTCTATCAAAATGCAGTTCAGGTAACGCCGGATTTCAGCGGAAGCCGGCTGGAAGGGGAATTTTTCCTGAAGGGAAGAGTTCGTCTGGGTACGATAACCGCTTCGGCAGTCAGACTGTTTATGGATAAAAATATACGCACATGGATCAGGAAAGCATGGTAAGGAGGATATGCGGCATGGCAGAAAGTAAGTTTAACGAAACGGTAGCTTCTATGTTTAAGGGAATGGATCACTTTATCACGACAAAAACGGTCGTGGGGGACGCGATCCGGATCGACGCGGAGACGGTGATTCTGCCGCTGGTGGACGTTTCGTTCGGCGTGGGAGCCGGCGCGTTCGAGAATAATGCCAAAAACAACGCCGGGGGAGGTCTGGGCGGCAAAGTACAGCCGAGCGCCGTTTTGGTTTTTCAAAATGGAAACGTACGTCTTGTGAATATCAAGAATCAGGATATTATTACCAAAGTATTTGATATGATCCCCGGTGTGATCAACCGTTTTGGCAAGAAAGAAGCGCCGTTGAACGAGGACGAGATTGTAAAAGAAGCGTTTCAGGATGAGAGCACCGGACCGGAGTCCGTGTAAAATACTTTCATGAGGAAAACCTGTCAGGCGGCGCTATCATGTTTGGGGAATGTTCTGCATAGGATATAGCGGAAAGGCAGGTATCCGAAGCGGAGTCCGGAATGCCGGACAAAGAAGCGGGGTGCCTGAAAGGTGCGATTCATGAAACGAATTCTGGGATTAAGTTTTTTCTGGTGCGGAGTGGGAATGGCCGTCTGGGTCATCATTCCCCGATCGATCCTTACGGTCTTTTTTGCGATCGGTTTTATCGTGATCGGCTATAATCTGTTCTGTAGTTGTTAAGGACGATCTCTTTTCCGCTTTTTGGAACAATAAAAAGGGTGACCTTCCGGGTCACCCTGCGTTTGTAATCTGCTTAAAATTATGCTCTCTCTACCAAGCCGGATTTCAGACAAGAAGTACAAACATACATCTTTTTTGTTCCGCCGTTTACCTTGACGCGCACGGACTTTACGTTATTGCTCCACATCTTATTGCTTCTTCTATGGGAATGACTTACTTTGATTCCGAAGTGAGCATCTCTTTGACAAATTGCACATTTGGCCATAACAATCAGCACCTCCTTATCTGTATTCGATCCCTGATCTTCTGTCACACAGACCCAGAACATTATGTATGATAGCAGACTTTGGAGGAAATTGCAAGTGGAAATGTTAATTTTTCGGAAATTCCAAAGGAAAAGTTAAATATAACTTTTCAATCAGGAAAAAATAATGTATACTATACTGGTTATGGAAGATTTTAGAACTCTGTTTAGGAGGGGATATTATGAAGTGTCGATTGATTAACGCGATGGGCGAGATCATCATTGATACCGATGTGATCGCAAAACTGGCCGGAACGGTTGCCATGGAATGCTTCGGTATTGTCGGAATGGCTTCCGTTAATATGAAGGATGGTTTTGTCAAGCTGCTTCGGAAAGATAATCTGACTCACGGAATCAGCGTGTCGGTGGAGAGTGATAAACTGTGCATTGATTTTCATGTGATCGTTTCTTACGGCGTCAGTATCGCTACCGTGTCCGACAACCTGATCGAGAATGTAAAATACCGCGTGGAAGAATTTACGGGTCTTGAAGTAGATAAAATCAATATCTATGTCGAGGGCGTGCGCGTAATAGACTAATGGTAGGAGGAAAATCAGCCGTGGCAATTGTTTCGATAAATGCGGAAGAATTGAAAAAGTTATTTCTGGCAGGCGCCGGCCGCCTGGAATCAAAAAAAGAATGGATCAATGAACTGAATGTGTTCCCGGTTCCGGACGGCGATACCGGAACGAATATGACGATGACGATTCTGTCGGCCGCGAGAGAAGTACAGGCTTTGCCGGAGGTGACGATGGCTGGCCTGGCGAAGGCGATTTCTTCCGGCTCTTTACGCGGCGCGCGGGGAAATTCCGGTGTGATTTTGTCCCAGCTCTTCCGTGGTTTTACCAAGGAGATCAAGGACAAGGACGTGTTGAATGCGAATCATCTGGCGGCCGCCTTTTTGCGCGCTTCCGAGACCGCGTACAAAGCGGTTATGAAGCCGAAGGAAGGTACGATTCTGACCGTGGCGAAGGGCATGGCGGATAAAGCGGCGGAGCTGGCCGGCAGCGGGATCGGGCTGGAAGATTTTATGAGGGAAGTTATTGCGCACGGCGACAGCGTGCTGAGCCGTACTCCGGAGATGCTTCCGGTACTGAAGCAGGCAGGCGTTGTGGATTCCGGCGGCCAGGGTCTGATGATGATTATGAAAGGCGCCTACGAGGCGCTTTTGGGGAAAGAGATTGATGTTCCCGCGCAGGCGGCGGCTCCTTTGCCTGCGCCGATGCCGGAGGCTGCGGGCAGCGGCACCGGCGCGGCTTTCGACGGCGGCGAGATCCGCTTCGGTTACTGCACCGAATTTATTATAAATCTGGAGAAGGAGCTTCCCGAGGAGCAGGTGAGCGAGTTAAAGGGATATCTGGAATCGATCGGCGATTCCCTCGTTGTGGTAGCGGATGAAGATCTGGTCAAGGTACACGTACATACCAATGACCCGGGTCTGGCGATCCAGAAGGCATTGACGTACGGTTCTTTGTCCCGAATGAAGATTGATAATATGCGTGAGGAACATGAAGAGCGGCTTTTCGCGGCTTCTCAGACGAGCGTCGAAAAAGGGGCTCAGGCGATTTCCGCGGCGGTGGTTTCCGCGCCCCGGCCGGCTTCGGACGAGGCGGAAGCGCGGGAGGAGATTCCTTCGTTCAAGGAATTTCTGGCCGGGAAGGAAGCGGCGACGGAGAAAGAGCGCAAGCCGTTCGGGTTTATCGCGGTTTCGGTCGGAGAAGGGATGAATGAGATTTTCCGGGGTCTGAATGTGGATGAGATCATTGAGGGCGGTCAGACCATGAATCCCAGCACCGAAGATATGCTCAATGCGATCGAGCGGGTGAACGCGGATACGGTCTATATATTCCCGAACAACAAGAATATTATCCTGGCGGCCGAACAGGCCATGCATTTGACGGAAGATAAAGAGATCGTGGTGGTGCCGACGAAGACGGTTCCCCAGGGAATCACGGCTATCATCAATTTTTCTCCGGAGAGCGCGCCTGAGGAAAACAGGACCCGGATGGAAGAGGAGATGAAAAAGGTTAAGACCGGCCAGCTTACCTATGCGATCCGCAACACGAATTTGGACGACTA
This sequence comes from Lachnospiraceae bacterium, assembly GCA_022792885.1. Classification (GTDB taxonomy): domain Bacteria; phylum Bacillota; class Clostridia; order Lachnospirales; family Lachnospiraceae; genus JAAWBX01. The sequence continues at coordinate 54,775 of JAAWBX010000036.1, forward strand.
TGAGATTCATGAAGGCGATATCATGGGAATCGGGGATCATTCCATTGTGGCGGTGGGAACGGATATCCATCGGACGGCGGTTGAGATGATTGAGGCGCTGACGGACGACGATTCCGAACTGATCAGTATATATTATGGCGCGGAGGTGAAGGAAGCGGAAGCGGAAGCCTTGCGGGAGGAGATCTCGGAGGAATTCTCCGGTGATGTGGAAGTCTACAACGGCGGCCAGCCGATTTATTATTACGTGGTTTCGGTAGAATAATCGCAGAAGGTTTCGGAAGGCTGTTGCAAGAGACAGAAATGTCGTTTTGCGGCAGCCTTTTTGGGTTATCGAAAAATAAAAGGAGGCAGTTATGAGACAGACAAGCCCGGTCACTTCCTTAAAGGGAATTGGGCCGAAAACGGCCGGATTGCTGGAAAAACTGGATATCCGGACCGTGGAGGATCTCCTGGAGAATTACCCCAGGGATTACGATTATTTCGCCGCGCCGACTCCGATTCTTTCCTGCCCGGATACGGGGATCGTGAGTATTCGGGCCGTGATCACGGGGAAACCTTATCAGGCGAAAAAAGGTAATTTACAGATCCTGACGGTCTGGTGTGAGGACGGAAGCGGCAAGATCAAGCTGATCTGGTTTCATATGCCTTATCTGGTCGGGAAATTGATTCCGGGTAGCCGTTATGTCTTTCGGGGCCGGATTCATAAGAAAGACAATTCCCGTTTTCTGGAACAGCCAGCCCTGTATTCCCCGGCGGAATATGAAACGCTGGAAGGAAGCCGTCGGCCGATCTACAGTCTGACGGCGGGTCTTACAAGCAGGACGCTGGCGAAAGCGGTAGAGGCCGCTTTGGCGAGACGTCCTCTGGAGGGCGAATATTTACCTCTCTGGATGCGGGAAGAATACGGTCTGGCGGATCCGAATTTTGCTGGAAGGGCCATCCATTTTCCGAAAAACGAAGAGGAGCTGCGGCTGGCGAGGACCCGATTGGTATTTGAAGAATTTTTCTTTTTTCTGTCGGCGATTCGGAGGTTGAAAACCGAAGAGCGGGAATGTCCGAATCGGTTTCCGCTTCCGCCTGTCCCGGAGACGGAGATGTTATTAAGCCGCCTTCCGTATCGCCTGACAAAGGCCCAGGAGAGGGTCTGGCGGGAAATTTCGGGAAATTTAAACGGAAATACCCGGATGAGCCGTCTGATTCAGGGGGACGTGGGTTCCGGCAAGACGATCCTGGCTTTTCTGGCGCTTTTACAGGTTACGGGCAACGGATATCAGGGCGCGATGATGGCGCCGACCGAGGTGTTGGCCCGGCAGCATTATGAGAGCCTGACAAAACTTCTGGAGCAATACGGGATCAAAAGGCGGGTCGTCCTTCTGACCGGTTCCATGACGGCGAAAGAAAAACGCCTGGCTTACGACCGGATCGAGACCGGGGCGGCCGAAATCATCCTGGGGACTCACGCCGTGATTCAGGAGAGGGTGCGTTTTGCCGGGCTGGCATTGGTGATCACCGACGAACAGCATCGCTTTGGCGTCAGGCAGCGAGAGGCGTTTTCGGATAAAGGAGAAGAAAAAGAACCTCATATTCTGGTCATGAGCGCCACGCCGATTCCGAGGACGCTGGCGATCATTCTTTACGGCGATCTGGATATTTCCGTGATTGACGAGTTGCCGGCCGGCCGGCTTCCGATTAAAAACTGCGTGGTGGGGCCGGATTACCGGGAGAATGCCTGGCGTTTTATTGAACGGGAGCTTCAGGCAGGGCATCAGGCATATGTGATCTGTCCGATGGTGGAAGAAAACGATTCGGTCGATTTGGAGAACGTAGTCGATTATCGGAAGAAACTTCAGAAGCGCCTGGGGTCGGGCCGGGTCGTAGGCATGCTTCACGGACGGATGAGGCCGGGGGAGAAAAACGCCGTGATGGACGAATTTTTATCCGGCCGGATTCAGGTTCTGGTTTCGACGACCGTCGTGGAGGTGGGCGTCAATGTGCCGAACGCCACGGTTATGTTGGTGGAAAACGCCGAGCGGTTCGGGCTCGCCCAGTTACATCAGCTCAGGGGCCGGGTCGGAAGAGGGACGGACCCGTCGTACTGCATTTTTTTAAACGGTACCGGCGAGACGGATAAGAATAAACGTTTGCAGGTGCTGGTCCGGTCCAACGACGGATTTTACATTGCCTCGGAAGATTTAAAACTCCGGGGGCCGGGGGACCTGTTCGGGATCCGGCAGAGCGGCGCTTTTGAGTTTGCTTTGGGAGATGTTTTTACCGATGCGGAAATTTTACGGCGGGCGTCCGAAGCTTCAAAGAGACTGGAAGCGGAAGATCCGGAACTTTCTTCGGAGGAAAATAAAGAATTGAAAAAGAAACTGACGGCTTATTTGGTGAGAAATCGAGAGCGACTGTATCTGTGACGAATTTGTTAAAAATTCGGTTGGAGTGATTTTACCGGCGAGAAGGGAGCGTGACATTTTATGAAAGAAAAATTGTCGACGATGATATATAAGGAAATTCGTAAAGACATTCTGGACGGGGCGTATTCGACGAGGGATTTTCTCAGTGAATCTCAGATGGCAAAAAAATACGGAGTGAGCAAAGCGCCGGTGAAAGAAGCTTTACACGCACTGGCCGATCAGGGGTATTTGGTCGGTTATCCGAGACGAGGCTATATGGTGAATCTTTATACGGAGGAAGAAATCGATAAGATTCAGGAAATACGAAGAGTTTTGGAAGCGCTGTGCGTCAGACATGCCATCGCTTCAGCCAGCGATGAAGAGATTGAAAGCCTGCGATTTTACCGTAACGGAGGAGAAAAGGAACTGGATCCGCGTGAAACCGTTAATTTTCGTTTTCATATAGGTCTCGCCAGGCTTAGCAAAAATGAATTTTTGGCGGAAACCTTGACGCCTTTAGTCAGCAGGGCATCCATGAGTAAGATCGATTTGATTGCCGATACGGAGCATTTCGATAAGATATTGGACGCCATGTTGGCGCGTGACGAAAAGAAAGCGATTTTTTATTTGGAGGAGGATATCCGTTATCTTAAAAAATGAAAGAAGCGGTAAAATCTGAAACATGCTGCCCGGTTGTCAATAGACACCGGGATTTTTATTTTAATACTTGACATTGGGAGGCAGTTTTGATATCCTTAGAAAGGATATAACTGATAATATCACAGAAGATATCAAGTAAGAGGAGGAGGGTTTTATGGAACAAAGAAAAATACGGAAAAAAAAGATACGCCTGACCGGCGCTATTCTTATGGGGATTGGTTGTATTGTCGGATCCGGTATTTTCGGTACCCTGCCGACCGTAGCCACCGAGTATGGCGCTGGAGTTGTCTGGGCATTGTTGGGCGCGGCTTTTGTTGTAGTTCTACGATCTCTGGCATTGATGTATACCAGCGCCGCTCTTCCGATCAGCGGCGCCCAGTTTATGTGGGCGACGAAATTGTGGCATCCATATGCCGGAATGTTTATTTCCGCTTCCGCACTTTTGATGCCGACGATGGTGTCTTTGTTTGGCGTTTTGTTCTCCATGTATTTTGTGCCGCTTTTCCCGGGACTTGTCATCGACGATACGATAGCGGCGGTAGGCCTGCTTTTTATTTTCACGGTGGTAGCCTGGTTTGGAAACAAGAATACCGTATCCATCAGCAATGTCATGGTCGCGTTGCTTTTGATTGCGATCCTCCTGTATATTGTTTTAGGTCTGCCGAATTTGGATGCGGAAAACATTACTTTTGGCGAGATTATAAGACCGGGCGTCGGGCTTAGCAGTCTGGCTGCGGCGATTGGCGTGTTGACTTCATCCCTTTCCGGCGCCAGTTCCGTTTCCCAACTCGCAGACGATATGGAAAATCCGGGAAAAACCGTGCCGATTGCTCTGGCCTTGTGTCCGGTCCTCGTAGCGGTGATCTATATCCTGATGGCTGTGGTTACGATCGGCATAATTCCGTCGGCTGAAGTAGAGTCCCTGTCTCAGGTGGCTTCTCATTTCATGTCTCCGACCCTTCTGACTTTTTTTATTGTGGGCGGTCCGATCTGCGGAATTATTACTTCACTGGTGCCGGTAGCCCTGGCCTGCGTGGCTATGGTAGAAAGATCCGCCGATACAAAGATTTTTCCGGAAATTCTGGGAAAACAGAATCGATATGGCGTGGCTTATGGGAGCTTGTTTTTGGTTATGGGAATCGCCATCGGTATCTGTGCGACCGGAGCGACTTTTGGTGTGGTCATGACGGTTTTCTCTTTTTGTAATACGATTTCCGAACTGCCGAATACGTTGTCACCGATCCTGGCTCACAGAAAATATCCGAACTGCTGTGATAATTCCAGCGTGAAGATGAACTACAAAGTAGCCCGGCCGTTATCTGTCTTGACTGCCGTTATTTGTATCTATCTAAGCGTTCAAATGGCCCGGACCCTGGACGTCAAAACGGTTGCTCTAATTCTGGCAGTCTACGTAATTGGCTACATATATTTCTTCGCCCGCGTTACATACTTGAAGAGAAAAGGTATAGATTTGATAGGAGAGTTGAAAACGCCTTATCAATCATGGGAAGAAAAAGAAGCGTCTTATAATATAGGAGTAAAGAATGATGGCGTTTAGTAAAAGCATATCCGAATTCAGAAATCATGTTCCGGCCGCTTATGACTGGGCTTATCTGGAGACGGGAGGTACCGGTTTGGTACCGGATTTCGTTTATGAGGGAGTCCGACGATATATGGATGATCGGTATTTCAAGGGGGGGGATTCCGTTTGGCTTTTTGATGATGGGATTACCTGGACGCTGCCGATGATCGAAAAATCAAAGGAAGCGTTGGCGCAGATGATACACGGCAGGCCGCAGGAGATTGCTTTTGGTCAAAGCGCGACGCAGATGTTCACCTTAGTGACGGAGGGGATTGATTACAGTCCGGAAGATAATATCGTTACAGTGCAGGAAGGATGGATCGGTAGTCGATACGCTTGGCAAAAACGTCAGGCCGAGGGATTGGAGGTACGGTTTGTCTATCCGGAAGAGGGAAGAATCACCGCTAAACAGATGATAGAGCAATGTGATTCGCATACTCGCGCGATGGCAATCAATCTGGTGGAAAGTTCTACGGGTTTTCGTATGGACGTTGACGAATTGGGCGATTTTTGCCGAAAGAATGACATTCTGTTTTTTGTGGATGGCGTGCAGGCATTGGGAGTTCTTCAGATCGATGTACAGCGATCCAATATAGATTTTCTTGTCGGGAATGACTATAAATGGATGATGAACTTCTGCGGAACCGGTTATGCGTACATCAGCCAACGGGTTCGGAAACAGATCCGTCATTGGGGGGCCGGATGGATGTCCGATACCGATCGTTTTAATACGACAAAGGAGCATTGGGAGCCAAGGATGGATGCGGGACGTTTTGAAATCGGACATCAGCATAACGACGGAATCTATGGTTTGGGGTTGGTAGCGGCACAATACAATCTGTTAGGCGGTGAAAGTATAGAACGTTATGTCTGCGACCTTGCGGAAGATTTCCGTTTAAGAGTGCAGGCGTCAAAAGGCGTTCGCTTAAGTTATAATTTCCCGAAAAAAAATTGCAGTCAGATCGTTTCGATAAAAACGGCCCGGGAGATGGAGCTTGACAATGAGGATTTTAAAAAAGCAAAGGTATTTATGCATCTGAGAGAACCCGATCAAACCGGAGAACGTGAAATGCGCGTTTGTTTTCATTATTACAACAACAAAGAAGATATCGACCGTTTCTTTGCCGTTGTAGATGCATGCAATCGGAGATAAATTTCGAACATTTATCCAACCGAAAAATAATATGATTTAGTTGTGCTGAAAAGACTTTGCTGCCGGAACAGATGGATAAGGTATAAAAATCGCGCCCGGTGTCCACCCTAACGGATATATGGGATATCATTCCCGAGATTAGGAGGACATGTTATGAAAGACCGGGTTTTCGGCGTGCTTCAGCGGGTGGGGCGATCCTTTATGCTTCCCATCGCGATTTTGCCGGTGGCGGGCCTGTTTTTAGGAATCGGCGGCTCTTTTACCAATGGCACGATGATTCAGACTTACGGATTGGAGAGGATTCTGGGGGAAGGCACGATTCTCTATTCGTTTCTGACCGTTCTGAATCAGGCCGGTTCCATTATTTTCGATAACCTGCCGATCATTTTCGCCGTGGGTGTGGCGATCGGTATGGCGAAAGCGGAGAAGGAAGTGGCGGCCCTTTCCGGCGCGATCGCGTTTTTTGTCATGCACGCGTCCATTCACGCCATGCTGATGGTTACCGGAGGGGAAGAAGCCTTATTGTCCGGGTCCACGGCGGACGTGGTCGGGATTCGCTCTTTGCAGATGGGGGTGTTCGGCGGGATCTTAGTGGGAACCGGCGTGGCGGCTCTTCATAATAAGTATTATAAGATCGAGCTGCCGCAGGCGTTGTCGTTCTTTGGCGGCACCCGTTTCGTTCCGATTGTCTCAGCGGTCGTTTATCTGTTTGTGGGGCTTCTCATGTATTTTATCTGGCCGCCGATTCAGAAGGCGATTTATTCTCTCGGAAATTTGGTGCTGGTGTCCGGTTATGCCGGTACGTTTCTCTACGGAGTGATCGAGCGGGCGCTGATTCCTTTCGGTTTGCATCACGTATTTTATCTGCCTTTCTGGCAGACGGCTTTGGGCGGATCGGCCATGGTGGACGGTGTTTTGGTGGAAGGCGCTCAGAATATTTTTTTCGCGGAGCTGGCGGCTCCGGGTATTGAAAGATTTAATGTGGAAGCGACCCGTTTTCTGACCGGTAAATTCCCGTTTATGATGTTCGGTTTGCCGGGTGCGGCTCTGGCCATGTACAAGGCGGCGCGTCCGGAGAATCAGAAAACGGCCTGGGGGCTTTTGTTCTCGGCGGCCCTGACCTCTTTTCTGACCGGTATCACGGAACCGCTGGAATTTACTTTCCTCTTTGTGGCGCCGGTGCTGTACGGAATTCACTGTGTCTTTGCCGGTCTTTCCTTTATGCTGATGCATTTTCTGCAGGTAGGCGTCGGGCTGACGTTTTCCGGCGGTTTGATTGATTTGGTTTTATTCGGCGTTCTACAGGGCAACGCGAAAACAAACTGGACGACGATCCTGTGGGTGGGGGCTTTGTATTTTGTTTTGTACTATTTCCTGTTCGGTTTCCTGATTCGAAAATTTGACTGGAAAACGCCGGGTCGGGGCGAAACGGAGACGAAGCTTTATACCAGAAAGGATCTCAATGAAGCGAAAGAAAGAGGGAAAGAGAAATCGGAGGACTTCTCCGGCGAGATTGTGGAGGGTCTAGGCGGAGCGGAGAATATCAGCGACGTGGATTGCTGCGCCACCCGTCTGCGGATCACGGTGCGTGAAGCGGAAAAAGCGGATGTGGAGCGGTTGAAGGCGACCGGCGCTTCCGGCGTACTTCGAAAAGGGAACGCGATTCAGATCGTCTATGGTCCCCGGGTGACAGTTATTCGTTCGCGGCTGGAGGATTATTTGAAGAAAGAGGAAGCGTAGCCCACCATTTTTCATTTCCACGCTCCTATTGGATCGGTTTTATGGTTTTGACTTTTTATATGTTTTTGTTTTCTTTCATAAGTGGAAAATCGGAGGAAAAAAATATATGCTAAAAAGAAAAAACCGGATTTTATGGAAAATATATCCATCTGTTTTAAGGGTACACTTTTGTTAAAGTGTACCCTTAAGTAACAGATCAAGATTTTTTGACCATTGATGAAATGTGCGATGGTTGCTATAATGACAGTGCTGTCATCTGACAAGCACATCCGTTTCCATCGGGTGGTAATACGGTTTTTTAAACCATGGAATTGAATGATTAAAGGAGGAGGAAAACATGTTCAAATTTGTGGATAAGCTGGAACATGGAAAAATCAGCCGCCGGGATTTCTTAAAGGGAAGCGCAGCCGCGACGGCGGCGATCGCCGCGCTTAACCTGACCGGATGCAGTTCGGCGGCAGTGAAGGAAGAGAGCAGTAAAGCGGCCGGTACTACAGCAGCCGGTACCACGGCGGGCGCTACATCCGCGCCGACTGCAGAGGCGGCCGTGGAACATTCGCAGATCACCGATCCGGAACCGGAAGGGAAATGGATTACGGCGGCCTGCTGGCATAACTGCGGAGGCCGCTGCTTAAATAAAGCGCTGGTGGTGGACGGCGTGGTCGTGCGTCAGAAGACGGATGATACCCACGCGGACAGCCCGGATTTTCCGCAGCAGAGGGCCTGTGTCCGCGGACGTTCTCAAAGGAATCAGATTTTTTCGGCGGATCGTTTGCTGTTCCCGGTAAAAAGAAAGAACTGGAGTCCGGACGCTCCTCATGGCGAACTCAGAGGAAAAGATGAGTGGGAGCGCATTACCTGGGACGAAGCTCTGGATTACGTGGCGGCAGAATTAAAGAAAGCAAAAGAAAAATACGGCAACCGTTCGATCTGGGGACGCGGCACGGAGGCGATCCGGCTTTTAAACCTGTTCGGCGGATGTACGAGAGACTGGGGAACCACTTCCCGCGGTTCTTATACGCTGACGCCGGGGCTGGTAGGGATTCCGCAGGATTCGGGCAACGACCGTTTTGACACCAGAAACTGCGATACCGTTATTATGTGGGGCATGAATCCGGGCTGGTCTTCCGCCGGAAACCCGATCTATCATTGGATGCAGGCGAAAAAAGCCGGCGCCAAGTTCTATGGGGTGGATCCTTATTATAATGAATCCTATACGGTTTTGGGAGCTCAGTGGATTCCCTGCCGTCCTTCCATGGATACGGCCATGCTGATCGGAGTTGCCTATGAGATGCTGAAGCTGGACGAGGCGGAAGGCGGAATCATCGACTGGGATTTCTTACATACGTACTGTGTGGGCTTTGACGAAGAGTCCATGCCGGAAGATGCCAAACTTTCGGAAAACTTCAAGGATTATCTGCTCGGAGCTTACGACGATACGCCGAAGACGGCGGAATGGGCTTCCGAGCTCTGCGGAGCTACGGTGGAAGACATTAAACTTCTGGCTTCCGAGATGAGAAAAGACAAAAAAGTGGCGCTGGTAAATTGCTGTGCGAACGGCAGAACCGCCAATTCGGATAATCTGCCTCAGATGTTTATGGTATTGGGCGCGATGGGCGGCCATATCGGTAAGCCGGGCCATATGACCGGTACGATGTACCATTCCAGAGGCGGCAACGTAGGTTATGCCCTGGTAACGGCCGGCGGCACCGGCGTTCCTTCGATTAAGAACGCCATTGACGATTGCGTCAACGATACGGAACTCTGGGAAGCGGTACTTTCCGGAAAGTATAATTTTACCGGCGGTTCCGCCAAGTCCGGCACCAGCGAAATCCGCGACATTGATATTCATGTGCTTTATCACGGATGGAACGCGATCTTACAGTGCCGCGACGGTATGACCAAGGGAATTGAAGCGCATCGGAAGGTGGACTTTGTCGTCTGCCATGCCCAGTTTATGAAGACGGAGGCCAGATATGCAGATATCGTGCTCCCGATCAACACCGAGTGGGAGAGACCCGGCGCCATTCTGACCGGTAACCGGGAGATCCTGATCTTCCCTCAGCAGATCTCGGAAGATCTGGGTGAGTCGCACAGCGATCAGTGGGTGGTAAAAGAACTGGCCAAACGCCTGGATATCGATCCGAACGAAGTTTATCCGATCAGTGAGAAGGCTCAGTACTTTAATTCTATTATGGGATGTAAAGTCGCGGATGAGACCGACGGAAAGACCATGGGTCCGCTGGTTACGATTACACAGGAAGATATCGACGAGTGGGGCGTAGCGGAAGAGCTGGCGGCCATCGAGATCGAAGTGAAGCCTCAGGAAGGCAAGATCGGCCTGAAAGAACTTCTGGAGCAGGGGATGTATCAGGTAGAGCGTTATGCGGGCGATCCTTATACCCATATTACGCTTTCGGATTTTGTGGAAGATCCGGCGGCGAATCCGGTGGAGACGACCAGCGGCAAGCTGGAGATTTACTGCCAGAAACTGGCCGATACGGTAAACGGCCTGGGATGGTCCGAGATCAAGCCTTATCCGACCCACATCCGTGCGGAAGAAGGCTGGGAAGCGACTCAGGAAGGCGATTATCCGTTCCAGATTTTCAATCCTCATTATCTGCGCCGTTCTCACGCCACGCTGGATAACGTACAGTGGCTGCGGGAGACCTGGCCGAATCCGGTATTCCTCAATGCTTCGGATGCGGATAAGAAAGGAATCAAAGACGGCGATACCGTTTTGATTACCAGCCCTCACGGCAAGACGCTTAGAAACGCATGTCTGACCGAGCGTTTCATCCCGGGCGTGGTGGGACTTCCTCACGGTTCCTGGGTGGACATGGACGAAGATAAGCAGATTGACATGGGCGGCGCGGACAATATCATCTGCGGCGACTGGTCCACCGGCCAGGGTGTCTCCGCCTGGAATACGGCGATCTGCGACTTTGAAAAATACGACGGCGACGCCTTGATTCCGGATGTGGAAAAACCCATGCGGGTGCTTGAGTTTTAGGAAAGGGGAGCAAAACAAATGGCATTAGGTTTTTATTTTGATATGACATCCTGCTTCGGCTGCCGTACCTGTCAGGTAGCCTGCAAGGATAAGAACGACCTGGAGATCGGCGCGATCTTCCGGAATGTGGTTTGCCGGGAAGTCGGAAGTTTCCCGACACCGGACGCGTTTCATTTTTCGGCGACCTGCAATCACTGCGAGAACCCTATGTGTGTGGCGAATTGCCCGACGGGGGCTATGTACAAGACCGAAGAGGGCCCGGTTCTGCACGACGACGAGATGTGCATCGGCTGCGGTACCTGTGTTCAGTCCTGTCCTTACCAGGTTCCGAAATTGCTGGAGAGCAAGAATATCGCCGGGAAATGCGATACCTGTATCGGTCTTCGCGAAAACGGCAACAATCCGGCCTGTGTGGACGCCTGCGTGATGCGGGCGATCGAGTTTGGCGAGATCGAAGATCTGAAGAAAGCGCATCCCGACGCCGTTTCGATCTCCGAACTTCCTTTTATGCCGGGCGACGAGACAAAACCCACGACGCTGGTTTCCGTCAAGGAGATCGCTTATGACGAGAAAGCGGAAGTGAAAAATATCTAATTTTTAGTCTGATTTGCAACGTCGGACAAGGAGGCTGCTACGCGGAAACAATAGCGTAGCAGCTTTTTTTATGAAAAACAAACAGGAACATAAAGTCAGATTTTATTTGACGGAGTTTGCAAGACATGATATACTGAAACTCAATCGACCTGTCGGCAGGCAGTCTTTTGGGCCGGACGGAAGCGGCTCGGCATTTATTTGCTTGATGTGTAACGCGCAGGGATTGCCAAACCGGAAAAAGTATTATATAGTATTGAGAGACAAAACCGGCAGCGCCGGGAGATAAAGGATGGATCAGTATGACGTTATTAGAGCAGTGGAGACAGTTGGCTTACAATCAGGAGATGGACCAGAAGCAGATGAATGAGTTCTGGAATGCTTATTTTCTGCAGGAGAAAACCGTTTATGAACAAATTCTGGCGGATCCGGAGACAAAGGTAAAAGGCACGGTAAAGGAACTGGCCGGGAAGTACGATATGGAAGTATTGACGATGGTCGGATTCCTGGATGGAATTAACGACAGCCTTACGGTGCCGAATCCTATTGAGGAGATGACGGAGGACACCGAGGTTTCGCTGGATTTCGACAGGGAGAAGCTTTACTATAACATGGTCGGCTGTAAGGCGGAGTGGCTTTACGAGTTACCCCAGTGGGACAGCCTTCTGACGCCGGAACGCCGGAAGGAGTTGTATAAGGAACAGAAACAGTCCGGAACCGTCAAGAAGGATAAGAAGGTAGGGCGTAACGATCCCTGCCCCTGCGGAAGCGGTAAAAAATATAAACATTGCTGCGGCAGATAACGATACGCAGGCCTGTCCGAAAGGGACAGGCTTTTTTGTGCTTGCATTTACGGAAAAATTTGCTACAATGATATCTGGTAGAGCAAATATTACGCGTTAAGTGTCACAGGACGGGATGTTGTCTGTGAACGAAAGGATTGTCGCCGCCTGCCGGGCAGCGGCAAAGCCTGCGGTGTAATATTGCATCCACTACTGCATGAAAGAGTTTTTCTGCACTCCTCTTTGATGTGGTGAGATCAAATGAAGAGGAGGAAAAAATATGCAGAAACGTAACACACAAAAACTTGTCCTGTCAGGCCTTCTGGCCGCTCTCAGTATCCTGCTGACCCGTTTTCTTGTCGTCTATCTGACGGAAAGCATCCGAATCAGCCTGGGAAATATTCCGATTATGCTGGCCGGTCTGTGGTTTGGCCCTTTTGCCGGGGTGCTGGTCGGTTTTTCCGCCGACTTTATCGGAGCGAATCTGTTTTCCGGATTCGGCTGGTATGCGCCCATGGCCCTAACTCCGATGCTGTTCGGACTGATCAGCGGTTTGTGCCGTGGTCTGATTTTTTCCGCATCCGTTTCAAAATCCACTTCGAATTCCCGCCGCCAGCGGATCCTGATTCCGATTATCGGCATGGTTTTTCTCTGTAATCTGCTCGGTTCCATCGGATGGACGACCTGGTGTCTGTCCGGTTTATACGGTACGCCTTTCTGGGTACTTCTTTCCGCCCGGGTTCCTTTATACCTTGCGATCGGGATCCTGGAATCTTTTGTTCTCTACGGCATTGAAAAAAGCCCTGTGAGCACGTTGGCGAGAGGAACGGCCGGGGTGCTCTCATGAATATTACGGAAACGATGGCTTATATCCACAGGGTAAGCTGGACCGGCTCGAAACTGGGACTGGAGCGGACGAAGGAATTGTTGGACCGTTTGGGGAATCCGGAAAAAAATTTAAAGATCGTTCATGTTGCCGGGACAAACGGGAAAGGTTCCACGGCTGCCATGTTGGCTTCGATTTTAAGAGAGGCCGGATATCGCACCGGGTTGTATACTTCTCCTTACGTCAGCGATTTTAATGAGAGGATTCAGATTGACGGCGTACCGATTTCCGATGCGGATCTGGCTTCCGTTACCGGCGGTATCCGTCCGCACGCGGAAGCCATGGAGGAAGCTCCCACGGAATTCGAGCTGATTACGGCGGTGGGTTTTACGTATTTTTATCAAAAAGCCTGCGATATCGTAGTTCTGGAAGTGGGGCTCGGCGGGGAACTGGATTCCACCAATGTGATTCCGACGCCTCTGGCGGCCGTGATCACGGCCATCGGACTGGAACATACAAAGGAGCTGGGAAACACAATCGCCGAGATCGCGGCCGCCAAGGGCGGCATTATAAAAGAGGGCGGAGATGTGGTGATCTATGGGGAAAATCCGGAAGCGGAAGCCGTTTTTCGAAAAATTGCCGCCGAACGCCGCGCGACGCTTCACCCGGCGGATCTGGCCGGGTGCGTGCTGCACCGGGCGGATTTTGCCGGCCTGATCTTCGATTGCGGAGATTGGAAAGATTTGCGGATTCCGCTGATCGGGCAATATCAGCAAAAAAATGCGGCCGTCGTTTTAAAAACGGCAGAGATTCTGCAAAAGAAGGGCTTTTGCATCCCAAAAGAAGCGGTTTATGAAGGTCTGAGGACGGTATCCTGGCCCGGGAGGCTGGAATTGATGCGAAAAGAGCCGCCTTTTTTGGTGGACGGTTCCCATAATCCGCACGGGATCACAGCCACCGCGGAAACTTTGCGCACATTGTTTGCAGATCCGCGAAAGAAACCGGTGTTTTTGATGGGAGTCATGGCGGATAAGGACGTTTCTCACATGATTGAAACGCTGGCGCCGCTCGGTAAGGCGTTTGTCACGGTGACGCCGGACAATCCGAGGGCCCTGCCGGCGGATGAACTGGCAAAACGTCTCCGCGCGGCCGGATGTCCGGCCGAAGCGGCTCCGGATATCCGTTCCGGTGTTTTGCGGGCCGTGGAACTGGGAGAATACGGGGTATGCTCGCTGGGATCTTTGTATTTCGCAGGGGAGGTGCGTCGGGTCTTAACAGAGGGTATCCGGCGTTTCACATAGAAGACTGCAGGTTCCGTCAACAGGAAAGGAGAAGACTATGGAATGGAAGGCAGACATTGAGATCGCGCAGGAGGCCGAACTGCTTCCGATTCAGACGATCGCCGACGGACTCGGGATCCCGGAAAAATATGTGGAGCCTTACGGGCGTGTCAAAGCCAAGATCGATTACCGGTTTCTGAAGGAAACAAATCGGAAAGAGGGGAAATTGATTCTGGTCACGGCTATCACGCCGACCCCGGCCGGGGAAGGCAAAACGACGACGACCGTCGGTCTGGCGGACGGCTTGAAGCGGATCGGAAAGAACGTGACCGTGGCTTTGCGGGAGCCTTCTCTGGGTCCGGTGTTCGGCATTAAGGGAGGCGCCGCCGGAGGCGGGTACGCGCAGGTGGTACCGATGGAGGATATCAATCTGCACTTTACCGGGGACATGCATGCCATCGGAGCCGCCAATAATCTTCTGGCCGCCATGCTGGATAATCACATTCATCAGGGGAATGCGCTGGGGATCGATACCCGCCGCATTACCTGGAAACGTTGTGTGGATATGAACGACCGGCAGCTCCGCAGCGTTGTGGACGGCATGGGAGGTAAGGCCAACGGCGTTCCCAGAGAGGATGGTTTCGATATCACGGTGGCCTCGGAGATCATGGCGATTTTGTGTCTGTCTCTGGATATTTCGGATTTAAAAGAACGGCTGGGACGTATCGTGGTCGGCTATACCGGGGAGGACCGTCCGGTGACGGCGAAGGACCTGAAGGCTCAGGGCGCCATGACGGCTCTCTTAAAAGACGCGTTAAAGCCGAACCTGGTCCAGACGCTGGAACATACCCCGGCTTTCATCCACGGCGGGCCGTTTGCCAATATTGCTCATGGCTGCAATTCGGTCATGGCTACGAAGATGGCCCTGAGGTTGGGAGACTATACGGTTACGGAGGCCGGATTCGGCGCGGATTTAGGCGCCGAAAAATTCCTGGATATCAAGTGCCGGATGGCGGGGCTTGCCCCTTCCGCCGTTGTGGTGGTCGCTACGGTCCGGGCTTTGAAGATGCACGGCGGCCTGCCGAAAAGCGATCTGAAAAAAGAGGATTTGAAAGCGCTGGAACAGGGGCTTCCCAATCTCCTTCAGCATGTGTCGAATATCACGAACGTTTACGGGCTTCCCTGTGTGGTTGCAATCAACCGATTTCCGGAGGATACGGAAGCGGAACTGGCTCTGGTGGAGGCCAAATGCAAAGAACTCGGCGTGAACGTGGCTTTGTCCGAAGTCTGGGCCAGGGGCGGAGCGGGCGGAGAGGCGCTGGCGAGAGAAGTGGTGCGGCTCTGCGAGGAAAAAGCGGCTTTCCGGCCCTGCTATGAAGCGGAACTTACGATCGAAGGGAAACTGGATGCAATCGTGAAGAAAATCTATCACGGGGACGGCGTTCTTTTGACGCCCCAGGCGAAAAAACAGGCAAGCCAACTGGAAGCGCTCGGCTACGGCAGGCTTCCGGTCTGTGTGGCCAAGACTCAGTACAGTTTTTCCGACGACCCGTCTCTTTTAGGCGCGCCAAAGGGGTTTACGGTTACGGTGCGCAGTCTGAAGGTATCGGCCGGCGCCGGTTTCATCGTGGCTCTCACCGGCGATATCATGACCATGCCGGGGCTTCCGAAAACGCCTTCGGCCGAACGAATCGACGTGGACGATGACGGGAAGATTACCGGGCTGTTTTAAAAAGCGGTCCGGATCCGGAAAGGAGCCGAGGGAGATGAAAGAAATTCTGACCGCCAGGGATTGCCAAACGTTTGTGGAATGTCTGGCCTCAAAAGATCCGGCGCCCGGCGGCGGCGGCGCCAGCGCCCTTACCGGGGCGTTGGGGGCGGCCTTGGGAAGCATGGTTGCGAATCTGACCATCCCTAATCCCCGTTACGAAGCGGTTGCGGAGGAAATGCGGGGAATTTTGGAAGAAATGAACGACTTATCCGGACGGCTGCTCGCCTGCGTGCAGGAGGATGCGGACGGGTTTATCCCTTTGTCGAAGGCGTACGGTCTTCCGAAAGACACCGAGGAAGCGCGTGTTACCCGGGATATCATAATGGAAGACGCGCTGAAAAAAGCCTGCGAAGCCCCCGCCGGGATGATCCGTCTCTGCGCCAGAGCTATGGAGCTGACGGCCGTTCTGGCCGAAAAAGGCGGGAAACTGGTGATCAGCGACGCCGGAACCGGCGCGGTCCTCTTAAGATCCGCCATGGAAGGCGCTCTTTTGAATGTGTTCGTCAATACCCGGTTAATGAAGGATCGGGATTATGCAGAAGCTCTGAACGCTTCCTGTGAAGAGCGGCTCCGGCAATCCGCAGAGCTGGCCGACCGCATTTATCGTTCCGTGAAGGAGCGGCTCCTCTGAAAAGGGAAGCCCGGCATAATCAGAGAAACGGAGATCCGAGATGGCTGAAAAATTAAAAGGAGCGCCGGTAAGTCTGGCGCTGAAAGAAGAGATCAGGGACCGGGTGAACGCGTTGGGACAGGAGGGAATCGTTCCTGCGCTCACGATTCTCCGGGTAGGAGAGCGGGAGGACGACCTGACTTACGAACGCGGAATCTTAAAGCAGGCGGAAGCCTGCGGCGTCCGGGCAAAGGTTCGGGTATTTCCGGATACGGTATCTCAGGAAGAACTGATCCTGGCGCTTGAAGGCCTGAACGAAGATCCCGCGGTTCACGGCGTTTTGCTATTTTGCCCCCTTCCCGGGCATCTGGACGAGCGGGCCGTGAGGAAAGCGCTTAAACCGGAGAAAGACATCGACGGGATCACGGATGCTTCGCTCTTCGGTGTGTTTGCAGGACGGGAAGGCGGTTACCCTCCCTGTACGCCCGAAGCCTGCGTCCGGATATTAAAGCATTACAACATTCCTCTGGCCGGAAAACGGGCCGTCGTTGTGGGGCGGAGTCTGGTGGTAGGGCGCCCTCTTGCCATGCTTCTGATGGCCGAGAACGCGACGGTTACGATCTGCCATACGAAAACGGAAGATCTGCCGTCGGTTTGCAGGGAAGCGGATATTCTGATTGCGGCTGCCGGAAGGAAGAAGATTCTGAACGCATCTCACGTGAGGGAAGGACAGGTGGTGCTGGACGTGGGGATTCATGCGGAGGAAGACGGTTGTCTGTGCGGCGACGTCGATTTTGAGGAAGTCTTTCCCCGTGTTTTTGCGATCACGCCGGTGCCCGGCGGCGTCGGGACGGTGACGACCTCTCTTCTTCTTTTACATGTGATTTCAGCCGCGGAAAAAAGCGCCCGTTTGCGGACGTTCTAAGCAAAACCCCTCCTGCATATATTGTAACAGTACAGGCAGGAGGGCTTTTTTATGGAAAACTATCATGTATATAAAGATATTTCCACCCGCACGGGAGGGGATATCTACATCGGGGTCGTCGGGCCGGTTCGGACCGGGAAATCCACGTTTATCAAACGTTTTATGGATCTTCTCGTGATCCCTACGATGGAGGACGTCAATGCCAAAGAGCGCACGAAGGATGAGCTGCCTCAGAGTGCGTCCGGCAAGACCATCATGACCACGGAACCCAAGTTCATTCCCAAAGAAGCGGCCCACATCCGGCTCGCGGAGGGGATCGAGGCCAATATCCGCCTGATCGACTGCGTGGGATATATGGTGGAGGGGGCCGCCGGTCATGAAGAAAATAACGAAGAGCGTCTGGTCAAGACGCCCTGGTATGATTATGATATTCCGTTTACCCAGGCGGCGGAGATCGGAACCCGCAAGGTGATCCACGACCATTCCACGATCGGAATCGTCGTGACGACGGACGCATCCTTCGGAGATATTCCAAGGGCCAATTATCTGGCGGCTGAGGAAAAGACCGTGGAAGAGCTGAAGAAGCTCGGAAAACCGTTTCTGGTCCTTTTAAATTCCGAGCGCCCTTACTCCGAAGACACGCAGGGGCTGGCGGCGAGTCTGACCGCGAAATACGGCGTCCGCGTGCTGCCGGTCAACTGCGAACAGTTGAAAAAGGAAGATATTCTCCGCATCATGGAACAGGTTCTTCTGGAGTTCCCGGTGACGCGCCTGGATTTCGGGATCCCGAAGTGGATGGAAGTTCTTCCCAACAGTCACTGGCTAAAAGCCAAAGTGATCGAACTGGCACGCACGATCCTTCAATCCGTCACCTACATAAAAGACGCTATGGCGGAAACCCTTCTGCCGGAAAATGAATACTTAAAACAGGTCCGCGCCGGAAACGTCGATCTGGCTACCGGTAAAGTCCAGGTAAAGATGGAGATGGATTCCAAGTATTACTATCAGATTTTGAGCGATACTACCGGCGTGACGATCACGTCCGAATATCAGATGATGCAGACCATCGCGGAGATGGCGAAAATGAAAACCGAGTACGAGAAGGTGAAAAACGCGCTGGAAGCGGTAAAATACAAAGGATTCGGTTTCGTCAGCCCGACCCGGTCGGAGATCCATCTGGATGAGCCGGAGGTCGTCAAGCACGGCAATCGCTACGGCGTCAAGATGAAGGCGGAGGCGCCCTCCATTACCATGATCAAGGCGTATATCGAAACGGAGATCGCTCCGATCGTGGGCAGCGAACAGCAGGCTCAGGATCTGATCGATTACATGAAGGAACAAAGCGACGCCGAGGAGGACGGCATCTGGAGCGCCAGCATTTTCGGGAAATCCATTGAACAGATCGTGGAGGACGGCGTTCAGGCCAAGATCTCGCAGGTGACGGATGACTGTCAGTCCAAACTTCAGGACACGATGCAGAAGATCGTCAACGATTCCAACGGAGGAATGATCTGTATTATTATCTGATCGCAGCCGCAGGCGCAAAAGGAACATCTTTCGCGCCTGCGGTTTTGATTATATTTTTAACAAGTTCACAGCCCTTCGTCCACCATAAGTTCCGTTCCGTCCGCCGCCCGGGTGGCCAGCTTGTCGCACCGCTCGTTCCCCGGATGCCCCGCGTGGCCCTTCACCCAATGCCAGGTTATGCGGTGAGGTTTTGCGGCTTCCAAAAGCCGGAGCCACAGGTCGATATTTTTCACTTCATTTTTCTTTCCCCGTCGAAAATCCGCTTTCAGCCAGCCGTCGATCCAGTGCTTGTTAAACGCGTTGATCAGATAAGAAGAATCCGAGTACAGGTCCACTTCGCAGGGGCGCGTCAGAGCTTCCAGGCCCGCGATCGCCGCCATCACTTCCATGCGGTTGTTCGTGGTTTTCTGATAACCGGCCGACAGTTCCCGCTCATGAAGTTCTCCCTTTCCGTTTACATACTGCAGCAGGGCTCCGTATCCTCCGGGACCGTCGGGGTTTCCTCTGGCGGAACCATCGGTATAGATCGTTACTTTCATAGATTTTCCCAGACTCCTTTCTGTAAGAAATGTTCGGCCATCCGGTCCGCGCCTGCGGTTACGTCCGTAGCGTAGCCCATCCGTGCCAAAAGCCGGATCGCGTTGCACGTCGTGGCCGGGCCGGGGAGGATCCGGTAACTGAAGGCGATATCCCCTTCCCGCATTTCCTCCTCAAAATGGTAATTTTCATAGGTTTCTTTTAAAAGGCCGGTCAGTTCGCGATCATGCGTAGCCGCAAAGGGAAGGGCATTTTTCCCGGCCAGGCTCTGCAGAAGTTTTGCGGATGCCGCGATCCGCTCCACGGTATTGGTTCCCCTTAAGACTTCGTCCACGAAACATAGTATCGGTTTTTTGCCGCCCGCCGCGTCGAGGATTCGTTTCAGCGAGCGGATCTCCGCCATGTAGTAGCTTTCGCCCTCCGCAAGATCGTCTTTTAAGGACATGGAAGAGTAGACGAGAAAACGGCTGCTTTGGTAGGAGGCGGCCGGAACGGTGGCGATCGTCTGAGCCAGAACCGCGGCCAGAGCCGCGGTCTTTAAGAAAGTTGACTTTCCCGAGGCGTTGGATCCGGTGAGCAGAACCCCCTTCCCGGTCTTAAAATCGTTGGTTACGGGATCCGTCAGAAGAGGATGGTAGAGCCGTCTGGCGGCAAAGCAGAGATTGTCTCCTTTGGAAAAGTCCGGCCTGCAAAAACAGGGCAGGCTTTCCCGATAGGAAGCCGTCGCGACGGCGCTTTCAATCTGTCCCAAAGGCTCCATCACGCTTTCCATTTCCGGAATATGTCGTTCCAGTTGCCGCCGGATCTGCTCAAAAGCGATCAGGTCGACATGGGTAATCATGCGAATGTAGTCGAGGAGCATATCCAAAAAGGAGCCGCCCATCCGGTCGCCGCCGGAGATAAGAGCCGCTTTTTTTTCGATTCCCCGGAAGGGCAGGGTATTTTTTCGAATCGTCTCCTGATAGGTTTTCAGCTCGGGCAGATCTTTTTGCGCGATCCGTTTTCCGGCATGAAGGAGTTTTAGCAGGTAGGAGACGCAGGAAAAGTACGATTCCACCCGTGCCCGATTCTGATAATAGGTCAGGATATTGACCGCGATCATAAGAATGAACAAAGGAATCCCGGCCGAAATATTAAATAGAAGCAAAAAAACGGCCGCCGCAAATAAAATGTCCTGAAAAAGCGAACGCCCGATCGGAAGTTTCGGCGCCTGCGGCAGGCTGTACAGATAATCGGCCAGCGCAATCCGGCGCACCCGCCCAAGTTCGCAGAAGATCTCCTGGAGGTCAAACGTCTCTTTTTTGTGGGAGGCAAAGTACGTCGCCAGCCGGTCGCGTTCCCGAAGCGTCTCTTCGTCGAATGTCGGCGTGCGCAAAATGCGGTAGAGCGTTTCCTCTCCGACGGACGACCAGGTGTGATTCATCTGCCGAAAGACCGAATCCAGATCCAGATCCTGCCAGGTGATCTCGTCCAGCGCAAACGAGGCGTCCGCCTTCCGGTCAAAATAATGGCGGATCCGTTCAAATTCGTCATAGGTATATTCCCTGTCCGGGAGTTTCCCCCAGCTTTCTTCGATCCGGATCCTTCGCATCTTGCGGGCCCGGCGCTGGTTGGTGTAAAACAAAAAGAAAAGCCCTGCCAAAACGGCAAGTCCGATGAACACATAGGATTCCATAAGAAAATTCTCCCTGCGGTGTTTTCCTTATTATATCCGCTTCCCGTTCATTTGTATAGGTTTTTTTTGGCCTTGCTAATTGATCTTCGCTGTGATAGTATAAAACAAGTTTGAAACGGTCGGGAGGAAAAAATGTGAAAAAATACGGTGTGAATGAACTGCGGAAGATGTTTCTGGAATTTTTTGAGAGCAAGGGCCACCTGGCTATGAAGAGTTTCTCTTTGGTTCCTCACAATGATCAAAGCCTTCTGTTGATTAACTCGGGTATGGCGCCTTTAAAGCCGTTCTTTACCGGGCAGGAGATCCCGCCTTGCAAGAGGGTTACGACTTGCCAGAAGTGTATCCGTACCGGCGATATTGAAAATGTAGGAAAAACGGCCCGCCACGGTACTTTTTTTGAAATGCTCGGGAATTTTTCTTTCGGGGATTATTTTAAGCAGGATGCCATTCGCTGGTCCTGGGAATTTCTGACGGAAGTTGTGGGGCTGGACGCAGACAGGCTGTATCCTTCGGTTTATGTGGACGACGACGAAGCGTTTGCCATCTGGAACAAAGAGATGGGGATCCCGGCGGAGCGGATCTTCAAGTTCGGAAAAGAGGATAATTTCTGGGAACACGGCGCAGGCCCCTGCGGCCCCTGTTCGGAGATCTATTACGACCGGGGCGAAAGCTACGGCTGCGGAAAACCGGACTGCACGGTGGGTTGTGATTGCGACCGCTATATGGAAGTCTGGAACAACGTCTTCACACAGTTTGACAATGACGGGCACGGCCATTACGAGACGCTGGAGAAGAAAAATATCGACACCGGTATGGGGCTGGAGCGTCTGGCCGTGGTGGTGCAGGACGTGGATTCGATTTTTGCCGTGGATACCATCAAGGCTCTGCTGGACAGGGTCTGCGAGATCGCGAAGGCGACTTATAAAGAGGACGAGAAAAAGGATGTGTCCCTGCGCCTTATTACGGATCACATCCGTTCCTGCACGTTCATGATCTCCGACGGGATCATGCCCTCCAATGAGGGGCGGGGCTATGTGCTGCGCAGGCTGCTGCGCCGGGCGGCCCGTCACGGACGTCTTCTCGGCATCGAGGGGAAATTCCTGGCCGATTTAAGCGGGACGGTGATCCGCCTCTCCCGGGACGGATATCCGGAGCTGGAAGAGAAGAAAGCCATGATCCAGAAGGTCTTGGCCGAAGAAGAGGAGAAATTCAACCGCACGATCGATCAGGGACTTTCGATTCTGGCCGATTTTGAGGAACAGATGGCGGCGGCCGGCGAGAAGATCCTGTCCGGTGAGAACAGTTTTAAATTGTACGATACATTCGGTTTTCCTCTGGATCTGACGAAAGAGATTCTGGAAGAAAAAGGGTACGGGATCGACGAAGACGGATTCCGCGCCTGTATGGAAGAACAGCGGAAGCGGGCGCGGGACGCCAGAAAAACTACCAATTACATGGGTGCGGATGTGACGGTCTATCAATCGATCGATCCGGCGCTTACCAGTACGTTCTGCGGTTATGACCGTTTACAGGAAACCGGCAGGATTACGGTGCTGGCGACGGCCGATGCATTGACGGAGGCTCTGACGGACGGGGAGGAAGGAACGATTTTAACCGATGTTTCCCCGTTCTATGCCACGATGGGCGGTCAGCAGGGAGATATCGGAACGATCTCCTGTGCGGACGGAACGTTCGAAGTGACGGAGACGATCAAGCTTCAGGGGAACAAATTCGGTCACGTGGGCCGGGTAGCCAGAGGCATGTTAAAAGTTTCCGACGAGGTACTTCTCTCGGTGGATGAGGCCAACCGGACGGCAACGGCCAGGAACCACAGTGCGACCCATCTGCTCCACAAAGCCCTCCGGGAAACTCTGGGAACCCATGTGGAACAGGCCGGTTCCTATGTGTCGGCAGACCGGCTGCGTTTTGATTTCACTCATTTCAGCGCGTTGACGGAAGAAGAGCTGTCTCTGGTAGAAAAACGGGTAAATGACGCCGTCCGTGCCGACCTTTCGGTGGTGACCGAAGAGATGAGCCTGGACGAGGCGAAGAAGTCCGGCGCCATGGCTCTTTTTAACGAGAAATATGCCGATAACGTGCGGGTAGTCTCCATGGGAGACTATTCCAGAGAACTGTGCGGCGGCACGCATGTGGGGCGTACCGGCACGATCATGGCTTTTAAGATCTTATCCGAGAACGGGATTGCCGCCGGTGTGCGGCGGATTGAAGCCCTGACCTGCGACGGCGTTTTCTCCTATTATGAGAATCTGGAAAAACAGTTGTCCGAGGCGGCCAAAGCGGCCAAAACGGAACCGTCCGGACTGATCCGCCGGATTGAAAGCCTGCAGGCGGAGATTAAAACGCTTTCGGCCGAAAACGAAAGTTTGAAGAGCCAGGCGGCAAAAGACGCGCTGGGCGACGTGTTGGATCAGGCGATTGAGCTGAACGGCCTGAAAGTCCTGGCGGCGAAAGCGCCCGGTGTGGACATGAACGGCCTTCGGGAGCTGGGGGATTCGTTAAAGGAAAAGCTGGGCGAATGCCTGGTCGTTCTGGCTTCCGAAAAGGACGGTAAGGTGAACCTGGTCGCGGCCGCTACGGAGGGTGCCGTGAAGAAGGGCGCTCACGCGGGGAATCTGATCAAGGCGATTGCCGGCTTGGTCGGCGGCGGCGGCGGCGGCAGGCCGAATATGGCTCAGGCCGGCGGCAAGAATCCTGCCGGTATTGAGGAAGCGCTGAAAAAGGCTCTGGAAACGGCAAAAGAACAGCTCGCCTCTTAAGTTATTTGACAAAAACCGCTCCGTGCTTTACAATAAATGCGGGTTTTCCGATAAACCTGTCCCTTGCGAACCGCCGAACGGCGATACGGGATGCCCGGAGGGATAAGAAAAAGGCCGTTTTAAGACGGCTGTGAGGAGTTGTTATATGCAAGAATTATTTGCCGGAAGAAAAAAGAGATGGGGCGATCGAAAAGACGGTTCTAAAGTCCGCAATCTGGATCCCATGACCCGGATGACCGGGTATATTATGAAAGATAAGGTGGATGCCTGGGTCCTGTTTGAAGAGGATCTGGATATCACGCAGACGCAGGAGTTTGTGAGGGAACATAAGGAGGAGATTCCGGGGCTGTCTTTGTATCATGTGCTGTTTGCCAGCCTGGTCAGGACGATCTCCCAGACGCCTCAGATCAATCGTTTCTGTTACCACAATAACGTCTACGCCCGAAACGAGATCAAGATCGCCATGACCGTCAAGAAGGGGCTGAAGCAGGACAGCGACCGGACCCTGATCACGCCGAAGTTTTCGCCGGACGATACGCTGGCGGACGTGACCAAGCGAATCAACGACGAGATCAAGAAGATCGATCGGACGGTTCAGAAAGTGGAAGAAGACAACAACAAAACTTCTTTTGACAGGTTGGAACTGGCGCTCAGCCTGATTCCGGATTTTGTCCTTCGTTTCGTTATCTGGTTGTTGAAAGCGTTGGACCGCCGGGGATATCTTCCCAGGAAGCTGACGGATTTAAGTCCGTTTCACTCCAGCCTGTTTATCACGAATATGGGATCGTTCGGGATGGATTCGGTGTATCATCATATTTATGAATTCGGAACCGTCAGCGGTTTCGGCGGCATGGGAATGAAAAAGATCCGTTATGAGGAGAATCGGAACGGGGAAAAGATACGGAAAGTTTATATCCCGTTTAAGTTTGTGATCGATGAGAGGATCTGCGACGGCTACACGTACGGGGTCGCTTTTAAGCAGATCAAGTCTTATATGGCCCGGCCGGAGACGCTTTTGGCGCCCCCGGAACAGGTGATTCCGGATATTATCGACAGAAAATTAAAATAACGATTGACGAAACGGAAAAATATGTTATAATTTTATATGTGCGAAGAATCCAAACAGTTGTATGTGCACAAAGATTACACAACTGGAGGGAGGTCAGGGGTAAGCGATGTCGAACGTAATTGTGAAAGAGAACGAAAGTTTAGATAGTGCGTTGCGCAGATTCAAGAGAAACTGCGCGAAGGCTGGTATTCAACAGGAGATCCGCAAGAGAGAGCATTACGAGAAGCCCAGCGTACGGCGTAAGAAGAAGTCCGAAGCCGCAAGAAAACGCAAGTACAATTAATTCGTGACGAAGAATCGTAAGACAGAGAGAGTGTTTGGCGGAACACTCTCTTTTTGTTGTGCGTCTGCGGCAGAAGATAAACGCTTGGTACGAGAGAGAAATTATGGCCCGAAGGTTTCCGCGCGCGGTTTTCGCATAAGACAAATTCTGCCCGACATAGAATAAACTGATATCGGATAGGAAGGACACTCATGTCATTTCAATCTGCGATGGAGCTGCCGAAGGATTTGGAGCGGGGGCTGGCGGTCCTTACGGTTTTCGGAGACGGGGAACTTCACGTTCAAAACCATCGGGGGATTTTGGCGTTTGATTCGAACTGTATCCAAATTCTGAGCCGGAAAGGACGGATCGCCATATCCGGCGAGCGTCTCTGGATTCGGTATTATGACAGGGAAGAAATTCACGTCATCGGACAGATCCGTGGGATTTCCATATGTTAGCAAAACGGGGGGCCTTATGCATCGACGAATTTTACTGTATTTTCAGGGATATGTGCGGATCCGACTGACAGACGGTTCGCCGGAACGTTTTATAAATTTATGTAATCATAAAGGAATCCGTCTCTGGAATCTGGTCCGGGAAAAGGAAGCTTACGAATGTTGCCTTCGCATGGCGGATTTCAAACAGATCGGCGCGATTGCCTGGAAATCCAAAGTGCGCCTTCGAATTTTGGAAAAGCGAGGCTTCCCCCGGTTTTTGTATCAAAATCGAAAAAGAAAAGCCTGGGCGGCCGGCGTGCTGGCGGCTTTTTTGGTTTTGCATGTCTGTTCCCATTTTCTCTGGAGTATTTCTTTTGAAGGAAATCTGGAGTATACGGATTCTGCTTTGAGGAAATTTTTGCGTGAATCCGGTTATCAGGAAGGGATTCGAATCGACGGCATTGTCTGCGAAGATATCGAAAAACTGCTTCGCATTGCTTACAATGATATCACCTGGGTTTCGGCCGAAATTTCCGGCACCTGCCTTCGTATTCAGATTAAAGAGAATGAAGTGTCCGAGCAGGAGGCGGCCGCGTCGGCGCCTCATGATGTCCGGGCGGAAACGGACTGTACCGTTACTTCGATCGTTACGCGCGCCGGGGTTCCTCAGGTAAAAGCCGGAGATACCGCCGCGGCCGGAGATCTTCTGATCGCGGGAACGATCGAATTGAAAAATGACAGCGGGGAAGTGGTCGGTTCCCGTTCGGTCGCGGCGGACGGGGATATTTTCGGAAACTATACCTATACGTATGAAGATTCGTTTCCGCTTGTTCAGACGGTTCGTCGTTATACCGGAAAGACGCTGTCCGGTTATGAATTTCAGGCCTTCGGCGCGCGGGTGAATCTGGCGAGGAAGATTCCGTTTGAAGAATATGATTGTATTTCCGAGGATACGGCTCCCGACTGGATCCGCAATTTTTCCCTGCCCTTTGGCACGACCAGACGTCTTTTTCGGGAATACTACAGCTACGAAGAGTGCCGGAGCCAGGAAGAGGCGCAATCCATTGCAAAAGAACGGCTGGATCGGCATCGGCTTTTGAAAGAAGAGGAGGGAACCAAAACCGAAGTGCTTTCTCTGACGGTTTCCCTTTCCGGGGATTCTTATTTTGTGACGGCGGTTCTCCGTGCGGAAGGCCCCATCGGCGTGCCTGCCGAAATTTTGCCGGGCGAAGAAGAACCTTTGGCGGACGCTTCCGAAACAGGCCGGGTGCCGTGAGCGTTTCCCGGAATTTTTCCCGAAATCTTGAAAAGCGGAAAAGCTTTTGATATAATTGTTTAGTTATGTATATGTATTCCGGGACAGGAGGTATCTTTTTTTGCAGATAGCGCATATAGAAATGGGGACGATCCATCAGCAACAGACAATCTTCGGTTTTCAGGATCATTTTGTAAGGATGATCGAAAAAGCTTTTTCCGTGCTGATCGGGCTGCAGGAGTCCAAAATTGAAATAAAAGGCGAAGATTCCGCGAACGTTTCAAACGCCGTTTCCGTCATACGTTCGCTGCAGCGGATCTGCGACCAGGGCGAGACGGATACCATCAATGAGGATATGATCTATCGCCTGATCGATGATGTTACGGACGGAGATCTGGAAGAGACCATAAAAGCCATGGAGAGCGTTGTGACTCTCACCAACCGCGGCGCTCCGATCAAGTGTAAGACTTCCGGGCAAAAAGAATACGTCAAAGCCATGAAAGAGAATACGATCACGATCTGCATCGGCCCTGCCGGGACCGGAAAAACTTATCTTGCGGTCGCTCAGGCGGCGGAAGAGCTGAAAAGAGGCAAGATCGACCGGATCATTATGAGCCGTCCCGCTATTGAGGCGGGGGAAGAGCGTCTGGGGTTCCTTCCCGGCGATCTTTCTCAGAAAGTGGATCCTTATCTGCGCCCGTTAAACGACGCGCTGTATGATATATTCGGAGCGGAAAAGGCGGAACGGCTCAGGGAGCGGGGAACGATTGAGATCGCGCCTCTGGCTTACATGCGCGGCCGGACGCTGAACCGGGCGAAAGTCCTGATCGACGAGAGCCAGAACGCGTCCATTTTTACGATCAAGATGGCGTTGACCCGGCTGGGCGAAGGGTCAAAGATGGTCCTGACGGGCGATGTGACGCAGATCGACCTGCCTCACAAAACGGATTCCGGTCTGGAACGGTGCGCGGCCATCGTGGGAGCCATCGACGGCGTGTCGGTGGTGCGTCTGAATAATCGCGACGTGGTGCGGAATAAGATTGTAAAAGATATTGTAAAGGCGTTCGAAAAGGCGGAAGCGGAAAAAAAGCCGGATCAAAGCCCGGATTATCGAAGGGGAAAGAAACGATAAGAACCGGGCTTATGCTAAGAGTTTGGAAACAAAAAGGCTGTACAGTTAAGGTGGGAACATGATATAATCCCGGAGGAGATACAGATATGACGATTACCATTGAGAATGAAAGCCGGATTTCCCCGGAGCCTTTTTGGGAAGCCTTGATTACCCGGGTAATCGAAGGCGCTTTGGATTATGCCGCATGCCCTTACGAGGCATGTGTTTCGGTTCTTCTGACCGATGACGAAGAGATTGCCCGGATCAATCGGGAGCAACGCGGGATAGACCGTCCGACGGACGTGTTGTCTTTTCCCATGGCGGAATACGAGAGGCCGGGGGATTTTGATTTTTTGGAACGGGCCGGCTGGGAGTATTTCCATCCGGAGACCGGAGAACTTCTGCTTGGGGATATTGTGATTTCCATGGAGAAGGCGATGCGGCAGGCGGATCAATACGGCCATTCCGGAGAGCGGGAAGTGGCTTTTTTGACGGCTCACAGTATGTTTCATCTGTTCGGATACGATCACATGGAAGAAGGGGAAAGAAAGATCATGGAAGCCAAACAGGCGGATCTTCTGGACCGTCTTGGCATTTTTCGATGAAAAAGGGAGAATCCGATACAAAAGTTTATGAGTAGAAAAAAGAAAAGAAAAACCAATTTCATTGTGCAGGGCTCCATTCTGGCGGCGGCCGGAATCATTGTCCGGTTGATTGGCCTGGTATATCGCATTCCTCTGGTGAACATTCTGGGGACGACCGGTTCCGGCCTTTATTCTTCCGCGTACAATATTTACACGATTCTGTTGCTTTTGTCCTCCTACAGCCTTCCTCTGGCGGTGTCCAAGATGGTGGCCGAGAGAGTTTCCTACGGGGAGTATAAAAACGCGCACCGCGTGTTTAAAGGCGCTCTTTTGTTTGCGCTGGGGGCCGGTACCGCGATGGCGCTGGCCGCTTTTTTCGGGGCCGGTTTTTTCGCCCGCATCGTGTTGAATAAACCGGACGCTTCCTATGCCATCCGGACGCTGGCGCCAACCGTTTTTGTCATGGCGTTTCTGGGGGTTTACCGGGGGTATTATCAGGGATTGGGGACGATGATCCCGACCGCTGTTTCCCAGATCCTGGAGCAGATTTTTAACGCGGTTTTCAGCATTCTGGGGGCCTGGTGGCTCTTCTCGTACGGAACAAAGACCGATCTGGTGCAGAACACCTCGAATCTGGCGCCGGCGCTCGGCGCGGCCGGAGGCGCGATCGGAACCGGCGCCGGCGCTTTCATCGCTCTGCTTTTTTGTATGATGATCTTTACGATGTACCGGCGGGTCTTAAAAAAACAGATGCGGCGGGATCCCTGCCGGCAGCTGGAATCCTATCCGGATATCGCAAAACTGATCGTAATGATCTCGCTTCCGGTTATTTTAAGCACGACGGTCTACAACATCAGTTCGGTGTTGGATCAGAGCCTGTTCGGCTACTACACGGAATTCGCCGGGATCGAAGGCAGCTATATGGATATCTGGGGCGTTTATTCCAGCATTTACATGTTGATGATCAACGTCCCCATCGCGATTTCCAACGCACTGGCTTCCTCGGTGATCCCTTCCCTGACGGCCGCCGTGGCAAAAAACGAGCGCAGCAAGGTGTTATCCCGCACAAGCCTTTCGATTCGTTTTACCATGCTGATCGCGATTCCTTCCGCCGTGGGGCTGACGGTCCTGTCCGGGCCGATCGTAAAAATGTTGTTTTCCGTGGATACGGGACTGGGGGCGGAGCTTTTGCTGACGGGTTCGGCGGCCGTAGTGTTCTTCTCTTTGTCTACGGTGATGAACGCGATTCTCCAGGGCATCAATCATATGGGAACGCCGGTCAAGAACGCGGCGATCTCCCTTGCGATACATATGGCAGTGCTGGCCGCCTGCCTTTATGGGCTTGATATGGGGATCTACGGGGTCGTTTTCGCGAATATGTTGTTCGGACTGGGGATGTGCCTTCTGAACGGAAGGAGTATCGCCAAATATCTCCAGTATCGTCAGGAGATAAAGAAGACGTTTTTGCTCCCCACGCTGGCTTCCCTTGTCATGGGGGGCGCCTGCTACGGAACGTACACGCTGGTCTATCGGTTGCTCTCGCATAATCTGACGGCGGTTCTTCTCGCTATTTTGGCGGCGGTTGCCGTGTACGGCGTGCTGCTTCTTCTTCTGAAATGTATCGACGAGATTGAAATGTACCAGTTTCCTTTCGGACGAAAGCTGGTGCGCGTCGCCAAGATCCTGCATCTTCTGTAAAATCGGTTTAGAGTCTGCATTTTCTGACCATACTCAAAAAGAGTGTCATACCGACACTCTTTTTGTTTGATCGGAAAGGAGATGCCTATATGAAAAAGCTTTATGCTCTTACCGTGTTTGCGGCATTGTGTGTTCTGCTGACCGGAGCCTATTATGCCAGTTATCGATATTCCATGCGGCATCCGGCCGAGGAAGAGCCTCAAACCCCGGGAATGTTTTCCGGTTTTCTTGAGAATGTTCCGGGAGCGATGCAGGAAAAAACGGAAGAAAACCGGCCGGCCATGCAGGCGGAGGAGCCTTTTGTGACGGAAAAAATGTCTTACACCCGGATTACCAAAAACCAACTGACCGGGGAAGAGATTACGGAAGAGGAGGCTATGCCGGTCGCGCTTCTCGGGCTGACGAGAGAGGAAATTATCGCGTATCTGCAGGAGGAGACGGAACAGTCCTACGCGGATCGTGACAGCCGTGAGCGGACGCATTACGAATTGATTTCATTTGCCGGGGATTCCGTAACCGTGCAGGAGACGGTCCTGGCCAATCCGGATCAATATGAATGCTTTCTGATTATAGAAGGGGATTATGTAAATGTATACACATCGGATCGAACCGCCCTTTATATGGATACCATGCTGCTGGTTTCGGAGTTTTCCGAAGAGGCACAGGAAGAATTAAGAAGGGGGATTTATATGGAAACCGTCACGGATTTATATGATTTCCTTCAAAATTACAGCAGTTAAAAAATTCCCGCGATTCTTTTGCTTGAAAAACCTCTTAAGAATAGATACAATATAATAGACTTTTTATGAGGTGAAAGAGATGAATCGGAGCATTACTGTGATCGGAGCGGGTCCCGCCGGCATGACGGCCGCCATTCGGGCGGCCGGCGCGGGCGGACGCGTCCTCCTTCTGGAACATAACGACCGGGTCGGAAAAAAGCTTCTTTCCACCGGCAACGGAAAATGTAATATAACCAACGAACATATGGCTCCGTCCTGCTTTCACTCTTCCTGCCCGGAATTTGTCGAGGCCGCCCTTTCTTTATTCGGAAAAGACGACGCGCTGGCCTTTATGAATGAGATCGGGGTCTGGACCCGTCTCAGACAGGGCGGTTATTATCCGAGATCCGCTCAGGCGCCGGCGGTTCTAGACGCGCTTCGTTTTCACTGCGACGCGCTGGGGATTCGGACTCTTACCCGGACCGAAGCGACGGATATCTGTCCGGCGCGGACGGACGGCGGCTTTACGGTCCGGACCAACCATCCCGAGCGGGGAAGGGAAACGTTCTTCTCGCAGCGGGTGATTCTGGCGGCCGGAAGCAAAGCCGCTCCCAAAACCGGTTCCGACGGAAGCGGATACCGATTGGCCGGGAAGCTAGGACACCGGATCCTGACGCCGCTGCCGGCTCTGGTTCAGCTGAAGTCTCTGCCTGCCGTTTTTAAACCGCTGGCCGGTCTTCGCGTGGATGTCCGGGCTGCGCTGTTTTGCCGGGGAACGCGGGTCCTGGAAGAGCAGGGGGAACTTCAGTGTGTGGATTACGGTTTGTCCGGCATTCCGATTTTTCAACTGAGCGGTCCCGCGATCCGGCTTCTGGAAGCCGGGGAGAAGCCGGAGATCGCGTTGGATTTCGTGCCGGAACTGGACGAGGAGATTTTCTGCTCCGTTCTTCTTGGGAGAAGAGAGGCTCTGTCTTATCTGGACTGTGAAAATTTTCTGACCGGATTTTTTCCGAAGCCTCTGGCGGGATCGTTTCTGCGCGCGGCTCGGATCCCGCTTCGTCGTTCCTGTCTGGAACCGGAGGAATCCGACTGGCGGCGACTCTGCCGCGCCGCCAAAGAGTTTCGCGTTCCGATCCTGGGATACAATTCTTTTGACCGGGCGCAGACTTGCAGCGGCGGAGCGGACCCGTCGGAAGTGGACTGTAAAACCATGGAGTCCAAGCGGATCCCGGGTCTGTATTTTGCCGGCGAGATCCTGGATGTCGACGGGATCTGCGGCGGATACAACCTTCAGTGGGCCTGGACCAGCGGAAGCTTGGCGGGATCTGCGGCGGCTGGGAAAGGAGGTCCCTTATGATAAGGATCCGGCAGTGCCGTTATCCGGTTTCGGAAAAAAAACCGGATTTCAAAAAATTGGCGGCGAAGATCCTGAAGATCTCTGCGGACGAAATCCTGTCGGTAACGCTGCATAAAGAATCCGTCGACGCGCGCAAGAGACAGCAGATATGTTTCGTTTATGAACTGGATGTAAAAGTTCGTCAGGAAGAACCGGTTTTACGGAGATGTAAAAATCCGGATGTGGGCCGGGTGGAAGAAACGCCTTACCGGTTTCCCGGCCGGGGTTCTTCCGCCGGTCGACCGGTCATCGTCGGCATGGGACCGGCCGGTTTATTCTGCGCTTACGAACTGGCGATTCACGGGTTTGCCCCTCTTTTACTGGAGCAGGGGGAACCGGTGGAGGACAGAACGCGGACGGTGGAACGTTTTTGGCAGGGCGGAGATCTCGACCGTTTTTCCAACGTACAATTCGGCGAGGGAGGAGCCGGAGCCTTCTCGGACGGCAAATTAACCACATTGATCAAGGATCCTTTCGGGCGGGGGCGCGAGGTGCTAAAGACGTTCGTGCGGTTCGGGGCCGAAGAAGAGATTCTCTATCAGAACCGCCCTCACCTGGGAACGGACCGCCTGAAAGAGATTCTTCCGGCTATGCGCCGGGCCATCCGGGCAGCGGGCGGCGAGATTCGTTTCCGGACCCGGATGGAAGAGCTTCTTCTGGAGCCGGGGCGGCAAAAACTTGCCGGAATCCGCGTCCGGGATATTTCAAACGGCGTCCCGGAGGAGATCGCCTGCCGCCATCTGGTCCTGGCCATCGGTCACAGCGCGCGGGATACGTTTTATACACTGGAAGAACAGGGCGTTCCTTTGTCGGCCAAATCGTTTGCCGTGGGGCTTCGGATCCAGCATACGCAGGCGTTTATCGACGAACGGCAATACGGATTTGCGAAAAAATTTCTTCCCGCCGCCGATTATAAACTTACGGCCACGGCGAAGGACGGACGAGGGGTTTATTCTTTCTGTATGTGTCCCGGCGGCTATGTGGTGAACGCTTCCTCGGAGCTTAAGAGGTTGGCGGTCAACGGAATGAGCTACCGAAGCCGGGACGGAATCAACGCCAACAGCGCTCTCATCGTGGCGGTTACGCCGCAGGATTTTCCGGAAAAAGGGCCCCTGGCCGGCCTGGCTTTTCAGCGGCGGCTTGAAGAAGCCGCTTACCTTGCCGGAAACGGGAAAATTCCTCTTCAGCGTTTCGGGGATTTTGCGGCCGGTCGTCCCACTTCTCTTTTCGGAGATGTCAAGCCGGCCGTCAAAGGACTTTTCTGTCCGGCCAACGTGCGCGCGGCCCTGCCGGATTTCATAGCCCGGGCCTTTTTGGAGGCGATGGAAATGTTTGACCGGAAGCTGCCGGGCTTTGCCGACGACGACGCCCTGCTGGCGGCGGTTGAAAGCCGCACCTCCTCCCCGGTGCGGATTGAGAGGGACGCGAATCTGGAAAGTCCGATCCGGGGGCTGTTTCCCTGCGGGGAGGGGGCCGGTTACGCGGGCGGCATCATGTCGGCCGCCGTGGACGGGATCCGGATCGCGGAGGAACTGGCGGCGCGTCTGAACGGGCCGGCCAGGAAAGAAGAAAGGTGACGTTATGGAAAAAGAACGAATCGGTCTGGGAAGGAAGAGACGGATCATCGTAAAAATCGGCTCCTCTTCCCTGACCCATAAATATACCGGTTATCTGAATCTGAGGACGGTCGAAAAACTGGCCAGGATTCTGTGCGACCTCAGGAATCAGGGAATGGATATCGCGCTGGTATCCTCGGGCGCGATCGCCGTGGGGCGGCAGGCTATGGGGTTCGCCTCAAGGCCGGATACGACGGCTCAGAAGCAGGCTTTGGCCGCGGTCGGACAGGCCAAACTGATGATGACCTACGAAAAAATTTTCGCCGAATACAATCAGTCGGTAGCGCAGCTTCTTCTGACCCGGGATACCATGTTAAAGGATCAGAACCGGAACAACGCGAAAAATACATTCGAAGAATTGTTCGCCATGGGCGTTATTCCGATCATCAATGAAAACGATACGGTCGCCACGCATGAGATCGAGTTCGGCGACAACGACCGCCTTTCCGCCATCGTGGCGGCCCTGGTACAGGCGGATCTGGTGATTCTTCTAAGCGACATCGACGGATTTTATACGGCGGACCCGCACGAGGACCCGGAGGCCGAACTTCTTTCTCTGATTCCCGAAATCACGGAGGAATTGATGGGGATGGGGACAAGCCGTACGTCCAGCCGGGTCGGAACCGGCGGTATGGCAGCCAAACTGGCAGCGGCCCGTATGGCTACCGACGCGGGCGCGGACATGGTGATCGCCAACGGCGCCGATGTGGATAATATTTACCGGGTCCTGGAGGGCGAAACGGTCGGCACGCTGTTTCTGGCCCATAAAAACCGGGATTTTGATCTGATCCGCTATATGAATGAAGAGTATTGATATGATGTAAATCGGAGGTCCCAAAATGGAACAAAAAGAAATTGACCGTATCAACGAGCTTTATCACAAATCCAAATCCGAAGAAGGGCTGACCCCGGAGGAGAAGGAGGAGCAGAGCCGTCTAAGACAGGCTTATCTGGCGGCGATCCGGAAGAATTTAAGAGGAACCCTGGACAGTATTCAGATACGGAAGGAAGACGGCACGATCGTAGATCTGGGGAAAAAATTCGGATCAAAGGATTCGCGGGAGGAATCATGAACGAAGCGGTTTCCCGGGACTCTTTTTTAAAAAATACGCTCAGAAAAACATTCCTCGCCGCCCGGGAAGCCATGTCCCGGGAGGAAGTCATTGAGAAGAGCGACCGGATTCTTTCCCGCCTGACGGCGCATCCTCTGTATCGGGACTGCGCCTGCCTCTACCTCTATGCGGATGTGCGGAAGGAAGTCCGGACCGGACCGCTGATTCGCCGGGCTCTCTCGGAGGGGCGCCGCGTCGCGCTTCCCAGAATCGAAGGGAAAAAGATGGACTTCTATTACATAACGGACGAAAAGGAACTGAGCCCCGGCCGTTTCGGGATCCCGGAACCGGGGTCATCCTGCCAAAGAGCCGAGGATGAGGAAGCTCTTTTGATCGTGCCGGGAGTCGCCTTCGATTCCCGAGGCGGCCGATTGGGCTATGGGGGCGGATTTTATGACCGGTATCTGGCCGAACACCGCAGACAGGTTCCGGCGGCCCTGGCCTACGATATTCAGATAGCGGACAGGATCCCTTCGGAACCCTGGGATCACAGGATTACGCGGATTTTTACGGAAACGGTTTTTATCAACGTCAAGGAGGGAACGTTATGACGATCAAAGAAATTGGCAAGCGGGCGAAAGAAATCTCGTATCGTTTGGGGCGGATGTCCGCCGGAGAAAAAAACGACGGTCTCAAAACGGCCGCGGAGGCCCTGATCGCCCGGACGGATGAGATTTTGAAGGCGAACGAACAGGATATGGCGGCCGGCGAGGCGAACGGGTTAAACGGAGGTCTTTTGGACCGCCTGAAACTGACGAAAGAGCGGATTGAGGGGATGGCGGAAGGAATCCGGCAGATCAGCCGGCTTGAAGATCCCATCGGTTCGGTGGACGACATGAAAAAACGACCAAACGGCCTTTTGATCGGGAAGAAGCGGGTGCCTTTGGGCGTGGTGGGAGTGATTTATGAAGCCCGTCCCAACGTGACCTCCGACGTGTTCGCGCTCTGTTTCAAGACCGGGAACGCGGTCGTCTTAAAAGGCGGAAGCGATGCGCTGGAATCCAATCGTGCGATCGTGCGGGTTATCCGGGAAGCTCTGGCAGAAAAGGGGCTTCCGGCGGATGCGCTGCAGCTGATCGAATCCACCGATCACGAAACCGCAAAAGAATTTATGCGCTGCCACGAATATCTGGATGTTCTGATCCCCAGAGGCAGCGCCCGGCTGATTCGCACCGTGGTGGAAAACAGCACCGTACCGGTGATCGAGACCGGCAGCGGCAACTGTCATATTTATGTGGATGAAACGGCCGATCTTTCCATGGCCGCGGAGATCGTTTTTAACGCCAAGACGCAGAGGATCGGAGTCTGCAATTCCTGCGAATCTCTGGTGGTTCATCAGGCGGTAAAAGACGAATTTCTTCCGAAGCTGGCAGAACGTCTGGCGGAAAAACAGGTGGAAATGCGCGGGGATCCGGCGGCCTGCGAAGCCTGCGGCGCGCTTCTTCCGGCGACACAGGAGGATTGGGGAACGGAATATCTGGATTATATCCTGTCGATTCGGACGGTTTCTTCCCTGGAGGAGGCCATCGCCCACATCAATCGTTATAATACCGGACATTCGGAAGCGATTATCACCGGGGATTATGCGAACGCTCAGAAATTCCTGGATGAAGTTGATGCGGCGGCCGTCTATGTCAATGCCTCCACCCGTTTTACCGACGGAGGGGAATTTGGTTTCGGAGCGGAACTCGGTATCAGCACCCAGAAACTTCACGCCCGGGGTCCCATGGGGTTAGAAGCCCTCACCACGACAAAATTTATCATATACGGGAACGGCCAGATACGGCCCTGATCCGCGATATGAATGAGAAAGAAGAACAGAGAATGTATAAGGAAGATATGATTTATTCGGCCGAAGGAGCGCCGGCGGACGAACCGGCCAGGCAATTTGTTTTTACGGAAAAATGCCGGGAACTGGTTCTGAAAAAAGAACGCGAGACCGGCCGGCGGCTTACCTTTTTTATTCAGACTTTCGGCTGCCAGATGAATGCCAGAGATTCCGAGAAACTGGCCGGCATCCTTACCCGGATCGGGTTCGAACCCGCAGAAGACGAGGCGGCGGATCTGGTTCTTTATAATACCTGCACGGTGCGCGACAATGCCAATCAGCGCGTATACGGGAGGCTTGGACATTTAAACAGCCTGAAAAAAAAGAATCCGGATATGCTGATCGCTCTGTGCGGCTGCATGATGCAGGAGGAGTCCGTTATTGAAAAAATCCGGCAGAGCTACCGTTTTGTGGATATTGTCTTCGGCACTCATAATATCTTTAAACTTGCGGAACTCTTATATGAAAAGTTGACGAGACGCGACCGGGTCATTGATATCTGGCAGGAGACCGACCGGATCGTGGAAGAGCTTCCGGCCGAGAGAAAATACCCGTTTAAGTCCGGCGTCAATATCATGTTCGGCTGCAATAATTTTTGCAGCTACTGCATTGTGCCTTATGTGCGGGGACGGGAGCGCAGCCGCAGGCCCGACGATATCCTGGAGGAGATTCGGGCCCTTGTGGCCGACGGTGTGATCGAAGTGATGCTTTTGGGACAGAACGTAAATTCCTACGGAAAAACTCTGGACACCCCGATTACGTTTGCGGAGCTTTTGCGGCGGATCGAGCGGATTGAGGGACTCAAGCGGATCCGTTTTATGACTTCCCATCCCAAAGATCTGTCTGACGAATTGATCGAAGTCATGGCCAATTCCCGGAAGATCTGCCGACATCTGCATTTTCCTCTTCAATCGGGCAGCACAAGGCTCTTAAAAATCATGAACCGACGCTATAGCAAAGAGCAGTATCTGGCCATGACAGAGCGTTTAAAAAGCCGGATCCCGGATCTGTCTTTGACGACCGATATCATTGTCGGTTTTCCCGGCGAGACGGAAGAGGATTTTGAGGAAACGCTGGACGTGGTGAGGAAAGTCCGTTACGACAGTGCGTTTACGTTTCTGTATTCGAAACGAACCGGCACGCCGGCCGCGGTGATGGAGGAGCAGATCCCGAAGGAAGTCGCTCAGGCGCGTTTTGACCGGCTTCTGAAGGAAGTTCAGGAAATTTCGGCCGAGGTGTGCGGGAAGGACGTCGGAAAAATCCTTCCGGTCCTGGTGGAGTCCGTGGACGAACGCGACGCTTCTTTGATGACCGGAAGGCTGTCGAACAATATTATGGTCCATTTTCCGGGGAACCCGGAACAGATCGGGACGATCGTGGACGTCCGATTAAATGAATCCCACGGTTTTTATTATATGGGAGAATCGACGCAGAGGTAACAGAAATGGATACGGAAAAAGGAAAGGCGATATGGGCGGCGGTCCGGGCGTTTTTGTCGGAAAAACACAGATTGGAGATTCTGGAATTGACGGCGGTTTTCGCGGTCACGTTTTTGAT
Organism: Lachnospiraceae bacterium; assembly: GCA_022792885.1. Lineage (GTDB taxonomy): Bacteria > Bacillota > Clostridia > Lachnospirales > Lachnospiraceae > JAAWBX01. The sequence continues at coordinate 93,267 of JAAWBX010000036.1, forward strand.
CTGCGGTTTTCAGGTGAAGCGGATGACGGAGGAGGGACCGGGCCGGCCGTTTGGCGCGCAGTCGCCCCAAAACGTGGCGGCCGCGGGATTTTCCGGAACGGCTCAGGCGGTTTCCGCCAAGATTCCCGGCCGGGAAAAGGCGGAAGCGGAGGCGGCCGCCGTCCGGGAAGCTTACGTGATATCACTGGGAACGCTGAATGTGAGAGAAGCCCCCAGCACGGAATCGACGATCGTGGGGCGTTTCGGTTTTAAAGATCCGGTTGTTATTACCGGGGAAGCCGATCAGGGATTTTACCCCGTGACCGGTATAGACGAGGATACGGAAAAGGAAATCAGCGGGTACTGCTATGCAGAATATCTCTCCTTTGAGGCGCCTCCGGAATCGCACATCTATCTGTCGGTACCGAATTACAAACAATTCGACGAGCGCTGGAAGGATATCCGGCTGGGAGCGTACGAAACCATGCATTCGGCCGGCTGCACGACCACCTGTCTGGCCATGGTGGAATCGTATCTGGGCGATCAGACCATTTCGCCGGCCGGTATGGCGGAGAGTATTTCTTATACCCGGGACGGGGAATTGACGTTCTCTTCGGATTATACGCCTTACCGGGGGGAGGACGCGCTGGCCGTCGTTTATCAGAAGCTCTGGGAAGGCGTTCCGGTTCTCTACAGCCAGATCAATCCTTCGGGGACCTCCCATTGGGTCGTGGTGATCGGATATACCGGCGACGGAGAGAATTTTCACGAGGGGGACTTCCTTATCAACGATCCGGGTTCGGACGTGCGTTACACGCTGGCCGATTTTACGGCCGAGTATCCCCGCTTTAATAAAATTGTATTTCACAATTAGGAGAAAACGCGCCGCCTTCGCGGCGCCTTACGATACATAAGAGGTGACGACTGTGGCTCTATCGCCCATGATGCAACATTATCTGGAAACCAAGAAGAAATACCCCGGCTGTATTTTGTTTTATCGGCTGGGCGATTTTTATGAAATGTTTTTTGAAGACGCCACGACCGTGGCAAGAGAGCTGGAGATCACGCTGACAGGAAAAGATTGCGGTCTGGAGAATCGGGCGCCCATGTGCGGCGTTCCTCACCACGCGGTGGATACTTATTTAAACCGCCTGATCCAGAAAGGCTACAAGGTTGCGATCGCGGAACAGATGGAAGACCCGAGACAGGCCAAAGGCCTGGTGAAGCGGGAGGTTATCCGGGTCGTGACGCCGGGAACCGTTACCAGTGAATCCGCGTTGGACGATACAAAAAATAATTATCTTTGCTGCGTGTTTTATTCCGGACAGGTATTTGGGATCTCGTTCGTGGACGTATCCACCGGCGATTTTTTTATGACGGAAGCCGATACCGTCAAAACATTTGTGGACGAATTGTATAAATTTACGCCGGCTGAGATCATTTGCAACGATTCCCTGCTTATGAGCGGTATTTCCGTCGAACGGCTGAAGGAACAACTTTCCCTGATCCTCTCGCCGATCGATACCGGATATTTCCATGAGGAAAACGGCTCTCGCTGTTTGAAGGAACATTTTCACGTGAATCAGTTGAACGGGCTGGGAGCGCTGGATTTCCCGTACGGGATCACGGCCAGCGGCGCGCTGCTGCAATATTTATACGACACTCAGAAAAATTCCTTGGTTCACATCACGTCCCTGCGTTCCTATCAGACCGGAAAGTATATGATTCTGGATACTTCCACGAGAAGGAACCTGGAATTGACGGAAACGTTGCGGGAAAAACAGAAAAAAGGCTCGCTTCTCTGGGTGCTGGATAAGACGAGAACGGCCATGGGGGCCCGGTTGCTCCGGACTTGCATCGAGCAGCCCCTGATCGATAAGAAGGCGATTTTAAGACGTCAGGACGCGATCGAGGAACTGAATCAGGACTATATCACCAGGGAAGAGCTGGGCGAGTATCTGAATCCGATCTATGACCTGGAGCGTCTTACCGGCCGGATTACGTATAAAACGGCCAACCCCAGAGATTTTATCGCTTTTCTGACCTCGCTTTCCATGCTGCCCTCCCTAAAAGAACTGTTGAAGAACGCCCGTTGCGAGGAGCTCCGGGAGATTTGCGAGCGGATGGATCCCCTGGAAGATCTGGCGGACCTGATCCGGCGGTCCATAGAGGAAGACCCGCCCGTTCAGATTCGGGAAGGCGGTATCATCCGCGGCGGTTTTTCGGAGGAAGTGGATAAACTCAGAATGGCAAAGACCGAGGGGAAGAACTGGCTGGCGGAACTGGAAGCGAACGAGAGGGCGCGGACCGGGATCAAAAATCTCAGGGTAAAATTCAACAAAGTGTTCGGCTATTATCTGGAAGTCAGCAATTCGTTTCTCGGCATGGTTCCGGACGATTATACCCGCAGACAGACCTTGACGAACGGCGAACGCTTTATTACGCCGCGGCTGAAAGAGCTGGAGGACCTGATTTTGGGCGCGGAGGATAAGTTGTATTCGCTGGAATATGAATTGTTCTGCCAGATCCGGGAACGGGTGGCCGCCGAGGCGGCGAGAATCCAGAATACCGCAAAAGCCGTGGCCTGGCTTGACGTGTATGTGTCTCTGGCCAGGGTGGCGGAGAAAAACCGTTACGTGCGTCCGAAAATCAACGAAAAGGGCCTTCTGGACATCAAAGACGGCCGGCATCCGGTCGTGGAGCTGATGTTAAGAGACGATCTGTTTATCGCCAACGATACCTGTCTGGATAACGGGAATCATAGGATTTCCATTATCACCGGCCCCAATATGGCCGGCAAATCCACTTATATGCGCCAGGCGGCTCTGATTGTGCTGATGGCCCAATTGGGCAGTTTCGTTCCGGCTTCCTCCGCCAATATCGGGATCTGCGACCGCATCTTTACCCGGGTGGGGGCTTCGGACGATTTGGCCAGCGGTCAGAGTACTTTCATGGTAGAAATGACGGAGGTTGCCAATATTCTGCGCAACGCTACCAGAAACAGCTTGTTGATTCTGGACGAGATCGGCCGGGGGACCAGCACCTTTGACGGCTTAAGCATCGCCTGGGCCGTCGTGGAATATATCAGCAATCCGAAGGTCCTGGGTGCGAAAACGTTGTTTGCCACCCATTATCATGAACTGACGGAGCTGGAAGGCACGTTAAACGGCGTAAACAACTACTGTATCGCCGTAAAAGAATATGGCGACGACATCGTTTTTCTGAGAAAAATTATCCGGGGCGGCGCCGACAAAAGTTACGGCATTCAGGTAGCCAAACTGGCCGGTATTCCGGACGAAGTGATCCGCCGGGCGAAAGAACTGGCGGAGGAACTCAGCAGCGCGGACATTACCGTCCGTTCCAGGGAGGAGGCCCTCATGACGCTTCCCGCCGGCAAAAATCCGCAGAAACCCGACGAGGTGGATTTAAAGCAGATGACGCTGTTCGACACGGCGAAGGACGATGATATCGTCCGGGAAATCGGCGAGATGGAATTGGGGCGCATGACTCCGATCGACGCATTGAACGCCCTGTATCGGATACAGGCCAAATTAAAGAACCGCTGGCAATAGCAGGAAAGGATATGAGGCATGATACAGATTTTGGATACGGCGACCATCAATCAGATCGCGGCCGGTGAGGTGATCGACCGGCCGGCCTCCGTGGTAAAAGAACTGGTGGAGAACGCCGTGGATGCCAAAGCAACCGCCGTAGCCGTGGATATCGACGGCGGGGGGATTTCCCGGATTCGGGTGACGGACAACGGCTGCGGCCTTCCCAGGGATGAGATCGCCACGGCTTTCCTCCGGCATGCGACCAGCAAGATCCGTTCGGTGGAGGATCTTCTCACGGTCCGTTCCCTGGGATTTCGCGGGGAGGCTTTGTCGAGCATCGCCGCGGTTTCCCGGGTGGAGGTAATCACGAAGCCTTCGGACGCTTTGAGCGGATATCGTTACCGGATCGAAGGCGGAAAGGAGCTTTCGGGAGAAGAGGTCGGCGCGCCGGACGGGACCACGTTTTTGATGCGGGATTTGTTTTATAATACGCCGGCCAGACGCAAATTCCTTAAAACACCTCAGACGGAAGGCGCTTATATTGCGGATTTGATGGAACGTCTGGCTCTGTCAAGACCGGATATTTCCTTCCGCTTTTGCCAGCAGGGAACCGAAAAACTCCACACATCCGGAAATCATAACGTCAAAGACCTGATCTATCGGATTTACGGAAGAGAAGCGGCGGCGGAATTGATTCCGGTTGCGGCCGAAACCGAATGGCTCCGGGTGACGGGCTATCTGGGAAAACCCGTTTTTTCCAGAGGAAACCGCGGAGGGGAAAACTATTTTATTAACGGCCGCTATATCCGAAGTTCCCTGATCGGACGGGCGCTGGAAGAAGCTTACAAACCCTATCTGATGCAGCATCGCTATCCTTTTTGCGTGCTGCATTTTCGGGCGGCCCCGGAGCTGCTCGATGTAAACGTACACCCGGCCAAGATGGAGCTCAGGTTTGGCAATCCGGAAATTCTTTACCCGTGGCTTTTTTCGGTCGTTCGGGACGCCTTAAAAACAAAAGATCTGATTCCGGGCGTATCCCTGCCGGAACCGGAAACCCCGAAGACGGAAAACAGGGAAACGAAACCGGTTCCGGACCCCGTACCGGCCCCGGAACCGTTTGAAGAAGTCCGCCGGGCCCGGGTTTTGAAAGAAACGTCCGTTTATCAGGCCGGGCCGGGTTCCGACATTCCGAAGGCCGGGCCGGACAGCGCACAGATGGAACTTTTTGAAGAAAAGATTTTCACGCCGAAAGCCCGGCGCGAATTTCGGATCATCGGTCAGCTTTTTGAAACGTATTGGCTGATCGAATACCGGGATACGTTCCTTTTGATGGATCAGCACGCGGCCCATGAAAAGGTTCTCTACGAGCGAACCATGAAAGCCGGCCGGACAAAGGAACACACCAGCCAGGCGATTATGCCTCCCATTATCCTTTCTCTCAACGCGAAGGAAGAACTGGTTTTCCAGACCCATAAAGAAGTTTTTGCTTCTCTGGGTTTTGAGATCGAGCCGTTTGGCGGCCGGGAATACGCCGTCTACGGTGTGCCGGGCAACCTGTTTTCTCTCGCCGAAAAGGAGCTTTTGACGGAGCTGTTTGCCTGTCTGGCCGGGGAAGATGCGGACGCGAAACCGGATATGCTTCTTTCCCGGGTAGCTTCTTTGGCCTGCAAAGCGGCGGTAAAAGGCAATCAAACTTTATCGCTTGCCGAAGCGGAGGCTTTGATAGACGAGCTTTTGCGCCTGGACAACCCGTACCATTGTCCTCACGGGAGGCCGACCATGATCACGATGTCCAGGCGGGAGCTGGAAAAAAAATTCAGGCGGATCGTATAGCCGGAAGACAGAAATTATCGGGAGGAATCTTTCATGAAACAGCCGCTGGTCATTCTGACCGGCCCCACGGCGGTCGGAAAAACCGAGACGTCCCTTCGGATCGCGGAAAAGATCCGCGCAGAGATCTTAAGCGCCGATTCCATGCAGGTTTATAAGGGACTGGACATCGGTTCCGCCAAGATCCGGCCGGAAGAGCAAAACGGAATCCGGCATCATCTGATTGATGTGCTGGACCCGTGGGAAGATTTTAATGTCGTGCGATTTCAGCAGATGGCAAAAAAAGCTATGAAAGAAATCTGGCGCAGAGGACATATTCCGCTCGTCACCGGAGGAACCGGTTTTTATATCCAGGCCATTTTGTATGATATCGATTTCACCGAAACGGAAGCCGGCGCTTCTTTTCGGAAAAAATGGGAGAGAATGGCCGATGAAAAAGGCGCTTTATGGCTGCACGACCGCCTGCGGGAAGTGGACAGAGAATCCGCGGAGGCCATTCATCCCCATAATATCAAACGGGTCGTGCGCGCTCTGGAATTTTTTGAACAGACCGGGGAGAAGATATCCCGGCATAACGAGACGGAAAGGCAGAAAGCGTCGCCGTATGCCTTTTCTTATTTTGTCCTGACCAGGCCTCGGGAGGAACTTTATCGCCGCATTGATTTGCGGGTCGATCAGATGATGGAACAGGGGCTTTTGGAGGAAGTGCGCAAATTAAAAGAACAGGGGTGCCGCAGAGGATTTACTTCTATGCAGGGACTTGGTTATAAGGAGCTTTTGGCTTATCTGGACGGAGCGTTTTCCCTGGAGGAAGCGGTATATCGAATCAAGAGAGATACCAGGCATTTTGCGAAACGGCAGCTCACCTGGTTTTCCCGGGAAAGGGAAGTTACCCGGGTGGATATGGACGCGTTTTCCGACATAGATTCGCTGGATGCCTTTCTCCTGGAGGAGATGAAACGGAAAGGATGTATCGAGTAATGTACGAACAAATGGGGATTTCCCCCCGGGTGCTTGCGTTTGCCGACGGGGTGGAACAGAATTTGCGGGAACGTTTTGACGAAATCGACAGAACCGCGGAATATAATCAGTGCAAAGTGTTGGCGGCCATGCAGAAACATCGGGTCAGCGAGGCTCATTTTACGGCTTCCACCGGATATGGCTACAACGATATCGGGCGTGACACGCTGGAAGACGTGTATGCTTCGGTGTTTCATACGGAGGCGGCGCTGGTGCGCCCTCAGATCGTCTGCGGGACGCAGGCCCTGGCTCTGGCTCTGGCGTCCAATCTGTTTCCCGGGGACGAGTTGTTTTCTCCGGTGGGGAAACCTTACGATACCCTGGAGGAAGTGATCGGAATCCGGGATTCTATGGGATCCCTAAAAGAATATGGGGTTTCTTATGCGCAGACGGATCTTTTGGCGGACGGCGGTTTCGACTGGGACGGCATCCGCGAAAAGATTCACGAAAATACGAAACTGGCTGCTATTCAGCGCTCCAAAGGTTACGCGGCCCGTCCGACGCTGTCCGTAGCCCGAATCGGGGAACTGATCGCGTTTATCAAAAAAATCAAACCGGATATTCTTTGTATGGTGGACAACTGTTACGGAGAATTTGTGGAAAGGCTGGAACCCTCCGATGTGGGCGCGGATATGGTCGTCGGTTCTCTGATTAAAAATCCGGGCGGCGGGCTGGCGCCCTGCGGCGGATACATCGCAGGCCGGACCGACTGCGTCGAGCGGGCCGCCAGGCGTTTGACTTCCCCGGGACTCGGACGGGAAGTGGGCGCCAGCCTCGGGGTAAACGCGAGCCTGTATCAGGGCTTTTTCCTGGCGCCCACGGTCACGGCAGGCGCGTTAAAAGGGGCCGTCTACGCGGCAAATCTTTACGAACGCCTGGGATTTTCCGTTTTGCCGAACGGAAATGAAAGCCGTCACGACATCATTCAGGCCATTGAACTGGGAAGCCCGGAAAAACTGATCGCTTTTTGTTCCGGTATTCAGGCAGCCGCTCCCGTTGACAGCTTTGTACGGCCGGAACCGTGGGACATGCCCGGATATGATTCTCAAGTAATTATGGCGGCGGGCGCTTTCGTCCAGGGCTCTTCCATTGAGCTTTCCGCCGACGGGCCGCTGAAACCTCCCTATTCGGTTTTTTTTCAGGGCGGTTTGACCTGGTATCACGCCAAATACGGAATTTTGATGTCGTTACAAAAATTGTACGAGTCGAATCTTATCGAATTGTAAAGATGATATTTGAAATTTTTTCAGATTTTTTTTATATACAGTATCCGGAAACTGTGTTAAACTATTAGATGATTTTTAAAGGGGTGAATGATTTGAAAGGAAACAAAAACCGCTGGGCCTGCTTTCTTCTGATATTGTCGGGTATTGTACTGGGAGGATTTTTAGGCAGCCTGGCCGGTAATATTCCGTTTTTGAGCTGGCTGAGCTACGGGCAGAGTTTTGGCCTGGCAAGTCCGGTCGTCCTGGATCTTGGGATTTTGGTTCTAACGTTTGGTCTGACCATCCATATCAGTATCGCCAGCATTATCGGCGTGGTTATCGGTATCATTATTTACCGCCTGATCTGATTTCACCGTTTTCCTTCCTTTTCGTACTTGGAGAGTAGAAAGGATATGGATGCACTCAAAGAAAATGAAAGACAAGCCTCTGGATGAGAGGCCCTACGAGAAATGTCTTCACCACGGGGCCGGGCATTTAAGCGACGCGGAACTCCTGGCCGTTATTATCCGCAGCGGAAGCCGGGACGAAAGCGCCGTGGAACTTGCCGGACGGATTCTGTATCATTCCGGAGCCGCGAACGGCCTGTTGTCCCTTCACCATGTATCCCTCCCGGAGCTTCAAAGAATCCCGGGAATCGGAAAGGTCAAAGCGGTTCAACTGAAATGTGTGGCGGAATTGTCCCGCCGCATGGCGAAAGCTTCCTCGGCCGGAACGACCGCCTTCACCGATCCGAAACAGATCGCGGATTTTTTTATGGAAGATATGCGTCACAAGGAGCGCGAAGAACTGCGTGTCGTCTTTTTTAACACCAAAAATCAATACATACATGACATCATTCTTTTTCAGGGAACGGTAAATAGTTCCGTCGTGTCTCCCAGAGAGATTTTTCTGGAGGCGCTTCGGTATCAGGCCGTATCGATCGTGCTGCTTCATAACCATCCCAGCGGGGACTGCACGCCCAGCCGGGAAGATATTCTGACTACGAGACGGATCCGGGGAGCCGGCGACCTGATCGGCATTTCTCTGATAGACCATATTATTATAGGAGACCATTCTTACATTAGTTTGAAAGAACGGGGAGTTTTATAAATGAAAGATAAAAAATTCAAGATCCCGATCCGCTATGTATTATTCATTTTGACTTTTTTCTGCCTGATGCTTATGGCATTGACCTATATACGGCCTGCGTTCGGCGCTTCCGTGCGGAACGCCGTTAATTCGGTCCTGACCCCCATGCAGATCGGCTTAAATAAGGTAGGAACCAGAATTTCCACCGAGATTTTAAATTTCACCAAATTGAGAGACGCTCAGGAAGAGAATGAACAGATGAAGGTGGAGATCGACCGGCTCAAACAGGAAAATCTCCGCCTTTACGAAGGGAAGTACGAGCTGGACGAGCTGCGTGAACTTCTGGCTCTGCGGGATGAATACGCGCAGTACGAGATGACCGGCGCCAATGTGATTCAAAAAGAAACCGGGAACTGGTTCCGGGAATTTACGATCGACAAGGGGACGGACGACGGGATTTTTGTCGATGCCAACGTGCTGGCCAACGGCGCTTTGGTGGGGCGGGTCATTTACGCAGGGAAAAATTACGCGAAAGTTCTTTCGCTGATCGACGATACCAGCAACGTGGGGGCCATGACACTGGAGAATTCGACTTATTGCGTGGTTTCCGGCAGCCTGGCCGATTATGAGAGAGGCCTTTTACAACTGGAGTACACGGAGAAGGACGCGGTGATTAACGAAGGTGACCTGATTGTCACCTCCCATGTCAGCAACGTATACCTGCCGGGGCTGGCCATCGGTTACGCCACGGAAATGACCGTGAATCCGGATAATCTGACCAAGTCCGGTTATCTGACGCCGATGGCGGATTTTTCGAACATTCAGAAAGTTCTCGTTATCATGACGAAAAAAGCGAGCGGGGAGGAGGGAACGCCGGGTGAGCAGTAAAATTATCCGTTTCCTGTGTACGCTTTTCATGATTCTGTTCGGATATTTTTTGCAGAACGGGATCTTTTCCTCGGTCCTGTTTCTTCAAACGCTTCCGAACGTCCTCCTGTTCATGACCGTGACTTACGCGTTTTTGAGGGGGCCCTACGTCGGAATCGCGGTCGGTTTTTTCTGCGGATTTCTCTGTGATATTTTAAGCGGAGGGCTGATCGGTTTTTATACTCTGATTTATCTCTATATCGGCTGGTTCAGCGGTCTCTTCAATCGTTTCTTCTATTTGGACGAGCTGGTCCTGCCTTTGATTCTGTGCGGCATCTGTGATTTTTTATACGGATGTTACGTATATGTTCTTCAATTCCTTCTGCGGGGGCATTTTAATTTCCCGCTGTATCTGCAAAAGATCATCTTGCCGGAGATGGTATATACCCTGATCGTTGCCATCGTGCTGTACCGCATCGTCTTGTTCATCCATAATAAATGCGATGAAGTAGAAAAAAGGAGTGCCAGAAAATTTGTTTAAAGAAGTTTGGGATATCATCCTTTATGTTATAAAAAAAATCGTTACTTCCCGATTGTTTATTGTCGTAATTTTGTTTGCGGGGATGTTTGCGTCGCTTGTGTGGAAGCTTTTTGATATTCAGATCGTTGACAGTGAAAAATACCAGGAAGAATACATTCAGAAAACGCTGAAAACGATTCAGACGCCAAGCACCCGGGGGAACATCTATGACCGGAACGGGAACCTTCTCGCATATAACCAGCTCACATATTCCGTGACCATGATGGATACCGGCGCTTTTAAAGACGGATATGAGCGGAACAAAATGTTGATCGAGCTGATCGGAATACTGGATGCCCATGGCGAAACGGTCGTTTCCGCATTTCCCATGACGATTGACGAGAACGGGAATCTGATTTTTACGACGGCTTCGGAGGGCGAAAAAAATACACTTTTAAAAAATATTTACGGCATGACCTCCGAAGATACTTTCGATATGGTAAATTCCAAGGGAGAGCTGTACAATCAGTCGAATCCGGATCCGGAGGAATTTTTCGCCAAAGCCAAACACAAATTCGGCATCGGCGAGGAGCCGAACAAGCCGGACGCCTATGAGGTGGACGACGCGTTGGCGTTAAAGATGCTTCATATCCGTTACGCCATGTTCCTGAAGTCTTATATGCGCTATGATTCTACGGTAATTGCCTCGAACGTAAGTCAGGAGACGGTGACGGATATCCTGGAACACGCCAATGAGCTTCGCGAGATCGACGTGGAGGAGGAGACCATCCGCGTCTATAATTACGCGAAGTATTTTGCTCACATCATCGGGTATACCGGAAAAGCGTCGGACGAGGAATTAAGCGAGTTAAAAGAGCAGGACGATACGTATGAGCTCGGCGACGTCGTGGGAAAAACCGGCATGGAACAGGTTATGGAACAGTCTTTAAGCGGGACCAAAGGTTCCCAGACCATGTTCTTAGACAGCGAGGGGCGGATTCTGGATATTTTAAGCCAGACGGATCCGATCGCCGGGAATAACATTTATTTGAGCGTGGATGCCAACCTGACGGTCGGTATTTATCATCTGCTGGAACAGAAGCTGGCCGGTATCCTTTCCGCTAAAATAATCGAAGGGGATTTTGAGATCACGGAAGATACCGACACTTCCAAGATCATGATTCCGGTCAGAGACGCGTATTTTCAACTGATCAACAATAATGTCCTTTCTTTAAATGCTTTTTCGAGACCGGATGCTTCGGAGGTGGAACAGCAGATTTATGCTTCGTTTACCGGACGTCAGGCTACGGTTCTCGCTTCCATGCAAGGGTATTTGACATCTCCCGGCGCCGCCGTTTATCCGGCTCTTTCCGAGATGGATCAGGATTACATCGACTATATATACGGCTACCTTCTGGACGAGAATTATTTAACGGTAAGCGACGAGATTTGGAAAGATCCCGCGTTTCAGAACTGGTATAACCGGACGGTCAGTTTTCAGGAATTTCTTCGTTACGCGGTTTCGGCCAACTGGATCGACGTCAGCAAACTGAATATCGACAGTAAATACGCTACAATGGACGATACGTATCAGATTTTGGTTGAACATCTGATGAATGAACTCTCTTCCGACGTCGGTTTTTGCAAGTTGGTCTACAAGTACCTGGTGGACGACGGCACCGTTACGGGACGGCAGCTTTGCCTGAGCCTGTTTTACCAGGGGGTTCTCGCCTGGGACGAGGAAGCGGTGGGTCGTTTAAACGGCGGCAACAGCCGGACGGCCTATGAGTTTTTTATGGAGAAAGTTCGGAAAATCGAGATCACGCCGGAACAGTTGGCTCTGGATCCGTGTACCGCGTCCTGTGTCCTTTTGAATGTAAAAACCGGGGAACCGCTGGCAGTCGTCACATATCCCGGCTACGACAACAATTATCTGTCCGGTACGGTCAACGGTTCCTACTACAGCACCCTGATTCACAACCTGAGCAATCCTCTGTACAATAATGCAACTCAGACCCGTACGGCGCCCGGATCCATTTTCAAAGTGATCAGCGCGATCGCCGGTCTGGAGGAGAGAGTCGTGTCCCTTTCGGAAGGGATCGAGGACGAAGGGATTTATACCAAACAGGGCATGAATCTGCGCTGCTGGATTTTTCCGTCCAATCACGGCCGGCTGACCGTGAGCGGCGCGATCCAAAATTCCTGTAACTATTATTTTTCCGAAGTCGGTTATCGGCTTTCACTGGATCAGAACGGCAATTACAACGAACCTCTGGGCCTTCAGAAAATTCGACAGTATGCTTCTTTGTTCGGCCTGAACGATAAAAGCGGCCTGGAGATATCGGAGATCATGCCGCAGATATCCGATACCAGCCCGATCGCTTCGGCGATCGGACAGGGCTCCCATGCGTTTTCCAATGTTCATCTGGCCCGCTATGCGGCGGCCGTAGCGAATCGCGGGACTTTGTACCGGCTGACACTTTTGTCGAAACGAACCGATTTTGAAGGAAATCTTTTGGAAGAATACGCTTCCGAGGTAGAAAATCAAATTTCCATTGCCAACAGTACCTGGAATGCGGTACAATCGGGTATGAGAGAAGTGATCGCTTCCGGTTCCGCCACAGAGATCTTCAGTACCTGTCCGGTAGCCGTAGCCGGCAAGACCGGTACGGCGGAGGAATCGGATAAGCGGGGCCCTCACGCGACTTTCATCGGATTCGCGCCTTACGAGGATCCGGAGATTTCCGTCAGCATCATGATTCCGTACGGTTATGCTTCCAGTTATTCTACAGAAGTTGCCAGAGACGTACTGAATTACTATTATGGAAGCTCTACGCTGGAACAAATTTTGGCCCAGGGCGCGGCTGATTTGAGCGGTGTTACCATCGGCGACTAAATGAAGGGAGAGTACGTTGAAGCAGTCCGTTATCATAAAAGGAAGCGCCAGCGGAATGACGGTGTATCTGGACCCGGATATTCCTTTTGAGCATCTTCTGGAGGATATTACCGCCCGTTTTCGGGATGCGGGGAAGTTTTTTAAGAATGCCAGGATGGCGGTTATTTTTGAAGGGCGGAAGCTCAGCCGGGAGGAGGAGCATCAGGTCGTTCAGACGATTCTGGCGGCATGTCCCATCCAGATCACATGTATTTTGGACACCGATGAAGAAAGAGAAGCTTTTTTTCGGCGAATCGTGGAGGAAGCCTCAAAACAGCCGGAAGAAGAAAGTTACGGTCAGTTTTACCGGGGTTCTCTGAAAGAAGGGCAGCGCCTGGAGATTGAGGGGGACGTTGTGCTGATCGGGAATGTCCAGGCGGGGGCGCGGATCCTGGCTACGGGCAGTATTCTCGTGATCGGAAGCCTGCAGGGGGCCGCCTGCGCCGGAATTTCCGGGCGGGGCGATACCTATATTCTCGCGATGGACATGCTGCCGACGCAGCTCCGAATCGGGGATCTGCTTTTAAGAGGAACCGATCCGGCTTTTACAGGAAAAAGAAAAAAACCCGTGATCGCTTACCGGCGGGAAGAGCAAGTGCTTCTGGATTTCCTGGAGAATTTTGACGTGTCGAAACTGTAGCGAATACAGGGTTCTTCACATAAAAAAACATAAGACCACACCAAAATACAAAAGAGGAGCAATAACAAAACTTAGGGAGGATATCAGAATGAGTGAAGTGATTGTTATTACCTCAGGAAAAGGCGGTGTGGGCAAGACCACTACCTCGGCCAATATCGGAACCGGTCTGGCTATGCTCGGCAAACGCGTCGTTTTGGTAGACGCCGATATCGGCCTGCGTAACCTGGATGTCGTCATGGGATTGGAAAACCGGATTATTTATAATCTGGTCGACGTCATTGAGGGGACTTGCAGGATTAAGCAGGCGCTTATCCGCGACAAGAAAAAATCGAATCTCTATCTGCTTCCGTCGGCTCAGACAAAAGACAAAACCGCGGTTACCCCTCAGCAGATGAAAAAACTGACGGAAGAACTGAAAGAACAGTTTGATTATGTGATCGTTGACTGCCCGGCCGGCATTGAGCAGGGATTTCGCAACGCGATCGCCGGGGCCGGCCATGCGATTGTCGTTACGACGCCGGAAGTTTCGGCTATCCGGGACGCGGACCGCATCATCGGTCTTCTGGAAGCCGCCCGCATGAAAAAAGTGGAGCTCATCGTCAATCGAATTCGGTCGGATATGGTCCATCGGGGGGAAATGATGTCCATGGAAGACGTGGTTGAGATTTTGGCCATCGATTTTCTGGGAGCCGTCCCGGACGACGAAAACATTGTCATCTCCACCAATCAGGGAGAACCTCTGGCGGGATCTTCTTCCCTGGCCGGACAGGCTTATTTAAACATCGCCCGGCGCATTACCGGCGAAAAAGTACCGATTTTGGATCTGGAACCTTCCCAGAGTCTGTGGAATAAGCTGCGGCAGGCACTGGTTCGGGCGAATGTATAGAGGGGGGAGGGCATATTATGAGATGGTTTCGTTTTTTCCGTAAAAAGAATGCAAGTCGGGAAGTGGCGAAGGACCGCTTAAAACTCCTTCTGGTTTCTGACCGGGCCGGCTGTACGCCGGATATTATGGAATCGATCAAAAACGATTTGATCCACGTAATTTCAAAATATATGGAGATTGATACGAACGGGTTGGAAATCAAGATCACCCGCACCGCCTCGGAGGACAGCCGGGAAACCGTTCCTGCGCTGTACGCGAACATTCCCATCGTGAATCTGAGAAACGTCAAAGGATAACATATGTTTAAATTCAGAGATTACCATTTGAGATATTTTAATATACGTCTGCTTTTATACATCGGTCTGCTTTGCTATGCCGGTGTGCAGTTTGTCGGAAGCGCTACCGCTTTGACGGCAGACAGCGCCGCTACCATGTCCAAACAGTTTTTCGGTATCGGCGTCGGTATTGCCGCCATGCTTTTCGTAGCGATCGTGGATTACCACTTTTTGTTTAAATTTGCCATCCCGATCTACTGTGCCTGTCTGACGCTTTTGCTGGCGGTTCGTCTGTTTGGCGCTACTTATAATAACGCTCAGCGCTGGATCGAGATCGGAAGCACTTCCATTCAACCGGCGGAATTTTGTAAGATTGGCCTGATTGTGTTTTTTTCCGCTTTTTTCGCGAATCGCAAACAGAAGGGGAAGATTGATTCCCCTCTCTGGGTCGCGGTTTCCCTTGCTTTTCTGGCGCTTCCGACTTATCTGATCTTTAAGCAACCGGATTTGTCCACGACATTGGTCGTAGTCGTTACATTCCTGTTTATCATTTTTTCCGCGGGAATCAGTTATAAGTGGGTGCTCGGCGTGATCGCCGCGTCCCTTCCCGCCGGCGCTTGGTTTCTTTACGCGGTTCAGCAGCCGGGGCAGAATCTGATCAATGAGTATCAGTTGAACCGGGTCTTGCAGTGGCTGCATCCGGATCAATATGTGCAGGAGGTTTATCAATCGTCCAATTCCGTTATGGCAATCGGGAACGGAGGTTTAAGCGGACGGGGGTTATTCAATACGACATTGGAATCCGTCAAGAACGGAAACTTCCTGGTAGAACAGGATACGGACTTTATTTTCGCGGTTGTGGGAGAAGAGGTTGGATTTATCGGAAGTTGTGTTATAATTGGATTATTGATGTTAGTGACGGCCGAATGTATCTACCTGGCAATTCGGGCAAAAGATCTGGGCGGCCGCCTGATCTGTGTCGGTTACGCGTCCCTGATTACATTCCAGTCCTTCGTCAATATCGGGGTAGCCTCCGGGTTATTGCCGAATACAGGGATTCCTCTTCCTTTTATCAGCGCCGGGTTGAGCTCTCTTTTAAGCCTGTTTATGGGATTGGGTCTGGTTTTGAATGTCGGTCTGCAACGGGAAAGAGAAAAAACAATATAAAGGAGGCAATTTTATGAACATCGGTTTGATCGCACATGATGCAAAAAAGAAGCTCATGCAGAATTTTTGTATCGCATATTACAACATTCTCAGCAAGCACGAACTCTATGCGACCGGAACGACAGGACGTCTGATTGAGGAAGCTACAAATCTCACCATTCATAAATTCCTCGCCGGGCATCTGGGCGGGGAACAGCAACTGGCGGCTCAGATCGAGAGTAACCAGATCGATCTGGTCATATTCCTTCAGGACCCTTTGCATCCGAAGTCTCATGAACCGGATATGTTTAAAGCGATGAAGCTCTGTGATACTCATAATATTCCTCTGGCCACCAATGTGGCGACCGCAGAGCTCATGGTGAAGGCGCTCGAACGCGGTGATTTTGAATGGCGCAATGCCTACAAGTAATCGGCGGGAGGTTATAACATGAATCGAAGAGAGAGGGCCCTTCGGCAGAGACGCCGCCGGGTGTTTTGTGTTGCTGCCGGATTTGTCCTGCTTTTCTCGCTTACGCTGTTTTTCTTATTTCGAAAAAAAGACGGGGGCACAGACTCGCTTCTGCTTTGCCCGTATCAATATGAAAACGAAACCCTGAATTTTTCCGGGCCGAACGCACGCAAACCGCTCGGCTTTGCCGCCTCATTGGGTACGGTTCCGGATGAATCGGTTTACTATGATACTTCCATCGCCACAGGCGCCGCCATTATGGTCAACGTCGATACGCAGGAAGTTTTACACAGTGAAGGCGCCTTTTTACAGATGGCCCCGGCCAGTACGACCAAACTGATGACGCTTTTAGTGACGCTTCGGAACGGTAATCTGGACGATATGGTGACGGTTCCGGAAGAAGCTGTCCGAGTTCTTGACGGAACCGGTTCTTCTCTGGCTTACATTCACGCCGGCGACCGGATCTCTTTGCGGGATCTGTGTTACGGCCTGATGCTGAAGTCGGGAAACGACGCCGCAAACGCCATTGCCTGTCATGTCGCGGGGAGCATCGAGGCCTTTACGGAGCTGATGAATCAAACGGCCGTTGAGATCGGAGCTACCAATTCTCATTTTATGAACCCGCACGGTCTGGATGCGGAAGGCCATTATACGACAGCCTATGACCTGTATCTGATTTTTAACGCCCTTTTGCCTTATGATGAATTTCGAACGATGATCAATACCCGGGAGTATACCGCCTCCTATCTGGATGCCGCCGGCAGTCCGACCTCAAATACATGGGGAAACTCCAACGGTTTTATCAGCGGAGAGTTCGGGGCGCCGGCCGGCGTTACGGTGATAGGAGGAAAAACCGGCACCACCGACAACGCCATGTATTGCCTCACACTGAGCAGCCAGGGTCCCAACGGGGACACTTATATTTCCGTTGTCCTTCGCTCGGCTTCCCGGCCGAAGCTTTATGAAAATATGACAAATTTGCTGGTGAAAATCCCGAATTAACCATTGTATTTCACCACAGATTATACTATAATAGTCTGTGAAACCGTCACAGTACGGTACATGTAATTTATACATTATATAAGGAGGACGGGCTTATGCTTCAGATCATTGCAGGTAGTAAAGGGAAAGGTAAGACCATTTATTTGTTAGATAAAGCGAATACCGCCATAAAAAAGACTAAGGGAACCATTGTTTATATTGATAAAAACGATAAACACATGCACGACTTAAGTAACAAGATCCGTCTGATCGACGCCAGCGAATATCCGATCCGCTCATATAACGCTTTTGTTGGTTTTATCTGCGGTATTATTTCGCAGGATTATGATTTGGAACAGTTGTACCTGGACAGTTTTCTGAAGATTTCCCACCTGGAGGGGCAGGATATCGAAGCGGCCGTCGCGGAGCTGAATACGATTGCGGAGAAATATCATCTGGATATTATCCTGAGTATTTCCGTAGATGAGAAGGAATTACCGGAGAATGCGAAAGATAAATTGATTGTTTCCTTATAAAGTCTGATACATAGGGAAATTATCTCATAAAGAATACGGGACGTCTTCACACGTCCCGTATTTATGTTATAGCTTGTAAAACGCCGAACGGCGATACGGAAACACCCGGAATTTTTTATTCTCCCGTCGAGAGAACCCGACCAAACGCACTGAGCAGATACAATCCGCATACCCCCACAACAGCATATACGATACGGCTCAACAGGGACATATCGCCAAATAAAAATGCAACCAGATCAAAACGGAAGAAACCGATCAACCCCCAGTTTACGGCGCCGATGATTACGATGGCAAGCGCTGTATAATCCAAGCCTTTTGTATTCATAACCAAAAACCTCCTTTTACTTTCTTCTTTTAGTGTATGAATTTCTTCTTCCTTTATTATGGAAATTCCTTCCTTTCGGCTTGTGATTTTGGCTTTTGCCTTTTATAATAAGGTTGAATAAGAGGAGAAGAGCATGGCTAAAAAGAAAAAAAAGATTGTACCTTACCGAAAGCCGCGGCATCTGAACATTGGTGTTATCATATTTTTGATGGTTTTTATTTATATGTCCGTCTTCGTCTTTCGCTATTTGACCAGCGAAAAAATACATGTTTATGAGGTAAATGCCGGTTCACTGGCCACCACTTCCGATTATACCGGCCTGATTCTTCGGCAGGAAAGCGTTACGACGGCGGAAGCTTCCGGTTATGTGAATTACTACCTGCGGGAAGGCGAGAGGGCTTCGGTCGGCTCTCTGGTGTACACGTTGGATGAGAGCGGCACCATGACTTCGCTCCTGGCGCAGAATGCCGCCGCCGGCAACTCTCTCTCGGAAGAAAATCTGGCACGTCTGAAAGGTCAGCTTTCCGCTTTCAGTACCTCTTATGATCCCGTGTGTTTTGATGAAGTTTATCAGGTGAAAGCCAGTATTTCCGGCTCACTTCTGGAATACCTGAATTCGGACGCGTTGGACAACCTGATCGACGGAATATCCGAAACGGCTTTTCATAAAAATCACGCAACGATTTCCGGCACGGTGCAGTATTATACGGACGGCATGGAAAACCTGACTCCCGACGATATGAACATGGAGCTTTTTCAAAAAGAAAACTATCAGAAAACTTCTGTTTCGGCCGGAAGCCTGGTAGAGAGCGGAAGCAGCATTTACAAGACTATCACATCGGATGACTGGACGATCATGATCCCGATTACGGAAGCGGACATGTTACGGTTACAGAATACCTCGATCGTTTCGGTCAGGTTTAAAGGAACCGGGCAGAAGGCGAATGCGGAATTTGAGATTGTGATGGGAACCGACGGGAAAGCTTACGGCCGTCTTCATCTCTATAAATATATGGTGCAATTTTCCGGAGATCGTTTTGTGGATATCGAGTTGAATATATCCTCAGAAAACGGTTTGAAGATTCCCGTATCTTCGGTGGTAAACAAACCCTTTTATCTGATTCCGACCAATTACCTGACCGATGGAAACAACAGTTCCGATTCCGGATTTTTAAAGGAAACTTACGGACCGGACGGCGTCAGTTCCGAGTTTATCTCTCCGACTATTTACTGCGAAAAGGATGGATATTATTATGTAGATACTATGGATTTTACACCGGGAGAATATTTAATCCTTCCGGACAGCAGCGAACGTTACCCGATCAGCGCGACGGCCTCCCTTCAGGGGGTCTACAACATTAACAAAGGGTATGCGGTTTTCAAGCAGATCGAGATTCTGGATGCGAATGAGGATTACTATATTGTTCGAAAAAATATGGCATACGGATTATCTGTTTATGACCACATTATTCTGAACGGAAATGCGGTATCCGAAAATGATATTATTTACAAATAAATCATTTTTATATTGACAGAAATCCGAAAAATGATGATAATATTAAAGAGCATGGCTGACAAAACAGGAGACAGATATGAGTAAATTTATTGATAAAATTCTTGATTCCATGAAATTGAGCGATGACGATTTCGATGAAGATGACGATATGCTATTTGATGACGACGAGGAGGAAGAAGAAGAACCCACGCCCAGAAGATCCCGTTTCCGCAAGGAAAGCCCTTATCGCGAGGAAGAGGAGGAGGAAGTGACGTCGCTTCGTCCGGCCCGCCAAAGGCCGTCCGGTAACCTGGTTCCTCTGCGGTCCGGCGCCAGGGGCGCCATGGCGGTCTGTATGGTCAAGCCGACTTCCGTGGAGGATTCCCGGGAGATCTGCGATACCCTTCTCAGTGGTCGGACGGTAGTGATCAATCTGGAAGGGATTCATATTGAGATCGCGCAGCGGATCATCGATTTTACTTCCGGCGCTTGTTATTCGATGGGTGGAAATCTTCAGAAGATATCCAATTATATCTTCATTGTGACTCCCAAGACGGTTGAGTTGTCCGGTGATTTTCAGGATATGATGATTGTGAACGATGATATGGGAATTTCCACGTTAGGTTTAAATATTTAATGGATGAATCATACATAATCAGAAAAGGCAGGGCAAACGATTTTCTGTTTAACGGGAAATTGTTTGCCCTCTTTTGAGAGGGAAGAAAGATGAGAGAACTAAAAATCGAAGTCCCCGGTCTGCCGGCCTATCCGATTTACCTGAGTACCGCCTGGAATGCGCTCCCGAACTGCCTGGCAGCCTCAGGTTCCGAATACCGGCGCGTCTGTGTGGTAACGGATCCTGCGATAGCGTCTCTTTATCAGGGAGAAGTTTTGGAGGCCCTGGCCGCTTTTCCGGCAGAAATTTTTGTTTTTACCATTCCGGCCGGAGAAGCGTATAAAACCCTGTCCCAGATTCAGGAACTGTATTTATTTTTAATGGAACATGCTTTTGATCGTCAGGATCTTCTGATTGCCTTAGGGGGCGGCGTAATCGGCGACATGACTGGCTTTGCGGCCGCCACTTATCTGCGCGGCATTGACTTTGTCCAGCTTCCGACCACGCTTTTGTCCCAGGTAGATTCAAGTATCGGCGGGAAAACCGGCGTGGACTTTTTACACTATAAAAATATGATCGGAGCGTTTAAGCAGCCGCGTATGGTGTATATCAACCTTTCCGTATTGCAAAGCCTGCCCCGCAGACAGCTTTCCTCCGGTATGGCGGAGGCGATCAAACATGGCTGTATAAAAGATCCGGACTATTTTATCCGGACGGGTTCCTTTTCAAAAGCCGTGTTTGACTTTCATCCGGATGTGCTTGCCGATTTGGTAGAAGGAAGTCTCCGCATAAAAAAAACCGTTGTGGAAAACGATCCTTTTGAAAGAAACGAAAGGGCTCTCTTAAATTTCGGCCATACGATCGGTCACGCCCTGGAAAAAGAATCCGGATTCACTCTGACTCATGGCGAAAGCGTATCGTTGGGCTGCGTGGCCGCCGGGCGAATCTCCTGCCGGAGAGCATTTCTCCTAGAAGAAGAACTGGCATCCATGGAAGCTCTTTTCTCTGCTTGCGGGCTTCCGATTCGTTATGCGGATTTTGACGAAGAACGGATTTTACAGGCCATACAACACGACAAAAAAATGACCGGAAACACCCTTCGTTTCATTCTTCTGCATCCTTTGGGAAAGGCAGAGATATGTTCGAACGTAACTTCGGAGGAGATCCGGGAGGCTCTTACTTACCTGACAAAGGAGGAGAAATCATGATGAAAAGAAAGAAAGGGCTTCAGAGCGTCATCTTTTTAATTTGCTGCGCTTTTCTGATCGCCCTGGATCAATATACGAAGTATCTGGCAAGCGCTCATTTGCAGACAGGCCCTTTTGTGATTCTTGAAGGAATATTTGAATTCCATTATACAATCAACCGGGGAGCCGCCTTTGGTATCTTTCAGAATCAGATCGTTTATTTCCTGATTGTAACGGTTCTTCTTCTTTTTCTTATCGGCTATACTCTCTGGAAGATGCCTTCCGAAAAAAAATACCGGCCGATGCGTGGAATCCTGATTATTTTGACTGCCGGCGCTCTCGGAAATATGATCGACCGGCTTTTTCTGGGTTATGTGATTGATTTCTTATATTTTAAGCTGATCAATTTTCCCATTTTTAATGTGGCGGATTGTTATGTTTGCATCGCCGCCTTCTTGTTTTTCTTTGCCATGATGTTTTATTATAAAGACGGGGACTTTGCTTTCCTGATTCCCGCCCGACGGAGCAGAAAAGATGATTGTAAATGAAACCGACGGCGGAATCCGCGTCGATAAGTATTTGGCCGGGCAACAACCGGAAATGTCACGTTCTTTTATTCAAAAATTGATTGAAGAGAATCGGGTAACGATAAACGGAATTCCGGTCAAAAGCCGCTACAAAGTGAGCGCCGGCGAGGAGATTATCTGTGAAATCCCAAAGCTTCGGGAACCGGAGATTTTGCCGGAGAACATTCCCCTTACCATTTTATATGAAGATGAGGAACTTCTGGTGGTGAATAAACCGAAAGGTATGGTCGTCCATCCGGGACACGGTCACGATTCCGGCACGCTGGTAAATGCACTATTGTATCATTGCCGGGAATCTCTGTCCGGGATTAACGGCGTTTTACGGCCCGGTATCGTCCATCGAATCGACCGGGATACCTCCGGCGTCCTGGTTGTCTGCAAGAGCGACCGGGCTCATTCCGGAATCGCGGAACAATTAAAAGTGCACAGTATCACCCGCGTCTATCACGCAATTGCTCACGGCGTAATTTCCGAGGAAGACCGAACGATCCGTGCGCCTATCGGCCGGGATCCCAAAGATCGTCTGAAAATGGCGGTTAACGAAAAAAACGGAAAAGACGCGGTTACTCATATTCATGTCTTGGAGCGTCTTCCCAAATTCACCTATGTGACATGTTCTCTGGAGACCGGACGCACCCATCAGATTCGGGTTCACATGGCTTCGATTCGGCATCCGTTGCTGGGAGATCCTCTGTATGGCCCGAAAAAATCGCCGATTTCCCTTCACGGGCAGGCCCTGCACGCCAAAACCCTTGGATTCGTTCACCCGACCACCGGAAAGTATATGGAATTTGAAGCCGAGCTGCCGGAAGAGTTTTTGTACGCTTTAAAAAAATGCCGGGCCATCTGAAAAAACTTTGCATATGCTTTCGAATATGATATAATATTGACATGAGAAACGGATGATCGGCAATTTCGTTGACTATCTTAGGAAGAGGTGACAAAATATGAGTGACAATCTTATTATCACAATTGGTCGGGAATGCGGCAGTGGCGGTCGAATGATCGGTATGAAGTTGGCGGAGCGTCTCGGAATAAAAGCATATGACAAAGAACTGCTTTTGCTGGCGGCGAGAGAGAGCGGTTTGTCCAAAGAGATTTTGGAACATCATGATGAAAAACCCACGAACAGTTTTCTGTATTCGCTGGTAACAGATAATTTTTCTTCCGGCTATGCCGCGGCAGGTTATTTCGATATGCCCCTGAATCAGAAGGCGTTTCTGGCTCAGTTTGATACGATTAAAAAACTGGCCGATCAGGAATCCTGCGTGATGATCGGACGCTGCGCGGATTATGCACTGGCGGACTATCCGAACGTAGTGCGTGTTTTTGTCAGCGGAAACACGGAAGACCGGCTTAAGCTGACAAAGGAAGCTTTTGAGGTGTCGGACGGAAAAGTAAAGGATTTCATGTGTAAGACCGATAAGAAGCGGGCTTCTTACTATAATTATTACACCAATCAGAAGTGGGGGAGTGCAGCCAGTTATGATTTGTGTATCAACAGTTCGGCTGTGGGTTATGACGGCGCCGTTGATACGATTCTGAATTTTATCGAATGTAAGAAAAGGTATATGAGTACAAAGAAGTAGACATAAAAAAATTATGTAACTTATCTGCGGTATAATAAAACGCTGTCCGTCTTTTTAAAAAGACCGGACAGCGTTTTTTGATGCCGCACGATGATTTATTCTACCGTCACGGATTTGGCCAGATTTCTCGGCTTATCGACATTCAGCCCCTTACCGTCCGAAGTATAGTAAGCGATCAGCTGCAAAATCACAGCTACCGGAAAAACCGTAAATCGATCCGACAATTCCGGAAGTTCGATATGGATATCGTATACTTCCGAAGAAACATCCGCGCCGGGCTTCGTGATGAGAATCACATAGGCGTCGCGCGCTTTTACTTCCCGGATATTGGAAATCGTCTTGGCAAATATGTGTTCCTGGGTAGCGATCGCAACGACAGGAGTATTCTTCTCGATCAGAGCGATCGTCCCATGCTTCAATTCTCCGGCGGCGTATGCCTCCGCATGGATGTAGGAGATTTCTTTTAGTTTTAAGGCCCCTTCCAGAGAAAAGGCATAGTCCAGTCCTCGTCCGATAAAAAAGGCGTTTCTGGCCGAAACCATGCGTTCCGAGACATGTTTACAGGGCGTCAGGTCTCCAAGCACCTGACGAATAGCCGGAATCGTCTTTAAGAGTTCCTCAATAAAGGACTGGGCTTCCTCCTCCGTCATACAATTCCTTACCAAAGCCATCCGGCAAACCAGAAGATAGAGAACCGCAAGTTGCACCGAATAAGCTTTTGTGCTGGCTACCGCGATTTCGGGCCCCGCGTGGGTATAAAGAACATAATCGCTCTCCCTGGCGATTGTAGAACCTTTCACGTTAACAATGGACAAAATACGGGAACCATGCTCCTTCGCCAATCTGAGCGCCGCCAGCGTATCGATGGTTTCCCCGGATTGCGAGATAATGATCGTGAGCGTCCTCTCGTCTAAAAGCGGCTGTTCATAGCGAAACTCCGAGGCAATATTTACGGATACCGGGATTTTAAGCATCGGCTCCAACAGGCTTTTTCCTACCATACCCGCGTACATAGCCGTACCGCAGGCGACAATATCAATTTTTTCGCAATCCGTAAACAAAGTATCAGGAATATTCTCTTCCGAAAAATCCGGAAGTCCGCCGTTTAGACGGGGTTTTATGGTTCGCTCCAGAGCCTCCGGTTGTTCGTTGATCTCTTTGATCATGAAATGCGGATAACCGCCTTTCTGCGCCGCTTCGGTATCCCAGTTTACCTCTAACATCTGCGGCTCAACTTCATGGCCTTCCAGATCCAGAAGCCGGGCTCTTTCTTCCTCCAGTACCACAACATGGTTTTCCGGTACCACAAAGTATTCCCGGGTATAGGAGATCAGCGCAGTCAGATCCGAAGCGATAAAGGTACCGACCGAAGAGGCCGCCGCCACAAGAGGGCTCACGTTACGGATGGCGAAAACCTTTCCGGGAATGTCTTCAAACAGCACGCAAAATGCATAAGAACCTTTGATTGTGCGAACCGCCTCACAAAGAGCCCGGTAAGGGTTGCCCGCAGGGCCTTTTTCGCTGTGCGTATAAAAATGATTGATCAGCCAAGCCGCTACCTCCGTATCCGTTTCGGATACCAGTTCTTCCCGGAAATGAAAACGTTCGACAATCTCGTGATAATTCTCAATGATTCCGTTATGAATCAAGGTTACTTTCCCGGCTGTATGAGGGTGCGCGTTCGTATCGGTCACTCCTCCGTGCGTAGCCCAGCGCGTATGTCCGATCCCGCAGTGAGAACGGACTTTGGCTTCCCGGCTGGTTTCTTTTAAAACCGCTACGGGGCCCGCCTCTTTCATCAGGAGCAGATGGTGATCTTCCGTCTGAAGTGCCATGCCGGCGCTGTCATATCCCCGATATTCCAACTGTTCCAGTCCCTGAATAACGACTTTCTTGGCGTCTAAAGGCCCCGTATATCCAATAATACCGCACATAAATTTTCTCCCGTCTATTTCATTCTCAATATTATAAATATAGCATGAAAATACGGAAAGGTCAAATTAGCTCCGCATTAAATTTCAGAAAGTCATGCGAGATAACAATATTCGCAAAACGTCGAGAGGAGCCTGACCCGGGAGATAAGATTTGCGAGTTATTACTATTCGCAAAACTCAAGTTTAACGAATAGTAATTGACATGCATAATCGGAAATGCTATAATAAAACGGATCCTGATATTTTACGGTCAAGCAGATAAAGAAAGGAAAATCTTCATGACACTGCAAAAACTTCTCAGTTATACCCGCAAGGCGGTGGACGAATACCGTCTGATCGAGGACGGCGACAGGATTGCCGTCGGAATCAGCGGGGGCAAGGACAGTCTGGCTCTTCTATATGCACTGCATGGTTTACAACGTTTTTATCCGAAACGCTTTGAGCTGATTGCCGTTACGGTTCATCTCGGATTAGATCGGATGGATTTTTCTCCGGTACAGGCACTCTGTGAAAAGCTTCAAATTCCTTATCATATCATTCCTTCTCAGATTTATTCGATCATTTTTGAGGAACGCAGGGAGGACAATCCCTGCTCTCTGTGCGCTAAAATGCGCAAAGGCGCTTTGAATCAAGCGGTTAAATCGCTGGGATGCAATAAAGTTGCTTATGCCCATCATAAGGATGACGTCGTGGAAACCATGCTTCTGTCTCTGATTTTTGAAGGGCGCTTTTATTCCTTCTCTCCCAAAACATATCTGGACCGAATGGATTTAACGGTGATCCGGCCTCTTATGTTCGCGCCGGAAGCGGATATTATCGGATTCAAGAACTCCTGTCAACTTCCGATTGTAAAGAATCTCTGCCCGGCGGACGGCTACACCAAACGGCAATATGCGAAGGAACTGTTAGGAAGATTAAACCGGGAACATCCCGGTGCCAAAGAACGCATGTTTACTGCGATCTGCGACGGCAATATAAAGGGCTGGCCGGAGCGTTTCCCACACAACAGGAGGTAATATTGTGCAGAGGCCTTATTTTGAGCAGGTTGACATTCAGAATACGAAAAAGCTGAGAGCTCTGCTTGCGGATCTTCCGCCTTTTGTTCCGGCTTTTTTTCGAGGTATTGAACCTCTGACTTCTTCCCGGACGCGCATCGCTTATGCATATGATTTGCGGGTATTTTTTGATTTCCTTATCAACGAACTGCCGACTTTCCGGGAACGCTCCATACAGGCGTTTACAGTCGCGGATCTGGATCGAATCACCGTTACGAATTTAGAAGAATATATGGAATATCTGAAATATTACGTTCAGCCGGACAGCGAGGAACTCCGGGACCGGACCAACAAAGAGCTTGGTATTAAGAGAAAAATTGCCAGTCTCAAAACATTTTACAATTATTACTTTCAAAAAGAATTTATTAAAACAAATCCGGCGGCTCTGATAAAACTACCGAAAACCCATGAAAAAGCCATTACCCGGCTGGACGTGGACGAAGTGGCAAAACTTCTGGATATTGTAGAGGACGGGGGCAATTTGACCGCTTCTCAGAAACGATATCACGATAAGACAAAGCTTCGGGATCTGGCTCTTCTTACTTTGATGCTGGGAACCGGAATCCGGGTTTCGGAATGTGTGGGTCTGGATCTCTCCGATCTGGATTTTCGCAACGGCGGGATTCGCATTCATCGAAAAGGCGGCAAAGAGGTCGTCGTTTATTTCGGCGACGAGGTGGAGGAAGCTCTGTTGGCATATCTGGAAGAAAGAAAACAGATTATTCCGGAAAGCGGCCATGAACAGGCATTGTTTCTGTCTCTTCAAAAGAAAAGAATCGGCGTGCGAAGCGTTGAAAATCTGGTCAAAAAATATTCCCGCCAGGTAACGACGCTGAAGAACATCACCCCGCACAAACTCCGAAGTACCTATGGCACGAATCTTTATCGGGAAACGGACGACATCTATCTGGTGGCCGACGTGTTGGGACATTCCGATGTAAATACAACAAAAAAACACTATGCTGCACTGGAAGACGAACGACGGCGCAGCGCCCGGAACAAAGTCCGTTTAAGACGGGATTGACGCCGAGTGAATCAGATAATAAAAAACCGGTTGATTATCCCTCCGCAGTTCTTCGCTTTTTGATTTCAGCTTCCTCCTCTTTTAAATGATAAAATAAAAAGGAAGAGGTCCAGTCGCGATTCGTCTCCGTCAAAACCGCCCGGTACACCGGCTCTTTCGTTACCATTTTTGAAACGGCCAGAAGATATTGAAACAGCGTATTGGCCGTGACATTCGCAATCAGAACCATACGTCCGTCAAAATCCTCGGTAGCCTGATACAGAAATGTCGGTACGGCTTCCTCGGAAAGCAGGCTGTATATCGGTATGCCGAATTCTTTTTTATCTACAAATTTCTTTCTCACAACGGAAACCGGTTTCAATGCCAGCTCCCACTCCTTCTGTTCTTCTTCTGTAAAATTGTATAAAAGTAAAAGTGGCTCCATAAAACTTCTCCTTTCTGAACCCCGAAGCGGGATTTGCTTTATTGTAAATCTCTTTTTTCTAAAATTCAAGGCCCGTTTGAAAGGACTTACTTTACCTCCCGGGAATAATAAAAAACGGTAAGATAACGCCCCGCATGAATCCGGTCATCCGTCAGATGATTCATCTTCTTGACCTCCTGTATATAAGAAGGGACCGACTGGCAGGCTTCATTCCCGTATTCACGGGCCAGTCCCCACAGGGTATCCCCTTCCTCGATCCGAATCGAGGTATAATATTTGTAATAAACCTCTCCTCTCTCCTCTTCGGCTTTTACGGAAAAACTGAGGAACGTAAACAGATAGATTCCGAGAAATAACAAAAGAAAAAGAAATCTTTTTCCGTATTTTTTTCTCATGCGTTCCATTGCCGTTCCTCCCTCCTCCTTCGGATCATACATATGTTCCGAACTTTTGTTCTTTTTCATCTTACATCAAGAACACTTGTTTGTCAATCTCTTTCTGCGAATAAATGTTCGAAATTTTACTTGATTTTTATTCGAACATATGTTAGCATAAAGAAAATACAAGATTTCAGGAGGCTATTTATGGCACGTGGAAAAATATCGACAAAACAACTTGAGATATTGAAATACATAAAGGATTGTATTTTAGCGAAAGGCTACCCGCCGGCTGTCCGTGAGATCTGTGAAGCCGTACATTTAAAATCCACTTCCTCCGTCCATTCCCACCTGGAAACACTGGAGAAAAACGGATATATCCGGCGCGACCCTACAAAGCCCCGTGCAATCGAAATTCTGGACGATGAATTTTCCGTTTCGCGCCGGGAGATGACAAACATTCCTATTATCGGTACGGTGGCGGCCGGCTGCCCGATTTTGGCCGAGGAGAATATTGAAGGTTATTTTCCGGTTCCCGTCGACATGCTGCCGAATAAACAGACTTTCATGCTGAAAGTAAAGGGCGAAAGCATGATTGAAATGGGAATTTTAAGCGGAGACTTTATTATTTGTGAAGAGACAAACGTTGCCGCCAACGGAGATGTGGTGGTCGCCTTAGTGGAGGATTCTGCCACCGTGAAGCGTTTTTATAAGGAAAACGGTCATTATCGCCTTCAACCGGAGAATCGAACCATGGAACCGATTATTGTGGATGAAGTTCGAGTTCTGGGACGTGTGATCGCACTTTACCGTGCTTTTATTGATTAACCCGGATCATTACCGGAACGAAAACAGGAGCCTGAAGCCGGGGATATTTTTCCTATTCGCAAAATACCTTCCGTTCAGACTCCTGTTCTTTTTTACTTTTACCAGGTTTCGATTTCTGTTTTTCCCAGTGTGATACCACTGCGCCAGATCCGTTCCAGATCATAGAAGCGGCGGTCTTCCTGAGAGAATATATGGACGACCAGATCCCCAAAATCCAACAGAATCCATTTGGCGGCCGCATAACCTTCTATATGACGGCAGGGATAACCGGCTTTCGCCATCTGCTCCTCCACTTCATCCGCCATAGCCTGAACCTGATGGCTGTTCTCACCGTGCGAGATCAAAAAATAATCCGCAACAATCGTTACATGGGCAATGTCCAATATCAGGATATCGCCTCCTTTTTTCTCCTCCAGTGCGCGATGGGCAATTTTCACCATTTCCTGCGCTTTATTCATGTTCTTACTCCCTTCCTACTCCCGATTCTCATTTGAATGTGGAGATGATCCGTTTTTATTGTATTCCGTCGTTTCTTTCATCGGTCATAAAACGCTTATAGTATTCCGCCGTTTCCCGGCTCACGTTATCGATAATCGCTCCGCAGCGTTCCAGATATTCCAACGTATCTTCCGCGATCCGGCAGACAACCTCCTCCCTTGCCCCCTGAGCCTTATGTCGAAGTTCCGGCAGACGGGGCGCATTTTCCCGTCCCGGTTCGATATAATCCGCGATATACAGAATCGTTTCCAACAGGGTCATGGCAGGGCGGCCGGTCGTGTGATAACGAATGGCGTTTAAAATTTCTTCATCCCGTACGCCATATCGCTCCCTGGCGTAATAGGCGCCCAGTTTCGCGTGAATCAGAGCCGGTGAAAGAAGCTCCTGCTCACTTAAGGTAAGCCCGGCCATCTTCGCGCGATGAATCTGATCCTTGTCGGGAATATCTTTGGCGCAATCATGGAGAAGCCCGGCCAGATAAGCTTTTTCTCCGTCCGCACCGTATGCGGCAGCCAGCTCTTCCGCGGTCCGAGCTACCCCTAAGGTATGAGCAAATCGATGAGGATTCAATCGTTTCTCAAGGTCTTTGCGAATTTCTTCCGGCGTCTTCGGTTGATCCCGGTATAACTCGTGCTCGCGGATATAACGTTCCACTTCAGGTATCACATAATCCGAAAGACTTTCGCCCCGTTGAACCGCTTCCCGGATCTGTCGGGAAGAAACGTCTTCGTACAGTCCCTCAATCCAGTCGATCCTGGCCCCGAATTTTTCCTTCAGTTCTTCCGCCTTTATCAGAAGCTCCCTTTCGGGACTTCCGGGCCGTTTGGCCACTAAGATCCGGGCCGCCGTAAAGATCGCTTCCGGACGATACCAGTTCTCCATATTTAGGAGAGAATCCGCACCCGCGATAAAGAAAAGCTCGGTATCCGGCTTTTGTTCCTTCAAAAAAGCCAATGTATCCGCGGTATAAGTGTTACCGCTCCGGGCAATATCCAGATCGGAAAAGAAAAATTTTTCCTCATTCCGAATCGCCCGTTTTATCATCTGAACACGATGGTGAGCGGATGTCATTTCATTTCCCTTGTGATAAGAAACTCCCGAAGGCACAAACCAGACCTCGTCCAGCAAAAACTGTTCCAATGCCTGCTTTGCCAGTTTTTGATGCGCCCTGTGAATCGGATCAAAACTGCCGCCAAAAATGCCCATTCGTTTTTTGGTTTCCATAATAATTTTATGTCTCCTTGTTTCTGTTAGCGAGGAAGCATGATCTTTTTCTTCTCTTTTGCCGGGCGATACAAAACAAATCGACGGCCAATTACCTGAACTACTTCGGAATGAGTTCGTTCCGCCAGGGTAGAGGCAATCGCAGGAATATCATCCATACAGTTTTTTAAAACCGCCAGCTTAATCAGTTCTCTGGCTTCCAACGCCTCGCTGACCGCTTCGGTAATCTCCGGTGTCAAACCGGATTTCCCGATCTGAAAGATCGGGTCCATCACCATGGCAAGACTTTTTAAATAAGCTCTCTGTTTGCTCGTCATCCTCTGTCCTCCAGATTATTTGTAATAATCAAACTCCAATCCGTACATTTTTACGGTGTCGCCGTCCTCGATACCGGCTTCTTCCAGATCTTTTAGGATT
Organism: Lachnospiraceae bacterium; assembly: GCA_022792885.1. GTDB lineage: Bacteria > Bacillota > Clostridia > Lachnospirales > Lachnospiraceae > JAAWBX01. Next base: position 124,779 of record JAAWBX010000036.1, read on the forward strand.
CCGTTCGTTTTCAGAAATTTCTGGAAAAATTCAAACCCTTTCTCCGAATCCAGATTCGTATAGCCCAGCATTTTCTCTATCCTCGGACCCTCCACCACGAAACGGCCTTCCTCATCGATTTCTACGGTATAAGGCAGATTTTCTTTCTCCGCCGTAGCCATAGGATCGATCTCCGGCTCATACACCGTTGGCGCCGAATCCAGAGTTTTCAAAAGTTCGTTCACGTGATACATCAACTCCTTCAGGCCCCGGCCGCTGACGGCGGAAATTCCGAATACCCGGATCCCTTCCGGTTCAAAAACCTCCCGAATCCGGAGAACCGGATCCGTACCGCCTTCACAGAGCGCATCAATCTTGTTAGCGGCAATTACCTGAGGACGTTTTCGCAGTTCCGGATCGTAAGCCTCAAGTTCCCGATTGATAGCCCGGATATCCTCTATCGGATCCCTTCCTTCCACGGAAGCGGCATCTACCATATGAATCAGAACCTTTGTCCGCTCAATATGACGCAGAAAATCATGCCCTAAACCGACGCCCTCGGCAGCTCCCTCAATCAATCCGGGAATATCCGCGATCACGAAGCCCTGGCCTTCTCCCAGATCGACGACGCCGAGATTCGGATTCAAGGTTGTAAAATGATAATCCGCGATCTTCGGTTTGGCATTGGTTACCCGGGATAAAAGCGTAGATTTTCCGACGTTCGGAAATCCGACCAGCCCCACATCCGCGATCACTTTCAGTTCCAGCAGCACGAACAGCTCCCGTCCCGGCTGCCCCGGTCTGGCATACTTGGGAGCTTGCATGGTGGACGTGGCGTAATGCATATTCCCGCTTCCACCCCGGCCGCCTTTTAATATGACAACCCTCTGATTTTTTCCGGACATATCGGCAATGATCTTTCCGCTCTCCTCCTCGCGAACGATGGTTCCTTCCGGAACTTTCAGGATCAGATCTTTGGCATCCGCTCCGTGGCAGCGCCGTTTGCCTCCTTCTTCCCCGGCTTTCGCCACATACTTTCGGACATGGCGAAAATCATTCAACGTATTTAAGCCTTTATCCACTTCAAAAATAATGTCGCCGCCCCGGCCGCCGTCCCCGCCGTCCGGACCGCCATTGGGTACAAACAGTTCCCGACGGAAACTTACATGGCCGTCTCCGCCTTTTCCGGATTTAATAAAAATTTTTGCACGGTCTGCAAACATAAAAATTACCTCGTTTTAATTTTTCAGGGGGTAAAAAAGCCGACGCGAGAACGCGCCGGCTTAATCCTGAACTTATTCACCGATTACTTCCGGATATACAGAAGCCTGCTTTCTGTCTCTGCCTTTTCTCTCGAAACGCAGTCTTCCGTCTACCAGTGCGTACAGGGTATCATCCCCGCCGATTCCTACATTAACGCCGGGATGAATCTTTGTTCCGCGCTGCCGGTACAGAATATTGCCGGCTTTCACCATCTGGCCGTCCGCCCTCTTAGCGCCCAGTCTCTTGGACTCGGAATCTCTGCCGTTCTTTGTGGAGCCAACACCCTTTTTATGTGCAAATAACTGAAGGTTCATCTGAAACATGGTCTTACACCTCCTTGAACCGAAATTTCATATAGTCACTGCCGTATTTTTCCTGAATGCCCGTCAGGCCCAGGACGAACGAATCCATCAGCAGTTCCGCCTGTTCGCTGCATCCGCCCGTGAAACGGAATTTCAAAAGACCGTCCTCTGTCACACCGTAAGTACCGTCATCAGTCAACGCCTCAATGGAATTCATGGTGTTAAGAGCCAAACAGGATACGGCGGCGCATATAATGTCCTTTCCGTATTCTTCATAATCCGCATGTCCGGTAATCTGAAATCCTTTGTATTCCCCGTCGGAGTCCGTTACGATCGTTACTTTAATCATAATCTTACGCCTGGATCTTTTCGATCTTTACTTCCGTGTACTGCTGTCTGTGTCCGTTCTTTTTGTGATATCCGGACTTTCTCTTGTACTTGTAAACGATAACCTTTTTGGCCTTCCCATCGCCTACAACCGTAGCTTCCACCGATGCGCCCGCCACAGTCGGCTGGCCGATCGTCAGGACGCCTTTCTCGTCGCTTACGGCGAGAACCTGGTCAAATGTAAAAGCAGAACCTGCCTCCGCTCCCAACTTTTCAACGCGAACGATATCGCCCTCCGCTACCTTATACTGCTTACCGCCGGTTGCGATGATTGCGTACATTCTGGCACCTCCTATTTATCATTACTCGCCAGCTTCGGCGTCGGAACACTTCCGATCTTTAAAGGCCCCACTGTGCGGCACACTCAATAAGTCTACCATTGTCATCCCGAAAAGTCAAGCTTTTTTTCCGTTACCGAAGCCGCCCGGACATTCGTCTCGCAGAGTATCCGCCCGTCCTTTTGCCGACTCCGCATCCCGTATCTGTTCATGAAGAGGCCGCCGGATTTTCTTGCGTGTAATCTCCACCAGTTCCAGACCGGTCCGATCCACAACCGTTGTTTTGACCGGATCTTTCCGGCAGGCCTGCTCCAGCTCCCCGTAGACCAGATCCCGGTTCTCCCGGCTCTTCAGGTTAATAAAATCAATGACAATGATTCCGGACAGATTCCTGAGCCGGATCTGCCTGGCGGCCTCCTTCGCCGCTTCCCGGTTGATCTTAAGGAACGTCTCCTCCGGTTTTTTCTTCACGTCGTTCCGGCCGCTGTTGACGTCGATCACCGTGAGGGCCTCCGTCGGTTCGATCACCAGATGTCCGCCGCTTTTTAACCAGACCGTTTTCCCGAGCGCCTTTTCCAGCTCCGTTTCCAGCGAAAAAAGTTTTGACATGGGATAATCGTCTTCATAATACACCAGTTTCCGGGCTTTTTGAGGGCTTAAAGAAGAAAGCACTTCCGATAGATGCCCGAACAATTCCTTATCGTCTACCAGAATTTTTTCCAATCCGTCCTCTCTTATACCGAGAATTTCGGACACATAAGCTTCCGGCGTCCGATAAAGGCAGGAAAAACAGGTTCGCGTCACGGCCTTTTTCTTCACTTCCCGGTATTGTTCGATCAGAGAAACCGTTTCCTGACGAACTTTCACGAAATCCGCCGTGTACGCGTTCGTTCGAAGTATCAGGCCAAACTCTTCCGAAAGAAGATCGGAAAAGACGTTTTTCGCTTCCTCTCTCCAGGTCTGATCCGGAATTTGGGCGGAAATACCGATGCCCGTTTTCTGCACGGTTAAAACCGCGTACTCTCCGGCGAAACTCCAGGCTGACGTAACCCCGGGCGCTTTCGTTTTCATCGCCTCTTTGCACACCTGAACCACGATTTCATCGCCTTCCCGGATTTTCTCCACGAAGCTTCCGTCGCTTCTGTAAAACAATCCCGGTTCCGTAAAAGAGAGGTAACACAAACATCCGTTTCCGATATCCACGAAAGCGCTTTGTATATTCTTCAGGATTTTTTTAACCTGACCGACGTAAATATTCCCGAGCCGATTCGAGCTTTCTTCATAAAGCTGGAACGAGACCGGCCGGTCTTCCTCCCATAATCCGGTCAGGATTCGGCCGGATCTCCTGGTAATCAGTAATTTTCTCATGCTCTAAAAGATTTCCCCCAGATCTTCCAACGAAATCAACGAACCATCCTCTTTTTTGGCGTAAAGCTCCATCCGATGTACGATAAGAGCAAACGGAGGAAGAGAGATGCCGGCCTTTTCACAATACGCTTCCACGATCCGTTCCGGTTTAAGATGATCGACACTGCCCGCCGATACCCGGCAAAAAATCCGAGAATCACGAACGTCCAACGAATAAATAAGCGGACGGATATTTACTTCTTTCTCGGATTTCTTCGTTTTTTTTACGATTCGGATCTCCTCCTGCCCGGCAAATTGAAGCAGGCCAGCGAAAAAGAGGTTCGGATTCTCCGGCCCGCAGCCCTCCTGAAAAGAAAGCCGATAATCGGCGGCGGCCATGGCGGCCATGGCATTTTGACGGCCTTTCGGCAGGCATCGGCAGCTCAGAACCTCAATTCCCTCCACCATTACCTCGTTCAGACGCCTTTTCATCTCCTCACCGGAAATGGACATCTCCACATCGATATCCATATATTCACATTCGCTGGTATCGCCGAGCCCCAAGGGCGCGGCAAAACTCATCACCTGGTGCGGGCTGTAACCCTCCGTATAGCGGACGGCGATCCCGGCCCGGCGAACGGCCTTTTGGAAATAACGCATCACGTCCAGATGACCGATAAACCGCACCGCACCGATTTTGGAAAACTTAACTCGGATCTTCAAAACAGACACCTCCCCCGAAACTTTTCGCACCGCATCCGGAACAGGATACCCGACAGTTCGGCGTAAGCTCTCCTGCCATGGCGCGCCGCCACTCACGCTTGAAAAACTCCTTGGTTACGCCCGTATCAATAAAATCCCAGGGGAACGCCTCGTCCAGATCCCGTTCCCTTATCGTATAAAAATCCGGATCGATCCCGCACTCCCGAAAAGCGGACTGCCATTTTTCATCGTCATAATACTCGCCCCAGGCGTCGAAAAGACAGCCTTTCCGGTACGCGGCCCGGATAACCCGGGAGATTCTCCGATCCCCCCTGGCAAAAACCCCCTCCAATACGGATACGTCCGCTTCGTGGTACTGATATTGCAGACTCTTGAAGTTCAGCTGTTCCCGAAAAGCATCCTTTACCAGATGAGCCCGTCTTATATACTCTTCCTTCGGATACATAACGGCCCACTGAAGACCCGTAAAGGGCTTGGGAATAAAGAAAGAAGAGCTGGCCGTCACCGTACAGCGCCCGCGGCGCTCCTCCTTCGGCACGGTATCATAATATACCCTCGCCACCTCGTTGGCCAAACGCGGGATCCCCCGCATATCCTCTTCCGTCTCCCCCGGCAGTCCCAGCATAAAGTAAAGCTTCACCTTATTCCAGCCGCCCTGAAAAGCGCGCGCCGCCCCGGTGAGGATATCTTCCTCGGTCAGACCTTTATTGATCACGTTCCGCATACGCTGGGTTCCGGCTTCGGGTGCGAAGGTCAGGCTGCTCTTCTTAATGTCCTGCACCTTGCTCATGACGCTTAAAGAAAACGCGTCGATCCGCAGGGAAGGCAGAGAAATATTAACGCCCTTCCCCTGATATTCCTCGATCAGATGATTCACCAGTTCCGGCAATTGCGTATAATCGCTGGAACTTAACGAGCTTAACGTGATCTCCTCGTATCCGGTATTTTCCAGGATCCGTCTGGCCTTTTCCTTCAGGAAATCCAGGCTGCGTTCCCTTACCGGGCGGTAAACCGCACCGGCCTGGCAAAAACGGCATCCCCGGATACATCCCCGCATAATCTCCAGAGTCGCACGATCCTGGATAATCTTGATAAACGGGACGATCGGTTTTTCCGGATAGGAAACTTCATTCAGATCCGTCACAATTTCTTTGCGAATCCGAGCCGGCATCCCCGATTCCATCGGGCGCATCTCCCGGAAAGTACCGTCCTCATGATAGGAAACCTCATAAAACATCGGAGCATAGATACCGGGAAGACACCCTGCCGCCCGAAGAAAATCCCGGCGGCTCCAGCCTTCGCTTCTGGCTTTTCGGTAGAGCGTTAAAAGTTCGGGGTATCTCGTCTCCCCCTCTCCGATATAAAACAGGTCGAAAAATTCGGCCAGAGGTTCCGGATTATAGGTACAGGGCCCGCCGCCGATAACAACCGGGTCCTCCCAGCTCCGTTCCGAAGCCGATAAAGGAATCCCGCTTAAATCCAGAATCTGCAAAATATTGGTATAACACATCTCGTACTGAATCGTAATTCCCAGAAAATCAAAATCTTTTACCGGATCCTGCGATTCCAACGCGAAAAGCGGAATTTTTTGTTCCCGCAGAATCCGATCCAGATCCGGCCACGGAGAATAAACCCGTTCACAGGCCACCCCTTTCATTCGGTTGAAGAAATCGTACAGGATCTGAATCCCCAGATGTGACATCCCCACCTCATACACGTCGGGAAAGCACATGGCAAAGCGGACGTCTACCTGAGAAAGATCTTTCATAACGGCGTTTACCTCACCGCCGATATAACGGGCCGGTTTCTCCACACGCATCAGAATGTTGTCGTTTAACGCCAGTTTTCTTACCTTTCTGGCGGTACTATCTTGTGATTCCATGGCAATTCTCCTCCCGGACCTCTTTTATCCTTTTTTATACCGGCTGATCCGTCATGACATTTTACTCCCGGTTAGCCAGCTCCTTCGTGATATCCGTCCAGGTCACGCCTCGTTCTACCATCAGAACCATGGCGTGATAGAGAAAATCCGACATCTCGTACTTGATCTCCTCCGGATCCGGATTTTTGGCGGCTATCACAAGTTCCGTAGCCTCTTCACCGACCTTCTTCAGGATTTTATCGATTCCTTTCTCAAACAGATAATTGGTGTAAGATCCCTTTTTCGGATGCGCCTTCCGGTCTTCAATCACTCCGTATACATGCTCCAATACCGACAAAGGATTCGCCTCCGAATACTCCTTTCTCGCCAGCGGCTGAAAAAAGCAGGAGTAAGAACCGGTATGGCAGGCGGCCCCGACCTGTCTGACTTTGGCCAGAATCGTATCGTTGTCGCAGTCTAAGTCCAGACTCTTCACATACTGAAAATGCCCGGAAGTTTCCCCTTTCTTCCAGAGGCATTTCCGGCTTCGGCTATAATACGTCATGCGGCCGCTTTCGCAGGTTTCAAGGAAAGCTTCCTCATTCATATAAGCCAGCATCAGAACCTGCGCGGTCTTGTAATCCTGAACGATCGCCGGGATCAGGCCCGCCTCGTTCAGACGGAAATCTTTCCAGGAAACCGCGCTTTCAAACCGGTTGACCGGGATCTCTTTTTCCAGGCACGCTTTCTTTAAGCCGTCAATGTCCCACCGGTCCTTCGTGTCGGAACACATAAGCAGCACGCCGGAACATGCTTCCTTTTCCAATTCAGCCAGCGCCGTTTCCTCGCGATCTACCGTATACAGGCCGGGCGAAGCCGGCGTTTCTTTTAAGATTCCCGGTATGTTCTGCCAGAGCCGGCACTTCTTTCGCCCGAATCGTTCGCAGCTTTCCACATAATATGCCATATCCGACGGGTTCTCTTCATCAAAAACCACGGCGGCGGCCCCGGCATACAAAAATTTTTTCACATCTTCCAACCGGTAGATCGGAGCCTTTATCATCAGCGGCAGATCCACGATCCGGGCCGCTGCTTTTACGCTTTCAAAATAACCGTTCGGATTCTCCGAGCCGACGGCAGGAAGAACAAGCATCATCTCATCGGCCCCGTGATTTTCCTGTTTTTCGCAAAAATCCGCCACGATTTCCGCTTCCGGTACGGAAGACGGGCGGAAACAGGGGACTATTTTTTTATACGCAGACATTTATAAACTTCCTTTCGTGGATAAGAGTCCCGGAATACGGCCGTCAATCATCGTCGCCTGATCCAATGCCTTGGCGAATGCCTTAAACATGGCCTCAATGATATGGTGCGCGTTTACTCCGTCCAGAGTCTTGATGTGAAGATTCATCATCGAGGAATAGCAGACCGCATAGAAGAAGTCGCTGACCATCTCCGTGGGGAACTGTCCCACTGCTTCCGTCTGGAACTTTGTATCAAAGACAAAATACGGCCGTCCCGACAAATCCAGAGCGCAGAGCACCAGGCTTTCATCGTGAGGAAGCAGGCAGGAACCGTAACGCCGGATCCCTCTCTTATCCCCGACGGCCCGGCCGACCGCCTGTCCCAGCACGATACCCGTATCCTCGATGGTATGGTGCGCGTCCACGTGAAGATCCCCTTTTACCCGCACGGTAAGATCAAATAATCCGTGTCTGGCAAAGCTGATCAGCATGTGATCCAAAAAGCCCACGCCGGTATTTACGTCGCCCGCTCCGTTTCCGTCCAGGTCGATTTTTACATAAATATCCGTTTCTTTCGTCGTACGCGTAATCTCTCCGATTCTTCCCGTCATGCTTCCCGTCCTTTCCGATCTTCTTCTTCAAAACGCACCCGGATCGAATTGGCGTGAGCGCTTAAGCACTCCGTCTCCGCAAAAAGTTCGATTCCGGTATGAACGGCCCGCAAAGCTTCTTTTCCGTAGAAGATCACGCTGGATTTCTTGATAAAATCGTCCACCGACAGCGGAGAGAAAAAGCGGGCCGTCCCGTTGGTAGGCAATACATGATTGGGGCCCGCAAAATAATCTCCCAGCGGTTCCGAAGAATAATCCCCCAAAAAGATCGCACCGGCATTTTGAAGCTTTGCCATGGTTTCCATGGGATTTGCCGTCATGATCTCCACATGCTCGGAGGCAATGTCGTCCGCCAGGGAAACCGCCTCCTCCTCGTCGGAGACGACAAGAAGAAAGCCGTAATCTTCCAGGGATCTTTCCAGGATTTCCTTCCGAGGCAGAACAGACAGGAATCCGTCGATTTCTCTTTCCACCGCACGGGCAAACGCTTCCGAAGTCGTAATGAGAATCGCCGAAGCCCGCTCGTCGTGCTCCGCCTGGGAGAGCAGATCCGCCGCCGCATAGCGGGGATTGGCCCGCTCGTCCGCCAGAATCAGAATCTCGCTGGGCCCCGCGATGGAATCGATCGCCACCTGACCGAAAACCAGCTTCTTCGCCGTCGCCACATAGATATTGCCGGGCCCGACGATCTTATCCACTTTCGGGATCGTATGAGTCCCGTAAGCCAGAGCCGCCACGGCCTGAGCCCCGCCTACCTTATAAATCTCGGAAACACCGGCCGTCTTCGCCGCCGCCAGGGTTCCCGCGTTCACGCGCCCGTCCTTCCCGGCCGGCGTCACCATGACGATCCGGTTCACGCCCGCCACCTTGGCCGGCACGACATTCATTAAAGTGGAAGAAGGATAAGCCGCCTTTCCACCGGGTACATAAACCCCCGCGCTGGCCAGGGGCGTCACGCGCTGCCCCAGCAAAACGCCGTCCGGGCGCGTGTGAAACCACCCGCTCCGCTTTTGTTTCTCATGATAATCCGTGATATTTTCACAGGCTTTTTCCAGTACCCGCATAAACGCCGGATCCGTCTTTTGAACGGCCTCATCGATCTCCTCTTGCGTCACCCGGCAGCGCTCCGCCGTGATATCCCAGCCGTCAAACCGCTTCGTGCAGGCAAACAGCGCCTCATCGCCCTTTTCTTTTACGGTGTCCAGGATTTCCCGGACGATTTGTTCCGTCCGCTCATCGTGATTCGGACTTCGTTTTTGCAGACAGTCCAGAACTTCCGCCCTCGTCTTCGCGTTTACGTGAATGATCTTCATATCGACTCCTTCTTCTCCATCAGCCGCCTCATATTTTTAATAATTTCCGAGATCCGCGCCTGTTCCATCTTTAAGCTGACCTGATTCACAACCATCCGGGCCGACAAAGGACACACTTCTTCCAGCACGGCCAGGCCGTTCTCCCTTAAGGTGGAACCGGTTTCCACAATATCCACGATCACTTCGCTCAAACCCACGATCGGCGCCAGTTCAATGGAACCGTTCAGCTTAATGATCTCAACGGTCTGGTGTTTTTTATTGTAAAAATAATCTTTGGCAATATTCGGATATTTGGTGGCGACCCGGATCAGTTCATGATGCTGTAATTTCTCCGCCGCTTTTTCGGGCCCGCAGACGCACATGCGGCATTTTCCGATATTCAGATCCAGGACTTCGTACAAATTCCGGCCCTCTTCCAGAATGGTATCTCTCCCCGCGACGCCAAGATCGGCCGCCCCATACTCCACATAGGTGGGAACGTCGTTGGCTTTCGCCAGAAAAAACTTCAGTTTCTGCTCCTCATTGACGAAAATCAGTTTTCTCGTGTTCTCGTCCGCCATCTCTTCACAGGAGATCCCGATTCGGGCAAACATCTCCATCGTCTTTTTCGCCATCCGCCCCTTTGCCAGAGCGATCGTCAGATATCTCATCTATTCTACCTCATGAAGTCCCTCTCCGTCCAGATAATAAATCCGGCGGATCTGATTATTCTCCGCGTAAACTCGATATTCCTCCAGCGTTTTGACCGAACGCTTCCGCAGCAACTGAAGATTTTCTCCTTCTCCCCTGAGCTTTTCGGCCGTCCGAATGGCCGTTTGCCGACAGTCTTTTTCATAGAGAAGAAGCGTATCCACCGTATCGGTATCCACCGGTATATTCTGTCTGGAAAGAGCCGACAGAATATTGTCCACATACAGGCCGAAACCTACGGAAGGCGCGTCCTTTCCAAACTGGCACATCAGACGGTCGTAACGGCCGCCGCTTCCCAGCGCTTCTCCCGTCCCGTACGTAAACGCCCGGAAAATAATCCCCGTATAATAACGATAAGTTCCCAGCATTCCCAGATCGAAGCTGACATACTGTTCCAGTCCGTAACATGTCAGGAGCTGATAAAGATTTTCCAGCCGCATCAAAGCCGCCCGGGCCGTCGGATTCTCCGTCAGTTTTTTCGCCTCGCGCACGCACTCGATCCCGCCAAACATCTGCGGGAGCTTTAAGAAGGCTTCCGAAAGCCGCCCGGGCAGTTTCCGCTTCAGGATTCTCTCCTCCACTCCGAAGAAATTTTTCTTTTCGATCAGATCTTTTAATTCCCCGGCCGTCTCCTCCCCGAACCCGGCTTCTTCCACCAGCCCCTTGAAAAATCCCACCTGTCCGATATCCACCTGAAATTCCGTCAGCCCGCACGTTTTCAAACAGGCGATCACCAGAGCGATAACTTCCGCGTCCGCGTCGCTGGTATCGTCGCCGATGCATTCGGCGCCGGCCTGGGTCCGTTCCTTTAAGCGCCCCTGATAGCTGGAATGGTTGATGTAAGTGTTGGCAATATAACTTAAACGGACGGGGCAGGTCTCCTCCCCGTAATACTTGGAAGCACAGCGGGCGATCGGCGGCGTCATGTCCGGCCTGAGCACCAGCGTGTTCCCTTCCCGGTCAAAAAACTTGTACATCTCCCGGCCGGCCACGCTTCCCCGCTCTTTGCTGAAAATATCGAAAAACTCAAAAGAAGGGGTCTGAATATCAAAATACCCGTATCTTTTAAATACCCGGCGAAGCCGGTTTTCCACTTCCGTCTTCCGGTTGCATTCGCTGTTATAAATATCCCGGACTCCCTCCGGCGTATGAAGCAGTTGTTTCATGCTGATCCTTTCGTCCTTTAAAGTGCTAATTCAGTATTGGAATATCAAAAGAAATTATAAAGGCATTCCCCCGATTTGTCAAACGCTTTATTCCCGGCCCTCCAGGTCCCTTTGCAGCGCTTCCAGATAATGCAAAAGCGCGTTCCCATTCGGCAAAACCCGATATCCTTTGTCGATTTCCGCATAAGTAAAGCTTTTCCGGCCGCCTTTTAAAGCCCGGTTCCAGAAGCATAAAATATCCCGAAACGGCAGATAGTATGTTTCGTCCAGGGAGGTATACTGAAGCAGGATAAACGCGATCCCTCCCTGCTCCTCGAAGGCTTCCATGAACGCGATCTGGTGCGCGTGAATATTTTGCAAAGGGAACGTGGTCGCCGCCGATTCCTTCGCGTCGAAACAGACGGGAATCCCCTGCACGACTCCGATATAGTCCACCGTGCTCTTCTGGTCAAAATAGGCCAGCGTAATATGCCGGCTGGCGGCGTCGATCTCCACCGGTTTGATCGGGGTCGGTATTTTCTGAATGAGGGCCAGTTTTTTATCCCGGTAGGTTTCGTTGGTGTGATTGATCAGCTCTTCCAGTGAAGAACCCCTTAACCCTCTGCTTCCCCAGGTCGACATATCAAATCCTCTCCTTTAATCACACGTACCATATCCGGCGGCATGGGCGCTACGATCATCCGGCCGGCCGCTTTCGGACATTCCGGCAGATCCTTGGGCAATATCAAACGGCAGGCGTGAAGCATCTGCCGTTGTATCCGGTACTTCTCCTTCAGCCGGCGGTTCGTCTTCGCGTCCCCGTACTTGGCGTCGCCCAAAACCGGATGTCCCAGGGAAGCCAGATGCGCGCGGATTTGATGAGATTTCCCCGTAATCAGTTCTACCTGAACCAGCGTGCAAAAACCGTTGGACCGGAGCGGCTCGTAAGCCGTACGGATGGGATCGGCTCCGGGCGCCGGCAAAGACAAAATCTCCACCCGGTTCGTCCCTTCGTCTTTCTTAAGATAACCGTCCAACACCTGGCCTTTCGCCATATGCCCCTTGACAATACAAAAATAATATTTATCCAGATCGCGCTCCCTAAGAAGAGCCGACATGGCCGCGAGGCCCCGGACGGTTTTCCCGCCGATCACGATCCCGCTGGTATTGCGGTCAAGACGATTGCAGATGCCGGGTTTAAACGTCGCCAGGTTTTCCCTCGTAAGCTCCCCTTTGGCGAGAAGGTAACCGGTCAGGTATTCCACCAGCGACACGTCGTCCGGCTTCGCCTTCTGAGAAAGCATCCCGGCCGGCTTATTCAGGAAAATCACATCCTCATCTTCGTACAGCACATCCAGATTCGTAACCGGATACGAACCGTCGTCTTTTTTTTGAAATTTCTCTATCGTCTCATCCGCCAGAAAGCACCGAATCCGGTCTCCCTTTTCCAGCCTTTCGGAACCGTCCGCCTTTTTTCCGTTTAACGTGATGTTTTTCTTGCGCAGCATTTTATAAAGAAAACTCTTCGGCGCCTCGCTCATATATTTTTCCAGAAACTTAAAGAGCCTTTGTCCGGCTTCCTTCTCCTGCACGACGGTTTCTCTCATCGCCGCTTCTCCTTCCTTCTTCCGTCAGAACGCCGTTCCTTTGCGCCCGCCCCCGGCCTGGGAGGGATCAGGCATTTGGGCCCGAAGCCGATCAGATCCTGCCTGCCCGTCCGAATCAGCGCTTCTTTCACCAGTTTATAATTCTCCGGCCTTCGATATTGAATCAAGGCCCTCTGCATGGCTTTCTCATGAGGATTCTTCGGCACATAAACCGGCTTCATATTCCTTGGGTCAAGCCCGGTAAAATACATGCAGGTGGAGACTGTGGAAGGGGTCGGATAAAAATCCTGAACCTGTTCCGGCATGTAATGCAGATCCCGGATATATTCCGCCAGACATACCGCGTCCTTCAGGGTACAGCCCGGATGAGAAGACATAAAGTAAGGAACCGTATACTGTTTCTTCCCCTCCTTCTCGTTCACCTGAAGGTAGCGTTTCCGAAAGGCTTCATAAACTTCATGCTTTGGTTTTCCCATCTTCTCAAGCACCGGTCCCGACACGTGTTCCGGCGCCACCTTTAACTGACCGCTCACGTGATAGCGGCAGAGTTCCCGCAAAAAATCATCCCCCTTCGGATCCGCCATCACATAATCAAAACGGATTCCGGAGCGGATAAAAACTTTTTTCACGCCGGGAAGTTTGCGGAGTTTGCGAAGGAGCGCCAGGTAATCTTTATGATCCACTTTTAAGTTCCGGCAGGGTTCGGGAAACAGACACGAACGGCCTTTGCACACGCCTTCCTTTTTCTGCTTCTCGCAGGAAGGAAAACGAAAGTTCGCCGTGGGGCCTCCCACATCGTGAATATATCCCTTAAAGTCCGGATCCTGCGTGAAAAGACCTGCCTCTTCCAGCAAAGATTCATGGCTTCTGGCCTGAAGCCGCCTGCCCTGATGAAAGGTCAGCGCACAGAAATTACAGCTCCCGAAGCACCCCCGGTTCCCCGTCAGGCTGAACTTCACCTCCGAAACGGCCGGAACCCCTCCGGCCGCTTCATAAGAAGGATGATATGTGCGCTCATAGGGCAGGCGGTAAATATCGTCCAGCTCCGTCTGCGTTAAGGGCCCGGCCGCCGGATTCTGGACGATATACAGATGATCGTTGTATTTTTCCACCAGCCGGCGGCCGGAAACCGGATCCGTGTTCGCATATTGAATTCCGAAAGATCTGGCGTACATCTCCTTCGAGGCGGCGCACGCCTCATAAGAAGGGAGCGTGACGGCGTCGTAAATTCCCTCCGTCGACCGGGAGGCATATACGGTTCCGTTGATAAACGTAATATCCCGAATCGCCAGGCCGCTGTCCAAAGCTTCGGCGATCTCCACGATGGAACGCTCCCCCATCCCGTAGCTTAAAAGATCTGCCTGAGAATCCACCAGGATCGAATGCTTCATCCGGTCGGACCAATAATCGTAATGGGCCAGACGTCTTAAACTGGCCTCGATTCCGCCGATCACGATCGGCACCTGCTTGTAAACCCGGCGAATCAACTGGCAGTAAACGACCGTCGCATAATCCGGCCGTTTCCCCGTCGCACCCCCGGGCGTAAAAGAGTCCGTATTGCGGCGTTTTTTTGATACCGTGTAATGATTCACCATCGAATCCATATTGCCGGCGCTTACCAGAAAAGCCAGCCTGGGCCGGCCAAATTCCCGGATACTTCCTTCGTCTTTCCAGTCCGGCTGAGACAAAATCGCCACGCGGTAACCCCGGCTTTCCAGAACGCGGCTGATAATGGCATGTCCGAAAGACGGATGATCCACATAGGCGTCCCCGATCACATATACGAAATCCGGCTGCTGCCAGCCCCGCTCTTCCATCTCTTTCCCTGTCGTCGGTAAAAAACTCATCCGTCTCCCCCGCATTCTTCCGCCAAAAGCTCCCGGAAATCCCGGATAAAACCATCCGCCATCCGTCTTTTTTCTTCTTCCATCCGGTCCGAAAACGCGTCCGCTACGGCGAACACCGTCATGCCGGCCCGCTTTCCCGCCAGGATTCCCGCCGGCAGATCCTCAAATACCAGACAATCCGACGGATCCGTCGAAAGCTTTCTCGCAGCCGTCAGGTACACGTCCGGATTCGGCTTCCCGGCTTTCACCTCGTCGGCCGTCACCAGCGCCTGAAAAGTATCCGAAAACCCGTGACGCATCAGAGCCGCCCGGGCCAGTTCCTGCGAATTGCTGGTGGCGATTCCCAGCCGATACCCCTTTTTTTCCAGCCATTCGATAAAGACGGCCGCCCCCGGCTTCAGCGAAAGCTCATAGCGATATTTTTGATAACTCATCCGGTGCCAGACCGCCTGAATCTCTTCCAGAGTCATATCCAGGGAAAACGTTTTCCGGAAATAGGCGGCCACCTCGGCAAATCCCATCCCCTCGATGTCCCGCTGCAGATCCGGCGGCAGAGGGATCCCGCGTTCTCCCAGGAAAGCGACGTCGATCTCGTGCCACATTCCCATGGAATCCACCAGCGTCCCGTCCAGATCAAAGATTACGGCCTTTTTTTTCTTCAGTATCCGATTCATTGCCACCTCCATCCGACTTCATACTTATTCTTTAACCGTTTCCCCTCGCGCCTGGCAAAGCCCAGCGCAAAACCGTCCGCGCAAACCAGGCACCATCCGTCTTCTCCGGCCTGTAAAGCCCCGTCCGCCTCTATCGTCTCCCCTTTCAGATAGCGCAAAACACGTCCGTCCTCCCACGCAAAAGAAACCCAGTTGGGAAACGTCCCGGCCGAAAGGCGCATGGCCAATGCCTGCGACGGATAAAAACGTCCCTTTTTCTCTTCCCCCAGATATAAACCGGTGCGAAGGTAGCGGATCCCGGTTTTTATCTCGCTGCCCTCCGGCAGATAATACCAGGCGGTATCCTTCGCATAAAAAGTCCCGCGGGAAACGTCCATCCCCGTACCGTTGAGAAATTCCCGAAGAACCCCGAAACCCTTGCCGGGATTCTCCGAAAGCCGCGTTCTTTTTTTATCCGGACGCTCTTTCGCAAAAACCGGCCCTTCGCCCGGCCGTTTCAACAGTGAGAGAAAATGCCCTTCCCCCTGCAAAAGATGCGGGAACAGCCGGTACCCTTCGTCGGTCTTTACGAAACCTTCCGGCAGCGGACGGACTTGATCCAAAGGCACGGACAAAAGCCCCGGATACTCCTTTTTAATCCACCGGATATTCGCCTCGTTCTCCTCCTCGGAAAACGTGCAGGTAGAGTAAAGCAGGTATCCGCCCGGAGCCAGCATACGGACGGCCCGGGACAAAATTTCGCGCTGCACGGGCGCGTAGGATTCCGGTCCCCGTTCTTCCCAGCTCCGGATCAGAGAGGGATCCCTGCGAAACATTCCCTCGCCCGAGCAGGGAGCGTCCACGAGAATCCGGTCAAAACTTTCCTCAAACGCATCCGCCAGATTTTCGGGAGTCTCCGCGGTCACAAAAATATTTCCGGCTCCAAACAAGGACAGATTCTTCACAAGAGCCTTCGCCCGGGAAGCGCTGATATCGTTGGCGAGAAGAAACCCCTCTCCCAAAAGGCGTTCGGCCAGCCGGGTGCTCTTTCCGCCCGGAGCCGCGCACAGATCAAGAACCCGCACGCCGGGCTCCACCGGAAGAAATTCCGCCGGAGCCATGGCGCTGGGCTCCTGAATATAGTACAAACCGGCATAGTAATACGGATTTTTACTCCAGCCTTCTTTTTCCTCTATATAATAACCCGCGTCGGTCCAGGGAACCGGTTTTCCGAGCCGTTCTCTGCCCGGGAAATCTTCCCCGCAAATTTTTCCGGTATTCAGCCTGAGCCCCATATAAGGAACCGCCTGACAGGAAGCAAGAAAAGCATCCCGGTCGAATCCCGGGATGCCAAACCCCTCCTGTACCCGGGCAAGGAACGCTTCCGGAAGCTTCCCCTGCCGTCCTTCTCTCTTCTCTTCCGTCATACGTCCTGTATCCTGCGCTTCGCCGCCAGTTTATCCAACTGCCGGCCGAACTCCTTTAATTTTTCAAAATCGCCGGAATAAAAGATCTCATAAAATTCATTCTGGATATTCTTGACGGCGGTATCCCGCTCCGAATCCCCGCCGTGCAGATTCTGAATGTTATTTAAAATATCCCGCACGATCGCCGCCTTGTCCTGAAAATACCCCTGCGCGTCCACGACCTCCTCCCGGATATCCGACATCACGTTATCCATCACGTAAATCGCCCGGGCCGAAGCCGCCAGACGGCCTTCCGTGATCTTCGGAAGTTCTCTCGGATATTTATAGCGAAGAGAGTGCTCAATCGTAGCCCAGAAGTCCATCGCCATCGTGCGGATCTGAATCTCAACCTGAATCTTCTGCGTTCCCCGGATCGTCTCCACCTCATACCAGATGTTCACGTGATAGCTGCGGTAACCGCTCGGCTTCGCGTTATATACATAATCCACTTCTTCCTTCACCGTCATGTCGCTGCGATTCCGTATAATTTCCACAACTTTCTCGATATCTTCCACAAACTGACAAATAATCCGAATTCCGGCCAGATCATCCATCTTATCCGTCACCCGCTCCAGGGAAATCCCTTTACGGGAAGCTTTATCCAGAATGCTGGAGATACTCTTCACCCGTCCCTGAACCCCTTCAATCGGCGAATACTTCCCCGACTGCCGATATTCCTTGATGATGTGCTTGAACTTCACGAGAAGTTCCTCCACCGCCAGTTCATAGGGCACCAGAGTATCCCGCCACAACTGTATTTCCATAACCGTTTCTCCCTTTCCTTGCTCCTGTTTCTCAGTATAACACAAACCTGAGTTTCTGAAAAGAAGATTCCGCCCGCCTCAAGTTCAATAGGAGGCTTTTGTCGCTTTCGGTTCCAGATATTTCAGCAGATAATAAGGGTTTACGCTCAATTCCGCGAAATGGTCCGTCGCCAGGTAGATTCCCAGATGCAGATGCACCGGAAAATTGCCTACCGTCCCCTCCACTTCGCTGTAGCCGCTGTCGCCCATGAAGCCCAGCCACTCTCCGGCCGACACCGTATCTCCCACCTGCCAATCCCTGGCATAAGAATAAAGGTGAGCATAATAATAATACACGCCGCTGTCGGAACGAATCCCGATCCGCCATCCTCCCAGCTTCAGCCATCCCACCTGTTCCACCACGCCGCCGTTTACGCTGACCACGGGAAAATACCCCCGTTCCTTCTCCCCCGCCATCAGATCGGTCCCTTCATGGGTACGCTCGCCGCCGAAACTCCTCTCATAGCGCCAGGAATTTTCATAACTGACAAAGGCAGGATCCGCCCCCTCATTTTCCGGCACGGGAAAACAGACCAGGCTTTCCAGAAGGCTTCGATAAACCGAAAGGCACTTTGCGTAAGCCTCCGGCTTCTTTTCCATCAAACGCTCCCGCTCTTCCATAAACGTTTCCTTCGTAAACTCCGGAGGGAAATAACCGGGGAAATGGTAGTCATGACGGATCATGGTCGTCGTAACCACCTCGAAAAAATCCAGGTCATTTTCCGCGGCAAACGCCTGCATGGCCTCCAGCCCGCCTTTTCCGAAATCCATGGCCCGGAAATCCTCGCTTTCCGTCGTGTAGGCATTCAGATTTTCTTCCGACCCCGGCGTCAGAATCTGTACGGTAGCTCCATTTACAAAAAAAGCAAGAAAAACAAGCCCGATCAGCCAACCGGACCATCCGCTTTTTTCTTTCTTCGGATTCTTTTTTCCCATACGAGGCATGCGCATCGATCTGCCCTTTGGAATCTTCTTCCCTGAGATATATGCGCAAACGTAACGCCTTATACCTCGTCCGCAAAAATCAGGACGAAAAAGCCTTCATATCCGCCAGAAGCGTCCGCAAAAATTCCCAGACCCGCCGAACGGAAGAAAGAGAAAAACTTTCCTGAGGAGAATGGATATCATAAAGATTCGGCCCCAAAGCCAGAATCTGAAGACCTGGCATGCGCGCTTTAAAAACGCCGCATTCCAGCCCCGCGTGGATCGCCTCGATCACCGGTTCTTTTCCGTAAAGTTTTCGATACGTTTCTGCCGCAAGTTCCCGGAACGCGGAATCTTTTTCAAACCGCCAGCCGGGATAATTCCCGCTGCTGGTAAAAAAGCCGCCAAAATCCTGCGTGATTTTCTCCAGACGCCGGCCCGTCCGCTGTTTTTCCTCCTCCACGCTGCTCCGGATCGAAAAAGCCGCCAGAAGCCTGTCCGGTTCAAGAGAAAGAATGCCGAGATTCAAAGAGGTCTGAACCAGTCCGGGAAGATCCCGGCTCATAGCCAGCACGCCGTTGGGAAGCGCTTCCAGAAAATCCAGCACCCGGAGCGTACTTTCTCCGGTCAGGCATTCCTCCCGTCCCCGTCCCGCCTTTAAAATCTCAAACGAAATACCGGGTTCCGCCGCTCTGTGTTCCGCCGTCCATTTCAAGCCGATTCCGGACGCCAGTTCTTCCAGCTTCGCTTCGTCTTCCGTTTCGATCCGGATTTCGGCCTCCCCCCGGGAAGGAATCACGTTATCCTGTCCGCCGCAGAAAAGAGCCTCCAGCCGAAACGGCACATTCTCCCGAAGTTCCTTTAAAATCCGGATCAGTTCCTTCCCGGCGTTCAAACGCCCTTTGTGGATCTCCGTACCGGAATGTCCCCCCAAAAGCCCGTTTACGCGCAAAACCGCTTTCGTTCCGGAAAACGTTTCCCGCTGCACCGGCACAAACAGATTATACCGGAGTCCCCCGGCGCAGCTGACCGTAAAGATCCCCTCCTCGTCGGAATCCAGATTGATCATATACGCCGCTTCCAGATCCGACATATCCATCGCCGCGGCTCCCAGCATGCCGATCTCCTCGTCGGCCGTAAACACGCATTCCAGTCTCGGATGGCATGCGGACGGATCGGCCAGAAGCGCCAGCGCGCAGGCCACCGCAATTCCGTTATCCCCTCCCAAGGTCGTGCCGTCCGCGAAAACCCGATCCCCATCCACGCGAAGCCTCAGAGGATCTTTCGCAAAATCATGCGTACTCTCTTTTGTTTTGGCCGCCACCATATCCATATGTCCCTGAATCATCACCGGTTTTATTTTTTCGTAGCCGGGCGAGGCCGGCTTTTTGATGATAACGTTCCCCGCCTCGTCCTGGCGGTATTCAAGCGCATGCTTCTTTGCGAAGGCAACCAGCCAGTCGCTGACCTGTTTTATATGGCCGGATTCTCTGGGAATCTTTGTCAGCTCCTCAAAATACGCAAGCACGGTATTCGGTTCGCAGCTTTCCAGTATTCTCTTCATAATCTCGTTTTCCTCTCTTCTTTGCCTGATAAAACCTTTTTTATTATACCCCGGAACGTTCCTTCCTAGCAACCGTCACTTGACGGGAACGCGCGGGCCGTGACAAATTTTTTCGGACCGTACTATCCCGCCCCGTTTCCGGAATAGATTCTTAAGTAAAAAGTCCTACGGAGCTCGCATGAAAATCAAAATTTCTTTTTTTCTGAAAGGTTTCCTTCTTCTGTTTTTTCTGCTTCTGATTCTATGGCCTCAAACCGGCGCCCAGGGAGCCGCCTACGGTCTCTCTCTCTGGTATCGAATCATCCTCCCTTCCCTGCTTCCGTTTCTGATTCTCTGCCGTCTGATGCAGCATTATCAGAAAACGCTGGCCGAACGGCCGCTTCAAGTCGCTTTCCTGGGACTTTTATGCGGCTATCCCATGGGCGCCAAACTCCTGGCCGACCTCTGCCGCTGCAAAAATTTTTCACACAAAAAAGCCGCCTGGCTGCTTTCTTTCTGCAACCAGGCCAGCCCCATGTTTCTCTTCAGTTATCTCCCGCAAATGCTCCCTCCGCTGCCCGGTCTTTCCCGTCTGATCTTTTTCGGGGTCTACGGTTCCGCTCTGCTAACCGGTTTATGCGCCGCGCTCTTAAGTCCCCTCCTCTCTTGCCGGGAAGCAGAACCGGAAGAAGAACACGTCCTGACCGCCGGGATCGAAGAAGATCCGCCTTTCATCTCCGTACTCGAACAGGCCATGCTCGATTCGGTGGAGGTCATGATAAAAATCGGCGGCTATATGATGCTTTTCTCCATGGCGGCTTATTATCTGAGAGCGTTCCCCTTCGGAAATGAATGGATCAAGGGCGTCGTCCTTGGCGTCAACGAAATGACGACGGGGATCGCCTTTTTAAGCGCCGGTTCCTTTCCGACGCCGGTTCTGTGCGCCCTGTGTATCGGCTCCGCCGCTTTCGGCGGACTCTCCGGTTTTGCTCAGACGCAATGCGTATTACAGGGAAGTTCCTTATCCTCCGGCCGCTATCTCTTCTGGAAAGGGCTTCAGGGCCTGTTGGCGGTGTGCCTCACCCTCCTTGGGTACGGCCGGATCGTCGGATGAGATTCCCGCTTTCTCCCTTCGGTTCTCATAATTGCTGCAACTCACCTTTTTTTCAAACGGAGGATTGCATCCGTCTGTTTTGCAAGATCCTGGGAGTGTGTTACGATTATCACACAGTTGTTCATCTGATGGGCGCATTCTTTCAGAACATTTGTAATCTCGACCGCGGCATCCTTGTCAAGATTTCCTGTCGGCTCGTCCGCGAGAATAACACTTGCGTCGGAAGCCAATGCACGGGCGATCGCTACCCGTTGCTGCTGCCCGCCGGAGAGCTTCCGAACATTTCGTTTTGCTTCCTCCTTGGTAAGTCCCAAACGCTCCAAGAATAGGTAGCGGCGGCAGCTTGGAAGTCAGAGCCACATTGTTTTTGCGGTGATACGCAAGCCCTTTTTTCTCAATATCTTCTCCCTGAAACAGCACCTGCCCGTCGGACGGACTGTCCAAACCTCCCAGCAGAGAAAGCAAATTTGTTTTTCCGCACCCGCTCGGACCGAGAATTGCATAAATTTTCCCCGCCTCAAAATCGGTAGATATATTTTTAAGAACTGCTTTACTTCCATTTTTTTAACAGTAAAAGAATCTCAAACTCCAGGCGAGTAAGCGCCGCCTCATGTCCGGAAACCGTAACTTTGCGTTCTGTTTCGCTTAATGTGATTTCCTTATAATGAATCGTGCCGGACATGGTATCTGTCAAAACCTTTTATTTGATCGTCCTCCGCATCAAGGGCGGTTAAAAGAATAATCGGGATTTGCGACTCTTGCCGTATCATTTCGCACACAGTATAGCCGTCAATCTTCGGCAGCATGATATCCAACAAAACAAGGTCGAAACTTTGTTCGTGAAATGCGTTGATACCCTCCAGTCCGTCCGAAACGGCAGTAACTTCATATCCTGCAAAGGTACCGTCGCTTAACAAGAGCACACACGCCCTGAATCGGGCCATCCGCATCGGTCAGGGTCGGAGAGTCGAAAAGGAATAAATTTCAGTCCCTGCCAGGCACTTGAGCGACGCGTACTGGACGTACGCGAAGTGAAAGTAACGCCGCAGGGGTTGAAATTTATCCTTCTTCGACCGTGTGTGTCCTTGTCAAGCGACGGTAAGCGGCCCAGATAATATTTTCTGTATTGCCGTCTCGTCCTCAATGATCAATATTTTCTTATCCATATGCAGACCTCCACGCTAAATGATAGCAGGCGTTTATTTGTTTTTGATTAGTTCTCATTTTTTCATCCGTCTTTAAGCTTTGTATCTGTGACACAACGCAGAAAGGGACACTTCCTTATGTGAAGTGCCCCTTCGTGTCTCCCTTTTCGTATCCTCTATTCGTACTTTTGCCCGCCGAACGTTCCCCGGCGTTCTCTACGCCTGTGCCGTGGAAGCGCTTTCACGGATCTCTTCCGGCATAATCTCTTCCGGAGCCAGATCCTGTCGGTTCGATGTGATCACATCGTAATTCGACTGTAAAGCGGCCATCATGGCGCTGTGTTTATTCTCCGCGTTTTCCATCGTGTGACGGATGATCGTCTGCAGACTCCGAAGCATCTCGTCCGCATAGTGAATTGAACCTTCCCGCATCCCGTTCGCTTCCTCCGCCGCCCGGTCCACGATCTGCTGGGCCTGGGCGTTCGCCTGCTCAATGATCTCGCCGGCCCTGGCGTATGCTTTCTGAATGATCTCGTGTTCGTTGATCAGCTCGTTCGTCTGTTTGGTAGCCTCCGCCAGCATCGCCTCCGCCTGACCCTTTGCATTGCTTAAGATGGCCTCCTGGTTGCTTATGATCTTCTGATATCGTTTGATCTCCTCGGGTGTCCGGTGTCGCAGCTCTGCCAGCAGATCGTCCATCTCATCCTTGTCCACGATGATTTTTCTGCTGTTGAAAGCCTGAGATTTACAACTGTCAATGTAAGCTTCTATCTCGTCGATCAGTTGCTCAATTCTGCTCACGTCTCTTCCTCCTTACCCGTCAGCCTTTCTGACGCGGCGCGCTCCCGCTTCCGCGAATGATCTGCCGGAAATCCATCCGGGAATCAACAGGCCGCATTCCTGTTTTATGCTAACACATTCCCTTGAATAAAACAACCTTTAATCCGGCATTTTCTCAAGAAAAATATGTCGATTCGTTTTATAATTTTTTATGCGGACGATCTCAAAACCCATATCCGCCGCGTAATCCATATCGGTTTCCAGAGACGCCTCCACTACGATCCGGCCTTCCGAAGCCAGCAGGCCGCTTTTTGACAACGCCTCCAAAACCTTCTTCTCCCAGAGTTTTCCGTAAGGAGGATCCAGAAAAATCAGATCAAAACAAGTTCCCTCGCGGGTCAGCCTTTCCAATGCGGACAATACGTCCGTTTCCAGAATGACGGCCCGGTCCGCCAGACGGGTAAACGCCAGATTCTCCCTGAGACAGACGGCCGCCTTTTTGTCATGTTCCACAAAAACCGCCTCTTCCGCCCCCCGGCTTAAGGCTTCGATTCCGATCGCGCCGCTCCCGGAAAACAGATCCAGAAACCGGCAGCCGGGTATCGCGGGCCCCAGAATATTAAACAAAGTCTCTTTGATCCGATCGGTTGTCGGCCTGGTATTCGCTCCTTCCGTCGTTTTTAAAGGCAGACTTTTCGCCTTTCCCGCAATCACACGCATCGTCTTATCCTCTCTTCGTCTGTTCCCACGCCGCTTCGCGCTTTATGGTTTTCTGTTATTATAGCAACGGCGAATCCGGCTTTCAAGAGAAAATCGTTCCCCGCACAAAAAGAACGCCGCCTTAATCCGCAGAATAAGACGACGCTCTTTTTTCTTATTTGTCCCGGTTATTTACCGGCCATCTGCTTTTCCTGAGCCTCGATCATTTTCTTGACCATGTGGCCGCCAACCGAACCGTTCTGAGCGGAAGTCAGGTTTCCGTTGTAGCCGTTGCTCAACGGCACACCCAGCTCACCAGCCACTTCCATTTTGAAACGATTCATCGCTTCCTTTGCTTCCGGTACTTCAATCTTACCAGTGCTGCTCGTACTAGCCATATTTGAACGCCTCCTTCAATTTTGTTTATTGGTGGTACGCTCTTAGTATGTGCCGCTTAAAAAAGAATACACTGGAAACTTTTTCGGGAAATGGAAGCCGTTTACAATCGGCTGTACAACCTTGCTCTGGCGCGCATTTTCTTGATTTGTTCTTCCTTTAACGCATCCGGCTTCATACGCCAGCACCAGTTGTTCCCCAGCGTGCCGGGGATATTGATACGGGCCTCGTCGCCCAGAAGAAGATAATCCTGCATCGGAATCACCGCCAGCTTCGCGCAGCTTCCCAGCGCCGTGCAGATTACATCCTCCACGGTCAGACTGTCCGCGCCCCGGCCATGATTGATATAGGAAGCCGCAAACTCTTTGTCCGCTTCCCTTAACGTATCCAGCCAGCCGGCCGTCGTCTGATTGTCGTGAGTCCCCGTGTAAACGACGCAGTTTTCAATGTAATGATGAGGCAAATAATCGCTGTCTTCGTCGGCCTGAAACGCGAATTGTAAGACCTTCATCCCGGGAAAACCGGTATCCTCCAAAAGCTGTTTCACGGAATCCGTTAAAAATCCCAGATCTTCCGCGATAACCGGCAGTTTGCCCAAAGCCGATTCCAACGTGCGGAACAGACCGATTCCCGGCCCTTTCTCCCAATGGCCGTTTACGGCGGTCTTCTCCCCGAACGGAACCGAATAATAGGCGTCAAAGCCCCGGAAATGATCGATCCTCACGACGTCAAACAGGGAGAAGCTATGGCGCATCCGCTTTACCCACCAGGAAAAATTGTTCTTTTCATGATAAGGCCAGTCGTACAGAGGATTCCCCCAGAGCTGTCCGTCCGGCGAAAAACCGTCGGGCGGACAGCCGGCTACCGCCAGGGGCTGAAGTTTTTCGTCAAATTGAAACAGGGTCGGCGCCGCCCAGCAGTCCGCGCTGTCAAAAGCCACGTAAATCGGAAGATCCCCGATCAATTTTAAACCGATCTTTTCGGTATGCTCTTTTAAATATCTCCACTGCCGATAGAAGGTATACTGTTTAAATTTTTCAAACAAAATTTCTTCTTTCAATTCCCTGGCGTAAAAATCCAACGCTTCCGGTTTTCTCAAACGGATGTCTTCCGGCCATTTGTCCCAGCGAAGCCCCTGGAAAACCCTGCGCAGAGCCATAAACATGGCGTAATCGTTCAACCAGTCGTTGGCCTCCTCGAACCAGAAAAAATCCGGATTCTCCGAGATGCGGCTCCTTTCAAAAGCTTTTTTGAGAAGCCGGTCGCGTCCGTCGAATAATTTACCGTAAGAAATCGTCTCGCCGTCCCCGAAATCCTCCGCCGCGCATTCCTCCTCCGTTAAAAGCCCCTCATGCGTCAACGCTTCCAGGTCAATGTAGTATGGACTGCCCGCATAGGTCGAATAAGACTGATAAGGCGAATCCCCGTAGCCGGTCGGTCCCATCGGCAGCACCTGCCAGTAACTCTGTCCGGCTTCTCTCAGTTGATCCGCAAACCGGAACGCTTCCTTCGACAAACATCCGATCCCGTAACGGGAAGGCAACGAAAATATCGGCATCAATACACCGCAAGCTCTCATGGCATCTCTGCCTCCTTCCGTTCATTCAGGCAGCCGATCTCATAAACATCCGTCCTCCGCTGTTTTAAAAGAGGAAGTTGTTCCCGAACCGCTTCGATCCGGGTCAGATCCAGGTCAACCTGTTTTATCTGTTCTTTTTCATCCAGACGCGCAATCACGTCCCCCCAGGGGGAAACGACAAGAGAATTGGCATAGGAAATATAGGAACTCTCCTCATCCCTGGCCGGCGCCACGCCGATCGCATAAACCTGATTATCTACCGCCCGACTCCGAAACATCAGCTCCCAGTGCGCCGGCCCCGTCGTCATATTAAAAGCGGCCGGACATAAAAGAAGCTTCGCCCCTCTCAGAACCATCAGCCGGGCCAACTCCGGAAACCGGAAATCATAACAGATGTTCAGACCCATCCTTCCAAATTCCGTATCAAATACCGTAACCGAATCGCCGGCCGAAAGCGTATCGGATTCCCGGAAATGCTGCCCGCCTCTCACGTCAATATCAAAAAGATGCATCTTCCGGTGCTTCGCGATCCGCCGCCCTTCCCGGTCAAACACATAGGAAGTATTGTAGATTCGGCCTTCGTTGTCCTTCTCGGGTAAAGAACCGCCCACCAGATAAACCCGGTTTTTCCTGGCGGCCTCGGACAGAGACAAAAAGCCCGCGCCTCCCTCCTCTTCCGCATAAATCGGGAAATTCTTCGTCTCATAAGGACAGGCAAACATCTCCGGCAGCATAACCAGATCGGCGCCGTCCCCGGCGGCCCGGGCAACGAATTCTGTCGCTTTCCGATAATTCTCCTCTTTCCCGGCCACGGTCTTCATCTGAACCAGGGCTATCCGCATTGCCGCTCTCAATACCCCAGTTCCTCCCCGATCAGGATCACCGCAATCCGCCCCGCCGGCCGGCTGAGCCGGATCAGCGAAGCATAAGCGCAGATGCTGTCCGTCGACAGGCAGTCCTCACAGCTTCCGCTCGCCATACAGCCGGTCTTTATCCCTTCGAAACGCTGTGCGTTGACGGGAGCCGCCACGGTACGGGCGCGGGTGGCCGCGTCCTCCACGGTCTTCGCCACTTTATTTATTCCCGCCAGAACGATCACCTTCCCCGGGCCGAACGTCATGGCCGCCACCCGATTCCCGGTCCCGTCGATATTTACCAGAACGCCGTCCTCGCTGATGGCGTTCGTGCCGGTCAGATATACATCCGCCGAGAAAGCTTTCCGATAAATCGCCGCCTGTTCTTCTTTCGTCTGCGCCCGATCCCGATCCCACACTTCGTAATCTCCCTCATGAACCGCCGCGGTCAAACCGATGGAGCGGATCGTATCGGAGCCGCCCCAGGTCACGGAACTTTTCACAGGGATTAAAGAAAGGGCCAGCTTCACGGCCTCCTCCCTCGTCTCGCAGTAATGACCTTCAAAATGGCGTTTCTCCAGCCCCTTCAATACTTTCGCGGCCAGTTTTTCGTTTCGTATCTGTTTGGGTGTTTTTTCCATAGTCTGATTTCCTCTCTTCGTCCGGATGGCTTCCCGCCAAAATCTCCCGGCAGGCTCTTATCCCGTATCTTTATATTTAATCCTACACGGATTTCCCGCAAAAAACAAGTGGCAAAATATTTTCTGTACTTACGTAAGTTCTCTTGTATCTCGGGAAAAGATATGTTATTTTAGATGCGTACCCTGTAAAATACCGAGATTTCATCCGGAGTTTTTTGGGTACCCGACAATTTTTCCGTTATATGGAGGTTAGATTATGAGATATTCCAAAAATGCGGAAGCGTTAACTCCCTCCGCCATCCGTGACATGATGGTCCGATCCGCAGCCTATAACGATACGATTTCTTTTGCGGTCGGAGAACCGGATTTTATTTCCGCCCCGAATGTGCTGGAAGCCGCCTGCCGAGCCGCAAAAGCCGGCGCGACCAAATATGCGCCCGGCGCCGGCGAGGCAAAATTGCGCGAAGTATACGCCGGATATCTGTCCGACGCAATCGGCGTCCCCTATTCTCCCGAGGAGATCCAGGTGACAACCGGCGGCTGCGGCGCTTTGTTCCTCGCCATGTCCTGTATTTTGGATCCCGGCGACGAAGTGATCATCAGCAGCCCTTACTGGACCAATTACAACCAGCAGATCCGGCAGCTCTACGCCGTACCGGTTATGGTAGACGTATACGAAGAAAACGATTTTATCATGACCGCCGAAGATATCGAAAAAGCCGTTACCGATAAGACGAAACTGATTCTCGTCAACTCCCCGTCGAATCCGACCGGCGGCGTGATCGATAGGCACGCGCTGGAACAGATCGCGAAGATCGCCGTCAAACACGATCTTTTTGTCATGAGCGACGAAGTGTACCGGCACATCCTCTTTGACGGCGCCCGATATGCCAGCATCGCCTCGATTCCCGGGATGAAAGAGCGCACCATGATCATTGACAGCGTGTCCAAGACCCATGCCATGACCGGTTTTCGCGTGGGATTCGGAGCCGGTCCCGTACACTGGATCCGCCTTATGACAAAACTGACCGAGAATGTGGTCTCCAGCGTATGCACGATCTCCCAGTATGCCGCCATCGAAGCCATAGAACATGGTGCCGATTACATGAATATGATGTGCGGCGAATACGAGAAGCGCAGGAACTACATATACGACCGGATTAACGCCATGGAACCGCTCTCCTGTATCCGGCCGAAGGGCGCTTTTTATCTGTTTGTAAATATCCGGAAAACCGGCATGAGTTCCGAGGAATTTTGCAACAAATTGCTGGACGAAGAGCACGTAGCCGTCGTCCCCGGCAGCAATTTCGGCAGCGGCGGCGAAGGCTTTGTGCGGATCTCCTACGCGACGTCCATGGAACGGATCGAGGAAGGCCTGAATCGCATGGAAACTTTTTTAAAAAGAACTCTTTCCCGGACGCCGAACGAAACCTGGGCGGCGGACGCGCAGGCGGATCTCGAAGATTTTATCGAAGGCCAGGGGATTTATATCCGGCAGTAGCACGAACCCGGAAACCGTTTCAGATATCAAAAACCGGAAGCGCGAAGTCCGCGTTTCCGGTTTTTTTATTTTTTTCTTGTTTACGATATGCGCACGGCCTATTCCTCCGTCAGCAAAACTTCGCCCAGCTCTTCCACCGTGTCCACAATCCGGTCCGCCCTGTAAGACAAAAGTTCCTCCCGGCTTCCGTAACCGAACGTCACTCCGATCGAAGCCAGGCCGGCTTTCTTCGCGGCCTCCACGTCGTGAAAACGATCCCCTACCATCACCATCCGGGCCTTTTCTTCCTCACCTGCCGCGAGTCGCCGAAGCACTTCCCGTATCACATCGTATTTCGTCTCCCGCCCTTCGTCCATGGACGCGCCCACGATCACGTCAAAATAGGGCGTCAGTTCGAAATATTCCAGAATTTTTTCCGTAAATTCAATCGGTTTGGAAGTTGCCACCGCCAACGTCTTCCCGGCCGCCTTTAACCGGGCCAAGAGCTTAGGCATCCCCGGATAAACCCGGTTCTCCAGCCAGCCTACCTCCCGGAAACGCTCCCGGTATTTACTCACGCAAAATTCGATCTTGTCCGTCTCTTTCTCCCTGTCATACCCGCACCAGGCCGCGAACTGCGACCGCAGAGGCGGTCCGATAAACGGAAGCAGCTTTTTTCTGTCCGGTTCCGGCCGTCCGGCCGCCTCCAGCGCATACTGAACGCAGCGGGTAATTCCCTCCATGGAATCCGTCAGCGTCCCGTCCATATCCAGCAAAATATATTGAAACATCCGTGATCTCCTCTATTCCCAGGGAAGCAGGGGATTCTCCACACCGCTCTCCCGGCACATCAGTTCGTCGACCGCTTCGGCGGCGCTTTTCCCTTCGAATAAAACCTCGTTCACCTTAGCCACAATCGGCATCCGCACCCCGTATTTTTCGGAAAGCGCCCTGGCCGCCTTGGCCGAATAAACCCCTTCCACGACCATATGCACTTCGTCCATGGCCTCTTTCATGCTCTTCCCCCGGCCGATCAGGATACCGGCGCGGCGGTTCCGGCTGTGCATGCTGGCGCAGGTCACGATCAAATCTCCCATACCGGAAAGACCGGATAAAGTTTCCTGCCTGGCTCCCATCTTGACGGCCAGTCGGGTCATCTCCGTCAGCCCTCTCGTAATCAGGGCCGCTTTGGTGTTATCCCCGTACCCCAGACCGTCCGCTATGCCGGCGGCCAAAGCAATCACGTTTTTCAGAGCGCCTCCCAGCTCGATTCCCAGCACGTCCGGGCTGGTATAAACCCGGAAAACCGGGCTGATAAACAGGGACTGGATAAAATCCGCCGCACTCTTTTCCTCCGCCCCCACCACGCAGGTGGTCGGGACGCCGCGTCCCACTTCCTCCGCGTGACTCGGACCGGAAAGGACCGCCGCTTTTGCCTGAGGAATCTCCTCCTCGATCTGCTCGCAGAGCGTCTTTAACGTCGCCTCTTCAATTCCTTTCGCCACATTCACGATGATCTGTCCTTCCCGGACAAACGGACGCATCTTCCTTGCGGTTTCCCTGGTGAACACCGAAGGCACCGAAAGTACCAGACATTCCGCTTCCCGGATACAGGATTCCAGATCTCCGGTAATATCGATGGAATCCGGAATGGAAACCCCCGGCAGATTGGGATGTTCCCTTTTATTATTCAACGCCGTTACTTCCTCGTAAATCGCCGACCAGAGTTTCACCTCATGACCGTTTTTATTCAAAAGAAGGGACAGGGCCATACCCCAGGTCCCGGAACCGATCACACCGATTTTCGCCATAGAAGCCTCCTTATTTCTTTTTCAAATGAATCCGGTTCTCTTCCCCGCGAAGCAGACGCGAAAGGTTGCTTCTGTGAGAATAATACGCCATTAAAACCGTGATTCCGCTTATTACAAACACCTCGGCGAGGCACGCCGGCGGCAGAGCCAACCACCTAAGCCGGACAAACAGGATTTCCAGCAGAAAAAACAGGGTTAGGGCCGTCAAAGACCCCAGAGAAACCAGCCTGGTAGTAAATACCAAAAACAAAAAGACCGCAAAACAGATCAATGCGATCCGCCAGTCAAAAACCAGGATCATGCCGCCGGAAGCCGCAATCCCCTTGCCCCCTTTAAAATTCAGGTAAAAAGGATACGTGTGTCCCAGAATAACCCCCAGACCGCCGTAAAGGACCATAGCGGGAGTCAGATCGCCAAAATAATCGGCCAGGCCGAACTTGATCAGCGAACAACAGATCACCGCTTTCATCAGGTCGCCGAAAAACACCAGAAACCCGGCTTTGAGCCCGAATACCCGAAGCGCGTTCGTGGCGCCGGCGTTCCCGCTACCCTCGGAACGGATATCCCGGTGCATCCTCTGCCCCAGAAAATAACCGGTTTGAAACAGGCCAAATACATAACCGGCCAGCACGACACATAACCGAATCCACATATCAATCCTTCCCTTTTCTCTCTCTTGTAATAAATTTTAAGGACGTACCGTAAAAACCGAACGCTTTCCTCACCTGATTCTCCAGATACCGGGTATAGGAAAAATGCATCAGTTCCTTGTCATTAACGAAAACGACAAAAGTCGGAGGTTTCACCGCAACCTGCGTCATATAGTAAATCTTCAGCCTCCGTCCCCGGTCCGAAGGCGGCTGTTGCAGCGCGACGGCCTCCGTCAAAATCTCATTCAGGACGCCGGTGGATACCCGGAGGTTCTGATTCTCAATAATCACGTCAATGTGTTCAAATAATTTCGGCAGCCGCTGCCCGGTTTCGGCGGAAACGAACAGCACCGGCGCATAAGGCATAAACGAAAGGATCTCCCGGATTTTCTTCGTGTACGTATTGACCGTGCCGGTATCTTTCTCGACAAGATCCCATTTATTGACCACAATCAGAATCCCCTTACCTCTCTCATGAGCGATTCCGGCGATCTTCGCATCCTGCTCCGTCACGCCCTCTTCTGCGTCGATCACGATCAGAACCACATCGGCCCGTTCGACCGCCGTCACGGTGCGGATGATGCTGTAGCGCTCCAGCTCCTCTTTGATTTTGCTTTTTCGGCGAAGCCCGGCCGTATCGATAAACACATACTCTCTGCCGTTTCGCTTAATCGCCGTGTCGATGGCGTCCCTTGTCGTCCCGGCGATATCCGATACGATCACCCGGTCCTCGCCCAGCAGTCGGTTAATGATCGAAGATTTTCCCACATTCGGCTTTCCGACAATGGCCACCCGGGGCCGGTCGTCGTCGTCTTCCGCGGCCGCGTTTCCCGGAAAATGACGAATCACCTCGTCCAGAAGATCGCCCAGCCCCATCTGGGAAGCGGCCGACACCGGCATGGGTTCCCCGATCCCCAGGTTATAAAACTCATAGACATCCGGCATAAACTTCGCAAAACTGTCCACTTTATTCACCGTCAAAATC
Organism: Lachnospiraceae bacterium; assembly: GCA_022792885.1. Lineage (GTDB taxonomy): Bacteria > Bacillota > Clostridia > Lachnospirales > Lachnospiraceae > JAAWBX01. Next base: position 156,899 of record JAAWBX010000036.1, read on the forward strand.
ACCGGCTTTTTCGAGCGGCGCAGCAAATCCGCCACCTTGCCGTCCGAATCCGTCAGCCCCTGCCGCACATCCGTGACAAACAAAATCACGTCCGCCGTCCGGATCGCGATCTCGGCCTGCTCCCGCATCCGCGACAAAAGGACGTCTCGGCTCTCCGGCTCGATACCGCCCGTATCGATCAGGGTAAACGACCGATCCAGCCAGGTGCAGTCCGCGTAGATCCGATCTCTCGTCACGCCGGGCGTATCTTTCACAATGGAAATCTTGCTTCCGGCCAGTACGTTAAACAGTGTGGATTTCCCCACGTTCGGGCGTCCCACAATCGCCACAATCGGTTTACTCATATCTATTCTCCTTCCATTCATATCCGGGAAAATCACGCGATTCCCCTTCCACAAATGTTTCTCCCAAAAGCGCGAAAACCAGCGCCCGACCGCTTGATTTTACAATATTAACGGGAACTTGTAAAGCCTCCTGCACCTCAAAACGCGTCATATCATCCAGAAAAACTTCTTCGCCGCTGCGGAACATATTGATGGGAAGAAGCAGCTCTTCTCCCAGTTTCAGGCCCCGGCATTGCCGGACCAAATCCTGACCGGTGATCAGCCCCGACACCGTAATCTGCTCTCCAAAAAAGTCGTTTCGGATGGAATGGACCCGGATTCGCACGCCGGGAAACTTTCCGTGTATTTTATCCGCGATCTCCGAAAGATAAGGCGCCGCCAGTTTTCCGGTAGCGATCGAAACCTCCCGGTTCCGCGAATCTCCGGAAAATCCGGCCAAAGCCTCGCAGGCTTCGTCCATCAGAAGCCTCAGCATGCCGACCCCGTTTTCCAACTGCACATATCCGTCGTAAGTTTCCGCTTCCGGTATCTCCTCCCCCGCCAGGATATAAAATTCATCGCTGGCGTGAACAAAATGAATCCCGAACCGTTCCAGGCAGATTCCCTGCCAGCGTCGGATGATCGACAGCGTGTGGGCGGCGTCCTCCCCCGTCAGCGGTTCCAAGGGATAAAGTCCTTCCCGATATCTGGACAGCCCCACCGGGACCACCGATACGCTCTGCATAACCGGCGCGTATTTTACAAGATCCCCGATGGTCCTCTCCAATTCGGCCCGGTCATTGATCCCGCGGCACAAAACGATCTGGCCGTTCATCTGAATCCCGGCCTCATAAAAACGGTCGATCTTTTTCAAAGCATCGCCCGCAAACCGGTTATTTAACATGTTACAGCGCAGTTCGGGATTGGTCGTATGCACCGAAATATTGATCGGCGACATATGATAGCGGAGAATTCGTTCCACATCGTGCTCGTCCATATTTGTCAGCGTTACGTAATTCCCCTGCAAAAAAGAAAGCCGCGAATCGTCGTCCTTAAAATAAAGCGTTTCCCGCATCCCGGGCGGCATCTGATCAATAAAACAAAAAATACACTTGTTCCGGCAGGCGTGGTAATCATCCATCAGGCCGTTTTCGAACACAAGCCCCAGATCTTCCTTCTCTTCCTTTTCAATTTCAATCAACCATTCTTCCTGATCCGCTTTTTCTACCAGAAGTTCAATATATTCATCCTCGATCAGATAATCATAATCAAAAATATCTTCTACGGGATTTCCGTTGACCGCCACGACCCGGTCGCCGGCCTCAAGCCCCATTTCCCAGGCGATGGATCCGGGAAGGACCCCGGCGATCCGATGCTTCGATTTTTCCATAAAACTCCCTTCTGTTTTTCCGATTCGTCTCTTGCGCCGCCGTATAATAAATGGTATAAACTTACATAGAAAGAAACCGAATACTACATAACGCAAATAAGGAGAACAAAAAGATATGTCGTCCATAAATTCCAGCGAATTTGTTTTTCAGGATACTCTTCCCATCGCCCCGTTAAAGATCTGCGCACTGGCAAGCTGTAAAGACCTGGCGGAAAAAGTCAATCGGCATATCGTCCATTTCCGGGAACACGACACGGAAGAACTGCTTAAGAACAAACACGGCATTGATTTTCGCGGGTATGACCGCGACAACTATCTGTTGGAAAGCAACTGTCCCCGTTTCGGAAGCGGGGAAGCCAAAGGCACGATCAACGAATCCGTCCGCGGCACCGACCTGTTTATTCTGGTAGACGTCGTAAATTACAGCCTGACTTACCGTATCTGCGGCCAGATCAACCACATGTCGCCGGACGACCATTATCAGGATCTGAAACGGATTGTCGCCGCCTCCGTCGGCGCGGCCCGCCGGGTCAACGTCGTCATGCCCTTTTTATATGAGGGGCGCCAGTATAAACGCTCTCAGCGCGAATCCTTGGACTGCGCCGTGGCCTTACAGGAACTGACCGCCATGGGAGTCGTCAATATCATTACGTTCGACGCCAACGATCCCCGGATTCAGAACGCGATTCCCTTACACGGGTTCGATAACTTCGTGCCGCCCTATCAGTTTGTAAAAGCGATCTTCCGCAAAGACCGTCACCTGACCATCGACAGCGATCACCTGATCGTAATCAGCCCCAATGAAAGCGCCATGAACCGGGCGGTCTATTTCGCCAATAACCTGGGTGTGGACATGGGCATGTTCTACAAACGCAAAGACTATTCCGCCGTCGTTGCGGGCAGGCACCCGGTCGTCGCCTACGAATTTCTGGGAAGCCGTGTGGAGGACAAGACCGTGATCGTGATCGACGACGTGATCTCCTCCGGCGACAGCATGCTGGAAACGGCCCGGGAACTGAAGAGCCGCAAGGCAAAAAAAGTCATCATCTGCTGCACGTTCGGCCTTTTTACCGACGGGTTCGAAAAATTCGACGACTTTCACGCCAAAGGCTATTTTGACTATGTGGTCACGACAAACCTAAATTACCGGCCTGCCGAACTTCTGAGCCGGGACTGGTACATCGAAGCCGATATGTCCAAATTTCTGGCCGCCATCATCAACACGCTCAATCACGACAGTTCCACCTCCGGCATTCTGGAGCCCACCGAACGAATCCAGGCCCGGATCGCGCGCTACAATGAAGAAAGCCGGAAGGAATTTGAACAGCTTACGCTGGATCTCTAAACGGAACAATCCGGGGAGCGGGATGCGAAATCCCGCTCCTTTTTCTGTCACTCAAACAGCGCGTCGACAAACTGAACCGCGTCAAACTTCTGCAGATCGTCGATTTTCTCTCCGATCCCGATATATTTGACCGGTATTCCCAGCTCCGATTGAATCGCGATGGCAATGCCGCCTTTCGCCGTCCCGTCCAGCTTCGTCAGGATAATCCCGGTAATATCGGCGGCTTCTCCGAACTGCCTGGCCTGTACCAACGCGTTCTGCCCGGTTGTGCCGTCCAAGACGACCAGCGTCTCCTTATAAGCCTCCGGATACTCCCGGTCGATCACCCGGTAAATCTTACGCAGCTCTTCCATCAGATTCTTCTTGTTGTGCAAACGGCCCGCCGTGTCGCAGATCAGCACGTCGGCCTTTCTGGCCTTGGCCGCATGCACCGCGTCGTAAACAATGGCGGCCGGATCCGCGCCTTCCTGCCCGGAGATCATCTCAACCCCGGCCCGGCCGGCCCACTCGGTCAACTGCTCCATCGCGGCCGCCCGGAAGGTATCCGCCGCCGCCAGAAGCACTTTCTTTCCCGAAGCTTTCAACTGACCGGCCAGTTTCCCCACCGAAGTGGTCTTTCCGGCTCCGTTGACGCCGATCACCAGCACGACGGAAGGCCGGTCCTCAAATTCATAGGCGTTTTCGCCCAGGTTCATCTGCTCTTTTAAACTGTTTTTCAAAAGTTCCCGGCACTCGGCCGGATCTTTGATGCGGTCCGCCTTCACCCTGGCTTTCAGATCCTCCATCACCGCCATCGTCGTATGGATTCCCAGATCTCCCATCACCAGAATTTCCTCGATCTCCTCGTAAAATTCCTCGTCAATCGCCGAATAACCGCTGAAGATCGAATCAAAACCGGCCGCGATATGATTTCTGGTTTTGGCCAGGCCGGATACCAGACGTTTAAAAAACCCTTTTTTTTCTTCGCTCATTTCATGGATCCTTTCCTATTCATCCGCGAGATTCACGGTCACCAGTGTGGAAATACCTTTCTCCTGCATGGTGATGCCATACAGACGGTCCGCTGCCAGCATGGTTCCCCTCCGATGTGTGATCGTAATAAACTGGCTGTTTTTCTGCAGCTTCTTCAAATATTCCGCAAAACGCGCCACATTCGCGTCGTCCAGAGCCGCCTCGATCTCGTCCAGAAGGCAGAAGGGAGAAGGTTTCAGATTCTGTATCGCAAACAAAATGGAGATTGCGGTCAAGGCCTTCTCCCCGCCGGACATCTGCATCATGTTGACCAGCTTTTTCCCCGGCGGCTGGGCCGTAATCCGAATCCCGGCTTCAAGCACGTCCTCCGAATCCACCAGTTCCAGCGTGGCTTTCCCGCCGCCAAACAATTCTTTGAAGACTTTGTCAAACTCTTTTTGGATCTCGGCGAATTTCTCCGCAAACTGCCGGCGCATGCCCTCATCCAGTTCCTCAATAATCTTTAACAGGCTCTCCTCCGCCTTCTGAAGATCCTCATGCTGTCCCCGCAAAAACGTATACCGCTCAAAAACCTCTTTATAATCCTCGATCGCGTTCACGTTTACCGATCCCAGCTCCCGGATCTCGTTGCGGATTCCGGCGATCGCTTTTTTCATAGACGGCAGGTCCGGCGCTTCCTCCTCCTCCAAATGAATATCCGAAGGCGTAATTTCATATTCCGTCCACAGATACTGGATTCTGGCCTCCCTCTGTTCCTCCAGCTTCTCTCTCTGATGATCCAGCCGGTATACCTCTTTGTCCAACTGGTGAATGGATTCCGCCAGTTTTTCCCGCTCATCCACATATCGCTTCTGATTCGCGGAACAGATACTCCTCTTCGCGGTCCGGTTCTCGATCATCTGATCGAGCTCTTCCATCTGTTTTCGCTGATAGCCGATCTGCATTTTTACATCCTGAATCTGAAGCTTTTTCTCTTCCGCCGAGGCGTGGGAGGTCTTTATTTTCTCCGTTAAAGAAAGTTTTTCCTGCTCCAGCTTCTCCAGTTCTTTTCCTGTGCGGACCAGATTTTCCAGAAGAAACGCATCCTTTTGCGAAAGCCCGGCAAAGGTAAGTTTTTTCTCGGAAAGCTCCCGATTCAAAATCTCCTGCTGTTTTTGTTCTTCCTCCTGCTTCCGATTGCAGGAAACGATCTCTTCTTCCAGGCGGCTTCCGGCTTCTTCCCATTCCTTCGCCTGCGTCTCCAGAACCTGACGGTTCTTCTGCACCTCGCCCACCTGCTCCGCGATCATGCGCGCTTCCCGCACCAGATCGTCATATCCCTTCAAAACGTCTTGGGATTTTTCTCTGGCCGACTTCAAACTTGCCTCCGCCGAAGCCAGCAGCACTTCCGCGGATCTTTGCTCCTCCCGAATCCGCTCCGTTTTTTCTGCTTCCTGCTCCGCCACAGCCTCCGCTTCCTTCAGGCCCTGTTCCGCCCGGGCGCACGCTTCCTTTGCGGTCTCGCAGGTTTTCTTTAAAGACTCCAGTTCCCGCCTGCGTCCCAGCAGATTGCTGCTGTTTTTGTAGGCACCGCCGGTAATGGAACCGCCCCGGTTCAAAAGTTCCCCGTCCAGAGTCACAATGCGCAATTCATAGCGAAACTTTCTGGCCAAAGACAACGCATGATCCATGGTGTCGGTCACAACCACATTGCCCAGAAGATACCGGGCCAGATTCCGATATTCCGGCCGAATTCGGAGCAGATCGCTGCCCAATCCGATCACCCCCGGTTCTTTCAGCGCCTCTTTCTGCCGAAACTCCCGGCTCTGAATGCTGTCCAGCGGAAGAAACGTAGCCCTTCCGTAACGATTGGACTTCAAAAAACGAACGCAGGTTTTCGCCGTATCCTCCGTATCGGTGACAATATTCTGAATCGCTCCGCCCAGAGCCGTCTCCACCGCCGTCTCGTATCGGGCTTCCGTCTCGATCAGATCCGCCACCGTCCCGATAATACCGGGATGATTCTTCTTCTCCTCCATCAGCTTTCTCGTGCTGTTTCCGAAACCTTCGTAGCGCTCCGCCAGATTCTGAAGCGCGTCATAGCGGATCCGGCTTTGATTCTCCTCCTGTCTGGCTCCGGACAAAAGCCGCCGGCTTTCCTCGACGGCCTGTCCGGCCTTCGCCAGAGCCTTGACGGCTTCCTCTTCCCGGAGTCGCCAGGCGCTTAAGCCGGCCGTCAATTCGGCCGCTTTCTCCTCCCATTCGGAGACAACGGCCTTTTGATCCTCCTCGCTGCTTTTCATGCGAATCATGCGCTCCTGAATCTCGCTTTTCCGCACGTTCGCCTGCTCCAAAAGCGTATCGTACCTCTGTTTTTTCGCACCCAGGGACGCTTTCTCGTTCAGCCCCCGGATGACCTCCTGCTGTTTCTGCCGGATCGCGGCTTTCCACTCCTCAATCCTGCCCTCCGAAGTTTTCAGCCTCTCCTCGGCCCGCCCCAGTTCCTCGTCGGCCTGATCCATCTGCTCGTTGATCCGGGCTTTCTGCTCCAAAAAAGTTTCCCGTTCCTTCCGTCTGGCTTCCCGCTCTTTCTCAATATCCGCCATCCGGCTCTTCACATGCGCTTCGCCCGCTTCTTCCGTATGAATCTGTTCCTCGAATACTTTGATCTGGCCTTCCAGACTTTCACAGAAAATACCGGTTTCCGTCCGGCTCGCCTGAACCTGCTCGATCTCCCGGTCCAACTGCTTTCCCTCTTCCATGGCGGCCTCAAAATAATTTTTCAACTGAAGGGAACGGTTCCTGGCCGCTTCCAGTTCATCGCCGGCAACGGTCCGTTTTTCCGACACACCGGCCAGATTCTCTTTTAAAAGTTCCGCTTCCGCCTGAAACACGCGGATATCATAGCCCTTTAATTCTTCTTTCAGCTTCAGATACTGCCTGGCTTTCTCGGACTGCTTCGCCAGCGGTCCTACCTGTTTTTCCAGTTCCGTCAGGATATCCGTCACCCGCACCAGGTTCAGCCGTTCGTTTTCCAGTTTTTTCTGCGCTACCCATTTGCGCTTTTTAAACTTGACAATGCCGGCGGCCTCGTCGAACAGCTCCCGACGCTCCTCCGGTTTCCCGCTCAAAATCTTGTCGATCTGCCCCTGACCGATAATCGAATAGCCTTCCTTCCCTATCCCGGTATCGTAAAACAGTTCGTGAATGTCCCGCAGCCGGCAGGGGGAACCGTTCAGCAAATACTCGCTCTCGCCGGAGCGGAAAACCCGGCGGGACACCACGACTTCCTCGTAATCCAACGGCAGTTTGTGATCGGAATTGTCCAGCGTAAGAGCCACATAAGCGAAACTGACCGGTTTCCGATTCTCCGTTCCCGCGAAAATAACGTCCTGCATGCTGGCGCCTCTCAGTTGTTTGGCGCTCTGCTCGCCCAGCACCCAGCGCACGGCATCCGCGATGTTGCTCTTTCCGCTTCCGTTCGGACCGACAATTCCGGTCACGCCTTCATTAAATTCGAAACGCATTTTATTGGCAAAGGACTTAAACCCCTGCAATTCGATGCTTTTTAAATACATATCTGTTTTTCCCTTAATTTCAAGATTGCCGCGTAAGCCGCCTGTTGTTCGGCCGCTTTTTTCGTGCGGCCCTTCCCCTCGCTGACGGTTTGATCCCCGATACATGCCTTCACGGAAAATTCCTTATCATGATCGGGTCCGCACTCACCGATCAATTCATAATGCAGGTGTTCGGCGGTGCTTTTCTGAACCATCTCCTGCAAAATGGTCTTGCTATCAAAAAAGAGCCGCTTATGCTCCAGATCATTTAAAATATGCCGGTGTATAAACTCTTTCGCATTAGTAAAACCACCATCCAGATAAATGGCCCCGATCAGCGCTTCCAGTGCATCGGACAGTATCGAATCCCGCTTCCTGCCCCCGGTCGCGTCCTCCCCCTTGCCTAAAAGCAGATGATCGCCCAATCCGAGCTCTCTGGCGCAGATCGCCAGCGTCGGCTCGCATACCAGGCTGGCGCGCCTTCGGGTCAGTTTTCCCTCCGGATCCTCCGGAAACGCATGAAAAAGGAAATCGCTGCTCACGATCTCTAAAACGGCGTCCCCCAAAAATTCCAAGCGCTCATTGTTCTCCAGTTTTCCTTTCATATGCTCATTCGCGTACGAACTGTGGGTAAGCGCCAGCCTCATAAGCCTGGCGTCTTCAAAATGATAACCGATTGTTTCCTCAAATTTTCCCATACCTGTTTCCCTGCTTTTTCCTTAAAACACAGAAGGGACCCTGACCGCCTCGTCAGGGCCCGCTTAAGCCTTGGGGGAGTCAGCGCTGCTTTAACTGCTCCACCACGTCGCCGATCGTTTCCATCCCGTCGACCGCGTTATCCGGGATTTTCACGTCAAATTCCGTCTGAACCGCCAGAAGAATTTGCTGAATATCCAGCGAATCACAGCCCAGATCATCCACAAACGTACTCTCCATCGTGATTTCTTCGGCCTCCATATTCATAACCTCTGCCACGATATCACGGATCTTTTCAAATTCCATCTTTTTATCCTTTCCTTTCTGTTATTTTGTGCTGCGCACCCTCTCAATACCGGCGAAACATTCTTTTATCTTTTCATTCGTCCCCTTCAGAACAAACGTCCTGCTCTGGAGAATGGTATTGGTGATTTCCTTCGCCTTCGCGCTTCCGTGCGTCTTCACAACCAGACCGTTCAGACCCAGAAGCGGCGCGCCCCCGTACTCGCTGGAATCAAAACTCTTCAAAGTTTCCTTCAGCGCCGGCTTAATCATCAGAGCTCCAAGCTTACTGCGCAGAGAAGTCAGCAAACCTTTTTTTACCACCGACAGCAATGTCCTGGACACGCCCTCATAGAGCTTCAAAACAATATTCCCGGCAAAAGCTTCGCACAGGACAATGTCCGCGCCCCCGGCCGGAATCTCCCTCGCCTCGATATTCCCGACAAAACGGATATTCCTGCACTCTTTCAGCAGAGGATAGGTCGCCTTCGTCAAAGCGTTCCCTTTTTCCTCCTCCACGCCGATATTCAAGATCGCCACGCCGGGATTCTTCACGCCCATGACGTTCTCCATATAAAGGGAACCCATCTGCGCAAACTGCACCAACTGAGAAGGCTTGGCATCCACATTGGCCCCGCAGTCCAGAAGAAGAGACATGCCTTTCTCCGTGGGAATCGGCGTTGCCAGAGGCGGCCGCTCCACGCCCTTCACCCGTCCCACAATCAGAGTCCCCGCCGTCAAAACGGCCCCGGTACTGCCGGCCGATACAAACGCGTCGGCTTTTTTCTCCTTCACCATCTTCGACGCCACCACAATGGAGGAATCCTGCTTATCCCGGATCGCCGCCACCGGCGCTTCTTCCGTCGAAATGATCTCCGAAGCAGGCTGCAAAACCATCTGCTCCTCCGGATATTCATATTTTTTCAGTTCTTCCTCGATCAACTCCCCGGGTCCCACAAGAATCACCTGGATATCCGGATATCGCTTTACCGCCTCCACCGCGCCCTTCACGACTTCCGCCGGAGCGTGATCCCCGCCCACCGCGTCAACGGCAATTCGAATCTTATTTTCCATAACATACTCCTGCTTTCTTCTTCTGACGTACCGCAAAAAACATGTCGTTCTCTGGTAAAACGTACGTCAGTACAGCAATTTCCTATAATAATATACTGTAAATGAAAAGAGAAATCAACACCTACATGTGATTTCTCTTTCCAAAATCCGGTCTGTTTTCTTTATTTTCTAAAACCAGGCGCCTTTTAAAATATCTCTGGCCGAAGGCGTCAGCGGAATCAAATCCGAAGAATCGATGTGTTTTATGTCAAACTTCCGATTCAGCGCGGCAAAATGCTGCAGTCCGAACGCGATCCGTTTTAAATAAGAATAGACGCCGACGGCCCCGGCGGAAAAGTTGTCCGCCTCGCTTCCATAAAGCCAGCGAAGTTCCGGCAGATCCGCAAAAACTTCTTCCTTTGTTGTCCCGTAAGGCTTCACATGGGCGGGAACTTTTCCTTCTTCCAGCAGCCGGCCGATCTTTTTTCCGGCCATGGCCGCCGCCATGGAAGAACGGCACAAACCAACGGCCTTTATGTAAGGAGCCCCCAGTGCCAGCGCTTTATATACCTGGTCTTCCGTGGAAAAACCGCCCGTCACGGCGATCGCCGGAACTTTCATGCCTTCCGCTTCCATCCTCTTGCAGATCGGAACCAGCGCCGCCTCGATCAGAATCGCCGGATAACCCCACTCGTTCATCATCTTACAGGGACTGTACCCGGAACCGCCGCCGGCGCCGTCAAACGTGACCAGATCCGCCTTCGTCACGGAAGCGATGCGGAGCACCCGTTCCATATCCGCCGGATCGTAACCCGCCATCTTAAAATACAGATTCTTCATTCCCATTTTCCGCAATCCGGCCATCCGCTCCGTCAGATACGCTTCGTCCCACATCGGCAGACGGCTGTAATAAAAGAAGTTCGGACAGGCGCCTCTCTCCCAGGCTTCCTGAATTTTCGGATCCGTGGGATCCGGATAAATAACGGCTCCTCCCTTCTTTTTGGCCAGAGCCTCTTCCAGCGTTTTTACCCGCACCGCCGGCTGCGTTCCCTTTGCGGACTGTCCGAACTTAAATTCCAGGGCCGTCACGTCGCCTTTCGTCAGCGCATATTCGGGAAGTCCCTGCGCGTCGTCCTCCGTATTGCACTGAAGGATGATCTGACCGTACCCTCTGTCATACCGCCGAAATGCGTCCAGAAATTCCGTCAGTTTATCAAAACGACTGATCTTCCCGTCCGTGTATTCCAGGTTCGGGTCCTTCCCCGGTGAACTCTCGCCGATCACGCAGTTGACTCCCGCCATGGCAGCGCCCGCGAAATAATCCTCCCAGTTCAATTTGATCAGCGCCGGCAGCACCACCGGCACGGCGAGTTTCACCGGATTTTCGGAACCGATCGTCTGTTCCAGTTTCACGTTGAAGATCGTGGCTTCCTCCTCCTTCGCCGCCGCTCCCACGGCGCCAAACACCCGACCGTTAATATTAAAATGGGAATAATCGATCGGCATGTCCTTCTCGGACGCCACCTGATTCTCCCCCGTGTTCGTCGGATAGACAGCCATCTCACCCCGCATGGCCGAAAGGCCGATCTCACACGTACCCAGGCACTCTTCCGTGCAGAACGAACACATGCCGGAAGGCGACATCTGTTTTCCTCTCATGCTGGTGTCATTGAACGCCGACGCCAGGCTTGGACTGTAAGACATAAAAATACCCCCTGATATAAATTTACTTTCAGTATATCACAACCCGTCCCACAAGCCAATTACTTTTAAATTTCTCGGTGCGTTTCAAAAGCCGCCGAGTTTGTCCGGCGACGGCCGCCCCGCAACAACAAAAAACCTCCCGAAATCCGCTTTTCTCGGATTCCGGAAGGCCTGTTCCCCATATTCGGATTAGTCCTGAGGAATGATCTCTTTTTTGTTGTAAGATCCGCATGCCTTGCAAACTCTGTGAGGCATCATCAAAGCGCCGCATTTGCTGCACTTCACTAAATTCATCTCACCCATTTTCCAGTTCGCTCTACGGCTGTCTCTTCTTGCCTTGGAAGATTTATTTTTAGGACAGATAGACATGGTTACACCTCCTTACCTTCACCTGTATTAGCCTTGTCAAATATCTCCTGGATAACCGCCATCCTTGGATCGGGCGGCTTCTCCTTATACTCACACGCTCCGATAACCGGATCGGTGCCACATCCATTACCGATTCCCGCACAATCTTCTCTGCAAAGAACCTTCATAGGCATGTTCAGGAACAACTCGCCGCGGACAAATTCATCCACATCAAAATGATACCCTTGGATATAGGTCTTCTCGTCCAAATCACGAAGCCGGTCCTGCTCCGACTGTTTCAAATCTATCTCCTGCTCCGCGTCCATGTGAAACGGCCAGTCCACAACGTCCAGACAGCGATCACAGGGAATCCCCAGCGTACAGACGATATGAACTTCCAGACGATACTTCTGATTCCCCAAATTCGCAACCTTCACGACGACAGGTTCCGCCTTCCGGACCGGATAATCGCCGGCCCGACAAGAAAGCCTGTCAAACCCGAAAGCCGCCTCGTATCTTCTGCATTCACCTTCCCGGATCTGTGATTCCGACAAATGTATGCGCATATCAATCTCCTGATAAGCACCTAACTATTATACATAGGTGGTTTTTTTTTGTCAATACTTTTTACTTGTTCCGCCTTTATTTATTCTCGCACATCTGCGCCTGTACCGCCGTAAACGCTACCACACCGACGATATCCTCGGTATAGCAGCCGCGCGAGAGATCGTTCACCGGCTTGGCAATCCCCTGAAGCATGGGGCCGTAGGCTTCCGCTTTCGCCAGTCTCTGTACCATCTTGTAACCGATATTGGCTGCGTCCAGATCCGGAAAGATCAGCACATTGGCATGTCCGGCCACCGGGCTTCCCTTGGCTTTGCTTTCGGCCACAACGGGAATGATCGCCGCATCCAACTGCAACTCTCCGTCCAGGTTGATATCCGGGTGCGCTTCCCTGGCCAGACGCGTCGCTTCCACAACCTTATCCACATCCGGATGCTTCGAACTCCCCTTGGAAGAATGAGATAACATGGCAACCGCCGGAACCCCGCCGGTCAGGGCTTCAAACGTTCTCGCCGAATTCGTCGCGATCTCGGCCAGCTGCACCGGATCGGGATTCTGGTTCACCGCGCAATCCGCAAACAGGAAAATGCCGTCGTCGCCCAGTTCGCAATTCGGCACATCCATAATAAAGAAACCGGAAACGGACTTAACCCCGGGCGTCGTCTTAATAATCTGCAGAGCCGGACGGAGCGTATCCGCCGTCGAATGGCAGGCGCCTGCCACCATCCCGTCGGCCGCACCGGCTTTCACCATAACCACGCCATATGTCAGAATATCGTTCGACAACGTATCTCTTGCCTTTTCTTCCGTCATTCCCTTCGCCTTCCGGCACTCATATAAAAGCTGAACGTAGCTCTCAAAATTCTTGTCATTGGCCGGATTCACAATGGAAACGCCTTCCAGGCTGACTCCCAGTTCCTTCGCATCAGCCGTTACCTTCTCCGGATCGCCCAACAGAATCAGTTTTGCCGTCCCCTCTTTCAGGATCTGTTCCACCGCCTCCAGAGTCCTTCTGTCGTTGCTCTCCGGCAAAACGATCGTCTTGACATTCTGTCGTGCTTTTTCCTTAATCCGATCGATAAATCCCATGTTTTTTTGAAACCCCCTTCGTTTTGCATTCTTCCAGTATTATACTCCAATCCATTTTCAGATACAAGCAATTTCCCGCCCGTTTTTGCCAAAACAAGTCGAAATTCTTGTACCTTTCTCAGAACATTCCGCCATTGAATCTTTTCCTCTTCTGCAGTAAAATAGAAGGAAAAACGGAAAACGGAGACAAATCGGCCATGAACGTCGTCGGAATCATCGCAGAATACAACCCCTTTCACAAAGGCCACGCCTATCACATTGCCCAGGCAAAAGCCCGCACCGGCTCCGATTATGCGGTTGTTCTTATGAGCCCGGATTTTGTCCAGAGAGGCGAACCTGCCGTTACGGACAAGTATACCCGTGCCCGTATGGCGCTTTTGGCAGGCGCCGACTGCGTACTGGAAATGCCGGTCTGCACCGCCACCGGCGCCGCACGCACGTTCGCACAGGCGGGCGTCGCATTGTTGGAAAAAACCGGAGTCGTCACACATTTGTCCTTCGGCAGCGAATGCGGCGATCTCTCCCGACTTCTTGACGCCGCAGAACTTCTGGCCGAAGAACCGGAAGCGTACTCCGCAAAATTACAGGAATCGTTAAAAAACGGGCTTTCTTATCCGGCGGCCAGCAGCCGGGCTCTGGCCGGATTATCCGAAAACGCCGCCGACCTGACCGCTTCCCCCAATAACCTCCTGGCTCTGGAATATTTAAAAGCCATCTTACTAAGGCGATCTCCTCTGATACCGGATACCGTACCGCGTATCGGCGATTATACCGGCACAAAACTGGCGGGAGCCGCCACCTCGGCCGGTGCGATCCGGCGTTTTCTCGAGACGGTCTCTCCCCACGGCCTTCCCCGTGTCTTTGAACCGGATTCCCCTCTCTGCGATGCTCTTTTACCGGAAACGATCTCTTTATACCGGGCATCCCTTCACCGCTCTCTGCCCGTTTTTCCGGATGACTTCTCCTCCGCTTTCGCCTGCCGGCTTCTCTGCCTCCCGGACGAAAAGCTTCTCGATTTCGAGGATGTTTCCGAAGATTTGGCCAAGCGCATCCTCAGAGAACGCAAAACGATTTCCACGTTCACCGCTTTCGCGGAAGCCTGCAAAAGCCGCTCTTATACCCGAACACGGATCAACCGGGCGCTGATCCACATCCTTCTGGACGTTCGAAAAAAAGAACTGTTTCGCTTAAAAGAACAGGATTACGGCGGATATCTGCGCATTCTGGGATTCCGCTCCGGTTTCAGACCCGTCCTGTCGGAAATGAAACGAAAAAGTCCCGCCGTTTTGCTCACGAAAACAGCCGACGCCCCCAAACGGCTTTCCCCGGAAGACTACGCCGTTTTTGAAAAAAACGTCTTCGCCTCCGATATTTACCGCGCAGTGGTATCGGCCCGCTTCCGCGCTCCCCTGAAAAACGAATACACCCAGGGACTTATCCTTCTTCCCTGAGTGTCGCTTTATCAGACAACCGCCCGTTCTTCTTAAAAAATAAAGGATTACTCCTCGACATCCGGATGCCGGTTCAACCTCACATACATCTGCGTAGTCGAGATATCCGAATGCCCCAGCATCTGCTGCACATCATGCAAGTCTCTTCCGTCTTCCACCATATGAGCGGCAAAAGTGTGGCGCAGAGTATGCGGGGTAATATCCCCCTCAATCTGAGCGCGGTTCGCATAGTGCTTAATCAGCTTCCAAAAACCCTGCCGGCTCATACTGTCCCCGGAACAGTTGGTAAACAAAAACGCGACATCCCGGTCTTTCGTCATCTGGTCCCGGGAAGAAGCCAGATACGTCTCCAACGCTTTTTTGGCCCGAGCATTGAAGGAGATCGTCCGTTCCCGCCCCGCATCGCGGCAGGTCACATAGCCCACCTCCATATTCACGTCGTCCAGTTTCAGATTCACCAGTTCCGATACCCGCATGCCGGTGCTGTAAAGAAGTTCCAGCATGGCTTTGTCCCGCAGGCCCTTCGCATTCTCCAGCTTCGGCTGAATCAGCAGCTTTTCCATCTCCTCCTGCGTCAGGACCTTCGGCGTTTTCTTGTCAATTTTCGGAGCTTTCAGCCCGTCCGCCGGATCTTTCTCGATAAGGCCCTCTTTTATCGCATACAAAAAGAAGGCTTTGACGGAAGCGATATTCCGGGAAATCGTCGCCGGAGACATCCCCTTTCTTTCCAGATCCAGAATATAACCGTTCAAACTGGTTTCCGTCACATCGCGCAATTTCAAAATCCCGTTTTCCGCCAAAAAAGCGCTCATCTTCCGTAAGTCTCTTCTGTAGGAAATTTCTGTATTATAAGCCGTCTTTTTGATTTTATGTAAATAAATAATGTATTCTTCGATT
Source organism: Lachnospiraceae bacterium (assembly GCA_022792885.1). Classification (GTDB taxonomy): domain Bacteria; phylum Bacillota; class Clostridia; order Lachnospirales; family Lachnospiraceae; genus JAAWBX01. Next base: position 172,549 of record JAAWBX010000036.1, read on the forward strand.
ATATTTTCCATATCCGCGCATCCTCTTTAGAAAGTCATGTTGCCTGTGTTGATTATAGCCTATTCTCTCAGGGAAAGTCAAACAAAATTTCAGTGAAAAGCCCTGCAAAAACAAAAAGGATTCCCGACAATTTCCGTATCTTTCCTCCCTCTCCAGATCCTGCCATCCGATACGCGCCGAGGCCGTAAAACAGCCACTGAGGAAATACCGTTTTTCCAAAATGAATCATTCCAAGAACGCGGTAACGCAAAGTAAAAAGGCTGATCCAGATTCCCGCCAGAAAGGCAAACACAAACAACCAGAGTTCCCAGACACGCTCTTTTAACTTTCCCTCCGCAAGAAACCCGGGCAGAAGAAATTCCGCACAGCGCCACAAGCATAAATAGATCAGATATCTCCTGTCTTCCCGCATAATCGCCCGCGAAGAATCCAGGCGTTTTGGCAATTCCGAAAAAAGATTCCAAAGCCAGTCTTGAAAAAACGCAGCGAAAAATGTCCCGAGAATTGTTCCGGCCCCCAAGAAAAACAGAATGCGTCCGGCATAAGAAAAAGAAATTTTCTCCATGAAATTTTCCCGTTTTTTTCATTCTATGCCGGGCGAACGGACAATATCAGGAGCAATATCTTACCTTGTAAGCCATAAGCCCCGCAATAGTCTTCCCGTCGGTGATTTCCCCGGAAAAAATCTTCCCCTCCAACTCTTCCATGGTATAAGCCAGAACGTCCAGGGATTCCCCCGCGTCCAGCTTCTGCCGGGAAGGGATCAGGTCGCGGGCTACAAAAACACCGATACGCTCGTCGCAAAACGCCACGGTGGTATTGACGCAGATCAGACGTTCCAGATTCTCGGAACGGTACCCCGTTTCTTCCTCCAGTTCCCGGGCCGCGCAAACCTCGTCCGGTTCGTCCGGCGAATCCAAAGCTCCCGCCGGCAATTCCAGCATAAAACGATTCAGGGCATTCCGATATTGACGCACCATCAGAATCCGTCCGTCCGAAAGAACCGGAATCACCGCCGCCGCTCCGTTGTGATGAACGGTATCCCAATCTTCCGTCTCCCCATTCGGAAGCCGGACGGTATCCCGATATATCGTCAGAATAGTCCCCTGGTAGGCCAATTCCCTTTTTTCTCTCTCGATTTTTATCATATTCTCTCTCCTTTTTATCTGCGAATCCCCTGCGCATAATAAAGAAAAGCGAACATTGCTGTTCGCTTCTCTTCTTGTCTGTTTCCTTATTTCGCATAATCCGTGACGCGCGATTCACGAATCACGTTCACCTTGATCTGACCCGGATATTCCAATTCGCTCTCGATCTGCTTGGAAATATTCCGCGCCAGCAGAACCATGTCGTCATCGCTGACCTGTTCCGGCACCACCATAATCCGGATCTCCCGTCCGGCCTGAACCGCAAAAGATTTATCCACTCCCTTAAAGCCGTTGGTAATGTCTTCCAGTTGTTTTAAGCGGTTGGTATAAGTCTCGATCGTCTCACGCCTTGCGCCGGGCCGGGCCGCGGAAATCGTATCCGCCGCCTGAACGATACAGGCAATCAATGTCTGCGGCTCCACGTCGCCGTGATGCGCTTCCACCGCGTTCAGCACGATCGAAGACTCCTTGTATTTTCGACACAGATCCACGCCCAACTGAATATGGGAACCCTCCATCTCATGATCGACCGCTTTGCCGATATCATGCAGAAGACCGGCTCTCTTTGCCGTGCGGACATCCACACCGATCTCCGCCGCTAAAAGTCCCGCCAGATGCGCGACCTCGATCGAGTGTTTCAGAGCGTTCTGTCCGTAACTGGTTCGGAATTTCATTCGACCCAAAAGCTTGACCAACTCCGGATGAATCCCGTGAACGCCCACTTCCAATACGGCGGCCTCGCCTTCTTCTCTCATCATGGTTTCGACTTCTCTCTGGGCTTTTTCAACCATCTCTTCGATTCTGGCCGGATGAATCCGCCCGTCCACGATCAGTTTTTCCAGAGCGATCCGGGCCACTTCTCTCCGGACCGGATCAAAACCGGATAAGATCACGGCTTCCGGCGTATCGTCGATAATCAGATCCACGCCTGTCATAGTCTCCAATGTACGAATATTGCGCCCTTCCCGTCCGATGATTCTTCCCTTCATCTCATCGCTGGGAAGCTGAACCACGGAAATCGTCGTCTCGGCAACATGGTCCGCGGCGCACTTTTGAATGGCAGTCACAATGTATTCTTTTGCCTTTTTCGAAACTTCCTCCTTGGCTTTCGCCTCCATCTCTTTAATCAGCTTTGCCGTATCGTGCTTTACATCGTCCTCGACCGCCCGCAAAAGGAACTCTTTTGCCTGCTCGGAGGTATATCCCGAAATCCGTTCCAGTTCTGTAACTTCTTTCTGATAAAGTTCCTCCACTTCCTGACTCTTGCGTTTTAAATTCTCTTCCCGGTTATTCAGAGCGGCTTCCTTTTTTTCCAGCGCCTCGGACTTCTTGTCCAGATTCTCTTCTTTGCTGATCACCCGGCGTTCATAGCGCTGTAACTCCGCTCTTCTCTCCTTGCTCTCCTTTTCCAGCTCGTTTTTTGTACGCAGATTTTCTTCCTTGGCTTCCAGAAGAGCTTCTCTTTTCTTCGTCTCCGCAATTTTTAACGCTTCATCTATTATTTCTCTTGATTTTTCTTCCGCTTTTCCGATCTTAGCTTCATACACCCGCTTGCGATGGGAAATTGCGGCAAACCAAGTAATCGCAACTGCAGCGCAAAGCAGTAACGCATAAATGATGATTCTGATTTCCACAGGAGCACCTCCTTATTTAATTTTCATTGTACAAATATTACAACACCGATAATTTTAAGCTTTTTTTATGTAGCTGTCAAGCATTTATGCGTCCGACTTATGGATTTGACTTACACATCCGTCTCCGGAGTCTCTTTTGTTTTCTTTTTTTCAGGCTCTTTTGACGCGGAATCCGAAGAAATTTCCGGATTGTAATGTTCTCTCACTCTGCGCTCGATGTCTTCCATCGCGTCCCTGTGCTCTTTCAAATAAGTCTTGGCGTTCTCCCTGCCCTGCCCGATCTTGTCTCCGTTATAAGAAAACCAGGAACCGCTCTTCTCCACCACATTGATCTTAACGGCCAGATCCAGAATGTCTCCTTCTCTGGAAATGCCCTGTCCGAACATAATATCAAATTCCGCTTCCTTAAACGGAGGTGCGATTTTATTCTTCACGACTTTGATGCGCGTGCGGTTCCCCACCTGTTCTCCGCTCTGCTTCAAAGCCTCCGTCCGACGCACATCCAGACGAACGGAAGAATAAAACTTCAGGGCGCGGCCGCCGGTAGTCGTCTCCGGATTCCCGTAGACGACGCCGACCTTCTCACGCAACTGATTGATGAAGATCACCACGCAGTTCGATTTACTGATCACCGCGGTCAGCTTCCGAAGCGCTTGGGACATCAAGCGTGCCTGAAGGCCTACATGCGTATCTCCCATGTCCCCGTCGATCTCGGCTTTCGGCACCAGCGCCGCCACGGAGTCCACGATCACAATATCCACCGCACCGGAACGCACCATCGTCTCGCAGATCTCCAGCGCCTGCTCGCCGCTGTCCGGCTGAGAAATATAAAGATTGTCGATATCCACGCCGATATTCTTGGCATAAACCGGATCCAGCGCGTGTTCCGCATCGATGAAACCGGCGATACCGTCCCTCTTCTGTACTTCCGCCACCATGTGAAGCGCTACCGTCGTCTTACCGCTGGATTCCGGCCCGTAAATCTCCACGATACGACCTCTCGGCACGCCGCCCAGCCCCAACGCCATATCCAGGCTCAGAGAGCCGGTAGGAATCGTCTCAATATTCAGCTTGGCTCCCTTATCTCCCAATCTCATGACGGAGCCCTTGCCGTAAGCCTTCTCGATCTGCGCCAAAGCGGAATCCAACGCTTTTTGTTTATCTTCTTTTACCATCATACTTTCCTCCGGTTTATGAACATTTGTTCGTGCTCTTTTATCTTAATAGCTCCTGTCGGTTTTGTCAAGCGGTGTTTTTAAACCTGTCACCCCTTTTACCTTCCGTTCCGATTTAAGTATATCTCGCTTTTGTAATTATGTCAATTATTTTATGAAAACCAAAAAAATCTGGAAATCACGCCAAAAACGCGCGGACCTTCTTGGCCCGCGCGCTTTTATTTTTCGGCTGTTCCTATTTTTTCAGCCAGCTCATCATATCCCGAAGCGCTTTTCCCACTTTCTCCAGCGGATGCTCCGCCTCCACCCGGCGGCTGGCCAGGAATTTGGCTTTTCGTCCGGCCGAAAATTCCTGCATGAACTCGCTGGCAAACGTACCGTCCTGAATCTCGCCCAGAACCTTCTTCATCTCTTTCCGCGTCTCTTCCGTAATCAGGCGTTTTCCGGTGCGGTAGTCTCCGTATTCCGCCGTATTGGAGATCGAATAACGCATCATCGCGAAACCGCCGGAATTGATCAGATCCACGATCAGCTTCATCTCATGAATACACTCAAAATACGCCATCTCCGGCTCATAGCCCGCCTCCACCAGCGTATCGAAACCGGCTTTCATCAGCTCGGTCACACCGCCGCAGAGAACCGCCTGCTCACCGAACAAATCCGTCTCGGTTTCTTCCCGGAAAGTCGTCTCCAGGATACCCGCGCGTCCGGCGCCGATCCCGCAGGCATAAGCAAGCGCGTACTCTTTCGCTTTCCCGGAATAATCCTGGAACACCGCAATCAGGCTGGGAACGCCTTTTCCTTCCGCGTACTGACTGCGCACGGTATGGCCCGGGCCTTTGGGCGCCACCATAATCACATCCAGATTCTTCGCCGGCTGAATAAAGTTAAAGTGAATGTTAAAACCGTGGGCAAACATCAGCACGTCGCCTTCCTTCATGTTCGGCGCGACCTGGCCGTGGTAAATATCCGCCGCCATCTCGTCGGGAACCAGCATCATAACCACGTCGCCGGCTTTGGCCGCATCCGCCACTTCCATTACTTTTAATCCGGCTTCCTCCGCCTTCGCCCAACTGGCGCTTCCTTTCCTCAGACCGACCACAACGTTGCAGCCGCTCTCTTTTAAATTCTGCGCGTGCGCATGGCCCTGACTGCCGTATCCGATCACGGCTATCGTCTTATTGTCCAAAAGCCCCAGGTTACAATCCGTGTCATAATACTTTTTGATCATCTTTTTCTCCTCTTTTCCCTCATTTTATAGCGAAAGCCGATTTTTGAAACGCTTCGAAAACGATGCGCAAACATCCGGCATCTCTATCGTCACTGCAAAACATACGTCCTCGGACCGCGCTCCAAAGCCGTCACGCCGGACCGACACATTTCAACGATCTGATAAGGCGTCAGCACGTTTAAAAACGCGTCCACTTTATCCGGTTCCCCCGTCAGTTCCATCACCATGCTTTCCAGGGACAAATCGATAATTTTCGCCTTATAGATCTCACAGATCTCCCGCAGATGACTCCGGTTGCTTTCGTCCGCGGCTACTTTCACCAGCAAAAGTTCCCGCATCAGGCTGTTGGTGGCTTTCAGAAGAAATACCGCTTTGATCTCCTCCAGTTTCTGCGTCTGCTTCATCATCTGAATCATGCTCTCCTTGTCGCCGGCCGTCGTAATGGTAATACGGGTGATCTCCTTGATACTGGTCTCCGACGCGGTGATACTCTCAATATTAAAGCCCCGCTGGGTAAACAAAGACGAAATCCGGGCCAGTACGCCTTCATGATTCTCCACAATCGCGCTCAAATAATATCTCTGCATATTCCGTTCCTCTCCTTTCCCCAAACGCTTCTAATCCAACATAATATCATCGATCGTTCCGCCGGCCGGTATCATCGGAAGCACTTTCTCCTCCCGGTCGATCACACATTCGATCCACACCGGTCCCGTCTGTTTCAACGCTTCGCGCATGGCCGCCTTCAGCTCCTCAAGCGTTTCACAGTGATAGCCTCTGGCCCCGAACCCTTCCGCTACCTTCACGTAATCGGTCCGTCTCTCCGGTTCCGTGCTGGAATAATGCCCCTGATAAAATACCGTCTGCCACTGGCGCACCATACCGAGTACCGCATTATTCAAGATTACCGTGATGATCGGCACGTCATAGCTGACGGCCGTACAGGCTTCGTTCAGATTCATATGAAAAGAGCCGTCCCCGGTAATATGAAGCACCGGCTGTCCGTTCCCGATCCCGATCTTGGCGCCGATGGCGGCGCCGTACCCGTATCCCATGGTCCCGAGCCCGCCGCTTGTCAGAAAATGCCCCGGCGCGATCCGTTTCAGATACTGGGCCGTCCACATCTGATGCTGCCCCACATCCGTCACATAATAGGCGTCTTCCCCCGCCATATCGCACAGCAAACGGATAATCTGGTGCGGCAGAAGCTTTTCTTCGCTGTCCTCCGGACGATAGTCCTCTTTCCGCCACTCATCCATCTTCTGCATCCACTCTTCATGTTTCGTCTCCCGGACCAGAGGGAGAAGCTGAGTCAGGATATCCCTGGCGTCCCCTATCAGGCATTCGTTTACTTTCACATTCTTATTGACCTCACTGGCATCGATGTCTATATGCACGATCCGCGCCTGAGCGCCAAACTCTTTCGGATTCAAAGCGACCCGATCGCTGAAACGGGTCCCGATCGCCAGAATCACGTCCGCCTCGCTGGCCGCCCGGTTCGCGGTCAGACATCCGTGCATCCCGAGAAGCCCCAGATTGTTCCGATCCTCATATCCCAATATTCCCGCCGCCATGATCGTGTAGGCCGCCGGAATATCGGCTTTCTCGATCAGCTCCCGGAGTTTTGCTCCGGCGCCGGACAAACGGACGCCCCCGCCAAAATAGATCATAGGACGCCTGGCCTTGTTGATCAATTCCGCCACCTCGTTCAGATTCGGATACACACGGCTCTCACTGACCGGGCGGATCGGTTCCTCGCGGGCAAATTCCAGCCTGGCCGCCGTAATATTCTTCGGGATGTCCACCAGCACCGGACCCTTACGCCCTTCCTGCGCGATGGCAAAAGCCCTGCGAAGCGTCGGAGCCAGATCCTCAATCCGCCGCACAACATAATTGTGCTTCGTCACCGACATCGTGATACCGCCGATAAAAACCTCCTGAAAACTGTCCTTCCCGATCTGTTCCGTATTCACATTGCCCGTGATGGCCACCATGGGAACACTGTCCATGTAAGCGGTCGCCACACCGGTCACGATATTGGTAGCCCCCGGTCCGCTGGTGGCGATCACGACGCCGGTCCGGCCCGTCGCCCTGGCATAACCGTCCGCCGCGTGAGCGGCTCCCTGCTCATGCGCCGTCATATAATGATGAATTTTATCCCGATAATCATAAAGCGCGTCATAAATATTCAGCACCGATCCGCCCGGATATCCGAAAACCGTATCCACTTCCTGTTCCAGCAAAACCTCCGCTATAATCTGAGCACCTGTCAACAACATAAATCTTTTCCTCCTGAAATGAATTTCCCGGGGGTGCCTGTCCTGTGGGATATCCCGAAGCGTAAACGTCGATATAAAAAAATCTCCGCCTCTGTTTTTCAGAGGCGAAGATCTGAAATCATCTCCGCGGTACCACTCCGATTGCCGTGTAAACACGGCCTCTCATCATGCACAAACATGCACTTCCCCTGTAACGTTGGGATTACGTACCCGCTTACTTCTGTTCCGGTTCAGCTTGTCTGCTCAGGGGTGATTATGCCGAACTGCTTCCGCCGATTCGCACCAACCATCGGCTCTCTGACATCCACATGGGTTCCGACCATATCCCCGTCATTGCATTTTACAATTTATTATACCGGCGAATCCGAATCTGTCAAGCCTTTTTCGGCAAAACATCACAAAGATTCCCATTTCATATCCTTCAGGATATCACAATAGTCAAATGTCGCAAAATAATCTTTCGCCGTCTCCGCACGCCGGATCATCTGAACGCTTCCGTCCTCCTTCAGCAAAAGCTCCGCCGACTTTAACTTGCCGTTATAGTTATACCCCATAGCGAAACCGTGAGCGCCGGTATCATGAATCACCAGATAATCTCCCACATCAATCTTCGGAAGCATCCGGTCCACCGCGAATTTATCGTTATTTTCACATAAAGAGCCGGTGATATCATACAGATGATCCGCCGGTTCATGCTCCTTACCCATCACGGTAATATGATGATACGCGCCGTAGATCGCCGGCCGCATCAGGTTCACCGCACAGGCATCGCAGCCGACATACTCTTTATGAATGTGCTTTTCATGAATGGCTTTCGTCACCAGACAGCCGTAAGGCCCCAGCATATAGCGTCCCAGCTCGGTATACAGCGCCACGTCGTCCATCCCGGCCGGAACCAGAATCTCATCGTATACCTTCTTCACCCCGGCCGCGATCCGGTAAATGTCATTCGGCTCCTGATCCGGGCGATAAGGAATGCCGATGCCGCCGGACAGATTGATGAAACCGATATGCACGCCGAGTTCCTGCTTCAGATTCACCGCCACCTCGAACAACACCTTCGCAAGCAACGGATAATAATCATTCGTCACGGTATTGCTGGCCAAAAACGCATGAAGCCCGAAGTTCTTCACGCCCTTCTCTTTCAGTATCCGGATTCCCTCAAAAAGCTGTTCGGTCGTAAATCCATATTTGGCGTCGCCCGGATTATCCATGATATCATTGCTGATCTTAAACACGCCGCCCGGATTGTAACGACAGCAGATCGTCTCCGGAATCCCCGCGCATTCCTCCAGAAAATCAATATGCGTGATATCATCCAGATTGATCGTCGCTCCGATCTTCCGCGCAAATTGAAATTCCTCCGCTGGCGTATCGTTGGACGAAAACATAATATCGTTTTCCCGAAATCCCAGCGCATCCGACAACATCAGCTCCGTCATGGAAGAACAGTCGCAGCCGCAGCCATACTCCTTCAGGATGTTCAGAATAAACGGATTCGGAGTTGCTTTCACGGCAAAATATTCCTTAAAACCCTTATTCCAGGAAAACGCATCCTTCAAACGCCTCACATTCTCACGGATCCCCTTCTCATCATACAGATGATACGGGGTCGGATACGTCCTGTCGATCTCTTTCAGTTGTTCCAGCGTAACAAAAGGTTCTTTCTTCATCTTTTCTCCTCCTGAAAACGAACCCGGACTTTTGCGGACCGGGATCTATTTATCCTGTTTGACATGCTTATGCGTGTACAGATGGTCCATACAGTACTCATACTGGCCGTCGCACTGCGAACAATAACGGAACTCCAGATTCTCGTCGTCCAGCTCCGTCCGCCCGCACACCGCGCACCGATGCCTCGGCGTTCCCGTCTTCGGAACCGACCGGCTTACCTTGCGCTGATAAGACGCTTTCCTGGCAGCCGTCCTGGGGGCTTCCCGGATATTTTTCCCGTACATCGACAGGAAAAAGATAATAAAATTGGCAAAAGAAAGCAGCGCCACGATCCGGGTCGTCATACTTCCCATGATAATTCCGTAAAGGAAGAACAGCCCTTCCGCGATGGCAAACCACTTCGCCTTGATCGGGATAATAAAAAACAACAGAAACTGCGCCTCCGGAAACATGGCCGCGTAAGCCATAAACAAAGACATATACAGATAAGAAAGATTATAAAAATAAGGCGCGCCGTTATAACCCGTCAGCCAGTACACAACCATAGCCGCCAGAATATGTCCGAGAACCCCGATGAAAATATACAGATCAAAGACAAAACTGCCCCAGACGTGTTCCAGCGTAGTCCCCAGCAGATAGTATAAATACATATAAAGAAGAAAATAAAGAAAATCCGTGTGCGCCGGCTGAAGCAGAAACGTAAACAGCCGCCAGATCTGTCCATGCATGACCGCCGCCGGATCCAGGCACAGATATTCGTAAAAAAACAGTGGGTTTATCCGGAGCAGTGCAAAACCGGCCGCCTGCAAAACGATCACATATTTCATCAATCCCGGGATCGCGTATCTGCCGAACTTATTCTGTAATTTATAGATCCAATTCATAAAACCCTTCCTTCCTGCCGCCTGCCATGATCTGGCAGGAGCGCCAACGGTTATAGTATAGGCGGATATCCGGCTTTTGTCAAACACTGTTCTTCCGCTTTATTTTTTCTTCATAAATTGTCCGGTTGAAATCTTTTTTATTTGGCATTATAATGTGCTCGTTACCGTCAACTGACAGGAACATGCTTTTAAGCCCAAGGAGTGAACATACATATGAAAATCATTTATACTCTGGGGATTGATATCGGCTCCACAACCGTGAAAATCGCCGTTTTAAACCCCGAAGGAAAAATGGTCTTTTCCGATTACCGACGCCATTTTGCCCATATACAGGAAACTCTGGCTTCCTTAATAAAAGAAGCCGAAGAAACATTAGGTGAAGTTCTTCTGTCTCCGGTTATCACCGGTTCCGGCGGGCTTGCTATCTCCAAACATCTGGAGATCCCTTTTATCCAGGAAGTGGTTGCCGTCGCCCATGCGCTGAAAAGCCGGGCGCCCCGGACCGACGTTGCCATTGAACTGGGCGGGGAGGATGCGAAAATCATTTATTTCACCGGCGGTATCGACCAGAGGATGAACGGCATCTGCGCCGGCGGCACCGGCTCTTTCATCGATCAGATGGCATCTTTGCTTCAGACGGACGCTCTCGGGTTAAACAAATACGCCGAGAACTATAAGGCAATCTATCCGATCGCCGCCCGCTGCGGCGTGTTTGCCAAATCCGATATCCAACCGCTGATCAATGAAGGCGCTACCAAAGAAGATCTGTCGGCTTCGATTTTTCAGGCCGTTGTCAATCAGACGATCAGCGGCTTGGCCTGCGGCAAACCGATCCGGGGCCGTGTCGCTTTCCTAGGCGGCCCGCTCCACTTTCTTCCCGAATTAAAGAACGCTTTCATCCGCACCCTGAACCTGAAGGAAGACGAAGTGATCGCTCCCGAATATTCCCATCTCTTCGCCGCCGTCGGTTCGGCTATGAACGCAGACACCGAAAACGTTCGGATTCCCATTGAAGAACTCTGGAAAAAACTAAACGGCGGCGTCTCCATGAGCTTCGAGATCAAGAGGCTGGAACCTTTGTTTAAAGATAAAGCCGAATACGAAGCTTTCCGGGAATCTCATGCCCGCCACCAGGTAAAAAAAGGTCCCTTGGCGGATTACCACGGCCGATGCTTCCTGGGTATCGACGCCGGTTCCACCACCACAAAAGTAGCCTTAATCGGGGAGGACGGCCGTTTACTTTATTCCTTTTACTCGAACAATAACGGAAACCCGCTGAACACCACGATCCGCGCGATGGCCGAGATCCAAAAACAGCTCCCGCCGGACGCCAAAATCTCTTACTCCTGCTCGACCGGTTACGGCGAGGCTCTGTTAAAAGCCGCCTTAAACCTGGATATGGGGGAAGTGGAAACCATCACGCATTACCATGCGGCCGCTTTCTTTGATCCGGACGTGAACTGCATCCTCGACATCGGCGGCCAGGACATGAAGTGCATTAAGATCAAAGACGGCACGGTAGACAGCATTCTCCTGAATGAAGCCTGTTCTTCAGGCTGCGGTTCTTTCATCGAAAACTTCGCCAACTCCTTAAACTATGCGGTAAAAGATTTCGCACAGGAAGCGCTTTTCGCCCAAAATCCCATCGATCTCGGCACCCGCTGCACCGTGTTCATGAACTCGAACGTAAAGCAGGCCCAGAAAGAAGGTGCTTCCGTAGCGGACATTTCCGCCGGTCTGGCTTATTCCGTGATCAAAAACGCTCTGTTTAAAGTTATCAAACTCGCTTCCGCGGAGGACCTCGGCCGGCGAATCGTCGTTCAGGGCGGAACCTTTTACAACGACGCCGTCCTTCGAAGTTTTGAAAAAATCTCCGGCTGTACGGCCGTCCGCCCGGATATCGCCGGCATCATGGGCGCTTTCGGCGCGGCCCTGGTGGCAAGAGACGCTTATGAAGGACAAGAGAGCACGATGCTTCCCCTGGACGATATCCTGAAGCTGACGTTTACCTCCACCATGTCCCGCTGCAGCGGATGCACGAACAACTGCCTCCTGACCATAAATCATTTCTCCGACGGACGCCGTTACACCTCGGGCAATCGCTGTGAGCGCGGAATCGGCAGGGAGAAAAACAAAGAACAGATTCCGAATCTGTATGAATATAAGAATACCCGGATATTCGACTATGAACCGCTCTCCAAAGAAGAAGCCGTACGGGGTACCGTCGGGATTCCGCGGGTCTTAAACCTTTATGAGAATTTCCCTTTCTGGGCCGTATTCTTCCGGAAGTTAAAGTACCGGGTCATGCTTTCCCCCGCTTCTTCCCGGAAGATCTACGAGCTCGGCATCGAATCCATTCCCAGCGAATCCGAGTGTTATCCGGCCAAACTGGCTCACGGCCATATCGCCTGGCTGCTGCGGCAGGGCGTCACGTTCCTCTTTTACCCCTGCATTCCCTACGAACGCCCGGAAATACCGGACGCTCAGAATCACTATAATTGTCCGATCGTAACCTCCTATGCGGAGAATATCAAAAACAACGTGGAAGAACTGGCAGATCCGAACATTCGCTTTTTTAATCCTTTTATGGCGTTCACGGACGAACGGGTCTTAAGCGAACGGCTGGTAGAAATCTTCACGAAGGAACATAACCGGTCGGATTTCTCCGACTCCGGGGATTTCCCTCCCTTTACGGCGGACGAAATCCGTCAGGCCGCTCACGAAGGATGGCTGGAACTTCAGGTCGCCCGAAAAGACATGCAAAAAAAGGGAGAAGAAACGCTGGCCTGGTTAAAAGAAACCGGCCGCCGCGGCATCGTCCTGGCCGGCCGCCCCTACCACGTGGACCCGGAAATTCATCACGGAATCCCGGAACTGATCAACTCTTACGGTTTCGCCGTCCTGACGGAAGACTCCGTTTCCCATCTGGGAAAAATCGATCGCCCCACCACGGCCATGGATCAGTGGATGTATCATTCCCGTCTCTATCAGGCGGCCGGCTACGTGAAAATTTCCGATAACCTGGATCTCATTCAGTTGAACTCCTTCGGCTGCGGCCTGGACGCGGTCACGACCGACCAGGTGGCAGATATCCTGACGGACTCCGGAAAAATCTACACGGTATTAAAAATCGACGAGGTCAACAATCTGGGAGCGGCCCGCATCCGAATCCGCTCTCTGATCTCCGCCATCCGCTCCCAGGGACGAAAAACCGGCGGCCGGACGATCCGCTCCTCCGCCTGTTCCCGGGTGGAATTTACCCGGAAGATGCAAAAAAGCGGCTATACTCTTTTGTGTCCGCAAATGTCGCCGATTCACTTTAACCTTCTGATGCCGGCCTTAAACTCCTGCGGTTATCAGATCGTCATACCCGAAAATACCGGTAAAAGCGCCGTTGACACCGGATTAAAGTACGTGAACAACGACGCCTGTTACCCCTCCCTGATCACCGTCGGCCAGATCATGGAGGCTCTGCTCTCCGGCCGCTACGATCTCGACCGGACGGCAGTATTGATGACACAGACCGGCGGAGGCTGCCGCGCCTCCAATTATGTCGGCTTCATCCGGCGTGCTCTAAGAAAAGCCGGCATGGAACAGGTACCGGTCATCTCCCTGAGCGTTCAGGGACTGGAACATAATTCCGGCTTTACCTACACCCTGCCGATGATCATGAAAGCCATGCAGGCCATCGTTTACGGAGACCTGTTCATGCGGGTCCTCTACCGCGTACGCCCCTATGAAAAAGAACCCGGTTCCGCCGACGCTCTTCATAAAAAGTGGGAAACCGTCTGCTGCGAATCCTTATCCGTCCGCATACCTTCCATGTCTTCCTTTAAGAGAAACATCCGCGGCATCGTGAGAGATTTCGATACGCTGCCCATTCACGAAGACCTGAAAAAACCACGTGTCGGTATCGTGGGAGAAATCCTGGTAAAATTTTCCCCGCTGGCCAACAACGACCTGGTAAACCTTTTGGAAAAAGAGGGGGCGGAAGCCGTCATGCCGGATCTGATGGATTTTTTACTCTATTGTTTTTATAACCCGAACTTCAAGGCCCGCTACCTGGGCTGCAAAAAATCAACGGCTAGACTCTGCAATCTGGGAATCCGCTTTTTGGAATGGTTTCGTTCCGACATGAAGAAAGCCTTAAGCGCCAGCCAAAGGTTCACGCCGCCTCAGAAGATCTCCCGTTTAGCCGAGTTGGCCGCACCTTATGTGTCCCCCGGCAACCAAACCGGGGAAGGCTGGTTTCTGACCGGTGAAATGCTGGAACTTATCGAATCCGGCACACCCAACATCGTCTGCACGCAGCCGTTTGCCTGCCTGCCGAATCATATCGTCGGAAAAGGCGTAATCAAGGAGCTGCGCCGCAGCCACCCGGCTTCCAACATCATCGCCGTGGATTACGACCCCGGCGCCAGCGAAGTCAATCAGTTGAACCGCATTAAGCTAATGCTCGCAACGGCTCAGAAAAACCTGACCGTATAAATCTTTATCTTCCCTCCATACTAACCTTATGCCGGAGTTTCTGCACACTATGGCATAAAAGGAGGGATTGGCTGATGAGAGAACCGGATTCGGATTATGATTTCGACGACTATGATTATATGGGAAATTCCGCTTCTTCCACCGACTGTACCGGACTGATTCCGTCCGGCCCGGTGACGGAGGAAGATTTCCCGGCTTATGAAGCGCTCTATAAATTTGAGCCCCCCAAAGTTGAGATCAAAGATAAACCGCCGGAAAACTTTTCCTGAATGAAGTACCGCCGCCTGGCAGGAGCTTTATGCGCTCCTGCCGGACGGCGGTGCCGTTTTCTCATATATTGTGCGGGATATCAAAGACCGTTATCCTGATTTTTACGAATTTTCTTCCGCCAGCTTCAGGACGAACGCAAGCGGCATAATCAGAACGCCGCAGAAAAAATTACTGATCCCGTGAAGGACATCCCAGGGCAGCCCGGCTGCGATCCAGGCGATCATCCCTTTGAACCCGAAACCGTAAAGGAGCGCCTGTACGGGCGCATACAGCGTTCCGAACAAAAAACCGTGCGCGGCGCACAGCGTCATATACACAAACGGACGCACTCTTTTCGGCATTTCCCTGGGAAGAAGCATGACCGCTCCCCACAAAACCGTCCACAGATATAAATAGGGAATCCACCACCCGGCAAAACCGCAGAAAATCCCGTTCAGAATCACGTACGTATAGATGGGGTACAAAGCCTTCTTCCGGTAAACGATCGTATAGACGATCGTTAACGTGCCGAGCAGATGAATGTTGGGGAGGAACTCCATGATCACCTTGGACGCGTACATAACCGCCCCTAACATTCCGAATACTACGACTTCCCTGACGTTAAGCTTCATGCTCCTTTTTCGATTCGCAGGGCATACTGCGCGCCCTCCGTGATCGGCGTCTGGTCCACACCCGACTGGGCGTACTCTCCGTTCACGTAAAAGGCCCAGTAAACGCCGTCCTCATCATAATCGGCCGTAATCCCGTTGACACTCTTTACGAAAAGACCGTATTCGCTTTCATCCCCGTCGATCAGTTCCAGTTCCTGCAAAGCCTCCCCGACCGTTTCCTTATCCGTACGAATCTCAAACGACGTCTCTTCACCTTCCGAATCCGCCACGATCAGGTCAAATATCACGTTACCTTCGCCCAGAACCGTTTTTTGCGGCGGAGCCGCCGTACTCTCCCCGGATACCGACGCTTCTTCCGAAGAAACGCTCTCCTTTTCGTTTCTCTGACAGCCTGCGCAAGACAGTGCCGTAACCACGATCAGCACAATGCAGAGAAGCTTTTTCCACGCTTTACTTTTGTCATTCATCCTCATGTTTCAAGTCTCCTTTAACGAATATTTCCCCTTGTCAAACCGGCCCTCGCGGTTATTAAAAAGAGGAGCGGATACCCGGATATTTCGACTCGGCACGCTGTCGGCCGGCCTTCTCAGAAAATACTCCAATGGCTTTTCCCAAAATCGTGGCTTTCGGTCAGGCGGACAGATTTTACCTGTGCCTCACGGCGACGGGCTCGTACAGGACTCGCACCTGTTTCCCCGGACAATCCGGCTTCTATCTTAATCCTTTATCCGCCTTTCGTCAATCAGAAATATCCCGCGGCCGCTTTACAATCCCATAGCGGAATGATATAATCTGAACAAAAACCAGCGAGGAAGACCATATGAAAAAACGGGTAATTTTGATAACCGGCGTTTCCTCCGGTTTCGGACAGGCAACGGCCTTTGCTTTGCTCGATCGGGGATGTTTGGTATACGGACTCAGCCGGAGCCTGCCGGACGAAGCGCTCGGAAAACGACTGACCGGGCATTTCCGCGCGGACCTGTGCGATGAGAAAGCCGTAAAAACGGCGATACGGGCCTTGATCCGACAGGCCGGACGTGTGGACGTCGTCATCAACAACGCGGGGATCGGCATCGGCGGTTCGCTCGAAGAAACCGACGACGAAACGATGCACCGTATTTTCGAGGTGAATTTCCACGGCATGTGCCGGGTATGCCGGGCCGTACTCCCCTACATGCGAAAACAGGGAGGCGGCCGCATCCTGAACGTCAGCTCTCTGGGCGGCCGCATCGGCCTTCCCTTTCAGGGAGCTTACAGCGCCACCAAATACGCGGTCGAGGGATACACGGAGGCGTTGTATCACGAGGTCAAACCGTTTCACATCCGAGTTTCCCTGATTGAACCGGGCGATTTTAAGACCGGATTCACGGCGCACCGGACGCACCTTTCTCAAAAGGGAAGCCCTTATGAAGCGGCCGGGAAACGGGCACTTTCCCGGATCGAAAAAGACGAGCAAAATGGAAGCGAACCGGAATTGTTCGCGGAAACGATCCTTCGAATTCTGTCGAGCAAAAACCCGGCTCTGCGCTACCGCTGCGGCTCGCTTTTTCAGAAACTCCTGACCGGCCTGCGTCCGCTGATGGGAGAACGCATGTTTTTATTTCTTTTAGGGAAATATTACGCATAAGGAGGGCCCCTATGACGATCCGAAAAAATGTTCTCTGGAAAGTACCGGTTTTCTGCCTGATCGCGGGGGAACTCACCTTTCAGGTCCTTCTCCGCCTGCTTATTCGAACCGCCCTCGTCACGCTTCCGGACGGGTCCATCATCATAGATCCCGTCAAAGAACTGATTCTCTATGGAATCGTTTTTCTTGCAACGCTTCTGATCGGCCGATGGTTTTTCCGGGATATGTCGCGAAAAGAAATCTTTTTTTCGGCCTCCATTCCGGCCATGTTCGGTATCTTTTTTACCGCAATCCAGATGTTGTTTTTTCCACTCACGACCGGAGGCGCCGCCCTCTTTTTCCTTTATATCGCCCGAATCTTTGAATGGAGTAGCCTGATTCCCCAACTGATCTATAAACTGGGAGGCACCATCTGGCTGGGCGCATTTATAAACTGCCTGTCACCGTATCTGTTTATATTATTCGGAAAAAAAGAAGACGTACAAACGTAAAAAAGGATTGATTTACCTGTCAAATTGTGATAAGATATAGGACGTCGCCTGTGTCGAACAGGCAATACCCTGGAGAGTTATCGAAGCGGTCATAACGAGCTGCACTCGAAATGCAGTTGTCCTTTACCGGGCACGTGGGTTCGAATCCCACACTCTCCGTTTTAAAATTCAAGCCCGCAAGCGATCCTGTCGCCTGCGGGCTTTTTCACGATTCCGATCCGCGAAATTCTCATCCCGCTGCATCGGCAAATTTTCTTAAGAGTTTTCCAGTGCCGCAAGATTCTCACGGATAATCCGGCAGGAATCTTGAAAACCTCTCCGTTCTTCTTCCGTCAAAGGCAATTCGTAAACCTCTTCCACCCCCTGCCTTCCGACCCGGCACAGCATACCGGCATAAATTCCGAACTCTCCGTACGTCCCGTTCAGCCAGACACTGGCCGGCAGGACCTGCTTTTCGTCGTGAAGGATGCAGCGAACCAACGCCGCCAGCGTGCTGGCGATTCCGTACTCCGTCGCATGCTTTCCGGCAAACACGACCCAGCCGGCCCGCTTCACTTCCTGCAAAACGGCGGCCCGGTCCAGTTTCTTGTATACCTCCGGTCGGACCGCGGCCAGACGTTCCAGGGACTGTCCGCCGATCCGAAAACATGACCAGGGCGCGATCTGGGAATCTCCGTGTTCCCCGATCGTAAAACATTCCAGACTTTTGTGAGACACGCCCAGTTCCCTAGCAAGAACCTCCTTTAAGCGCGCACTGTCAAGTCCCGTACCGGTACCGATCACGCGGGAAGGGGCAAATCCGGAAAGTTCCCGGACCCTGGCCGCCATGATATCGCAGGGATTCGTGATCACAAGAAAGATTCCGGAAAACCCCGCCTCCACGATCCTGGGTACGCATTCTTCTATGATCGCGTCGCTCTGCCTTAACTCGGATAGGCGATTCTCATCTTCTGTGATACCGCCGACCGAAATCACAACCAGATCACAGTCCCTCAGATCCGAATAAGTCCCCGGACGGATATCCGCCCGATGCGGATAATAAAACGTACTGTCTCTGAGATCCTGAACTTCCGCCCGAAGCTTCTTCTCATCGGTATCCAACAGGATCAAAGCATCCGCAAGCCCCTGGATAGCCAGCGCGTATGCACAATGAGCCCCCACATGGCCCGTACCCACGATTCCGATCGTATTCATATCTTCCACCTCTTATTTTTCCAGCAATTTCTCGACTCCGGCCAGCTTCACGCACAGGCAGAATAGGTGAATCGCCTTATCCAGCTCCTCCAGCGACGGATACGTCGGAGCGATCCGAATATTTTTATCTTCCGGATCTTTCTTATAAGGATACGTGGCTCCGGCGCCCGTCATCACGACGCCCGCTTCCTTCGCCAGCGCTACCGTCCGTTTCGCGCAGCCGGGCAGAGTATCCACCGACACAAAATAACCGCCTTTCGGGCTGTTAAAGAACGCCAGGCCGGTACCGTCCAGCTCCTCCTTCAGCGTATCCAGCACCATATCAAACTTCGGCCTCAAGGTTTCCGCCATCGCCGCCATATGTTTCTTCACATTCTCCGCGTTTCCGAAATATCTCACATGGCGAAGCTGATTCACCTTGTCCGAACCGATTGTCTGAATCGTCATGGCTTTCCGGATCTCCGCCACATTGGCCGGGCTGGAAGCGATCATACTGACGCCGGCGCCCGGGAAGGTAATCTTGGATGTGGAGAAGAAATAAAACACCCGGTTCTCGTTTCCGGCTTCCTTGCAGGCCGAAAGAATATCTTTCAGCTTCCTTTCCTCATAAATATGATGCACGCCGTACGCATTATCCCAGAAAATCCGGAAGTCTTCCGCGGCCGTCTTCATGGAAGCCAGCCGGTCCACCGTCTCGTCGCTGTAGCAGATACCCTGGGGATTGGAATAGAGCGGCACACACCAGATACCCTTGACAGCCGGATCTTTTGCCGCCAGTTCTTCTACCACCGCCATATCCGGCCCGTTTTCCGTCATGGGTACCGGAATCATCTCAAAACCAAGCAGTTCCGTAACGCCGAAATGTCTGTCATAGCCGGGGGACGGGCACAGCCATTTTAATTTCCCCTGTTCCTTCCAGGGCGCGTTCCCCTCCGTTCCGAACACCATCAAGCGCATCATGGCGTCAAACATCAGATTCAGGCTGGAATTTCCGCCCACCACAATCTGATCGCAAGGAATCCCGGTCAGATCCGAAAAAATCTTTTTCATTTCCGGGATGCCGTCCAGAATCCCGTAATTCCTGGTATCCACGCCGGCCTCCGTTTTGTAATCGCCGCCGTCCAACACTTCCAGCAGGCCGTTGATCTTATCGAGCTGTTCCGGGGACGGTTTCCCTCTGGACATATCCAGCTTCAGTCCCATCGCGGCAAACTTTTCATACTCCGCCCGCAGTTCCTTCTCCAAAACCGCCAGTTCTTCTCTGCCAAATTCCGTAATCTTCATAATCTCATCTCCTCATTCTGATTTTTTACATGGACGCCGATTTCTTTGTACACGCCTTCATCGCTTCAAATATCGCCGAACGCAGGCCCTTCTCCTCCAGAACGCGCACCGCCTCGATCGTCGTCCCGCCCGGCGAGCAGACCATATCCTTCAAATCGGCCGGATGCCTGCCGGTCTCCAGAACCATCTTCGCGCTCCCGTAGACCGCCTGCGCCGCAAACTTGTAAGCCTGTGCCCGGGACATCCCGTCCGCCACCGCCGCGTCGGCCATCGCCTCAATGAACAGAAAGACGTAAGCCGGCGAACTGCCGCTCACGCTCGTAACCACATCCATCAAATGCTCCGATACCACTTCGGTTTTACCGAAACTCCCCAGCAATGCCAGAACACGCCCCAGCTCTTCCTCACTGAGAAGATTATTCGGCGTCACGGCCGTCATGCCTTCCAAAACCATGGCCGGCGTGTTCGGCATGGTGCGCACCAGTTTGACCTCCCGGCCGAATTTTTCTGTCAGCCAGGCCAGACTCTTGCCGGGTGCGATCGTAATCACGATCTGTTCCGGCCGGATCGCATCGGCGATCTCCCGGATTACCGTTTCGTAATACTGAGGCTTAACCGCCAGCAGCAAGATCTCGGACCCTTTTGCCACTTCCCGGTTGGAATCGGTGACATCGATTCCGTAAACTTTTTTCGCCTCCTCGAGCATCGGATGAAACGCATCGGATGCGATCAGTTCGTCCGGTTTCAAAATTCCTTTGCCGACGATACCTCCCATAATCGCTTTCGCCATATTCCCGCAGCCGATAAATCCCAGTTTCTTCATGATTTTCCTCCTTGTCTGCCTTTATGTATCCAGGGTGAGCGCCGTCTGCGCCTCCGCCTCGGCCTCCTCTTTCCAAAGCGCCATCCGCTCCGTCTCCAAAACCGGAAGTTCCTCCAGAGACGGAAGCCCGAAAGAACGCAAGAACTCTTCCGTCGTTCCGAACAGAATCGGACGTCCGGGCGCGTTTAAACGTCCCACTTCCTCGATCAGATTATATTCCAGCAGCCGGTCGACGGTATGCGCGCAGCTGACTCCGCGGATCTTCTCGATTTCCAGCCTTGTAATCGGCTGCTTATAGGCCACGATCGACATGGTTTCCAGCACCGCCTCGCTCAAATGACGGCGCTTCGGCTGAGTAGCCACCCGGATCAGCGCCTCGTAATACTCGACCCGGGTACACATCTGAAACCGGTCCTCCAACTGCACGATCTGCAGTCCCCGTTTTTCCCTGTCATACTCTTCCTTCAAACTCAAAATCAGTTCCCTGGCCACCGCCTCCTCCACCTGAGCCGCATAAGCCAGCGTGCCAAGCTCCACCGAATCGCCCATCGTAAAAAGCACGGCCTCCAGAATCGCCTTTGCCTCCTGTGTCTCCATCCGCATCCTCTCCTGCCTGATCAAAATTCATTTTCCAGAATCTTCTCCAGTTCCTCCGCCGAAATCTCCTCGATCGCCACGGCTTCCAATTCGATCTCCGAGTCCGGGTTCTCCTGGCTCACCTTCAAATGCCCCATCTTCATCAGCTCCAGCACCGCCAGAAACGTCACAATAATCTCCACCTTATCCGACTGCCGCTCCAGGAGCTGTCGAAAAGAAAAACGTTTTTCTTTCCCGGCAAATGTAAGAATACTGCCGATCTTGACGGACACCCGGAACGGTTCCTTCTTAATCGTCCCAAAGGTACTGCGCACCGGATCGATCTTATCGGTCTGCCTCTGCAAAACGGACTGAAAGATCTGATTCAAGCGCCGCAAAGTCAGCCCGTCCAACAGCTCCTTCACGTCCACCGGTTCCTCGTACTCCGCCACCTCAGCCGGAATCGTGGGAGGCTTGTACAGAGCCTTCTGCGCATCCACCTGCCGGTCCTTCAATTCCCCGGACACGTATTGGTACATCTTATATTCGATCAACCGGGCTACCAGTTCTTCTCTCGGATCCTGTTCTTCCCCCTCCTCATTCACTTCCGGAGGAAGCAGCATTTTGGATTTGATATCCAGAAGCGTCGCCGCCATCACCAAAAAGTCGCTGACCACATCCAGATCCTGCGTCTCCATACGGCTGACATAATCCAGATATTGATCCGTGATCCCCGCGATCGGAATATCGTAAATATCCACTTTGTTTTTCTCGATCAGATGCAGAAGCAGATCCAGAGGCCCCTCAAATACCTCCAGTTTCACGGAAAGACTCATAGCTCCTCCCTTCCAAGCCGGAGTACGACCAGTTCCGGCGGGTTATTGATGCGGAGCCGCACCGAATGAACGCCCAATCCGCTGCTCACCAGCATAACGCCGCCGCCCGCCAGATCAAAACGTCCGTGAGCGTAACGGGGAAAAAGCTGAAAATCCGGCGACATCAAAGCCCCCAAAAACGGAAGCCGTATCGTCCCCCCGTGAAAATGACCGGCCAATATCACATCGGCCCCCCAGGCGGCGTAAGCTTCCGGATAATTCGGCGAATGGGCCATCAGAATATGATATTCCTCTTTTGACGGTTCCCCCAGGCTGTCCCTCAGAAAAGAAGGCTCCATGGAAGCCCTCCGGAATTTAGGATAATAATGCCGGGGAATATCCAGCCCCCAGATTCTTACCCGATCCGCCCCCTTTACAAGAAGTGCCGAGCGGTTATTCAGGATCGTACAGCCGGCACTCTCCAGACGCTTCCGGTATTCTTCCGCCTGATTTTTGTAAACTTCCCGTTCCTCCTCCATACGAAGCTCGTGATTCCCGTTGGCCACGTAGACCGGAAAATCTTCTGCCAGCCCCGTAAGAAGTTCTTCCGGCACGTTCGTGCTGTGCCTTCCCTTCGCCAGCACCATGTCGCCGCCGGAAAGCACCGCGTCCGGCCGAAACCTTCGAATCGCTTCCCGAATCTTCCGATTCTGATCCTTGGGATTACAAATATGAAGATCCGAGAGAAAGACAAACGTAAACCCTTCCGCCTCCGTGATCCTTAAACTTCGAATCTCGTATTCGGCAATCTCAAAACCCATCCGCGCTCTCCTGTCTTAATCGACCTGACGGCTTCACAAACCGCAGTATTTTCATAGTATAGCACACGAAAGAGATTTTGAAAATTACTTTCTTTTCAAAACGCGCCGCAAAAAAACAGCCGCATACCTTCTCCGGTATACGGCTGCCTGCGTCCGACGGGTTAACCGTCCGCAAAATTATTTTACAAATGTGAAACCTCTCTCCAGATCCGCGATGATATCTTCCACATTCTCCAGACCGACGCTCATACGAACCATGCCCTCCGGAATACCGGCCGCTTCCAGTTCTTCCGGCGTATAAGGAGAATGCGTCATGCTGGCGGGATGCTCAACCAGCGTCTCGGCGTCGCCCAAGCTCACGGCCAGCGTACACAGTTCCAGATTGTCGCAAAGCTGAACGCCGGCCGCCTTGCCGCCCTTCACCTCGAAGGAAAGCATACCGCCAAAATCCGTCATCTGCTTCGCGGCGATCTCGTGACCCGGATGAGATGCCAGGCCCGGATAGTAAACCTTCTCCACCTTCGGATTGGCTGCCAGCCACTCGGCTACCTTCTTCGCGTTCGCGCAGTGACGCTCCATACGAATCTCCATGGTCTTCAGACCTCTTAAGATCAGGAACGCTTCCTGCGGGCCTAAAACGGCACCGGTCATATCCTTCAGACCGAATCCGCGGACCTCCGTCATGAAATCTGCCTTGCCGACCGCCATACCTGCAATCACGTCGCCGTGGCCGTTCAGATACTTCGTCGCGGAATGAACGACTACGTCACAGCCAAGATCCAGCGGTTTCTGAAGGTAAGGAGTCGCGAACGTATTGTCGGCAACCAGCTTAATCGCGGCATTGTATCCGTGAACGACATCCGCCACCGCCTTGATATCGGCGATCTTCAGGTTCGGGTTCGCCGGAGTCTCCAGATATACCAGAGCGGTATTCGGCTTCAGAGCCGCCTTCACCGCCTCGATATCCGACGTATCAATAAAATCTACTTCCACGCCGTAGCGCGTCAGGCCATGAGCCAGAAGCGCGTGCGTACATCCATACAAAGTTTCATCGGCTACCACATGCGCACCGGCCTTGCAGATCGTCCAGATAACGGAAGAAATCGCGCCCATACCGGAAGCCATCGCAATCGCCGCTTCCCCGTTCTCCAGAGCCGCTACTTTTCTCTCCAGAAGATCCGTCGTCGGATTGCCGATTCGGCTGTAAATATGTCCCGCCGCCTTACCGGCAAAACGGTCGCCGCCCTGCGCGCAGCTCTCAAACTCAAACGTAGAGGTCTGATAAATCGGCACGGTCAGAGCGCCGTAAGGATAAACCCCTTCCTTTCCTCCATGGATGGCCATCGTTCCAAAGCCCATGTTCTTACCTTCCATTTGTAAGTCTCCTTTCATCTCATATGCCCGTTTCCCGGGCAGATGTTGCACCTCCCGGTGCACAATATGTAATACCCCATGGCTGTCCTCTACAGCCATTTGTATTTTAACATAGGGAGATGGGAAATTCAACCGGAAGTTTTGTTAAATTTGCTAATATCGTTTGGTTTTTTCTTTGTTTTTGTGGAATTTTGAAAAGTTGAATTCATATCAGAAAATTCTCAAAAAGTTTTTGCAGGTAATCCGGATACCCGGCCTTTTCCACATTCTCCGCGGAGACAATCGGAACGTCCCCCAGTATTTTCCCGCTCAGGGAATATCTGAGAACCCCGACCGGATCGCCCTCTGCAATGGGCGCGGACAGATTTTCCGCATAAATCCACTCTTTCTCAATTTGAGAAAGATCCTCGCCTCCCGTGCTGAGATAAGAAAAATCCCCGTCATAACGGCAGCGAAACGTCTCCTTCCGACCGTCCGCCACCATAAGCTCCGGCAAAGGTTCCGGCGCTTCATCCCGGTATAACCGGCAGTTGGCATAACCGTAATTCAAAAGCGTAGCCGCCTCGGAAAACCGCACTTTATAATCCGGCGCCGCCATAATAACCGCGATCAGTTCCACCCCGTCCCGCTCGGCCGTCGCCGACAGGCAATATTTTGCCAGGCTGGTCGAACCGGTCTTCAAACCGGTGCATCCCTCATACTGCCGCAACAATTTGTTGGTATTCGCCAGCCCGAACTCGCTCTCCCCTTTTGCCGTAACATGCGTGATATTTTCCATCCAGATCGTACTGTACTGATGAATCTGAGGATATTTCGTGGTCAATTCCCTTGACATGATCGCCACGTCCCTGGCCGAAGTCACATGTGTCGGGGAATCCGTCAACCCGCAGCAGTCCTCAAAATGAGTCTGCGTCATGCCCAGCCCGGCCGCCCGCTCATTCATCCGGGCCACGAATTCCGCCTCGCTGCCGGCTATGTATTCCGCCATGGTGACGCTCGCGTCATTCCCGCTGGCTATCACGATACACTTGATTAAAGTCTCTACCGTCTGCTTCTCCCCTTCTTCCAGAAAAACCTGGGAGCCTCCCATGGATTTGGCGTGGGCGCTGGTGACCGCTTCGTCCTGAAGCGTAATCTTCCCCTCCTCCAAGGCGTCAAAAATAAGGATCAATGTCATAATTTTCGTGATACTGGCCGGACTCAGCGCCTCGTCGGCGTTTTTTTCAAAAATCACCGTTCCCGTAGTCGCCTCCATCAAAATCGCCGATCGGGCCGTGATCCCAAGATCCGCGCTCGTCTCCGCCGCCACCTCGATCGCCTCGCCCGGCCCGACCCCATCCACCGGAACCGTTTCCGCAGCCAGGACCTCTGCCGGCCCCGTAAATACCAAAAACATCGCCAGCAACATACAAAAAACAGCCTTCCGGCGCCGAACTCCATGCATCGTTTCTCTCACAATCAACCTCTTATCTGCCTGCTTTTGCTATTTATTACCATTCTAGTCCCGATCCCGGCAGCATATGACAGTTGTTTGGGGAATCCCGGTTTCACAGAGAAAAAATCCCGGACATCTCGCCGCGGGAAGCCACCTGAATATCAAAATCCGATCCCTGGTAAGGATTGTCCCCCATGGTGATCTCCAGTCGGACCGCCTCATAGGCCAGAGCCGGGTAGTTGTTGTCCCGGCTGATATGCCCCAGCAATACATGTTTTAACCCGTCGTGAAGCAACTCGCAAAGCAGACGGCCGGCCGCCTCATTCGACAAATGTCCGTGATCCCCCAAAATCCGTTTCTTCAGATAATAAGGATACGCCCCCGCCTGGAGCATATGAATATCATGATTGCTTTCCAGAAGAAGCATGGACAGATTTTGCAGATGAGCCGCCGTATAAGAGCTGTAATTTCCCAGATCCGTCACCACGGCCGCCGATTTGCCGCCACAATTAAAGCGATAAGCCACCGGGTCGGCCGCATCATGGTCAACCGAAAAAGGTTCCGCCTCCAGATCCCCCAGAACAAAAGGAAAATCCGGCCGAATCGGCATCAGGTATTCGGCCGGAAGCTCGCCTTTCAAACATTCCTTTACCTTTTCCAGCGTCTCCTTCGTACCGTAAACCGGTACCGGATGCTTTTTTAAAGCGGTCTTCAACCCCACAATATGATCGGAATGCTCATGGGTCAAACAGATTCCGCTCAGCTCCTTAAAATCCACGCCGATTTCCCGGAGCCCTTCTTCCATCCTCCGGTTGGAAATCCCGGCGTCCACCAAAATATGCGTATGTTCCGAACCTATGTAAACACAATTACCGCTGCTCCCGCTCGCAATGCTTACGAATCGCATCTACCGTTTCCTCCCAGGTATGACTGTTATCGATCGTTACGCCACAGGCTTCCCGAAAAGCCTTCTCTCCCATCTGATTCTTCATGATCGCAAGGCAGGTTTCCCGGCTATATCCCCTGCCTTCCATCAGACGGCGTATCCGCGTCTCCTCCTCCACATAAATATACCAGACCTCGTCCAGACCCGTTTCCAGGCCCGCTTCCAGAAGAAGCGCCGCCTCCACCACGGCGAAGGGACTCCCCTTCGCCTCCGCCCGTTCAAGCCGTTCGCCGATCACCCGAAAAACCTCCGGGTGAATAATTCCGTTTAAAACAGCCAGCTTATCGGGATCCGCAAAGACAACGGCGCCCAGTTTTTTCCGGTCGATCTCCCCGCCGGCATTCAAAATCCCGTCTCCGAACGCCGCCCGGATCTTCGCATATCCCGGCGTCCCCGGCTCCATCTGCTCATGTCCGATCTCATCCGCAATCAGAATTTCCGCCCCGTATTCTTTCCGGAGAAAACGCAAAATTTCGCTTTTTCCCGACCCGACACCGCCGGTAATTCCTATTTTTCTCATCTTCCCATCCCTATTTCGTCTCAAACCAGGTTTTCCCGGTATGCATATCGATCTCCAATGCCACTTTTAACTCGGCCGCCCGTTTCATTTCCTCCGAAAGGATTTTTCTCACTTCCTCCGCCTCTTCTTCCGGCGCTTCCACGATCAGTTCGTCATGCACCTGCAAAATCAGGCGGGAGCGCAAATTCTCCCGGTGCAGCCGTTCGTCCACCCGGATCATCGCAATCTTGATAATATCCGCCGCCGTCCCCTGGATCGGGGCGTTCATGGCCACCCGCTCGCCGAAAGAACGCTGCATAAAATTGGAAGAGTGCAGTTCCGGCACGGGCCTGCGCCGCCCGAAGCATGTCGTCGCATACCCTTTTTCCTTCGCCTCCGTCACGCATTGATCCAGAAACGCCTTCACTTTCGGATACGTCTCAAAATATTGGTTGATATAATCCAAAGCCTCTTTCCGGGAAATACTCAGATCTTCGCTCAACCCGAAGGCGCTGATTCCGTACACGATCCCGAAATTTACGGCTTTGGCATTTCTTCTTAATTCCGGCGTCACCTCTGAAAGAGGTTTATGGAATACCTTGGCCGCCGTGATGGCATGAATGTCCTGCGCCTGATTATACGCTTCGATCAACTGTTCGTCCCCCGACATATGCGCCAGGATTCTGAGCTCGATCTGCGAATAATCCGCATCCACCAAGACGCAACCGTCCGCCGCCGCAAAAACCTTCCGGATCTCCCGCCCCAGCTCCATCCGGACCGGAATATTCTGAAGATTCGGCTCCGCGCTGCTCAAACGCCCGGTGGCCGTGACCGTCTGATGAAACATACCGTGTATCCGTCCGTCAGCCCGGATAAAAGCCGCCAGGCCGTCGGCATAGGTAGATTTCAACTTGGCATAAGTCCGATACTCCAGAATCTTGCCCACGATCGGATGTTTTTCCGCCAGCTTTTCCAACACGTCCGCCGCCGTCGAATAGCCCGTCTTTGTCTTCTTGCCGCCGGGGAGATTTAAACGCTCAAAAAGCACCTCTCCCAGTTGTTTGGGAGAATTGATGTTAAAAGGCATGCCGCTTAAGGCGTAGATCTCCGCCTCCAGCTCTCCGATCCGGACGGCCAGTTTTTTCCCGTACTCCCTCAGCCCTTCCCGCTCGACTTTCACGCCGGCCTGTTCCATCCGATTCAGACTGACGATCAAAGGAAGCTCCGTCTCACGATACAGCGCATCCATCCCGGTTTCCAAAAGCCTCTCCCGTATCGGATCCGCCGCCGAAAAAGCGACAAAAGCCATCCGGCAGATTAACCGGATTGCCTCCTCTTCTTCCTCCCGCAAAGCCCGGCACAAAGACTCTTTTCCCAGAACATCCGCCACGGACGGTAGCGTTTCCCCCAGAATATCCCGGGCAATGTCGTCATACCCGTACGTGCTCTTCAGCGGATTCAGAAGATACGCCGCCACGCTTAAATCCACCAAAAAAGGGGGCTCCGACCCGATCTCCTCAAAAGCCCGGTTCCCGGCTTCCTCCGGAAGGATTTTCAAAAGCCCCTTATAATCCATCACAGCCAGCCGGGGAGCTCGGTCATGAAGCCGGGCCAAATGTTCTTTTATGAAATCTTCGGATAAAAACAATCCGGCCGGCAGATAAAACACTTCCCCGGCCCGAAAACATAGGCTGACGCCGGACAATCCTTCCTCGTCAAAGGCCGCGTAAAGACCCGTCAAAGGCGCTTCCCCGGCCTTGTAAAATAATTTTTCGGCTTCCTCAGACTCCCGCACCACAAAAAAATCCTCTTTCCGGCGCGACTCTTCCTCCGGTACTTCGAACCGGGCCGCCAGAGACTTGAATTCATAGCGTTTTACCAACGAATAAGCCTCTTTTGTATACAGGTTCCCGAGACGACAGTCCAGCCAGTTCTCCGCCACCGGCGCGTTTACGTCGATCGTCGCCAGAACCTTGCTCATCCGGGCCATGTCGTAATGCTCTTTCAATGCCTCCCTGGCCCGTTTCGGCGTGATCTCATCCACGTGGGCGTAGGCGTTTTCAATGCTGTGATACCGCCCGATGATAGCCGCCGCCCCTTTCTCGCCGATCCCAGGCACCCCGGGAATATTGTCGGAAGGGTCCCCCATCAGAGCCTTCATATCGATAAATTCGGACGGCGTGACCCCCTTATCCGCCTCCACCTCCGCCGCGTAGTAATTCTCTATCGTCGTACTCCCTTTTCGGGTCTTCGGAATTCGAATCTGAATATGCTCGCTGGCAAGCTGCAACAGATCCTTATCTCCGGAAATCACGGAGACCTCCCGCCCCATTTCCTCGCTCCTCTTCGCCATGGTGCCCAGAATATCGTCCGCCTCATAGCCGGGAAGCTCCATCACGGTTACTTCCATAGCCTCCAGCATCTCCTTTATCATCGGCGTCTGCCTGTGAAGCTCCTCCGGCATGGGTTTTCGGGTACCCTTGTACGCCGCATACATCTTATGACGGAACGTAGGCTCTTTCCGGTCAAAAGCAACCGCCAGATAATCCGGATGTTCCTCCTCCAGAACTTTAAACAGAATATTTAAAAAGCCGTAAACCGCATTGGTGGGAACGCCCTCCGAATTTGTCAGTTCCGGAATCCCGTAGAAAGCGCGATTCAAGATACTGTGCCCGTCGATCAAAACAATTTTTTCTCTCATGATCTGTTCTCCCTGTCAAATAATGCCCAAATACATGCGCAAAAGCAATACGAAGGCCGTTGTCACCACCCAGAATACCACGGTATTCAGCACATAATAGGACACCTGAAGGCAACGGCGATTCCGAACCTTTCTCTCGGAGCCCAAAAGAGCCTGCTCCATGGACATCTTCAAAGTCCGAGGACTTGAAAGATTCCCGTCCAGCTCCTTTAACGCCGTGTCGATCGTATAGTAGATCTCCAGCTCCTCGTAACATTCCCCGCAGTGCTTGACATGTCCGAGGAACGCTTCCATCTCCTCCCCGTCGATCTCCTGCCGGATATAACGGGGCACCAATGCCTGAGCCCTCTTACAATCCATGAAATCACCTCGTTCTCTCTGTTCCTTTCGGCTCCCGTTCGGCCGACGGTCCCACGCCCGCCGCCTCATGACAAAACAGGTTATGGTTTTTCTTCCATAACCTGTCCCCATTCTTATTTCGTTCCGAAAATCCGGTCGCCCGCATCCCCCAGGCCCGGACAGATGTATGCGTTCTCATTCAGGCAGCGATCCACATGCCCGCAGTACACTTCCACATCCGGATGTTCCTTCTGCATCCGCTCAATGCCCTCCGGCGCCGCGATAATAGACATGAACTTAATATTCCGACCCCCGTGCTTCTTAATGAAATTGACGGCGGCCACGGCGGAACCGCCGGTCGCCAGCATCGGATCCAGAACCACGATGGTCCGCAATTCGATCGGACTGGGAAGCTTGCAGTAATACTCATGAGGTTCATGGGTATCGTGGTCGCGGTACAAACCGATATGACCCACCTTCGCCGTGGGTACCAGGGCCAAAATCCCGCTCACCATCCCAAGGCCCGCTCTTAAAATCGGGACGATCGCAAGCTTTTTCCCCGAAATCATGGGACTGAGACAGGTCTCAAGCGGCGTCTCAATCTCCACGTCCTCCAAAGGCAGATCCCGCAGGGCCTCATACCCCATCAGCATGGCAATTTCCTCGACCAGCTTGCGGAACTCGTTCGTTCCGGTTTCCTTGCTTCGCAACATGGAAATCTTATGCTGAATCAACGGATGATCAAATACGGTAACATTTTCATATGATTGATACATGTGCTTCCTCCTGACGTGTCTCTCCCGATCCTGCTCTTCCATAGAATTCGGTATCATTATAACGAATCCGGACCCGTTTTGCAAGGTATTATTCCAGTTCAAAAGCGCCGGTATAAAGCTGATAGTATTTCCCTTTCTCCCCGATCAGTTTTTCATGGCTGCCCCGCTCAAGAATCCGGCCGTGTTCGAGTACCAGGATCATATCGGAATTTTTTACCGTGGAAAGCCGGTGAGCGATCACAAAAACCGTTCTCCCCTTCATCAGCGCGTCCATGCCCCTCTGAACAATAGACTCGGTTCTGGTATCGATGGAGGAGGTGGCCTCGTCTAAAATCATGACCGGCGGATCGGCCACAGCCGCCCGGCTGATCGCGAGAAGCTGCCTCTGTCCCTGAGACAGGTTGCTGCCGTTCCCCGACAGAGGCGTCTGATAGCCGTTTGGCAGCCTCAGGATAAAATCATGAGCTCCCGAAAGCTTCGCCGCGGACACGCATTCTTCGTCGGTCGCGTCAAGCCGTCCGTAACGGATATTCTCCATCACGGTCCCCGTAAACAAATTGGTATCCTGCAAAACGATTCCCAGCGACCGGCGCAGATCGCTCTTGCGAATCTTATTGATATTGATCCCGTCATAACGAATCTTGCCGTCCGCAATGTCATAAAACCGGTTTAACAGATTCGTAATCGTCGTTTTCCCGGCGCCGGTCGCCCCCACAAACGCCACCTTCTGGCCCGGTTTCGCAAACAAACTGACCTGATGCAGAACCGGTTTGCCCGCCTCATATTCAAAATCCACATCCAGCAACTGGACTTCGCCGGCCAGCCTCGTGTAAGTGATCTCTCCCGTCTCCTTATGGGGATGCTTCCAGTACCATTTTCCGGTGCGCTCGTCGCATTCCACGACCCGGCCGTTTTCCTCTCTGCCGTTCACAAGCGTCACGTAACCTTCATCCGTTTCGGGTTCCTCATCAATCAGGCCAAAGATTCGGTCCGCGCCGGCCAGACCCATGACCACCGAATTTACCTGCTGAGATACCTGATTGATATTCCCTGCAAACTGCTTTGTCATATTCAAAAACGGGACCACCACGCTGATGGAAAGCGGAAGGCCCGAAAGGCTTACATTCGAAACGCCGGACGCCAAGAGCGCCCCGCCGCAGAGGGCCACGATCACGTAAAGAACGTTTCCGATGTTGTTAAGAATCGGCCCCAACGTATTGGCGTACTGGTTTGCCCGGAAGGATTCTTCGAACAGTCGTTCATTGATTCGGTCAAAATCGGCCTGACTCTCCTTTTCATGGCAGAACACTTTGACCACTTTCTGGCCGTTCATGATCTCCTCCACAAAACCTTCCGCTCTCCCCACGGCCTCCTGCTGACGGATAAAATACCGGGAAGCTCCGCCGCCGACCTTTCCGGTAATCAAAAACATAAGAACCACCCCGACCAGTACCACCAACGCCAGCCACAGGCAATAATAAAACATAAGCGTCAAAACCGTAAGCGAGATCACCGCCGAGTTCAGAAGCTGCGGAAAACTCTGGGAAATCATCTGGCGGAGCGTATCGATATCGTTGGTATAATAACTCATAATATCGCCATGGTTGCGGGTATCAAAATATCGGATCGGAAGATTCTGCATTCCGTTGAACATGTCTTCCCGCAATTTTCTCAGAGCTCCCTGCGTAATAATAGCCATCATCTGATTATAGATCAAGCTTGAAATCAAAGAGAGTACGTAGAAGAAAACCAAGATACCCACAAACGTCAAAATCTTCCCGCCGACCGGATCCCAGTCGCCGCTCATCCAGCTGCTTTCCACCAAGGCGATAATATTCTGCATAAAAACGGACGGAATCGAACTTACCACCGCGCTGAACAGGATACAGACAACCGTAAGCGGAAGCATCACCGGATAAAAACCAAACAAAGTCTTTAACAGCCGAAACGTCGTCCGGCCCTTTTTTGCCGTCTTTTCTTTATTTTGCATCTTCCTCACCCGCCTTATTCTGAGATTCGTAAATCTCCCGATAAATCTCGTTCTTCTTCATCAGTTCCTCGTGCGTGCCGATCCCGTGAATCATACCGCCTTCCATAACCAGAATCCGGTCCGCGTCCTGAACCGAAGATATTCTCTGAGCAATAATGATTTTTGTTGTTTCCGGGATAAATTCCCGCAGGGCTTTCCGGATTCCGGCATCCGTATGGGTGTCGACCGCGCTCGTGGAATCATCCAGGATCAGGATCTTCGGCTTTTTTAAAAGAGCTCTGGCAATGCACAGACGCTGTTTCTGCCCACCGCTGAAATTCGCGCCGCCCTGCTCCACATGGGTGTGATAGCCTTCCGGAAGCGAAGAAAGAAATTCGTCGGCCTGAGCCAGACGGCAGGCTTCGATCATCTGCTCTTTTGTAGCGTCGGGGTTTCCCCAGCGCAGATTTTCAAAAACGCTGCCGGAAAACAGAACGTTTTTCTGAAGCACCACGGCTACCTGATTCCTCAGCGTTTTCAGGTCATACGCCCGCACATCCAGACCGCCCACCCGCACCGTACCCTCGGTCGCGTCGTAGAGCCTTGAAATCAACTGAATCAACGTAGATTTCGAAGACCCGGTCCCGCCGATGATACCGATCGTCTCACCGGAACGAATATGCAGATCAATCCCCGACAAAGCCATCCGTTCTGCCTGAAGCGAATATTTAAAACTGACTCCCGAAAAATCGATCGAGCCGTCCGACACCGTATAAACCGGTTCCGGCGGATTCGCAAGCGTACTTTCCTCCTTAAGCACTTCCACAATCCGCTTCCCCGATTCGCTGGCCAACGTAATCATAACAAACACCATGGAAAGCATCATAAGACTGCTCAAAATCATAAAGCTATAAGTAAGAAGGGCGGAAAACTGTCCCACATCCAAAGAAAGCCCCCGGCTGGTAATGATCGTATAGGAGCCGAAGGAAAGCACAAACACCATCACCACATACAAGCAAAACATCATCATCGGATTATTTAAAGCCAGTATCCGCTCGGCCCGGGTAAAATCCCGGCACACATCCCCCGCAGCCGCTCCGAACTTCTCTTTCTCGTAGTCTTCTCTCACATAGGACTTGACAACGCGCATGGCTTTTACATTTTCCTGAATCGATTCGTTTAACCGGTCATATTTCCGGAAAACAGCCCAAAACAAGGGCATGGTCTTCCGGATAACCAGCATCAGGCCAAAGGCAAGAAACGGCGCCACAAACAAAAAGATAAATGCCATCTTCCCGCCCATCACAAATGCCATGACAAACGCAAACGCCAGCATCAAAGGGCAGCGGATCGCCGCCCGGATAATCATCATATAAGCCAACTGCACGTTCATTACATCCGTCGTCATACGGGTCACCAGGGAGGAGGTGGAAAAACGGTCAATGTTTTCAAACGAATACTTCTGAATTTGATAAAACATATCCTTCCTGAGATTTTTGGCCAACCCGCAGGAAGCCTTCGCACAGGTCACGCCGGCCAGCGCCCCGAATAAAAGAGAAAAAAACGCCATCAGAACCAAACCCGCGCCGTATCCCGCCAGCTCCGAGAGCCCGCACCCCGCTTTGATCTGATTCACCAGACCCGCGATTCGAAAAGGAATCAGACATTCCAACACCACTTCCAGAGAAACCAGAAGCGGCGTCGCGATCGACGCATTCTTATACTCACGAATACTTTTCGCCAATTCTCTCCACATAAGCTCTCCTCTCTTTCTTATCGGTGTCCAAAACTTTCTTCTGCCAAAATCGGAAAAAATAGAAAAAGAGCCGGAAACCTATAAAAAGTTTCCGACCCTTCGCCCCTGCCAAGGAATGCGGATGGCGGGACTTGAACCCGCACGAGGTCGCCCCCGTCAGATTTTGAGTCTGATGCGTCTGCCATTCCGCCACATCCGCTTGTTCTTCAACATTCTTGACAACAGTAATATTCTAGCACACCTTTTTTAAAATAGCAAGTCCTTTTTTTCTTTACTGTAATAAATCCGGACATGTCACAAAACAAGCTCGAAAACTTCGCCCGGCCTTCGAATCCTTCGAACTCGGTCCCGATAAGGTTCCGTTTTCGGATCCGAAAAAAAACGGTCAAATACCCCGTAGTCCTCCCAAAAATGCATGGGAAACACGACGGCCGCGCGAACGGTTCTCATAAAAGCATCCAATCCCCAGTCATATCGTTCTCCCTGCCTGGGATCCAGAGGGACGAAAGCCAGATCCAATGCCTCGTTTTCTAACTTTTTCATCTCGTCAAAAAAACGTCTCGTCATGTCCCGGTATTCCGCTTCGCTCTCTTCACCCGGCCACGTCCACCAGTTCAAATCGCCGGCGTGATAAATGCGCTTTCCTTCCGCTTCCACCACAAAAGCCACCCCTTCATCCGTCGATTCCAGCGTCCGCACAGATACCTCCGCGTTCGCCGCCTGGCAGGTCATCCTCTCATTTTTTCCGATATAAAAAATATTCCCTTCCGCTTCTTCGGGAATCCCGATCCTTTGCCGATATTTTTCACTCATTTTTGTATCTTTGGAAAGAATGTACCTGACATGCGGATGTTCCCCGGCCAATGCAAAAATACCGTGTTGAAAATGATCCGCATGTTTATGGCTCACAAAAACAAACAGCGCTTTCTCCGGCGCAAAAACCGGCAGCTTCCCCTGATAATAATCAAACAGCAGCACACACCCGGACAATTCAACCGAAAAGCCGCTGTGTCCGATATACGTTACTTTCACCGAATATTTTCTCCTGTTACAGGGCCGGCGAACTCTCCCGCCGGCCCGATTTTTCCTCTGACAACCCGTTTATTCCTCCGGAATATTTTTCTCCCTCAGCTCCGAGAGCGGCGTTACCAGAATGTGCCCCTGACCGTCGAGAAGATTCTCCGGCATAAACAGTCGTTTAGACATATCCAGATTCTCAAAGGTAATCCCCAGCAGCTCATTCAATTCCCGTTCCGGCCAGGCGGCCGCCTGATCGTAAATCTCCGAAATAGACGGCAAAACCGTTTCACCCCGGATCTCATAGGACTCGACACAGGGCCCCATGTCATAATCATAGGTCACCACATTGGCGCCTTCCTTATCCGCGTAACCATGGATCATCACCAGTTTTTGTCCCGCCTCCCGCATCCTGCGGGCCACCGGCAGGATCTCTTCTCTGGTAATTTCAATTTTTTTGTTCTCCTGCATCTCAAATCACCTCAATTTGTTATATCCGAAGCCGCGTCCGCCACCTCCAGAAATGCCTCCAGGTCCTCCGCCGCCTGTTCTTCCGAAAGGCGCTCAATGGCAAAACCCGCGTGAACGATCACATATTCCCCGATCTTCGGTTCCCGGATAAAATCCACCCGGATTTTCCGGCGGACACCCAGGCTCTCGCCGACCGCTTCCGACCCGTTCAATTCCACAATCCGAAAAGGTACTGCCAGACACATATTTCACGCCTCTTTTCTCTCTGCCTTAAGATTCCGCACATGTTTCCGTCGTTTCCTCCGCCGCCTTTGCGGCCGGAGCCGGCGCTTTCGGTTTCGGCACCGGTTTCTTTTTAATAAAAGTGCCGCTGACGAGCAGGTCCTTCTCGTCCTCCACCACCATCATATAATCTTTCGACATTTCAATCGCATGGCGGGAACAAAAATCCGCGCATAGCTGGCAAAACGTACAGGAACCCATATTGAAAGACATCGTGATCTGCTCTCCGTCTTCCACGGGAACGACTGTCTTCGTCATGGCCTGGGGCGCGCATACCCGCATACACAGACCGCAGTTGATACAAAGATCGGGATGATAAATGATTCGCCCCCGATACCCGTCGGGCGCCTCCGGAATCACCGCCGGAAAATTCTCCGTACTCGGCTTTCCGAAAACCTGTGCGACCGCTTCTTTCAAATAAGGAAACATCAGCTCATCCCCTCTCTCTTCTTCTTCAGGATTTCCGCCGCTTTAGCCAGCCCCGCAACGATCGCTTCCGGCTTCGG
Source organism: Lachnospiraceae bacterium (assembly GCA_022792885.1). Classification (GTDB taxonomy): domain Bacteria; phylum Bacillota; class Clostridia; order Lachnospirales; family Lachnospiraceae; genus JAAWBX01. The sequence goes on from JAAWBX010000036.1 coordinate 209,645, forward strand.
CGTACAGCCCGCCACCGAAACATCCACATGCGTATACTTATCCAGAGGCCCCGCCACCGAGTAACTCCCCTTAAACACATTGCAGGAACGGGGGCAGGAACCTAACGACACCACCACTTTCGGTTCCGGAACCTGAGCCAGCACGCGAATCAGTTTATCCTTCGACTGCAACGTAACCGGCCCGCTGACCACCACAATGTCCGCATGACGGGGCGTTCCCGTCAGCTTAAAACCAAACCTCTCCGCGTCATACCTGGGCGTCAGTACCGCTACCAGCTCAATATCACAGCCATTGCAGGAACCGGTGTTAATATGATACAGCCAGGGCGATTTTGCCGTGCTGTTTTCGATCAGTTTCTTAATCATAGCCAATTCCCCCTATAATCCGAACCAGACCAGCACCACGCTGAGCGCCGCCAAACCGGCCACAAAGGTCCAGAAAAACTTAAATACCTGCTCCACCTTCAGCCTGGCTGTCACGGCATGAGGCAGAGACATGCTTATAATCGTCACCGCAACGCATTCCAGAAGAAAAATCAGAGCGTCCACGGCCAACATCCCCGTACCGGCTCCCCCCAGAAACAGGGCTGAAAACAGGGCCGACATGATAAACATCTTTATGGCATGGCTCAATTTATAAACAGCCAGAGGCGGTCCGCTGTACTCAACCAGAGTTCCTTCGCAGATCTCCGTTTCCGCTTCCGCGATATCAAAAGGATGATTCCCCACCTCGCAGGGGATCACTAACAGCATTGCCACAGCGGCCGGAATCATACTCCATTTTGTGATCATCGGCCCGAACTGCGCCTGATATTCGGCAATCTGGGTCATGGAAAAAGTCAAACCGCCGATTCCGAACACCCCTCCCGCTTTCCGGCTGATCGCCAGGATCACCAGCACCAGCGGCAGTTCATAAGACATGATCGCCACCATCTCACGGGATAACCCGACGCCGGCATAGGGAGAACCGGACGCCGCGCCGCCCATAATGATGGATACGGCCGGAATGGTGAGCAGATAGATAATCACTACCAAATCCGCCACGCCGCCAAACGCCGTAAAACCAAAAATCGGGATAAACAGAGCCGTCACGATCAGACTGACAAAACCGATCAACGGCGCGCCCAGAAACATCGTCCTGGAAGCCGTTCTCGGAATGATCGTTTCCTTTCCGAGAAGCTTCAGAAAATCATACAAAGGCTGGGCAATGGGAGGCCCGATTCTCCTCTGCATCCGGGCCACTACCTTCCGATCGATACCGGCCAGCAAAAGCCCGGCAATCACACAGAACAGAAGGCCCGGAAACACCAGAATATAAAAGAGATTCCACAACATTTCGGTCATCTTCCGCCACCTCCTATAACCAGAGAATTGCGAACAGAATGGCCAGCGCCAGTGCCACAACTCCCCATAACGCATAATCGTTCACAACTCCGCTGTGCGCGTTATGCATAAACGTCAGATAAGGTTTCAAATTGTGCTTAAAGCCCCAGAACAGATCCGAGCCGCCGACCTGCGAAAATTCGCTGGCCTCGCCGCCGTAAAAAGGCTCGTATTTCGGATCCGATTTTTCGGAAGCCTCCTCCCGCACTTTGCCCCTGCTTTTTTTCCCCATCAGAGAAACCAGCGTGACCGCGGCCAGCACCACGAAAAGCAGGATCAGCCAGCAGAGCGGATTCCAGTAACCGATCAAATATTCGGCGGATATCGAAATCTCGAAGTAACCGCTGCCAAACATCGCGCTCACATAGCCGGCTACGCTGAACACGGCCGACGTCGCCGGGCCGATCAGGTACTGATACACCTGATCCGGGAAAATACCGGTCAGGATACAGAGAAGCGCCAGCAGCCACATGGGAGCCCGCATGGAGAAAGGTACTTCTTCCACATCTTTATATTTTTCGGGAAGCTGACCGAAGAATACAGACTGAGCGACCTTGATAAACGACGCCAGCGTCAACACACTGGTCAGCAGGGCAACCACCGTGACAAAGATATAAATCAGGCTTCCTCCACCCATCCACGCGCGCTCGTAAGCCGCCTGATAGATCATCCATTTGGAAACAAACCCGTTAAAAGGAGGCAGGCCGCTGATCGAAAAGGCTCCGATCAAAAACAGGATCGTCGTCTTCGGCATCCGTCTGGCCAGACCGCCCAGATCATCCAGATCCACGCTCCCGGTCTGATGAAGCACCGCGCCGGCACAGAGGAACAGAAGTCCTTTAAACAACGTATGGTTCATCGCGTGATACAAACCGGCCGATACCCCCAAGGACGTCGCAAGACCGACAGCCGTAATCACATAACCGATCTGAGAAATACTGTGAAACGCCAGCAGACGCTTAAAATTATGCTGCGCTAGCGCCATGGTCACACAGACAAACATGCTGATCGAGCCCACCAAAATCAACAAATACTGAACCGACTGTTCGCCGATATTCTGGTAAAGGAAATACACCAGCCGAATAATCCCGTAAACGCCGGTCTTCGTCAACACGCCGGAGATCAGCACGGAGATGGAAGAAGGCGCCACCGCATGAGCGTCGGCCGCCAACGGATGAAACGGGAACAAAAACGCCTTTGTGGCAAATCCGATAAACAGAAAGGCAAACGCGATTATCGTTACCGGAGTCAGATTGGAAGGCAGGAGCGCCGCGATCTGGGCCATATTCAGCGTATGTAATTGAGCATAAAGCAAAATCGTACCGATCAGCACGCAGCTTGAGCCGATCGAACCTACGACCAGATACTTGAACGCTGCCTCCAGGGAACCGAACGTATCGTTTCGAAACGCCGTCAGAGCCACCGCCGAGAACGTCATGATCTCGATCATAACAAACACATTAAACAGATCGCCCGACAATACCAGGCCCAGCACGCCGCCGGCAAGCATCAGGTACAGAGTATAAAAATTCACCAGCGAATCGTCATGACTCATATATTCAAAAGAATACAGGCCGGACACAAATACGGCCGTCGTAATGATCAGACCGAAAAACAAACTGAGCGCGTCGACCTCCAGACCGATCCCGTAGGCGAAATCCGCAATCGGAGCCCAATCGCCCATCCAGTAAGCGACAATACCCCCGTCGATCATAATCGGTTTAACCAGCGCGAGCATCAGCCCCAAAGCGGTTCCGGTTGAAGCAAGCACGATAAGCATCCGGATTAACCTGCTCTTTTTTCCAAGCAGAAGGTTAAAGAAGGCGCCGAAGAACAACACCATAATAGCCAAAATAGGGAAATGCTGTATCATCCGTGTAACCTCCTTATCTTATCGGTATTCAACGTTCCATACGAATACTTCATCTTCATGACAAGGGAAAGAGCCATCGCCGTCACACAGGCTCCGATAACGATAGAAGTCAGAGTCAGCGCCTGAGGAATCGGATCCACAAAGAAAGATTCCGGAGTCAGTTCACTCAGCGAGAAAATAGGCGCCGTACCGCCGGGATTGAAACCAATGCTCACAATCAAAAGATTGACGCCGTAATCCACAATACCCATACCAATCACGATCTTAATCAAATTCTTCTTGGCCACGATAGTATAAAAACCAAGCGCGATCAAAACAAAAGCCGCCACATAATTCGCAATGATCATGCCTCTTCCCCCCCTTCCTCTTTCTCCTCGTCGGTCGTCAGCATGCCGAGCAGCAGAAGCAAAAGGCATCCCACGCCGGTCATAACGTTATATCCCACCGTATCGTTCATCAAAGACGCCGTCTCGGTTCCGTACAGCGAAAAATCCACAAAAATATTTTTACAGAAATACACGCCGAACACCAGGCCGCCCACAGCCAAAATTACATAGAGCATCTCGGCGATCGCCTCGCCTTTCCGGAGAAACTCCAGACTCAGGACTTTATTCATTACCTTCGGGCCATACCCCAAATAAATGAGAAGAACCGCCGCCGAGATCAACACGCCTCCCTGAAATCCGCCGCCGGGACCGCTTTCCCCGTGAAGCACCACATAAAAGCCGAATACAATCGCCAGCGACAAAAAAATGTCTGTCGCACATTTGACGATCACATTTTTTACTTTCCGATTTTTCATGTCCGGTCCTCCTTTTTTCTCGTACGCAGAATCACGAGGGAACCCACGATCGCTGTCAGGAGAACAAACGATTCCCCCATCGTATCATAACCACGGAAGTTAAATACCACGGAAGCCACTACGTTTTCCGAACGGGTCTTAACCAGATTTTCCTTCACAATGATCTCCGCCGCCCCGTCGGGATTCGAAATCGTATAATCTTCCGGATTCTCGTGCAGCGCCGTCAGATCCAGTCCCCGGCCGTCATATGTAACGGGAAGATGGATCAGATTGGCCGCGCAGTAAAGTCCCGCTACCAGCACAACAATCGCGGAAAGAATTGTCGCCGTCTTTTTCATTCCTCTTCATCTCCCTTCGTTTTCCTCAGCGTGATCAATAAAACGATCGTAGAAAGCACCACTCCCACGGACGCCTCCGCAATCGCCACATCCGGCGCCTGCAGAAGAATAAACTCCACCGCCACAAAAGAGCCGGCCGCTCCCAGCGCCATGATCGAAGCAAACAGTTTCTCCGCCTTTACAGCCATGAAGGCCGATGCGACGATGCCGATCACCACAGCGGTATTCAGAAACACAATCCAATCAATCTTCATCGCTCTCGTCCCTCCCGTAGTCGTCGCATACCATCGGATTATCCGGACGGTCGCCGTGCTTGTAAGCCCCTTTACAGATGGCATGGCCCGCCACCGGATTCGTTCCGATCACCAACAGTCCTACCAACGCCAGTTTCACCATCGTTGACGCTTCCATTCCTTTCCAGGCACTGTAAACGAAGCAGGCAATCAGAATCCCCAAAAGCCCCAGCGTCGCAATGTTCGTCGAAGACTGCATCCGGCAGAATACGTCCGGCATCCTGAGCATCCCGACAACACCGGCCAGCGCAAAAAAGCATCCGATCAGCAGGAACAGATCAATTATAACGCGAATCCCCATACTCATAGCTTTCCCTCCAGATATCTGGCGCCGAACACCGTGCCGACAAACCCGAACAGCGCCGTCACGATCGCAATATCTACAAACATCCCTCTGCCGCTGTACATGGCATACAAAATCAGAGCGATCGTAATCAGGATATCGATCGAATCCGCCGCCAGCAAACGGTCGGCCAAAGTCGGCCCGGCAAACACACGGTACAAAAGAACCAGGCCCAAAATGATAAAGAAAACAGCCGCCACAATCAGTTCTATCATTCCCAAATCCTCCTGATCCATTTTTCCATCCGGCCCTTTATGGCTTCGCCGGCCTTTTCCCGATCGGTCTCCGATACGTCAATCCAGTGGACATAGTAAAAGACTTTTTCATCCTCCTCCACGATATCCATGGTAATGGTCCCCGGCGTCAGCGTAATGGAATTTGCCAGCAGAGCCTGGGCATATTCACGCCTCAACTCAGAAGGCACCTTCACGATCCCCGGATTCACCTTCACCCGGATACTGAGTGCCCGCTTCGCGACATCCCAGTTCGCTTTGACCAGTTCCCCCATAAATACGATCAGGAAATAGTACAAAAACCGGAAAATCCTCGCGGGATTGTACATGTGATAGGATTCTTCATGAATGAAGAACCTGGCGGAAAACAACGCGGCTCCCAGACACACTACAGCTCCCAGCACAAGATCCCGCGGACTGAGTGACAATGTCACAAGCAGCCAGAACCCAAAGCAGAGAATGAATGTCGCAATCACCGCCGACGGTCTTGTCTTGCTCAAAATAACCCCCTCCTTACTTATCCTTATTTCAATTCCTCTGAGATTCTCTGTCTCAGCCATCCGATAAACGCTTCCATTCCGTCCCCGGTACGGGATGATACGCGAAACACCCGGATTCCGGGATTTATATCCTCGGCCGATCTTGCAACACGCTTATCATCAAAATCAAAATACTCCAGCATATCATATTTATGCAAAATCAACCCGTCCGTTGTGGCAAACATCAGCGGATATTTTTCCACTTTATCATCTCCCTCCGGAATACTCAAAAGAGCGATCCGGAAATTCTCCCCGATATGAAACTCCGCCGGACAGACCAGATTTCCGATATTCTCCACAAACAAAACGTCGAGCTCCTCCAGCGCGAACATCGGCAAAATATGCCGTATTGACATGGCCTCAATGTGGCAGGCCCCGTCCGTGTTGAGCTGCACGACGGGTATCCCCATACGTTTCATCTTCTCCGCGTCGATCTGCCCCGCGATATCGCCTTCCAGCACACCGGCCCGCCAGTCAGGCGCCAGTCTTTTTACCATCTCAAGGATCAGGCTGGTCTTGCCGGCGCCGGGCGACCCCATCACATTGATCAGACAGACTTTTTTGTCTCTCAGAGTTTCTTTTATCTCCTGGCTGCAATCCTCATTCCACTCCAGGATCTGCCGTACCACCTTTATCTCCATCTCACTCTACCTCCAGGCTTTCCACATAAAACTCCCTTCCCGTCAGAAGCTGAAGCTGTACGCTTCCGCACGCAGGGCATCGCACCTTCCTCTTGTCGATCCGGCTCTCCCTCCCGCAATCTCTGCATAAAACGGTAACCGGGATTCGCCTCAGCACCAGTTCGGCCCGTTCGGCAACCGTCCCCTCGCTGATAATATTGTAATACTCCTGAATCAGCTGAGGCACCACGCCCGAATACTCTCCGACACAGATTCGAATCTTCTCTACCCGGGATGCCCGATGCTTTTCCGCCTCGGAAAGCGCAATATCCAGAATACTCTGAGTGATCGCCATCTCATGCATGACCGTTACCTGTCCAGACAGGAGAAACAGGGGTCAATGCTGGCGATAATCAGTCCGGCGTCCGCCACGGTATTCCCTTTCAGCATGACCGGAACCGTCGGCGCGTTCTTGAAAGTCGGAACGTGGATGCTCACCCGGTAATTCGTCTGTCCTCCGTCCGTCACAACTTTATGGCTGAGCTGCCCTCTGGGCGCTTCATGGCGGGCCAAAAACTCGCCGGCCGGCACTTTCGGAATACGGTTTCCAAGGTTGATCGGCCCCTCCGGCAGATTCTCCACCGCCTGACGAATGATCTTAATACTCGAGTAAACCTCCAGGACCCGAATCACGACCCGGGCAAACACATCGCAGGAATCCGCCACCGCAATGTCAAACTCAAAATCCTCGTAAGAAGAATAAGGCGCATCCTTGCGCACGTCAATCGGCACGCCCGACGCCCTCGCGTGAGGTCCGGCCGCCCCCAGACGAACGGCATCTTCCGTTGTCAGAACTCCGACGCCCTGCGTCCGCAGCGCCACGGTCTTATCCGTAACCAAAAGATCCCGTATCCGATGGAATTTCTCCTCCAGTATATCCATTGTCGACAGAATCTGACGACGTTTCTCATCATCCAGATCTCTTCTCGCGCCGCCGATCGTGTTAATGCCGTAATTTACCCGATTGCCGGTCAGGCTCTCCAAAAGATCCATCACGACCTCCCGCTCATTCCAGGAATGCATAAACAGGCTGTCATGACCGATAATATGACAGGCGATCCCGATCCAGAGCAGATGGGAATGCAGACGTTCCAGCTCCTCAATGATCACGCGGATATACTGACCTCTCTTCGGCACGTCCATGCCGGCAATATGCTCCACCGCCATGGCATACGTCAGCGTATGAGAATGGGAACAGATCCCGCACACCCGTTCCACCAGAGATAATGTCTGAATAAAATTCCTCTCCGTTGCGATTTTTTCAATCCCTCGATGATTGTAACCCACAAACACGTCCGCTCCGGTTATCATCTCGCCGTCGGTGTACAGCTTCGCGTGAACGGGTTCTTCCAACGCCGGATGATATGGCCCTATTGGAATCGTATAACTCATATTGACCTCCTTGATTTCTCATCCATTGTATTTCTTTGCATACAACGATTGTACAATCTGTCAAACAATCTGTCAATAGACTGCCCTTTTTAATATATTTTTAACATAGCTTTTTTTCGGGACTTTGTCAAGTTTTTTAACAAAGTTTTCACCATATTCCTGAAAAAGGCAAAAAAACAGCAGCTATTCTGTGGCAAAGCCATAAAAAACTGCTGTCTCTTTTTTGTCATATTCTCCGAATTCCCCAGAGGTTTTGTTTTTTTAATTCCTGATACTCGTTATAAGCTTTTTCCAGAATTTGCTTTTCATTCGAAAACTTCAAAAGATGATAAGCCTCATGGAATTTATAGTACCCGGAATCCGTAAAAAACTCCTCTCTTTGCGGCTTGCTGTAATAACTGTCCGCGATCATCAAATACCAGTGCACATCTTTTTCGACCTGCTCCTGAAACGAGTTAAAGGTATACTGGCTCTTCCCCACATACTTCACAATGGTCGCATCCACGCCCGTCTCTTCCCGGACCTCCCGCAAAGCCGTATCTTTATACTCTTCACCCGATTCCACGGTTCCTTTCGGCAAAACCCAGCCCTCATACTTATTTTTAAAATTTTTGTACAGTACCAGAATCTTACCCCGAAATATTACCACACCGCCGCAGCTTGTTGCTTCGATCAATGCAATCCCTCCTGCCTACTGGTGCGCGATTTATGGCTCTTCCGTAGTATATCCTATTTAAAAAAGATGTGCAAGGGGTTCCTGACCTTTCTTTTATCTGCTCAGATAAGCGTCAAAAAGCTGCTTTGCCAGCGAAGTCGGTATCCCCCCTCCGTTTCCCGCATCCTCCAATACGATGCTGACCGCGATCGTCGGCTTTTCCGTCGGGGCAAATCCCACAAACCAGGCATGCGTATCCTCCAGTCCGGTCTGGTATTCCGCGCTGCCCGTCTTTCCGGCTGCCTGGTACTGATCCGACTGAAGAATCGACGCAGTCCCCTGCCTGACCACGCCCGTCATCAGCTCTGTCAGGGTAGTCGCTTCCTCTTTGGTCATGAACGTCCCTCCGATTTCCGGCTGAAACCCTTTTACCGTCTGCCCCGCAGCCGTCTCAACCCGATCCACCAGATACGGTTTCATCGCCACACCGCCATTCGCGATAGCGGAAACGATCATGGCATTCTGCAAAGGCGTAATCAACGTTTTCCCCTGTCCGATCGAAGTCTGCATAACCTCCCAGGGTTCGGAAGAGGCATCCATCACAAAAGAACCGGATTTATTCGAAAGAAGGAACGGCATCTCCCGATTAAAAAGGAGCTCTTCCGCCGTTTCCCGGAAAACGGCCGGATCGATCGACATCCCAATCGAGGCAAACGAAGAGTTACAGGACTGGGCAAACGCCGATCGCAGATTCATCAGGCCATGAGGATTCCTGTCAAAACAACGGATCGTCAAATCATTATAACGATAGTCTCCCTCGCAGTTATAAGAAAAGCTGTCCAATACGGAAAATCCCTGATCCCGCAGATAAGCCAGGGCCGTCACGATCTTAAATGTCGATCCGGGCGGATACATCCCGGCCGTCGCCCGATTCAGGAGGTTGGAGGATTCCTCCGCCGAAACCAGCGTATCCCAGATGGCATCGATCTGATTCGGGTCAAAATCCGGCTTGGACACCATGGCCAGAATCTTCCCGGTCGCCGGCTCCATCACCACCACGGCTCCGTTATAGTCTCCCATGCCGTCATAAGCGATTCGCTGAAGCTCCGGATCCAACGTGGTTATCACATTATCGCCCGGATTCTTCTTCCCCGACAGACCATTCGCCAATTGTTCCCACGGATTCACATGGGACTTCAGCAAATAAAAATTATACGCAGACTCCAGGCCGCTCTTCCCCTTGCTGCTGTACCCCAGAACATGGGCAAACAAGTTGCTGTAAGGATAACTTCGGGTTTCGTTCCCCAGCGCATCCGTCAGAGTCTCGGCCAGCACCGTCTTATCGCTGCTTAAAATCTTCCCCCTGATAACCGTATTGCCCAGAAGATCCTGCCTCGTATTATAGGCGCTGGTAATGTAGGTTTCGCTCTCCACATTCATAAAATAAATAAAATATCCGGTAAAACAACCGAAAATCAAGAGAAAAAAATAGGTTATCACCAGAATCTCCCGATTGGTCTTATTCTTTTTCGTCTTCTTTTTCTTCTTTTTTCTTTCCTTCATGAAACGCCTTTCACCTTCTTCTTTGCACCGAACGGCCTTTCACCGTCTCCGCTCTCTGGCGCGCGATATACCGGCGCTGCTCGATCTCACGCTGCCGGATTTCTTCTTCCTCCTCCTTCTTCTCCTCTTCACGTTGGATATAGTAAGCCTGAATAATGGAAAAAGTCAAAAAAGTCGCCAGCGCCGAACTGCCCCCGTAACTGATCAGAGGAAGCGTCAGTCCCGTGGAAGGAATAAACTTTGTCACACCCCCCACATTGATCAGCACCTGAACCCCATATACGGTTCCCAGACCGAAAACCAGAATCTTCTGAAAACGATCCTTCATCCAGGTGGACACCCAGAAAAATTGCAGAAGCATTTCCATGCAGATAAACACGAGACATAAAGCAAAAATACCGCCCATCTCCTCCGAAATGGCGGAAAACACAAAATCTTTGATGGCCACCGGAATGCTGCCGGCCTTCCCCTGATACAAACCGAGACCGAACCAGCCGCCCGTCCCGATCGCAAACAGGGATTGTAAAATCTGCCACCCGTCCCCGGTCACATCGATCCAAGGATTTTGCCACACCTGCACGCGGGTCTGAACATGGGTAAACAGGCGATACGCCAGGACCGACGCCCCGCCGCCCGCCAGCAGCCCGATAAAAACATACAGAAAATTCTGAGTCGCCACCAACAACATACACAAATAGGAAATAAAGAAGATCAAAGCGCTTCCCAGATCCTTCGACAGTACCAGCACCAGCACATGAGCCGCCGCCACGACCGTCGTCAGTGAAACCCGTTTAAAAGAAGTATCCTTTCGCAACATGGACGCCACAAAAAACACAAAAGAAATCTTTACGAACTCCGAAGGCTGAATTGGCAGACCGATATTGCTCAAAGACAATTTGGCGCCGTACTCGGAACTTCCGGCCACCAAAACCAACGCCAGAAGCGCCAGGCCGATCAAGCCGTAAAGCCAGCATCCTTTCTCCCAGCTTCGAATCTGGCGCATGATATAGGGAACCAGAAGCGTCGCCAGCCCCGCCGCAACGACGATCATAAACTGATGAATGGCTTTATCCGTATTTAGCCTGGCCTGAACAATAAACCCGATGCACAGAAGCATACAGGTATTATTCAAAATCAGACGGGAAGCGTTTTTATAAATTCCCCGCCAGAGAAGGATATAGGCTGTCAAAAATATCAGTTGCAGCACGTAAAACAACAGAATTTGTATATCGCCCGTCTGAAGATACAGAATCAGATTCCCCAGAAAATGCAGCAAAAACAGAAAAAAGCGCTGACTGTGACTGATCCTGGTTCTCCCCACATGACTTTTCATACGAAAATAGTACAAAGTAAAGACCGAATACAGCAACATCAAAAGAATCATCAGATACTTTGATAATTGAACAATTAAATGATTCACTCACTCACCTACCAAACACCCCGTCTGAAATGTCCCCGGGTAAAATCTTTGCCGGTTACCGACTCAACCGTTTCTTTTCCGATCCTTTTGTTTTCGGCTGTCTGATCTCCGGAAAACTCCGCGAGAAAAGAATCCAGGATCACTTCCGCTTCCTCCAAAGACTCCTTTGTCAGGTGGATTCGATAAAAAGAAGCTCCGATTCCCTCCGCTTCCCTTCTGCAGCCATGAAGAGAAAGCGGTTTACTGTTATACGTCACATTCACACATTCCGAACACCGGTTCCGAACCGGAAACACTTCCTTCTTCCGGTCCGTCAGCATAAGCCATCCCGGCTTGCCGGTACAGCCGGCCGTCGTCTTCTGCACGCACCCGGCCGAAATCATGACCGGCAAATAACCATAAAGCAGAAGGCCGTCCCCCTCGCAGGAACGGTTCTCCAGCTCCTGACGGTTCAATTCATAAGGAAGTACGAACCGGTCGATCCCCAGGCTTTGCCAGGCTCTTCGCGCCCCCCGGTTCATCGTGTAGACGGAGGCTTCCCCGATTCGTTCCCCCTCCAATCCGACCTCATTCAGGAACCCGGCCTCGTCCAGGCCGCGAACCAAAAAACCGGCGAATCCGGCTTCCGCAAGAAGCTCCAGATTTTCTTTCCATTTTACACGGGATTGTATCCGAAACACATACGGCATCCCAAGATAACACTTTTTGCCGCTCGCCCGGCACAGCGCCGCCGCCTCCTTCCAATCTTCCGGTTCCAGACAGGCATCATCCAACAAAACCGCGTCCACCGCCTCCCTGCTAAGTACAAGAGGCAGATAACGAGAATCTTCAATATATACCTGCCATTCCCGGCGAAGCGGTTCCTTCCGGACCTCTTTCAAAAAGTCCAGCCGACCCGAAACGCCGACCGGCGACGCTTTCTCTTTCGGAAGACATGCTCTCCGAAATCCCCCGGTTAAAACTTCCTCAAGATCCCGAAACGCCGACCGGCGCAGTTCATTCAAAACGCTTACCGGCACAAAAACATCCGGATCCATCTCCACCTTCAACGCTTCCCATTCAAAAGGAGTATTCCCTGTTTTTTCGATTTGTCTGCGCAGTTCTTCCTCGCACAAAGGACGGTTTTTTGCCGTCTCCGCCGTTCCCGTTCCGGCCCGGCCGATAGCATCCCCGTGAAAAACCGTCAGCTCCAACGCTTCTCCCTTCTTAACCCGGACTACGCCCCGAATTTTTTCCTTCTGAACCGGCTTCACAAAACGTTCTTCCAAAAAAGCCGGGATCTCCTCATGGACCCTGCGAAATTCCGGTTTTTCCTTTAACGCCACCATGTTCCGCCCGACTCTCCCGGTCAGATAGCCGTCCGTAAAACCTCCCCGGTCATAAAGTTCCTGCAAAAACTTCCGATCCTTTTCTTCCACCCGATAACCGGCCCGGCCTTCCTCGCAATACCGGTCCGCGTAAGCCCGATACACCGAAGTCACCCCGGCCGTATAAACCGGACTCTTCATTCTTCCCTCAATCTTTAGAGAATAAACGCCAGCCTCCAGGATATCCGGAAGAAGGGACAATCCGCACAGATCTTTCAGGCTCATCACGTAACCCGCCCCCGGCTTTGTCCTCCGCCCGCCCGAGACATCCGTCACCTCATAGGGAAGACGGCAGGGACCGGCGCATCGCCCCCGGTTCCCGCTTCGCCCTCCGATAAAACTGCTTAACAGGCACTGCCCCGAATAACTGTAGCACAAAGCCCCATGTATGAATACCTCCAATTCCGCCTTCGTCTCATCACAGATCGTCCGGATCTCCGGCAGAGAAAGCTCCCTGGCCGGTACGACCCGGGTAATTCCCAGATCCGTCGCCGCTCGCACGCCCGAGGGACCCGTCACGGTCATCTGAGTGCTCCCGTGAAGAGGCAGTCCCGGAAAATACTCCCGCAAAAACGAAAGCACACCCAAATCCTGCACGATCACGCCGTCCAGCCCCTGTTCGTACAGCGGACGAACATAATCGTACAATTCTTTTTCCCGTTCTTCCTCTTTCAGCAAAGTATTCAACGTCAAATACAGACGGCGGCCATGAAAATGCGCATAATCAATAGCCTCCAGAAATTCTTTTTCTTCCGGATTCTCCGCATAGGCCCTGGCGCCAAAACGGCGGCCTCCCATATAAACCGCGTCCGCCCCGGCGGAAAAGGCCGCCCGCATACTCGCCACCGATCCCGCCGGCGAAAGAATCTCAACCCGGTCTGCATACTTCAATCTCATCTTGCCTCTCCTGTGTACCCGGAAGGGGATACCTTATGAAACGCCGAACGGCGACACGGGGTACCCGGAGGGTATATCTTGTGAAACACTGCAAAGCTCGGCACAGACACGGATCATCGATCCCCGCCGCTCCGGTCCGGACGCTTCTCAAGTTCCTGTATCCTCTCCTGAGCCCGAATCAATTCCTTCTCCAAGTTCTCTTTCTTTAACTGCGTCGTTACCAGCGCATGCTTCAGATTATAAACCTCTCTTTCCATATCCAGGTTTTTCTTCTCCGACTCATCCAACTGCTTCTCGACGCGAAAATAATCGTCCGCCACGTTCAATTCCAGCAAAACCGCCTGATCTTCCGGGCTCTGTTTCACAAAGCCTTCCACTTTTTGCAGCTCCTCGTACTTCCCGTTCAGATAGGCCGCCACTCTCTGAAGATAATCTTCTTCCTCATATCCACCCAGCGTATAAACCTTACCGGCGATAATCACATCTGTGAAATTTTTGGAACCCACGTCGGTCCCCTCCTAATCTTTATTCTAACGACTGCCCGCCACCTCTTCCCGCAGCCTTTTTCCTATTATATACGAAATCCCCGATTAAGACAACTTATAAATCCGAGAGGCCCAGATGATGATAGGCCCGTTTTGTGGCCATCCTCCCTCTGGGCGTCCGGTTCAAAAATCCCTGCTGAATCAGATAAGGTTCACAAACATCCTCCAGTGTCCCCACATCCTCGCCGAGCGCGGAAGCCAGCGTTTCCAATCCTACCGGTCCGCCGCCGAACTTCTCAATCACCGTGCGCAAAACGTTCCGATCCATATGATCCAACCCGTCCTTATCCACATCCAGAACGTCCAGCGCGTAATCGGCCGCTTCCGCCGTGATCTTCCCTTCATACATGATCTGCGCAAAATCCCTTACTCTCTTCAGCAGCCGGTTCGCCAGCCTCGGCGTGCCTCTGGAACGGGAAGCGATCTGCCTGGCCCCGTCCGCCTCAATCACCACGCCCAAAACCGAGGCCGAACGGAGCACGATCTCCTCCAGCTCCTCGTCCGTATAAAACTCCAGCCTGTGCATCACTCCGAAGCGATCCCGCAAAGGGGCCGTCAAAAGCCCGGCTCTTGTCGTGGCGCCTACCAAAGTAAATTTCGGCAGATCCAGACGGATCGAACGCGCCGTCGTACCTTTCCCGATCACAATATCGATCGCAAAATCTTCCATGGCCGGATACAAAACTTCTTCCACCTGCCGGTTCAGCCGGTGAATCTCATCCACAAACAGAACGTCGCCTTCCTTCAAATTATTTAAAATCGCAGCCATCTCCCCCGGCTTTTCAATCGCCGGCCCCGCCGTTATCTTCATATTCACGCCCATCTCATTGGCAATGATGCCGGCCAGCGTCGTCTTTCCCAGGCCCGGCGGCCCGTAAAACAGCACATGATCCAAAGGCTCGTTCCTTTTTTTCGCCGCCTCGATATAAATCTTCAGAGTCTCTTTCGCTTTCTGCTGGCCAATGTAATCTTTCAGAAACTGGGGCCTTAAATGACTCTCAATCCGGACATCCTCCTCCGTCAATTCTGTGGTAATGATTCGTTTTGCCATGAAATTCTCACATCCTCCGTCCTCTTGACCCGCTCCGCCTTCAATCCGTCTACATTCCGCTTAAATTCCGCAACGCCAGCTTCAAAAATTCCTCCGCCGAAGCATCTCCGGGCGCCTCCGCGGAGCGAACCGCCTTCATTGCCTCCGAAGGAGAATAACCGAGAGCCGTCAATGCCTCAACCGCCTCATCCCTTCCGTCTCCCCGGGCCGCCCCGGAAACGAACGCCGGTTCCTCCCGCCGTTCCCCCATTCTCAGCTTCATCTTATCTTTCAGTTCCAAAATCAGTTTCTGCGCCGTCTTTTTCCCGACCCCGGGCGCTTCCGAGATCGCCTTTACATCCTCCGACAGCACCGCAAAACGAAGGTCATCCGGCGGAAGAGCCGACAAAATGCCAAGCCCGACCTTCGGTCCGACCCCGCTGACCGTAATCAGCATCTTAAAAATATCCCGTTCATCCCTGCTTAAAAAGCCGTACAGACTCACCGCATCCTCCCGAACCGACATATGCGTGTAAATGGTTACTTCACAGCCGGCCGGCGGCAGCTTTCCGGCCGAGGATGCCGGAATCCGAATCTGATAACCGATCCCCTGACAATCCAATACGACCCAATCCTCGGAAATCTCCGCCAACTCCCCGCGAACAAAATATATCATAATCGCTTCCCCCGATCGTTTTCGTTATGAAAATCGCTCCCGCCTAACTATAGCACATTCTTCCCGGAAAAGCAAGAAAATCCGTACATTTGTTCGTATCCGGCGATTTTTCAGCAAATCCTGGGCAATAATTCTCCTCCCGGCTCCGGCAGAAACGTTTTCGCTCCGATTCTTGTCTCAAGTACCACCCGGCCCGGATGTTCTCCGGTCACCTCCCCGATCCTGGCAGCGTGTTTTCCCTCCTCCGTCCGATGTAAAACCTCCAAAATCGCTTCCGCATTCTCCTTCGGCGTAATCACAACGAGCCGCCCCTCACAGGCCAGATACAACGGCTCCAGCCCCAACATCCGGCAGACCCCGTCCACCTCGGGAAGAACCGGGACAGCTTCCGACTTCAGAGAAATGCCGACCCCGCTCTCGGCGGCAATCTCATAAAGTACCGTCCCGACTCCGCCCCGGGTCGCGTCCCGGATCACATGTATCTCTTTGGTCTTTTTAAGCGCCGCTTCCGTCAGCTGCCACAAAGGCGCGCAATCGCTCGTCACTTCCGCTTCCAGTCCGAAATCGTCCCGGGCCAGAAGAATCGTACAGCCATGCCGTCCGATATCCCCGGTAACCAAAATCGCATCCCCGGGGGCAGCCAAATTCCCGGCCAGCCGCACGCCGTCCTGCACCTGCCCCACGCCGGTCGTCGTAATAAAAACACCGTCCGCCTGCCCTCGTCCGGCCACCTTGGTGTCGCCGGCTACAATGAAAACCCCGGCTTTTTTCGCCGTTTCCGCCATGGAAACCGCAATCCTCTCCAAGCTCTCCAGAGAAAACCCCTCCTCAATTACAAAAGCGCAGGAAAGATACAACGGTTTCGCCCCCATACAGGCAAGATCGTTGACCGTGCCGCAGACGGCCAGTTTCCCGATATCCCCGCCCGGAAAAAGGAACGGAGACACAATAAAACTGTCCGTCGTCATCGCCATTTTACCGACGGGCGGCGGCAAAACGGCCGCGTCGTCCGCCGTCAGAAACGGATTCGCAAAATGAGCCTTGAAAATCCGATCGATCAGCTCCGACGTCTGCCTTCCACCGGCCCCCTGGGCCAAAGTTACCGTTCGATTCATATCTGAAACCCTCCATACTGATAATAGGCCGAACAGGCTCCCTCTCCGGAAACCATACAGGCGCCGACCGGATGCGACGGTGCGCACGCCCCGCCGAACAGCGGACAATCCACCGGCCGGCAGCTTCCCTGAAGGACCTCCCCGCAGCGGCAGGCCGGGTGGTTGTGTCCGACAATCTTTGGCATGTCAAACCGTTTCCTCGCGTCAAAATCTTTCCAGGATTCCCGCAGCGTCAGGCCCGAATCGGAAATCCGTCCAAGCCCCCGCCATTCCCCGTCGCAAACCGTCATCAGCCGGTCCACCAGTTCCTGCGCCTCCCGGTTCCCCTCTTTTTTAACCACGCCGGGATAACAATTCGCAAAAAAAGGACGCCCCTTTAAAAAGCCCAGAAGAGCCACCGCCAGAGCCCTCAGAAGTTCTTCCGCC
Source organism: Lachnospiraceae bacterium (assembly GCA_022792885.1). Lineage (GTDB taxonomy): Bacteria > Bacillota > Clostridia > Lachnospirales > Lachnospiraceae > JAAWBX01. The sequence goes on from JAAWBX010000036.1 coordinate 227,215, forward strand.
CGGAAGCCGGCCACCACGCCGCTGATCCCGTCCCGCACCAGATCCTCGCAGACCCTCGTGCCTGCAACCGCATTTACATGCCCCGGATAAAGGAATACATCCGCGCTTTCTTTTAAAGCCTCATAAGCCTTCGGCATGGTTTTGTTTGCAGTCAGAAGAGAAAAATTCCCGATCCCCGATTCTTTTGCCAGGGAAACCGCCAGACAGGCGGCCGGCGTCGTCGTTTCAAATCCCACCGACAAAAAAACAACTTCTTCTTCCGGATGCGCCTTCGCATAATCCACCGCATCCATCGGAGAATAAACGATCTTCACACGATGCCCTTTCGACCGGAGATCCGCCAGACTCATCCGGCTTCCCGGCACCCGGACGAGATCGCCGAACGTACAGATCGTAACCGCTTTCTCTTCCGCCAGCCAGATTGCCTCGTCCAAAAAACCGCAGGGGGTCACACAGACCGGACAGCCGGGCCCCGAGATCAGAGTCACCGCTTCCGGCAGGATATTCCGAATCCCGAGTTTAAAAATTTCGTGCGTATGCGTTCCGCAGACCTCCATGATTCGCACGCGAGGCCCTTTATAAGATTCGATCCATTCCCTGGCATGCATTTCGTTCATTCCGTCTTACACTCCCTTTCCTTCTCCGCTCTTCGGACCCCGCATCCCGTTTTGATAATACATGGCCGCCGTCGCCTGTCCCAGAGCCAGACCGCCGTCATTCGCCGGTACCTGGCTGTGCAAAAGTACCGTCAATCCGTTCTCCCGCAATTCCTTCACCGTATAGGTCAAAAGCAGCCGGTTCTGAAACACCCCGCCGCTCAACGCCACCTTACGCCTTCCGGTTTTCCGGGACGCCCGGACGCAGGCGGCCCGAATCTGTTTTGCCAGTTCCCGGTGAAAAAATTCCGCCAGCCGATCCGGTTTTTCACCGGCCAGACGCCCGTCCAGAATCATTTTTACCAATTTTTCGGTGTTCAGAATCATCCGTCCGTCCAGATCCTCCGCCAGAAGCGCCGCTTCCTTCCTGTAGGGTTCCCGGCCCGTCCGCACAAACGCCTCCGCTCCGTATTCCAGCGCGCAGGAAGCCTCCCCCTCGAAAGTCGAAAAAAGGCGATATCCCAGAATCGCGCTCACCCCGTCAAAAAGCCGCCCCGCGCTGGTCGAACAAACCGTATTAAGCCCGCGGTCAAGCAGGGCGCATTGAGCCGAAAACGCCTTCTCCCCGCACAGGCCCAAAGCGACCCCGATTTGCTTCGCTTCCTCCCGTGAATCCGCCAGGGCATTCAGAAAAGAAACGGCGATCCGCCACCCTTCCCGCACCGAAGAATCCCCGCCCGGCTGGGCGAACGGCGCGATACTTCCCAGGCGGGAAAAACCTTCGCAATCCGCTACCAGGATCTCCCCGCCCCAGACGGTACCGTCGCTCCCGTAGCCGGTTCCGTCGAAAGCCACCCCGATCACCGGCTCCAGGCAGTCGTTCTCGGCCATACAGGAAAGAACATGCGCATAATGATGCTGGACGGGAAACAACGGCAACCCCATCTCACGGGCCGCCGCCGTCGTCTGATAACCCGGATGCCAATCGCAGGCCACCAGTTCCGGCTCCGCCTCCAAAAGTTCTTCCATGCGCCCGACGGTTTCTTTCAGCGCCGTCACCGTCCGGACATCCCCCATGTCCCCGAGATAAGGAGAAGGATAGAACAGATCGCCCGTTCCGATGCAAAACGTATTCTTCAATTCGCCGCCCACCGCCAGCACCCGCCCCTTCCAGCCGGCCGATACCCGGAACGGAAGCGGCGCGTAACCCCTGGATCTCCGTATCATATAAGGTTTCCCTTCAAAAAAATCCATCACCGAATCGTCGGCGCGGATCCGGATTTTCCGGTCGTGCGAAAGGATCCCGTCGCATAGAGACCCCAGTTCCGTCAAAGCTTCCTCGTCATCCCGGCAAATCGGCGCGCCCGAAACATTCCCGCTGGTCATCACCAGACAATCCGGCATGTCAAGATTGTCGTCATAAGAAAAAAGAAGCAAATGGATCGGCGCATAGGGCAGCAAAATTCCGATCTTCGGATTCCCGGGCGCAACCATGGCGCAGACCCGTCCGCCCTCTCTGCGGGGAAGCAAAACGATCGGCTTCTGCGGCCCGTCCAAAATCGCTTCCTGCGCAGGCGTTATCCGACACTCCCGCAGGGCGGTTTCCCGGTCTTTTACCATCACCGCAAAAGGCTTGGCCGGCCGGCCTTTTCTCCCGCGAAGCCGCGAAACCGCCTCTTCATTGGAAGCGTCGCAGCAAAGATGGAAACCTCCGATCCCCTTCACGGCCAGAATCCTGCCCTCCCGCAAAAAACGTCTGGCCAGCAAAACGGCCTCCCGGCCGCGTTTCACGGCCCCGGAAGGATCCGCCGGCCGGCCGCACGTTCCCGCCTCCAGCCAGTAAACTTCCGGCCCGCAGTCGTGGCAGCAGACCGGCTGGGCGTCATAGCGCCGCGAGGCCGGATCCCCATACTCCTCTGCACAATCCGGACACATGGGAAATTCCTTCATACTGGTCCGCTCCCTGTCGTAAGGAAGGCTTTCCAGAATCGTCAATCTGGGGCCGCAGCAGGTACAGTTGATAAACGGATGCAGATAACGGCGGTCCTGCCTGTCAAACAGCTCGTTCCGGCAGGATTCGCAGATCGCGATATCCGGCGAAACAAAAATCTCCCCCTTCGTCTTCGCGCTCTCCACGATTTCAAAAGACTCCCCGCATTCGGAAGCTCCGATTCGCTTTACTTCTATTTTTAAGATCACGGCCCGGCTGGGCGGCTCTTTCTGAAGAAGCGCCAAAAATTCGTCCGCCGCCGCCGCATCCCCCCGGATTCGGATCTCCACATACGGCCCCCGATTGCACACGCTCCCTTTCAGGCCGAAACGCCTGGCGTAGCGATATACCGTAGGCCTAAAGCCCACCCCCTGTACAATGCCGTATACGCGGATCCTTTGTGTGATCTCTTCTCTCATCTTTTCTGCCTTCCCGGTTTGCTGAACATAATTGCATTATACGTTTTCCGGAAACATCCGTCAACGGCTTAAAAAAGACCCGACGCACCGTATGACGATCTCATACCCTGCATCGGATCCTTTCAAGCCGAAAAATAATTCCCGATTTTTGCCAGAAACGAAAGCACCTCCGCCCTCATAACCTCCGGAAAAGCCGTAAGAACCGGCGCCGTCTCAAAACTTAAGACCCCGTCAAAACACGCCCTTTCAAGCCCCCGCGCAAACCCTTCCCAGTCGGTCGACGACCGGTTCTCCCTGGTTCTGGTAAACGTAAACGGAATCTGATGCTGATCGGAAGTTCCGTCGTTGTCATGAATATGCAGCACCTTCAGCCGGCTTCCAAGCGTCGCCATAAAGTTTTCAAAATCGATGCCCACCAGATTCGCATGACCCGTATCAAAACAAAATCCGAAGATTTCAGCGTGATATCTCTCGTTTAAGCGGTCGATCCGCTCGGCCGCCTTCCTTGCCTGGCAGCAGGGCCCCTCCACCAGATGCCCGCCTACATTGTCATACAGATTTTCGATGCAGATCGTAATTCCAAGCTCCTTCGCCGTCGGAGCAAGAAAACGCAAAAATTTCTCCGTCTGCTCCCACTCCTTCTCCTCGCTTCCCAGAAAATGAGTCATTTTAAAACCATGCACCACGATATAAGGACACCTGAAAAACGCGCACAATTCCATACTCTTCGGCGCAACCACATTCCAAAGATATTCGTTCCTCTCCGGACCGGCGCCCGGCACATAAATCGGATACGGCATATGCATCTGGTTTATTTCGATCCCCGCCGCTTCCGCCCCTCTCCTGTGCGGCGCAAAAAAAAATTCCAGTTCCGAAAGGGAACGGTCAAAAAAACGGTTGACCTCGCCCTGATAAATCTCCCGATTCGAGAGATACGCGTTCAGGCTGAAATCGGCGCAGGAAAAACCGACCCGTTTCATCAACGCAAATCCTTCTTCCGGATTCTCGTCGCTTACAATATTTTTCGTCTGGACTCCTAACCGCAGCATACTCTTACCTGTCCCCTTTCAACGGTTCAAAATGATAGGCCGGCAAATATTCGTCGTTAAAAAACTCGATCGGATTTCGAATCCCCATATCCCGAAGCTGCGCCTCGATCTCCCGATAATACACATTGCAGATAAAAACCGCGCAATCCTCCGGCAGATCTTTCAGACTTTCCGGCGGTTTCACTTCCAGCCCGCAAAACTCTTGCCCCCACAGGGCCTGATTGTTGTCGCAGGTAAAGAGCGGCGGGTACGCCTCCCCATAGCATTTCATATAATTGCGGCACATATTCCCGGCGCCGAAAAGGACGCGCCCGGGATATTTTTTCAAAAACGACTCCATCTCAACCTGCCATTTAAAATACTCCGCCACCGCCTTGGCAAACCGTATGAACTGCGGACGAAGCAACGGCGAAAATGCCCGGGCCGTATCCGAAAAATCCAGAATCAGAGATTCGTCGAAACCAATTTTTCGCAGACCGCGAATCAGATCCAGCCAATCCGTATAAGCCTGCCCGCTGTCCGAACAGATAAAAGGAAGCATGGACGTCTCTTTGTGCCCGTCGCAGTCCCGTAAGATCACTGCCTTCAAACGCTTCCCCAGGGCAAGCACAAATTCCTGCATATTCTGCCCGCATAAATTGCATGCCCCCGCATCCATACAAAAACCAAAACGTTCCTCCCCGACTTCCTCATTCAGCCGGTCAACCCACAACGCCGCTTCCTCTCCCTCCGAAACGATCCCCCGGACCAGATGGCCGTTCAGATCCCGGCACAGATTCACCAGCAAAATCCGAATACCCGATTCCTTTGCAAACGCCGCCAGTCTAAGATAATATTCCTTATTGCAATGCCAGAGATCTTCCTTCGCAATCCCGGCAAACCAGGGCCGGACAATCAGATCTTTACATCCTGCCTTTTTACCGATTCGAAGGCTCTCCTTTGCCAGGAGAAAAAGCAGATCGTTCAGATCTCCCCGTTGGCTGTCCCGCTTTAAATACGGAGCATACGCCGCCGGCATGGAAATGTGTCTTTTCACGCATTGATTCCGTATGGGGTCCGCACGGCGAAGCATTTCCTCCGGATAAGAAGAAATTTCAAGCGGGTTTTCCGCTTTTGATTCAGAACGTCTTCTGCCCAATGCTTCTATTTCCCACGGAGAACAACACATTCCGATATCCAATAAAACAGATTCAAATCCGGCCTCCGAAATATCGGAAATTCCCTGAACGGGATTTCGAACCGATACCATCCCGGACAGCCCGCATACCATGTCCACCCGAATCTCCCTCCTCTTTCCGCATATAAAATCGTTCCGCCTCCCGGAAGCGGTCTTCTACCGTATCGCCGGCATTCTCCAGAGAATCGTCTTCTCCGGAATCCCCGTCTCCACCAACTCCCGCCGGATCTCTTCCGCCGTACTTTTTTCTTTGACCGCCACGACGATGTAATCATATTCGCACGCCGCAACGCACGCCGGCGCCGACACCGGCATGGAATCCTCCCTGCGCTTTTCCCAGTTTTTATCCGCCCATAAGACCATCTGAAGCCGCCCCTGCCGAAAAATCTGCCTGTAATAACAAACCCCGACCCGGCCCGCACCGTATAAAACAATCCGGCTTCCCGCTTTCAGATCCGGAAACGGAAATACATATCCGCCCCCCTGAACATCCGGAGAAAACCACATATAAGCCGGGATCAGATCGATACGCGAAATTAAAAACAGTTCCAGTTGACGCATCAGAGACACTTTTTGCGGATGCTTCTCGAATACCTTTTCCAACGAAAGATACAGCTCGTTTAAATCACGCATAAAATTCTTGCGGGCGGTCCGCATGATCGAATCCGGCTTATACCGATAATAATAAAAACTTTGATAAGCCACCCGGATACTGTCGCACTTTAAAATATAACGAAATAAAAGTTCCCGGTCCTCCGCATAGGTAATCGACGAACAACCGTCGGCAATCACCGCCTTCATCCAATCCGTCCGATACATCTTATTCCACAAAAAGGGAAGCACGCCGTCCTCAAAACGATTTTCGTAGGCAATCATATTGTCGATAAAATATCTCATCGCCTCTTTCGTATCGTAAATCCCCTCCGGCAGAGAATCCGTGCGCACCGTATATTCACCCGGCCTGTCTTCCGAATAACAACCCGACGTAATGAGATCGCAGGTTCCGATCCGGTCCGCCAAAAACGCAATCATCCCGGCATCCATCCGATCGTCCGCGTCCGCAAAACAAAGATAATCCCCCCGCGCGCGCAATACGCCTTGTTTCCTCGCAGACGCCGCCCCCTGGTTTTCCTGACGGATGACCCGAAATCGAACGTCTCTTTTTGCAAACGCATCGCAAAACCTGGGAGAATCATCCGTTGAACCGTCGTCCACCAGCAGAATCTCCAGATTTTTGTAAGTTTGCTCCGCCACGCTGCACAGGCATGTTTCCAGATATTCCCCCGCATTATACACCGGAATCACCACCGAAACCAACGGCTCACTCACCATCTACCGCATGCCTCCCTCTTCTTTCAGCTTCTCTCTCAATTTCGTAGAACTTACCCGCTCCGTATAGGGGAAAAACACCAGCTCGGCCCCCTGTTTCTCCAGATATTCCCGATCGGCCAGCCAGCTCGGATTCTCCGCATAATCCGTCCCGGTAAACTGGCAGTCAAATTGAAACAGCTTATAAGCATCGCGAATGCCGTCGCACCCGAACGGCAGCTCTTCCGCACGATCCACATATCGGCAGGCTCGCACGACCTCCACTCTGTCCCGGGCCGGAATCAGCGGATATTTTCTCTTTTTTTCATACGCCCCTTCGTCCGATACCACCCCGACGATCAGAAAATCACACTGTTCCTTCGCTTTTCGGAACATATTCAGATGTCCGGCGTGGAACATATCGAATACGCCCGCCACATATCCCACATGATACTTTTTCGGAACCCGGTCCGGTCCCGGCGCCGAAATCACCTCTCTCGTTCCATGCGGATAGGCTTTGGACGGATCGAACACGCTGTAATTCCGAATCCCCATCCGGTCCAACTGCCGGAGGACCGAAAGATAATTCTTAATGCAGACAAGGACTTTATAATCGTCCGAATCCCCTTTCGTCAACAGATCCGGCGATTGAATCTCAATCCCCTCGACCTTCTGCCCCCATCGTTCTTCCTGATTATCCACGACCGCCCAAACCGGATACGCCTTCCCATACAGGGTCAGAAACCGCCGGGCGAACGTACCGGAACCGAACAGAACCAGTTTCCTTGCCCCTATCCCCTTAAAAATATCGCAAAAAAGACGCTGATATTCGGTTTCGGAATAATTCATCCGCTGCCGGTTCGCGTTCACGATCTCCGGGTTGCGCCGACATTTTTCATGATACACCTGCCATTGCTTCCGCTTCAGAAGGTTTCCCAGAAATTCCGCCTCCATCCTCCGCCAGCGGTCCAGATACTTTGTCAGACCGTATCGATCGTACAATTCTTCGGCCGGAAGTATCTTACACGCCTGTACATTCCCCAAATAGAAGCTTCCGATCATGCGCAGCAAAAGGACGTTGGCCGGGTAATGCGCCTTACAGAACTCCTGATCATAGAACACAAATTCCCCGTCCGCAAAAAAGCTGTTAAGCGGCACCAAATCCAGGTATCCTCTTTTTAAGACGGCGCCTTCACCGTCTCCCCGATCCGGTTCTTCGATATCCGACGATTGCAGAATCAAATCCCGAAAATGATCCATGGCTTCCAGAAATTTTTCTTTGTCGCAAAGCAACAGCCGCTTCAGATAAAGCTGACCCACCTCGGCATCCATATACGGCATCCGATACACTCCGTCTTCCAGACGCCCTTCCAAAACCCGGAGCCCGTGCGCCTCCAGATCCCGCCCGTGCGCCTCCAGCTCTTCCAGCCGTTTGAGCCCTTCCGGATAGACCGCCCGCTTCTCCACAATCCCCGATTTGCGTATGATCGTCAAAAGAGCATCCTCCCGCCCCCGCTCCAGGGAAGCGGTCACATGACAGACATCCGAAAGGACGCCGTTTAAAGAACACTCGATGAAATAAGCGTTCGCCGTCTGATGGAACATGCCGTTTTGAATCAGGCTGTCGTACAGCGGCTCCTCCTCCAAAAAAACGGTATCCGGATGATTGTAAGTCGGAAAGATCCGATTCGCCAGATCCTCGTTCGGCAGATAGTCTTCCGCGCAGATCCACGCCGGATTATTCAGATCCGAAAGAACCGAAAAAAACCGGAAATCCGTAATCCCGGCGTTTTTCAACATCTTCTCCAGCGTGTTTTTGTCATACGTCTGCCCGTAAAAACCGTCTTCCCTGCTTCCGTATGCTCGCCGATAGCCCTCGATCCCATCCATACTGCGCCCGGTATAGATATCCCTGTCGCCGCAGAAATAGCGCAACCCCAGACGGTTATTCATGCCAAGCAGCATACGTCCGTCCGATTTAAGAAGCTTTTTCCATGTCAAAAGAACCGTCCCCGGCCGCCGGATTTTCTCCAGGCCCGCAACGGATACCAGATAATCCCACGGCCCCCCGTTCGACTTTACCCGGGCCTCCGAGAGCGTGTCCGCCATCGTCATACAGGACACTTCCAGCCCCGCCTCGAAAAGCCATTCCGCGAGCGCGTCTTTGTCGCTTCCCACATACAGAACCCGGCTGCCCTCCCGGAAATCATACCATCGAAGCAATCCTTTTTGAACTTCCCTGATTCTCTCCTCCATACCCCGACTTTCCTTTATATCTTTTTTCGAATCACCGCATCCACCCGGAAAATATGCCGGAAGCCATATGTTTCCAAATTCACATACAGCTCATGCTGACTCCACTCCGTAACGGCAAGAACCACCGCGCAATCTTCCGCCAAACCCGCCGCCGCCTGCACCTCCATGACCGGAAGCCCCATACAATTTTCGCCGGTATCCGAATCCGAAAGACGGCTTACGAGAAACGCATGGATGTTTCCTCCCCGCCCGAGGATCTCCTTTGCCAGACGCTGCCCTACCCGGCCCGCCCCGTAAATCAACACCTGCGGATAACCTTTTAACTCGCTGAAAAAAGCCTCCGCATAAACCTTCTCATTCTCCAGGCGGCATACATCCAGCCTTGGATCCGGAACCGCTTTTGCCGTCCGCCGGAAGAAGCCGTTCCGATCGTCCTCCAGGCCGCAAAGCGCGTCCCATACTTCCGGTAAAAATGCCGGTTCGTAAACCCTTCCCCGCTTTTTATCTTCTCGAAAAGACTGTTCCAGCCTCAAAAGCAGCGCATACTGATACTGCAGACCCACCCGGTAATAATGATTCAAATAATCCCGGTATTTCGAGGCTGTAAAATACCGTTGCTGCGTGGAATCGCAATTCCATATTCCCTCCAGCTTTTCTTCCGCCCATTCGTATTCTTCAAATACGCAGAATAACTTCTGAGGATTATTCATGGAAGAGCCCGGATTATCCCTGCGATAATGCAGCAGGGGATCTTCTATAAAATATACCCGCTCTGCCCGGATCCAGCCCTGAAGCGCGAAAGAGATATCCTGATAGGAGGCCCCGGGCGTCTCATGAAAACGTATCTTATGCGCCGTAAGGAAAGACCGTTTATAAAGACACGACCAAATCGTATCCGCCAGATTCAAAATATTCGGGCAGTCATGCCTGTTCAGCAGATGATTCTTTCTGTAATCACCCAATCGATCCGAAAACCGGTCCTCCCCCTCCCGGTAATTATAATAATTTCCCTTTACAATATCCGCGTCCGTCTCCGTCGCCGCCCGGTAAAGCTTCTCAAGCATATCCGGTTCCGCAAAATCATCGCTTTCCAGAATGGCAACGTAACACCCCTCCGCACGATCCAGGGCCACATTCATACTGTTTCCGTATCCGGTATTTTCTTTATGAATCACCCGGATTCGCGCGTCCCTGCCCGCATACCGCTCCAATATCCTTCCGCTTTCGTCCGTCGAACCGTCGTTTACGCAAATGGCTTCCCATCCCTCAAACGTCTGATTCACAACGCTGTCCAGACATTGCGCCAGATAATTTTCCACATTACATACCGGAATCAAAACCGAAATCTCAGGCATTTTCCCTTACCCCCAATATCGTTTCCCAGAAATCCAGATGCGTCTCCATCCGGCTTTTCGGATAAATGGTATCATGCGCCGATTTTCCCATCTCCGGCAGCCTCCCCCGATTCGCTTCCAGATACTCGATCCTCTCACAGATTCCTTCATAATCCCCGACCGGAACAAAATAGCCGTTTGTTCCGTTTCGGATATCTTCCCGGACGCCGGAAGTTTCCGTCACGACCGGCACCGCTCCGTTTCCCATCGCTTCGATCGTACTGATACACCTTCCCTCATAATCCGCCAGATTCACACAGATATCCTGTCTCTTCCAGAAATCGGACATGTCGCCCCGATCCAGCCGTCCAAGAAATTTCACCTTTTTCCACGCCCCGCTTTCTCTTAAGATTCGCTCCATCGGAAGTCGCGCCGGCCCGTCCCCGGCCAGCTCCATATAAAAACGGATCTCTTTTTCTTCCAGCCGCCCGATCAATTTCAACAACAAATCCATCCTCTTTTGAAGCGGTTCCAGTCCGTCCATACGGCCCGCATATCCGATCCGAAGCGGATCCGGGCGATCGGTATAAGACCGGGATAATTTTTCTTCACACAGAAACGGACATGTCATGGAGAAAACCCGATCGGCCTCCACCCCTCTTCGAATAAGTTCTCTTTGAATATCCCGGCTGACACCGACATACAAATCGATATCGTTTTTATAAATATCATAATCCCGATAAATCGCCTCATTATCCCCATGTATCACCGAAATGATTCGTATTTGTTCGGCACGATATTTTTTAATAATACCCGCCGCCATCAGGAGGAAATCCGGCTGACTTGTAATCACGGTGCAGGGCAGATTCCGCAGCAGATATCGCAGAATGCTTTCTATCTCCTCCAACCAGCTCGAATCATCCGGCATATCCAGATAATCCACTATACGTCCGATCGGCTCTTTGATCCGGATGTTATCCTCTTTTCTTTTCGACACAATCCGAATCCGTTCTTTATATCTGCCATACAAATTCGAACAAATATCCATCGTCCATGCTTCAATACCGCCCAACCCAAGTCCATTGCAGCAATCAAACAAAATACGACTCTCTCGGCATCGATCCGAAACCCCGACAATCTCCTTCCGAAATCCTTGATGTTTCCTGACAAGATATCGTCTCAGCTCTCCGCTGCCGATCTCCCGCAACGGATCCAAATGATACTTCTCCCTCAGATCTTTGCGCACATCGGCGGCGTTCTCCGGATCCGCCAGAGCAATGTGGAAAAAAGTATTCGACTCCCGGCCCAGGCAATCCGGCGGCAGGACCGTATAACCCCCCGGCAGCCGACTCCCCCATTTTCTTTCGTCGCTGTCAACGATACAGACCTGTTCCAGATCCGTATGACGAATCGCTTCCAATAGTCTTCTGCCTCGAAGCCCCGCGCCGTATAAGACGATCCTCCGGATCTGCTTTTCACCCAGAAGATCCAGAATAAAATCCGACGCCCGTTCGCTTGCATGACCGTCCTCTTCCACTCCGTACTCTGCGAAAAACGCCTCCAGATCCGCCTCGTATTTTTGTGAATCAAAGCCGAGGATTCTTCGTCCCAGCTCCTCGCTGCTCTTCGCCGCCGGAAAAGGAAGCGCGTCGTAATCCAATAAAAACTCCCGATCCTTCTCCATAAACGCCTCCTTATCCGGCGCATACAAAAATACCGGCTTCCGGATAAAAGCCGCTTCAAACATAATGCTGGAATAGTCCGTGATCATCGCATCCGCCGCCGCCACCAATGCTTCGCCGTCCGCATATTCCCCCGCATAGATGATATGTCCCTGTTCTTGCAGACTACTTCTTTCAAAACGAATCAGCGGATGCAGGCGAACGAACAAAAACCAGTCCCCGCCAAATTTTTCCGACATTCGTCTCAGCACCAATTCCATATCCAACGTCACCAACATTTTCCGGTCATTCTCCAGATCCTTTCTTCGAAACGTCGGCGCATACAACAGAATACGCGCATCTTTTTCCAACTTCCACTCGGCTCTCACCTTTTCTCTCACACTCTTATCAAAAAGAATGTCCGACCTCGGCGAACCCACGCGAATCGCCTTCCCCCGAAACGCCCATCCGCTTCTGCACGAATCCTCGTCAAATCGGCTTCCCGACAAAAGATAATCCGTTCGAGCGCCGTCCTTTGTTATTCTTCTTCTGATTTCGGGCGAGCAACCGATCGACTTATCCTCCAAACCAAACTTTTTTAACGTGACACCGGCCCAATGTTTTGCCTGAATATAGATCTGCTCCGGACGTTTTATGAGAAAATCCGGCACCTGATCATCCGCCAGCCAGATCTTCGCCGTCTCCCATTCAAAAATCGAAGCCCTCCAATTCTTCTCCCAGACGGACCGGACTCCTTCCGGCACGTCCGCGTCCGGGCGAATCACCAACCAGACGATATCCAGATTTTCCCCCGTCTTTAACAACTGCCGGGTGATCGCGCGGGCGTGCCCGCCATATTCCCCTATGCGCATGACGATCTTTTTTCTCCCGATTGACTGCCGGCAGCACCATGCCGCATGGCGATCTCTCTCTTCCTCCCAGTCTTCCTCGCCCGCCGTCCCCTCACGGGCGCCTCCGCGCGAATTCGCTTCGAGCATCCGCAAAACAAAAATATTCTCGATCCCCATCCGTTTCAGTTGATCCACCATAACCCCGTAACCGCTGACAACGGTAATCAGCACGATCACGTCCTGTCCGCAAAAATTTTCCAATACCAAAGGACTCCAAACCGGTATCTCTTCGTATTCCGTCCGCCATGCCTCCGCACAGAGCCAGCCGAGCGTCCTCCCCTGTTTCCCGGCATCGTTATCCAGCGCCCCGGCAATTCTATATGTTTTATAATTGCGCAGAAAATATTCCGTCCCTCCTCCGGTCCCGAACAGAAAAAGCTTTTTTCCCTTTTTTTTCTCTTCAAAGGCTTCCCAGGTCTGATTCTGCATCGTCTCATCCTCACATATAGGAAGCCCTTTTTCCATCGCCCGCGATATGATGTTCATTGTTATTCCCGCCTGTTTTTCCGTTTGATAACATTTAATAAATCTCTGCCAGAATCTGCGCCCGATAGTCCGGATCGGCGCATGCCTTATCCGACATCGGTTCCAGAATCTCCGCCACCATTTTCCCCGGTATCGCAATCCTTTGAGTCGCCTCTTTCAGATACCACTCGTATTCATTATCCACCTGTCCGATGTCCAGTGCCTGGATCCCTTCTCCGGCCAGATCATAAGCCATAACCGTAGCCGTCGGTCCCAATGAAACGCACACCAAATCCTCCGCCTGCGCGGCATTTTTCACACAGGATAAAATCTCTTCATATCGGTCCCATCCGTTTTGCTCCGGACATAAAATCCTTCTTATGCTCTTCGCGCCCGACAGCAGATCATTCCCCACTCCCGCTCTTCCATATTTTCCTTCCACCAAAATCAGGTTTCTGTCTTTCCATATACTTTTAAACAAATCAAACACGGCTTCGGCATTTTTTTTGTCTTTATACATCAGGTATGGACGACTGACATACGCGTCATAATACTCCCGGTCCAGATCAATAAAAGGCATGATACGTTTCCTGGTACCCCCCGCCAGATATTCCCGAATCGCATCCGCGCTCTCCTCGTTATATTGCTCCAGGCAGCCGAAATCGTCCGCGATCGCAACCACGATCCTCTCATCCGTCTCCGCCTGAATAATTTCTCTCAGCCTCTTTGCCAAACGCTTATCCGGAGACTGAAACCAGGGGCGATACCTTTCCAGCATAAGCTCAAATTCCCCATCCCCAAACCGGCTCAAAGAGGATCCCGTCTTCCTTATATGCTCCAACAGCTCCACTCCCGATCTTATGACCGGCGTTCTTTCCCGGCCGTATTCAAAAGGAACATTTTCCCATCTGCGCCGGTATCTTTGATATTCCTTTTCCAAAGAAGAAATATAAGCCGAACGGTTCTTTACGATCGGCCGGCATCCTTCATCCCGCCAATACACAAGAATTTTCTCCTTCGGAATCTCCATCTTCGCACAGGTTTCCTCGATCCCGTCATATTCTTTAGGCGTAATCAGGAGATAATCAAAATCCCCCGCCAATAAACGTTCGGCCGACAGGATACGCAGATCGTCTCTCCATTCCCTGCCCTGTTTCCCGGCATCGCTGTCAATGATTCCCAGGAGCTCACAATCTCTCTCCAACAGTCTTTCATAAATATAATCGGCCGTTCTTCCCGCGCCCCACAAATATACCCTCTTCACGATTTCACCTCTGATTCCGAAAAACATTAAAACAACAGGTACTCCCTAAAATCGATTTTTCTTAACACTTCTTCCATTTCTCTCTGATAATCGGCGCCGGCCGAAAGAATCACACCCGTCTCCTCGGAAAACGGCAGAGCCGATATCGGAAAAACAGGAATCCCCTCAATAAAATCCTGTGACTTCTCCATCCTTGTGACAAGAATCCCTTTGGGCGTTATATTTAGAAGCCGGCAGATTTTTAAGCATTGCTTCCCTTTTTTCCCCGCCCCGTACAAATAGATATCCAGATGTGTTTTTCCAAAATCCAAAATTTTCTTTACTCTGGAAGTATAGCGATCGATCCCGTCATAATCTTCGATCCCGAAATTTTCTTCCATCCGCCGCCACAAATCCCGCAATTCATCCTGGATCTGTCCAATAAAAGACGCCGCAAACGAAGAAGACAATGCGATCCGCACCTCATATCCGGCATCTTCCACGACATACTGTAAAATCCGCTCGATCGCGTGATTGATCTCCCCCAAGTCCCGCATCGGTTCATCCGGAAAATCCGTATATTGCCAATCCTTACGATACAATTTTTTCAGCGCTTCCGACCTTGCCCAGAAAACCGTACTGTACGTGAAAGGAGGATTTTCCCGGGAAACGTCCGCTTTCACTCCCAGCTCATAAACCAGATTTTTTATATGCGTGAACGTTCCGCCCCAAAAACCTTTCAGCCACACCCCCTGATCGCCCATATGCGGGGGAAGCGGCGCCAGCATGCCGATCCTGTCATCACGCTCAAACAATTCCAGAACATTATAAAGGTATTCCGGAGACTGGAGCATATTATCCCACAGATTTTTTTTCCAGAACTCTATATACTCTTTCTGTTCCGCTTTCTTTTCCTTTTTATCATGAATAAAACATACATATTTATAATGGAAAATCTGTTTTCCGGCTGCTACCAACAAAGCGCTGATATCGCGACCCCGATTTTCCTTTTTTATTTTTTTATATCGTTCTGCTTCAAACGCGTCTAAAATTTTATCCTTTGACGAGATAATCATCACATCGATATATTCCGGGATCTTTTTCAAATACCTCTGATAAAAATCAAGCTGATCTTCATAAAAAAGATGCGCGAAAACCGCGGCCTTCTGTTTTTCGATTCGAATCTCCGTCTCGGTTTTTTTATAATCCGGAATCACGCAATAGGTTTCCACCGGCATATCACACGTTTCCTTTCTTCTTTATGCTCCGACGGCCATCCGTTCACATTCGAAGATCCAAACTCCTGGTGACCCTTCTTCGTTTCTCAATAAAAATCATACTGTCGCAATACGTAATAAATTTAATACAATCCGAATACCGGTTTCTCGTCAGCTCGTCGGTTTCCGAATACTGAGCGTGCAAAAAGTCAATCAGGTCTTTGGAGCGCTCAAGAAACGTATCTCCCCGGTACCCGCCTCCGTAAGCTTCCATATAAGAAGTATGTAAATCTTCACACAAATAAATGCCGTCCTCGCGGACCAAATCAAACAGCTCCTCAAAAGAAACGATCTGCTGTCTCATCGTATGTCCGCCGTCGTCAATTAAAATATCCACCCCGCCGACTTCTTCTTTTACTTTCCGTAAAAAGTCTCTGTCTTCCTGAGAACCGATAAAAATCGTGATACCGTCCTCTTCTAATCTCTTGCACTCCGGGTCAATATCGATTCCGTAAATGCGGACTTTATTATCCGAAGTTTTAAAATAATCTTTCCACATCTGAAGAGAGCCGCCTTTGAAAACACCGATCTCCAGTATGATTACATCCTTTCCTCTGTACCGGGAAAAAAACCTGTCATACGCTTCAAAATAATGCATCCATTTCGTCAGAGGGCGGTGCGTTTCCCGGAAGAAAAACCGCTCCAGATCGTTAAGTGAATCCGTCCTCAGTTTCGACGCGATTTCTCTTGCGGCAACGATCACCCCGGTATCGATTTTCTCATCAAAAACCATATCGCCCCAATTATATATCTCATCTTCCGACAAAATCACAGTTTCATAATAAGGTACGATTTTTTCTCCCGGCACCTGATATCCGGTTATCAGCCTGTCGGAAATTTCCTGAATCGATTCACGCTTCCCCGCGATTACGATCCATTCATATTCCTTCCATGAGATCCGATCCGGACCGCAGATCTCCAACCCGCGATATTCCGTCCCCCATAATTTTTCGTTGGAATCGACCAGTTTCAACTCCGTCACGCCCCGCGCAATGCAAGAATCCACATAATTCCTTCCGCATTCTCCCATCCCGTACAGCAATACCTTTCTCATAAAACAGTCCCCTCCGTTTTTATCCTTTCCCTGCTACCTTCGGCTTCCATCATATCCAAAAAAATATCCTCTATCGAAAGAACAGGTTTCCGGCAAATCTTTTTTAAATCAGAAAAAATTTTCTGACAGGAAGCGATCGCCGTAACCACAACGGCGTCGATCCCCTCCATATGTTCTGCCAGCCCCGGATCTTCTATCCGGAACACCGGTATCTCATACACAATACCATCCGCTTCCCGATCTATGCCAAATGTCACTTCGACCCCGCCGCCGCATAAATCATCATACAGACGATTCCCGATATAATTCATGCCGTATATCGCAATCTTTTCGTAATGACGGCTTTTTAAATAGTCCTCCACCCGCCGGTTTCTTATCTTCAAATAAGTCCAGTAATCATATACCCGGACCATTTTCAGATAACGGCTCTCCTCCTCGTTTTTCGATATGTTTTGCTTCAATACACTGAGCTCTTCCGTTCCCAAAATCTGATTTTCTTCCAGGATCGAGAACATTTCCCCGATGGACCGGCTCATCCCTTCGCTCCGGCTCGACGTATTGCTCCCGTATTCCATATGCGTATAAAGCCTCTGATAATTCACTTCAAATACACGGCGGGCTTTCTGCATACAGATCCAAAGAAGATAATCATCCGCCCCGTTTTCTTTCATGATCTTTGTCAGCCAAAGATCCGGTATCGAAACTTTGCGGATCAGCACCTGCCCTGGGGAACAGATCTCATTCTTCTCCGTAAAAACGCAATCTCTTCCTCTTATCTTATCCAACTGGCCGTTCTGCGTATAGATCGCCCGTTTTCCCCTCATCCATAAGCGCTCCCGATAGCCGTTACACACGACTGCGTCCGCGTTCCCTATCTGTCCCAACTGGCTTGTCAAATAATTCTCCGCGATCTTATCATCCTGATCCAAAAATACCACATATTCGCCTTCCGCCTTCCGGCAGCCGAAAGCCCTCGCGCCTTGTATTCCAAGATTCTTTTCCAGGTTATAAACCGCGGCGCACAGCCGGCTATCCGGCAGCGCGATTTTCTCACCCGGATAATCGTTCACAAAGACGGCCTCGCAATGCATATGATACGTCTCTTCGACATCCGAAAAATTCTTCGATAAAATCCGAGTCCAATAGTCAAGATATTTTTTTCCTTTATAGATCGGAATGATCACAGAAACACCAGACAATACCACGATACCTTCTTTCTCTTATTTTTTTGATCTTTCAAATTCCCTCACGCATTCCGCAACATATTTCACGCTTTCCTCGTCCAGGTTACTGCTGCAAGGAAGATTCACGATTCGGCGATAAACGCCGTCGGCCCTGGTCACGCGGTACGCAATCTCCTCCTGATAAGGCTTCAGCGTATGAATCAGCTTCCAGACCGGTCTGGATTGAATCCCTTTTTGATTCAAATATGCGAGCAGAGAAGCCCGATGTTTTGTTTCATAAGAATAAAACCAGTAATTCGCCCGGATATCTTCCCGGAACGGCAGCAGGGGAAGGCCGGCTTCCTGATAAACCCGGTAATTCGTTTTCTTTTTTTCAATAAATTCTTCTAACTGTTCCATCTGCGCCAGACCCAATGCGGCCTGCAGATTCGTCATCCGGTAATTATATCCCACCTCGTCATGGTCAAAATATAAAGGATCCGCCTTCGCCTGCGCAGACAAGTGACGGCATCTTTTTAACAGCAACGGATCCTGCGAAACGATCATACCGCCCCCACCCGTTGTTATAATTTTGTTCCCGTTAAAAGAATATACGCCGACCGCTCCGATCGTCCCCGCATATTTTCCCTTATATCTCCCCTCTTTGTAATAGGAGCCCATCGCCTCCGTCGCATCCTCAATGACGGCCAGATGGTATTTCCCGGCAATTTTCATCAGTTCTTCCATCGCGGCGATATTTCCGAAAACATGAACCGCCACCATCGCTTTTACCTGCCGCCCGGTTTTACGATGCAAAAGCCTCCCCTGAACGAGTTCACATTCTTCTTCGCAAAAACTTCTGATTTTCTGCGGATCGATCGTCAGATAATCATCACAATCGAAAAAGACAGGGCTTGCGCCGACATATCTTACAGGGTTCACCGCTGCAACGAACGTAAGAGTCGGAACGAGCACCAGATCGCCTTCTGTTATCCCCAGAGCGATCATTGCCAGATGCAGCCCGGCCGTCCCGCTTTGACAGGCGACAGCACCGGCAGCCCCCACATATTCCGCTACCCGGTCTTCAAATTGTTCGATTTGTTTTCCCGCCGTGGAAACCCATTCCGAAGCAATCGCCTCCATAACGTACTTTTTTTCATTTCCCTTAAAATTAGGAACCGACAAAGGTATAAACTCTCTCACTTTCCGCTTTTCACTTTCATTAAATGTTGTAAATTTCCGTCTTATAACGCGCCAGATTCCGCTCCATCCAGGCGATCGTTTCCCGAAGTCCCTGTTCCAACGTATATCGAGGGCTCCAATTCGTTAATTCTTTTATCTTGGTATTGTCCCCCAACAAACGATTCACTTCGCTTTTCTCCGGTCTGAGCCTTTCCTCATCGCACAGGATTCGAGCGGCCGGATTGATCTGCCGGATGATCTCTTCCGCCAGCGCACCGATGGAGATCTCCTGCATCGTAGCGATATTGATCTCTTCCCCCACCGTTTTTTCCGATTCATAGATTTCTTTGAAACCGTTCACCGTATCCGCCACATAATTAAAATCCCGCGTAGGCGTCAGCGATCCCAATTTAATTTCCCGGTTTCCCGCCAGCAGCTGACCGATCACGGTCGGAATGACGGCCCGCGCCGACTGCCTCGGACCATAGGTATTAAACGGCCGTACAATGGAAATCGGCATATTAAAACTGCGGTAAAAACTTTCCGCCAGCCTGTCCGCCCCTATCTTCGTCGCGGAATACGGCGACTGCCCCTGATAGGGATGCGCTTCATCCATCGGTACATATTTTGCGGTTCCGTAAACTTCCGACGTCGACGTAACCAAAATCTTAGAAGTCTCCCAGGTTCTTGCCGCCTGTAAAACGTTCAGAGTCCCCTTGATATTCGTATCCACATAAGAATCCGGCGAATGATAGCTGAACGGAATCGCGATCAGCGCCGCCAAGTGAAAGATCCCGTCCACCCCCTTCACGGCTTCCCGCACCCCGTTGGGATCCCGGATATCCCCGCAAAAAACCTCCAGTTCCTTCCGAATTTCTTCCGGCAACGCATCGATCCATCCGTATGTACCAAAAGAATTGTAATAAACAAAAGCTTTCACCCGATAGCCGGATCGGACCAGCAATTCCGTCAGATGGCTCCCTATAAATCCATCCGCGCCCGTAACCAATACCTGTTTCATTTTTTAGCCTTGCCTTCCTATTTTAAGAATAATAATGCTCCGTCGTTTTCTTTTTTACATGATAAACGGCAATCTCCGTCATGCCACCGGGCGTATTGACAGCCGCGGCTATCTGTTCTATGCTGTCCGCCGGAAGGGTTTTCTCATCAAACACATACGACCATTCTCCCGCATTCTCCCCGTAATCCAGATTATCCCAGAAATACTGCCCGGTCACCGTCTTAAAACAGAAAAACGGTTGGGTTCCGAAAATATTTTTATGCGCCCGGATCCGGAATACCGCGGTATTCTTTTTTTCATCCATGTGGATTTCCGTCTCCAACCCCGCGTACTCCGGGATCAGATTTTCAGCCTTCTGCATGGCGTCGATTGCATTGCTGAAATGGAATTTCACGTCCGGATACTTCTCCGATGCCTTGCGAATCAAGCCCCGCGCGTAATCCACTTCGTCACACATGTTCCTGAAATCATGGCTCGAAAAAGACAGAATCGCGGCGCGCCCTTCCCCGGCCTGGATAAATGCTTCCTCCACATCGCTCAATTCCAGCTTAATCAGCCTTGAATCCAGACTCAGGCATCGGGTGATCCATCTGTGACAGGTCCCCGGAACCTGATAATCGTCATGGCTGGGATGATACGGGCGCCATTTTCTGGTTGCCCGCCGCCAGTCCCCGTACCTGCCGTCTCTCAAATCGGGCTGACGTTCCGCATTTTCTTTCAGATAGGAATTGCAGGAGTAATCAAAGGGAATCCACTGCTCCAAAAACCAGTGCGCGTCCGGACGCTCGGCCTCCATGCCGGCCCGATATGCGGCCGGAAACGCGTGATGATCCAGAACGCGCCTGGCCAGAATCTGAAAAAGATTGTTTGAATTGACATATGCGGTGCCCGCATAGTTGTACGCCCCGTTAAAGGGAAGCGGATGGTAATGAAATTGCAGCAGATCAATTTTTTCGCATTTGTTTTCAAGAAGTTTTCTATGATAATGCCGATAGACATTTCCGAATCCGGCGTCCCGGCGCCTTGGATTGTCCCCGGTGAATCCGGCATGATCCAGACAAAACCAGTTATATACCCAGCCTTTTCCGTCCGAATCCGGAAACGCATTGCGAAACCGTGCCGACATCAATTCGTCCAACATTTCATCTAACTGATCCCAGGTTGCCAGCGTCTGAATCCGTTTCCCCGCAAACGCATCCGCAACAAGTTTCTCGTTTCCGCCCAGATCGATCTCCTGATTCTGCAGCTTTCTCAAATTCTCGGCGGACGCTTCCATATTTATGCCGAAAATTTCTTTCAACCGCTCAAAAGATGCCTCAACGGATTCGTATAACGGGCCCTCGGTATCAACACAATGCACCACATATACGTCCCTGCTCAATCGTATCCCCTCCTAAAAATCCTGTAATTGTATGATCTCATCGTAAGCAAGATCCCGCTTTGCCGTTTTTCCGACAACAAATTCATAGTATTGCGGGGAAATTCCGGTTCCCGGCCGTTTAAAATCGATATCCTCCCGGGAAATGATCTCGCCCGAACGGATATTCCTCGCGGCGACGATACTCCTCTGAAACGCTTCCCGCCGTTCCTGGCTCTCATTTACCTGCCTCCGAAAACTCCCCAACATCTTGTAACCGACGGCCGCCGCGTCGCAGATCGCTTTCAACTCGCCCGCATCCGCGGAGATCTTATGATCCCATCCTTCCATATCCTTATCGATCGTGAAATGTTTTTCTATTACTTTTACGTTTTTGGCCAGCGACATGATCGGGGCGGTCGTCCCGACCGTGTGATCGGAATAGCCCACCGGATAGCCGAAATTCTCTCTTAACATGTCGATATTATTCAGATTGACCTCTTCGTCCCCGGGCGGATAGATCGATACGCAGTGCAGTAAAACGATCTCCTTACAGCCCTCCCTCTCCAGACAATCCACCGCGTTGTTGATCTCCGAAAGCCCGCACAGCCCCGTACTGATAACGACCGGCTTTCGTTTCCCGGCTATATATTTTAAAAAGGGGATGTTATTCAGATCCATCGAAGCGATCTTGATAAAAGGCACCTGCAGTTCATCCGCCAGCAGATCCACTTCCCGATTCGAAAACGGCGTCGAATTAAAATCGATCCCTTTTTGATCGCAATAATCCTTCAGCTCCCGATGCTCCTTCACGCCGATATGATACTTGTCAACGATCTGCTCCAGCGTATAATCGGTCCGATTCCGGTAATCGTCTCTTAAAAAATAATTATCTTCATACGTTTTCCTGGAAAAAATCGAATCCTTCGACCAGGATTGGAACTTGACACAATCCGCGCCGCAGCGCACCGCCTCATCTATCATCTTTTTGGCCAAAATCATGTCGCCATTGTGATTCGCACCGATCTCGGCGATCACATACGGCTTTGCCGCGTCCCGGCACAAACTCAAATAATCAAACATCTTATCACCCCTTTTTCCGATATCCCGCGTAAATGTGCGTTTCTTACTTCTCTCCTGCTTTATGTCTCCGTTTTTGCAGGATATATTCGGCGTATTCAAAATCTTCCCATGTATCAATGTCTACAGATTCCGTTCGGTTCATAATATAAGGAACGGTCCGTTCACAGTAATACGTCCGCTTCTCTTTTAACAGATTATAATCCAGAATATAAATCGCTCCGTTGGGAATATAGGAAGTCTTATTATCCTGCCGGTTATGAACATTCCCGTTTTCCAATCCATACCCTTCCGAATATAAAAATCCCTCCCTGTTTACGGAAAGATACCAGCTCGCCGGTACATCCGCCCGGACAACGGAGATCAATGTCTTCGCCTTTTCCCGGTCAAACAAAGCATACGCTTCCTCTATATGCCGGGATGTCCGCAGCGGCACGGTAGGAAGCAGCACCATAAACGGCCGCTTCTGATACGCCACACCCAGCCGCTCCACCGCGTCCAGATAAACATCGATCGCGGAAGCGCTGTCGGACGCCAGTTTTTCCTCCCTGAGAAACGGAACTTCCGCCCCGTACTCCCGGGAAATCTCCGCGATCTTCGCGTCGTCGGTACTGACAATGACCCGGTCGATCCGTTCGCAGGAGCGCGCCGCCTCGATCGTATAAGCGATCAGCGGTTTCCCATCCAGATTTTTTATATTTTTTCCCGGCAGCCCTTTCGAGCCGCCTCTCGCCGGAATGATCGCCAACATGATATTCCCTTTCTCTCACCTTTTCATCAATAGAAACCAGTTAAAATCATCCATCGGAAACGCTTTGTCACGATGATAAATAAATCCGTAATCCAGCAGATCCAGATCCGGGTATTTTTCCATCATTTCCCCGGCAAAATCCCTTTTACACAACTGTCCGTCATGCCCTCTGTAATTGACGTTTACCGGAACCGGATTGTAATACTCGATAATCAGAATATATTTCCTGCTGTAACGATATAAACTTTCATATACTTCGTCCAGCTTTTCCAGATCGATATAGACCAGCACTCCGTTTACCAGCGTCAAGTCGTATTGTTTCTCCGTCTTAAAATCATAAATCGATGTGTTGTATACGTGAACGTTCTCTATTTTCCCGCATTCCTCCGCCGCCTTCTGGTTGATCTCGACCACATCCATTTGAATATCCGGATACAGTCTCTGCAGCGCAATCTCATTGTATCCAATATTGCTTCCGATCTCCAGAGACGCGGTAATATAATCCGCGCGCGAAAGGCACTTCGCCAGATTCCCAACCCGGCATGATATCATCTTCTCGCCATGGCGATTTCTGTCCGTATATTCATTGCCGAAGCCGCCTTTCCAGAAATTTTCATGTGAAGTTTTTTCTCTTGTCATACGATGGTTTTCCTCCCCTTAATTTTCGATTGCCTTCAATAAATTCCACCAAAAATATGTATCCCGCGCATCCGCACGTTCACAATTCTCCAGCTTCTGATACTGCCGGCATTTTTCGGCGTAATAAGCGTGATATTTTTTCAGACTCGCGTAATGTTTCTGTTTTACCTCGAGTTCGCGCCGGATATTCGTCTCACTGAAATTCGTCTCCCCGGCGATATTGTTCGCATGCAAGCGATATACCGTAAAACAGTCCTCTACCTTTCTTCCGCAGAAACCTTCCAGCAGAAGACGGGAAAACAGATACCAGTCAAAAATTTCATATGAAAATTCTTCTAAAGAATCAATAAAATCAAAACATATTTTCCGCATATTAAAAGCCGCATTCGACAACCCCAAAAAATTGCACTCGCCGATCTCCTTAAAATCACACACTTTCTTCGGCAATTCCGGCATCATTCGGGCGCCGCGCATACTTCTCAATTCATTGTAAAAAAAAGTATCTTCCGGATTTTCCGTCCAAACGCGCTTCACGCGCGCCACACGCGTACCTGAAAGACGATCGTCGCAGTCTCCCAGGATCAGCAAATCCACCCGCCTTTGTTTCGCCTGTCGCAAAAGTTCGATCCGCAACTGAGCCGGCGTCTTGCCCGGTACAAAAATCACCTCCGCCGAAAGAGAATACCCTGACAGTATTCTCCGCAGTTCCTGCGGATCCATATCATCATTCAGCAGCAGCAAAGAAAAATCGTCCGTCGTCTGCTCCGCGATCGACTGAAAAAAATCATTCAGATAAGCTTCCGCCTTCCGATATACGACGCTTCCCAACACGGCTCTCATAAACCTGTCCCCCGATTCCATACGCCATAAACCGTCGTATCCCCAGGCACATCCTTCAGCACCGTACTCCCCGCCCCGATACGACTGCCGGACTCTATGCTCACCCCTTGAATAACGGTGGCATTCGCCCCCACAAAAACATGGTCCTTAACCATCACGTTTCCGCACAGCACGGCGCCGACCGACACATGGGAAAAATCCCCCACCCGAGTCTCATGTTCCACCACAGATCCCGAATTGATAATACACATTTTTCCTACTTCACTCTTCGCATTGAGAATAGCCCCTTTTCCCACATAAGTTCCCTCTCCGATGCGAACATCCCCCGCCAGGATCGCCGATTTGTCAATAATGACCGGCAGCCGGAAACCGATCTCTTTCACTTCTTTATACAGGCGGTCCCGGCTGCCGGTCCCTCCCAGATAACCGACGCAAATTGCCGCGCAACCGACCCCGCCGGCAAAAATATCCGGCAGCCTCTCGTCCGTCCCCAGATAGGGACAGGACGTCTTCGCGTTCCCCCGCTCCACATCCGTGTAACCTACGATCTCATATTCCCCCATATGCGCTATGCTGTCGGAAATACTCTCCGCATGACCGCCATATCCGATCAAAACGATTTTCTTCATCCTAAATTCCCTCGAAGCTTTTTTTCATCTTTTCCAGCTCGTCGATCTGCCCCATATCCAGCCATGCGGATTCACGGATCGGGTATACCCCTACCGGATTCCCCCGCTCTTTATGTTTCTCTATAATCTCGGGAAAGCCTATAAACGTATGTTCCGGCACTTCCTCTAATACATCGGAATCCACCACGTAACAGCCCGTATTCGTAAAAAAAGATACCGTCGGCTTTTCTTCCAGGGATTCCACCGTCCCATGCGACCCGATATGAACGATCCCATAAGGTATTTCAAAATTTTTCAAAGAGCAGATCATACTGATCCGATTGCCGCTTTTCTCATGAAATTCAAAGATTTTCGAAAAATTATCCCTTATTAAAATATCGCAATTCGTCAGAATAAACGGGCCCCTGATCTTATCTTTTAAAAGCGACAGCCCGCCTCCCGTCCCCAGCGGCTCCTCCTCGTCCAAATAGTGAATCTGATATTCATGTTCCATTTCGTTAAAATAAGCCTTGATCATATTCCTTTTATAATTAAGAATAAGAAAGAAATCTCTGCATCCGAATTTACGGAACTGATCTATGATTCTTTCCAGTATGGGTTTGTCCCCGACCGGAATCAAGGGTTTCGGAAGTACCTGCGTATAAGGCAGCAGACGGGTCCCTTTTCCGCCCGCCATAATGACGACCGGCACGTCTTTTAACCGATCGGTAGTTTCATAAACCTCTTCCGGCTCATTGCGATTGTTAAAAACGATATCCACAATCTCGCGTCTGTGGTTGACAATGGGCAAAGCCCGCATCCGCCTTTTTACCAGCTCATCCACCGCGTGTTCTTTATTCGAATCCGACAAAAAACAGGGATCTTCCTGCATAACTTCGGAAACTTTCCTATTCAGATTCCCCGTCTGAATAAGCCATCTGCGGATATCTCCGTCCGTGAGAGTCCCTATCAATTGATTCGCGGTATTCACAATGAATAAAATCCCGCTTCCGGTAACGTCAATTTTTTTCATCGCTTCGACGATCGTCATTTCCGGATAACCGGTATGTTTCTCCAATTCCCTACGTTCCATTTATGCCGACCTCACGTATCATTTTTTGCCGTTTCCCGCCTCATTCAACACCCGACGATAATATTCAATATATTCCTCCGCTACCCGTTCCATCGTAAAACGTGCGGAATATTGTAGAATTGCTTCTCTGTCCCAATCCCGAAGCGCCCAGTTTCCGACGGCCTCCGCCAACATCTCGTCCGTCCGCTCTTTCACCAGACAAATCGCGTTCTCGTCGTCCAAATCCATCGCGCACTCAATATCGGAAAACATGATAACCGGAAGACCGCAGGCCAAAGCCTCCAGAGCGGCAATACTTAAGCCCTCCAGCCTGCTCGGCATAATAAGGCCATCCGAAACGGAGTAATACTCTTTCATCTGCACGCTGTCCAAAACTCCGACATATTTCAAAGAATCTTCCAATCCCGCTTCCTTTATGGCTCTTTGAAGCCGTCCCTCTAACCGGTCGTTTCCGCAGAATAGGACCCCGATCTTTTCTCTTACCGATTTCGGCAGTATCCGAAATGCTCTCACGACCTGCATCTGATTTTTTCTGTCCGTTATTTTCCCCGGACAAATCAGAAGTTTTTTTCCCTGAAACCCCAATTTCTCTTTCAAATCCGTCTCGATTCGCTCGAATCGGAATGTCGTACCGTTCTGTATCACACACAACTGCGCAGGTTTCAAATGCGGAAAATCCCTGGTGAGCTTGGGCATGATCCCTTTACTCACAGACACCACATGAATATCCGGCATCGTATACACTTCTTCCTGCCAAAGGATATCCCTGTCCTCCACCACGGAAATCTTCTGATCTTTCCCGATAAAACTGTGCGCGGTGAATATATAGGGGATCCGCTTCCGACAACATATTCTCATACAGGCGCGGCAAAAATCCCCACTGTCATGAACATGTACGATATCCGGCCGTATCTCAATCAATGCCTTCTCAAACGCCGCCGCCAAGATCTCCAGACGGGATTTCCCCGCCGATTCCTCCGCGACGCTCTCCGTATCCACAATATGAATATTTCCCAGATCCGTCTTCGGCAGGTACTCTTTCCCCAACAGCAAATAGGACTCGACCTTCCGACCCAGATATTCGCATAAATCGCGCACGACGATCAGCCCGGTCTTGTCATCGGAAAAACCGTGCAGCTTGTCGTCTGATATTTTCCAAATAACGGACAATACTTTCATACTATTCCTCAACCTTTTCTTTCCGCCTGTATAGCAGATCCGGCCTCCATTCATCCAGTTTTCCAAACACATCCCCCATCTGTGAAAGGATCTTCTTGTGCCGCTCTTCTGTCCATTCTTTCATATATTCCCCGTATTTCCAGGTGCCGAGGTCCCTCCCATGGCTCTGGAGTTCCAGTCTGTCCATCGCCAGCAAAGGATTTTCAAAAAACAACGTGCGGTACGGAATGTACTCCCAGTCATAATACAGATAATTCAAACAGTAAAACTGATACAGCCCTTCTTCGTCGGACTTCTTCTCCAACTCGCCCAGTCGGAAAATCAAATCGTCATATTCTTCTTTCGTTTTCGGATTCCAGGTGAAATCAAAAGAACTGTGCGGATTGATCCCGGCGTGAATGACCTGTATCCCGATCTCCGGGTACTCATGCCCGATGGTCCCGTAAACCGTAAGCGCGTACGCCACCCCCTCCTCCTTTAGCTGTAACGGGGATACATCTGAGGGGATCTTCTTTATCCGGGGGTATCGCTCCAGAAGCCTGTCAAGAATAATCATGTCTCTTCTCTGAGCGAACGGATGCATTTTCAGATACCAATCGTAGTCCGGCGTCCGGTTCGAAAGCTCACCCAGATGACACAGCCACGAAAAATAATTGTTGTCAAATATCTGTTCCCCGCACCAATAACAATCCTCCTCAAATATATGCGGGCATATCATAACTTTTATTTTATCGTTATCCTCCAGGATACGCCGGCTCTTCTTTTTTTCCGCAAACGTAAAATTGTTTTTGTTTGTGTAAAAAACTTCCTCCGTTCCTCCCTGCAGCCTCTTTTTGATATGCTCCTTCGCCCATTTCAATCCTTCGCTTTGTTCCCTGGGCGTCAACTGCTTCCACATCTCTTTAAAATACGGGTAAGAGGGCCGATCGCAAAAATCCAGCGTCATTTTTGCCATCTTATATTCCAGCGCGTAAGTAGGTATCCCCTTCGTAACGGCAATATCCCGGATATAGCCGTCCCAGGAGACGCCGTCGGCAAGCAGTACGATTTTAATATCATTCTCAAATATGTAGTGATACCAGAACACGATCGTCCGAATCGCTTTCTTCAAAACCGAGGACATTTTTTCACTCTTGGGGTCAAAATCCGGTATATACATGCGCAACAAATTCCGGACGATGGTCGTACCGAAAGAAATTCCATACACAGTAATGTTTTTCCAGTCCTCCCAAGTCGACAAATTTTTCCAAATATCCGAAAAAATCCGGTCCGCTTCCTCTTCCTGTCTCTCATCCGGTTCCGGATCTATAATAGTATTCACATTAAATGCCCGGTAAATATTCCGGATCACTTCCGAAACATTGGCATGACCGGAGCCGAAACGAAAATATCCGCAGATCTCGGCATCATATTTTTCCGCAAAATAATTGCCGCAATAAGCATAAATGGTCGACAGCAGATCATGCCGGTTATCAAACATTAGCAGCACTTTTCTTTCACTGCGTTCTCTTTTATAGGGCGCCCAGACTTTTTTCAGAAAATCAATATACTTTATCGTATTTTCATCATAATGGAATAAATGCATATCATCCCAGACAAAAAAATCGACTCCCGGAAACAGCCCCGCTTCTTTCAACTGATCGCAGATCTCCATGGCATAACGATAGACGATCACGAGAATCGGCTGCCTTTTCTCTCTCCTCTCCAGAGCTTCCTTCAGACCGATAATCTCTTTCCCGCAGAAAAAATGTCCTTTGCCAGCCCGGTTGTTGTCAATGTACGCCAAAATATCCACGTAGCGGGACAGATCTTTCTCCGCCTGCTCTGCATCCACGCCCGCTCCAAAAATAAATACTTCCTTTCCCGAAAACAGCCGCCTGCATTCCTCTCGATTCAAAAAAACGTCTCTGTTCATCCTGTTTCTACCGCCGCCCTTTGTCACAATTTCAAACTACTCACCGAATGCTTTTTTCTTTCTTCGATCGGCGGTAATTCCATATAGTTTCCAAATTTAAAGCTCAAATAACTGTCATAATCCTTAATTCCGCGGAAAATCTTTCCTTCAAATTCCAGATCCGTCCCGTTTTCGTACCAGTTCCGATAATAGCCGTATTCCTGATTCGGCGTCGGATACATCAAAATCCGGACCATCCTTGTCTTCCTGCGGCCCGCCTGACGGATCATTCTGTGATAATAAAAAAATACGCTCTTCTCCGGGATTTTATCCAGCCATTTATATATCTGCCGCTTCCAAAAACAGCTTTCCTGAACCTTCCCCACTTTTGACCACAATATCTTTCTGACGCAAAAGCACTCCAGATTCTTAAGACTTCGCAAATAATAATTGTCCGGCACGCCGTCCAGGGGAAAAATATCAATAAAGACGCCCTGTTTGTAAGGCATATGTTCTTGATTCTCTCTTAAAAATACCGTTCCTTTCCTGCGAAGCTTTCCGTATCCCCATCGGTATCCCTTCGTATTGCGGTGATCCTGAAAGTAAAATCGCTCCGTATCCAGCTCGGTTCTGCAGGCTTTGCGGAACTTCTCATACTCCGGCCGCAGAAAAGCCACATCCGCGTCGTCATCCCAGGGGATATAACCGCCATGGCGAACCGCTCCCAGCAAAGTCCCCGCTATGATATTGTATTGGATTCCGCATTTTTTACAGATCCGATCCACTTCCGTTAACATTTCCAACTGCACCGTCTGCAGCCGTCTCAACACGTCGCCATCCAACTGTATCATATTTTCCTGCCTTTTCTCCCATCTTCGAATACCTTCTTTGCTCTACAGAGAATCCTCCGTCAAATAATTCGTAAACACACCGCTTACACCCATCTTCGCCAACGTACGGTACTCTTCCGCGGAATCCGTGCTGAAAACAAAAATCCGAATATTTTTTTCCGTAATCATGTTCAGTTTTCTCTGCAACGCAAAACTCTGAGGCCCCCCCATAGCGACGGCTCGGATGCCGTACCGATAACAAAGATTCACCGTGTTCATACAACACGGCCAATCGGGATTTCGATATTGTGTGAAAATCATCCAAAAGTCTCTTTCTTTTGCGATTCGAATCGTCTCTTCGTCATAGACTTCCATCACGATCCGATTTTTCAGGACAGCTTTTTCCCTGTCGTTTTCCGAAATCGCCTCCAAAATCTTCTCCACTTCATGCACGCAGTCCGCATATTCAACCGCATCTTTCCATTTTACATCAATCAGAACATGGATATCCGGATAGTTTTTTATGTAATCGATAAATTCTCTCAAAGACAGAACGGTGTAGCCTTCCCTCTCCGCCTCCCGGAAACACTCGCGATCATGCGCCAAAAACCAATCGTCCCTTATTTTTAACACATCACATTCGATCAATCTGAATTTTTTTTCGATCGAATATTCCAGGGCTTCTTTACTGTTCGAATACGGGAGCTTCTTTCCCTTCACAAAACCGCCGCAGGCATGCGAGA
The DNA here is from genome assembly GCA_022792885.1 of Lachnospiraceae bacterium. Lineage (GTDB taxonomy): Bacteria > Bacillota > Clostridia > Lachnospirales > Lachnospiraceae > JAAWBX01. Next base: position 258,335 of record JAAWBX010000036.1, read on the forward strand.
TCAAACAGCTTTTATCAAACCAGCCGTCCGCATCATCATAAAAAGAAGAAATTCCCGCGTACGCCTGATATATCTTCTGATATGCTTCAACCCTGGCAATTACGCTGTCCGCCTTAAAATAAGCGATGCGGATAAAATCCCGATCGACGCTCTCAAGGGAACCGACGCAATATTGACAGATCGCTTCCGGTATAAAGGGCTGTATCCGCTTTTCGTTCACTCCCAGATCTAGCAGTTGATCCCGAACCGTCCCATAAGAAGACAGAGCCGTTACCAGAACATAGTCCGCCTCATAATCTTTCAGCAAATTTTCAGGTTTTATCACCGGAACATCCATATAAAACGTATTTTCTTTCGCGCTGTCATTATCGACAAAAACAACGATCTCAACGTTTCCCGGATCGATTTCCTCTTTTATTACCCGCAATATGGCATCGCTGACACCAAAAACTGCAATCTTAATTTTCATTCATGCGCTTCTCCCTCTGCATAAAACACTCCATGATCTCCGCCAGCGCCACCGATTCGCTGCGCGTCAGCTTAAATTCCGTATCGCTCTTTCCGTTTATCATAAACAAAAAATCGCTGATCTCGTACCGCAGCCCGTCTCCGAGAAATGTTTCCGAATATTTTTCCACTCTCTTATCGTCTTCATAATGTACTTCAAAATAAGTAGTCTTCCACCAGGGCGCTTCCGCAACCATATAACCTTTCGTGCCGGAAACCAGCAGCCTTCCTTCCGATTTCACCCCCAGCCCGCAGGTGACCGTCGCGATTCCGGCCGGATAACAAAAAGAAGTTTTCGTAAAAATATCCAGTCCCTTTTCACCGCGGATCGTATCAAATCGAATATCCTGATAATCTTTTCCAAAAAGCTTCAGTACCGGCAGCACAACATAACTGCCGAGTTCCAGAAAACTGCCGCCATATACGGGATCCGTCAGCTCCCTGCTCTCCTTCTTCTCCAGCTTTGTAAAGCACGCTTCCACATTCCGGATACTTCCTATCATTCCGCTGCAAGCAATTCCCAAAAGCTTACTGAAGCCCGGACAATAGGCCGTCTTGATCCCCTCGAACAAAATCAATCCCCGTTCCTTTGCATACCGGAACAGCTCTTCCGCCTGCGCTTTCTGCAACACCATGGGCTTTTCACATAAAACATGTTTCCCGTGTTCCAGAGAAGTTTTTATATAATCATAATGCGTTTCATGGGGAGCTGCGATATAGACCACGTCCACAGCCGAGAAAAATTCCTCTTTATCCGCATAAGCATCAATCTGCCATTTATCCGCAAATCGAATCGCACTCTCTGTATGCGGATTGTATACACCCTGTACGCTGACGCCGCTGACAAGTTTTGCTTCCGGGACAAAACGGTCCGCGATTCTGCCGGTACCGATCATCCCGATCCGCTGAATCCGACTGTTGCGCTCCCGCAGCATCGTGCTGGAAATATTCTTCGTCCGTTCCAGATACACGACCTTACAATAATCGTGGAGATAATCAAAACTTCCTCTCCAATCCGAACCGACCGTAAAAATATGAATTCCGTACTTTTTAATGTCACTGAATTTCTGACCCTGAGATTCTTCAATAATAATCTCATCCGCAAAACCTGTTTTTCGGACATTCTCGATCCGCGTTACCAGCGGATCGATCACATTCAGCTTTCCCCTGGCTTTATCGTACGCCTCGGTCGTCACGCCGACGATCAGGTAATCTCCCAATGCTTTCGCTCTCTGAAGCAACCGGTAATGCCCCTCATGAAAAAGGTCAAACGTCCCGTATGTGATTACTTTTATCATGCCTCTCCCTCCCTGCCTCAAAGTTTCTTCCGTATAAATTGATGAATCTTCTCTCCGCTGGTCCCGTCGCTGTTGGCGCTTAACTGACGATATACCGCAAGCTGACGCTCCCGGTCAAAATCATTTCCCGTAATATTCCCGTCCAGAAAATCCGGCAGAGAGTTAAACGCATTCTCCAGACACGCGTACTGCAGCCATTGCGACTGTTCTGCAAACCCCGGTTCATTTTCCCGCAACTCCGCCCGGTCAAACGTAACCGGTATTTCCCGGCATTCATTTTTTTCCGGATCCACGCGGTAGTATTTTCTATCATAAACGGAAAACAGGCGATACTCCCGAATCTCATTCCCTTCCATAAGACAATTCCAGTATCCTCCGGCCCAGGGAGTAAAATAACCGTTTTTCTCTTTCTTCGGCAATTCGACCGGCAACTTCCATTCACACGCTTCCCCGGTATTCTTATTCAGGCGAATATATTGATTCCCGAAAAAAGGAGAGAGATAGACCTCATCCCTGTAAAACGCCACGCTTCCAAAAGGCCGCTCCGAACATTCGTATCCGAAGGGAATCTGACGGCACACAAACCCTTCCGGTGAAACCGGATATTCCCTTACGTCTTCTGTATCCGGATTCCAACGGGTAATCACATTCCCGGAATAAGGCAGAAGCCAGAAATCGCCATCCTGCGGGCAGAACATCATACTCATATATCCGCCGGCGGCGCCGCCTCTTATCTCTTTTACCTGACATTCTCCGCTCTCCGCTTCCATCACCAACACACGCCGGTCGGTCGGAGAGGTAAGATACAGTCTTCCCTCTTTTACACCGAAAGCCCCGCAGCGCCGCTCCCCGTTCACAAGCCCGCTGAACACATTCGTCTCGACCTCAAAATAACGGAGCTCTTCCTTTTTTGTGTCATACCGCACTACAAACGGGTACAGATTCGGAATCAAAAACAGATAGCTTCCCGCAACCGCGGCAGAATAAAAAGCCCCCGGCCTCTCCACCCAGGACTCCAATCGAATCCTTTTTTTAATCCCGCTCTCACCGATCTGCAAAATATCCTGGGCATGAATCGGATGTAAATACATCTTCCCGTCAATCCATATCGGACCGCCGTAATATCCGCCGAAAGCATAGTCCGACACATCGCAAAAATGCCGAAATCTCCCGTCGTTCTTCACAGAACGATACAGTTTATTCCCCTGGGTTATCATCCACGAATCCTGTTCCACACAGGGAATCCCTTCCCGGATTCCGTTGATAACCGGAAATCCCCGGAGAAGTTCTCCCCTCCAGTCTTCTTCCTCCGGTTCGCTGCTGATACGATTATTCAGAATAAACTGCGGTTTTCCCGCCATTCCAAACAACGAAATAATAGAAGTTCCGGAATCCCCAATATAAGCGTCGCAAAGCGCAATGGTATTCGCAATATCCGGCGTCTCGTCATAAATCCCGATACCCGCGCGGATGAATGCCTCCTTCAGCGCGTCGTAGCGCGGCTTATATTCCCTTCTCATGGAATCGAAGGTTGATTCCATCAACGGATGCGGACGCCACAACAGGCAGGCATCCTTCCGGCCCTCAAAACAGCGGAATACATATTTCATTTTCTCAAGAAAATGCTCCGTATCGCTCAGCATCCCGTTCAGGCTTGTATTATAAAAATAAACGGTTTTTCCTTCCAGCTTTTCCTTCCATTCCGCCGGGGGCTCCGGCGGGTTTGCGCACATTTTAAGAACCCGGTCGAACTTGGGGGAACCCAACGGAACCAGTTTTTCCCGCGGCAGGGCCGGGTCCAAAAACCGACGATACTTCTCCGCCTGTATGATAATATAATCCGCATTGTAATAAGCGGGGCACGACGCCTGCCCTTCGCTCATCCCCCCGGACGTTGAATAATAAGGTATATATACTAAACAATCCGTATATTTTTTTATCTGATCCGAATAAAATTCCGGCGCAATGCTCGTAACATAATTGGCATAATCGTAAGGATTATGAATATAAACGGCATCCGGCCTTCTCTCCCTGAGAGAATAGGCGTTGTAATGGGTAATCGGCACGGAATCCGGAAATTTATCCCACTCGTAATGGTACTCTCCCAAAGTCCCGTCCGGCTTTCTGTCGTAATAGGGAATCGGCACGACATACGCCTCGCAATCCGAGTCGGCATCCGCCGCCTGCCAGACACTTTCCATCGAATCCCACATGGACGCTTTGTACGGTAAAAATACAATCTCATAACTTACTTTTATGTCGTTCCGAACGCTGTTTTCAATCTGAATTCCCGAACGGCGAAGCTGCTTATAGATTTGACCGGCAGAAAGGTCTCTCTCCCCGGCCAGCTCCTCATAGATCCGATATGTCAGCTCGCAGTAACTTTCCAGAAGAGGAATCGTAGAAGCTTCTTTCCCCTCCGAATTCTCAATCAGATTCCCGACTCCCAGCGCGCCTTCCTGGCATTGCCCCAAAAGCTCCATCGCCGACGCAAAATTCTTATCCTCCAACAGTTTCCGAATCTCTTCATGAACCTGATTCAAAAGTTTCAGGAAATCTTCTATCTGCTTTTTCTGAGTTTTTCTCATGCCCGCCCTCGCCCTTCTTTTTCACTCTCCGACCCGTCCGGAATCGCTCGGTAACAGCATATCATTTCCCGTTTCGGTTGTCAATAACAGGCGTCTGGAATTACATAACACAAATACGAATTACCTGCAACCCCGGAAAATAAAAGCCCTCTTCCTATGCTATATTTATCGTCGATTCCCTTTCTTTTCTTTAGTTTGCGATGCAGGATCTACACGTCCGGATTTTGCCAAAAGCCGGCCCTTTACACCAAACTTATTTTGCGAAAATTGCCGGAATACGCTATAATGATTTCAGGATTATATACCGCCGCCTGACAAGGGCGCGCAAAATCCCGCTTTTATCGACAAAAGAAAGGAACTCGCCTTATGAAAGAAGTTTCCCTGACATTTACTTCCCCCACCGGACGGACGGCCGCGCCCGGTCAGTTGTTTTTTGATATCGAAACCACCGGTTTGTCCGCGGAAAGGGCCATGACCTACCTGATCGGCTGCGCCTGGTATGAGGAAAACGGCTGGCATCTCAAACAATGGTTCGCCGACCGGAAGGAAGCGGAAAACGAACTTCTGAAAGCGTTCGCCAGTCACTGCACCCGCTTCGATACGCTGGTTCATTTTAACGGAAACGGTTTCGACATTCCTTTTTTATCCAAACGCTACGAGCGAGCCCGGATCCCGGCCCCTTTTTCGGCTTTGGAAAGCCTGGATCTCTATCGGATGGCGAAGCCTTTGAAAAAATTGCTCGGCCTGAACGACCTGAAACAAAAAACGCTGGAACGCTTTCTCGCGATCGGGCGGGAGGACAAATTCAGCGGCGGCGACCTGATCGAACTCTACCGGCTCTACCTGGGCACCCGGGATCCGAAACTGGAACGCTTTCTCCTTCTCCACAACGAAGAAGATATAAAGGGTATGACCGGCCTGCTCGCGATTCCGGATTATCTGGCCTGGCAGGAAGACGATTTCGTTTTCGAAAAATTTGAAAAACGCGCCTACCGAACCTACGAAGGGAATCATGCGGAAGAGTGTTTTTTAACCTTCACCTATTCCACTGCGCTGCCCGCCGGCTTCTCCTCCCACCACCCTTCCGGCGCGGTCCTTGCCGTCCGCGCGGATCGTCTGACTTTGCGACTGCCTGTTTTTCACGGAACACTAAAGCATTATTATTCGAATTATCGGGACTATTATTATCTTCCTCTCGAGGGCAAGGCGATCCACAAAAGCGTCGCTTCTTTTGTAGATCCGACCTACCGGGAAAAAGCGTCCCGGGAAAATTGCTGCGTAACAAAAGAAGGGGCTTTTCTTCCCCAACCCTGCCGACAGATCGAGCCGGTTTTCCAAACCGGCCCGAAAGAAAAAGTCTATTATTTCGAATGCTGCGAAACCTCCTTCCGTTCCGCCGAAAAAAACGCTGCCTTCCTGAAAGACTGGCTGAAATGCTTCGCCTCCCGATAAAAAGGCCCGGACGCCGTCGTCCGCGTCACTGCGGATACGCCGTCTTCTCCTCCGTCCAGTCCGCCAAAACCGCCAGCATATCTTCCGCCACGGCCTTCGCTTCGGACAGATCATGCTCCGCGTAATTACCGCACTCCTCCCGCCTGCTTCCCGGGATCGTCCCTTCAAAGTTCTTCACAAAGGCGAACGCTTCCCGGATCAGGGACAAGGTATCTGCCCGTGAAACGGAATCGCGCAGCAAAAAGAAAAAGCCGGTACGGCAGCCCATGGGTCCCACATACAAAACCGCATCCCCGAAACGGCTGCCTCTGGCCACGGTGGACAAAAGATGTTCAAACGTGTGAATCGCACCGTTCGACAGATAATCCCCGCCGTTCGGTTTCTTCATACGTACGTCGTAAGTGATTACGTCCCCGTCTTTCCGATAAATATAAACCCCTTTCTCAAGTTTATCATGATCGATACAAAAGCTGTTTACTTCTCCCATATTCTCTCCTTCTTTCCCGTCGCTTCCGAACGTTTTCCGAAACAAAGAAAAACGGACGACAGTCTCTGATACCCTGCCGCCCGTGAAAATCTTCGGTTCTCTTTATTTATCTTCCTCTGCCGCTTCCACAGCCGCCTGAATCATGCCGGCCAGCGTCGGCGCTTCCGGCTGTTCCAGAACAACCATCGGCTCCTCTTCCTTCTTAGGCGCTTCTCTACGCTCCACAACCGGAGCCGGTTCCAGAGCTTTCATACTCAGGCTGATTCTCTTATCTTCCCCGTTAAAATCAACCACCTGCGCCTCAATCTCCTGACCGATCTTCAACACATCGGAAGGCTTCTCGACACGGGTCCTGGAAATCTGAGATACATGGAGCAGCGCATCAATGCCGTCCTCCAACTCCACAAAAGCGCCGAAGTCGGTCATACGCGCCACTTTACCGGTCACGATGCTGCCCGCCGTATACTTGAGCGCCGCTTTCTCCCAGGGATTCTCGCCCGGGAACTTCATACTCAGAGCGATCTTATCGCCGTTAATCTCCTTAATGAAAGCCGTAACTTCCTGACCGACCTTGAAAACATTCTTCGGACGTTCGATTCTTCCCCAGGACATCTCGGACACATGCAAAAGACCGTCCGCGCCGCCCAGATCAATGAACGCGCCAAAATCGGTAATATTCTTAACCTTACCGGTCACCGTCATGCCTTCTTCGATCCGTGCGAACAAAGCTTCCTTCTCCGCCGCTTTCTTCGCCGAGATAAGCTGCTTGCGGTTACCGATAATTCTTCTCTTTCTCGGATTGAACTCGGTGATCACAAATTCGATCTCCTGGCCGTTGTACTTCTCAAGATTCCTCTCAAACGTATCGGATACCAGACTTGCCGGAATAAATACCCTGGAACCCTCCACTTCTACCGTCAGCCCGCCGGACAGCACCTGCGTTACCACCGCCTTCAGAACTTCCGCGTTCTCGAACGCCTCCTCCAGCCTCTTGTTGCCCCGATCCGCCGCCAGTCTCTTATAAGAAAGGGAAACCTGACCTTCGCCGTCATTCACCTTCAAAATCTTGGCTTCCATCTCGTCGCCAAGCTTTACGGCTTCCGTCAAATTCACACCGGAATCATTGCTGTATTCATTCTTGCTGATGATACCGTCGGATTTGTAACCTATGTTTAAGATGATTTCGTCTTCTTTTACATCGATGACTTTACCCGTCACAATCTCCCCCGTATGAATTGTTTTTAGTGATTCTTCCAATAACTGTTCAAAACTTAAATCTGACATTTGTTTTGACCTCCTCAATGATATTGCTCGGGGTTGATGCTCCAGCTGTAATGCCTACGATGTCCCCAAACGGTAAATCTTCCGCGCGCAAATCCCGAAACGTCTGAATGTAATACGTATTCCCGCATTCCTTCCGGCAGATCTCATACAGTTTTTGCGTATTGGAACTGTGCTTCCCTCCGATGACGATCATGGTATCCACCTGGGATGCCAGTTCCCCGGCCTCGGCCTGACGTTCATGCGTTGCGCTGCAGATAGTATTTACAACATAACTATCATAACCCTTTTTCTCAAGATTTTCAACTAAATCTTGAAATTTCTTGTAATTAAATGTCGTCTGTGACACGACGCAGCAGGAAACCGAATCCGGAATTTCCAGTTTTTCGGTATCTTCCGGAGTCTGCACGACCGACACCGGCCCCGAAGCCCATCCGACGATACCCAGGACCTCCGGATGTTGCGGGTTTCCCATGACAATGATATGTTTCCCCAAAGCCGACTGTTCTTCCACGATCCGATGGATCTTCGCCACAAAAGGGCAGGTGGCGTCCACCAATTTAAGACCCTGCTCCCGAATCCGATCGTATATTGTTTTCCCCACGCCATGAGAGCGGATAATAACGGTCCCTTCCGTCAGCTTCGCCAGGTCTTCCGGCCCTTCCAGCACGCCGACCCCTTTTTCCGCCAGATCCCTTACGACCTCCTCGTTGTGGATAATCGGACCATACGTGTATATGTTTTCTCCTTCCGTCCCGGCCTGCTCATAGACCGTCTCCACCGCGCGCTTCACACCGAAACAAAAACCGGCCGTCTTCGCTACTCTTATTTCCATGGGGCTATCTCTCCGTCTTTTTCTGATAAAGCGCCGTCACGCAGGCCACGACCTCCTCGATGGTCATTCGGGTCGTATCCACCCGCTCCGCGTCCTCCGCCTGCTTCAGCGGAGAAATCTCCCGATTCATATCTCTCGCATCTCTCTCGCGGATCTCGGCCTCGATCTTCGCCTCGTCACAGCTCTCGCCTTTCGCCCTCAGCTCCTGCGCCCGCCGTCTGGCCCGCTCCGCGGGGGACGCCGTCAAAAATACCTTCAAAAACGCGTCGGGAAGCACCACGGTCCCGATATCCCGGCCGTCCATCACCACATCCGTCTCCTTCGCCAGTTCCTGCTGCATCCGAACCAGACGGCTTCTCACGGGCCCGTAGACGCTCACCCGAGAAGCCGCCGCGCTCACTTCGGGGCTGCGGATCGCCTCGGTCACATTCTCCCCGTTCAAGATCACCTGCTGAACGCCGTCCTCATACCCCAGACGGATCTCCGCCTGCAAAACGGCATCCACCACCTCCTCCTCCGAAGCCAACGACACGCTCCGCCGAAGGCACAAAAGCGCCATCGTCCGATACATGGCCCCCGTATCCACATAGACAAGCCCGAGTTTTTCCGCCAGCATCCTGGCGATCGTGCTTTTCCCGGCCCCGGCCGGTCCGTCGATCGCAATGTTCTTACTCATGAATCTATCCTCTCTTTCTCAATCGTCCGCTCTTCACGCTTCATTTCAAATATACCGTCAAAAACCTCCGCTCCCAAGGCCCCTGTCAGGAAGAAGCGATCCCTTGACCGGCTGCGCGGCCGGTGGACCAGGCGATCTGAAGGTTATACCCCCCGGTATAAGCGTCCACATCCAGCACCTCGCCGGCAAAATACAGACCCTGTACCTTTTTGGAAGCCATCGTAGCCGGATCGACTTCCTTCACACAGACTCCGCCCTGCGTTACGATTGCCTCCGGATAGCCCCTTAAACCGGTCAGCGTCATTTGAAAATGCCTGAGCCCGTCCGCCAGACGCCCTCTTTCCTCTCTGGAAATCCCGTTGATCTCCCTCTTTAATCCAATCTCGCAAAAATCCGCCATAACCGGCACCATCCGGGCCGGAAGCAGCGCCCCCAGCGCGTTCTTAAAATATTTGTTTTTATTCGCCTCAAATTCCCGCAAAAGCCTGGCATCCAACTGTTCCCGTGTAAGGGCCGGTTTGAAATTGATCTCCAGGGTCAGAGGATGTTTCCGAATCGCTTTTGCCGCCCGGCTGCTTCCGCTTAAGACGGCCGGCCCGCTGACCCCGAAATGAGTAAACAACATCTCGCCGAACTCCCGATAGAGTTTCTTTTTCCCGTCGAAGATCGTAACCTCCACGTTGCGTAAAGAAAGCCCCTGAAGCTCCTTCGCCCACTCCTCTCCGGTCTCAAAAGGAACGAGCGCCGGGGAACAATCCGTAACGGCATGTCCCACGCTTTCTGCCAGAAGAAAACCGTCCCCCTGCGACCCGGTGGACGGATAGGAAAGGCCGCCGGTTGCGATCAGCACCGCATCTCCCGGAATTTCACGCCCGTCCGCCAGACGGATGCCAAAAACCCGTCCTTCCTCCGCCAAAAGCCCCGTCACCCGGCTGTTTAAACAAACCCGAACACCCGCCTTTTCCATCTCTCTCGTCAACGCTTTTATCACATCCGAAGCCTTATCGGAAACCGGAAACACCCGGTTTCCCCGCTCCGTCTTCAAAGCAAGCCCCGCTTTTTCAAAGAAGTCCGCCGTATCCCGGTTGGAAAATCCGTACAGCGCGCGGTACAAAAACCTGGGGTTCGAAACCACGTTCCCCAAAAATTCTTCCGTCTCGCAGGCATTGGTCAGATTGCAGCGCCCTTTTCCCGTAATATAGATCTTCTTCCCCAGTTTTTCGTTGCGCTCAAACAAGCGGACCGCGCACCCTTCTCTCGCCGCAGTCACGGCCGCCATCATGCCGGCCGCCCCTCCGCCGACGATCAATACCTCTTTCATCCAAATTCTCCCGCCCGGACGTCTTCCGCGTCCCGTCTTGGTCTTATTTCCGCCCCGTTCTCATTATTGTACTTTAGACTTCCGGATTCCGCAAGAAAAAACAGGCAAAAATTTCGTCCAGGCAATCCGTCAGCGTCCTGGCCTCCACCGATCCGGCCGTTTTTATCGGTAATTCGGCCAGGCAGGTATCCCCCAGATAGACGCGGGTCTCTCCCACGACCTGGCCGGCCGTGACCGGAGCCGGAAGCGCTCCTTCCTGCCACCAAACGACACGCGCCGTCTCGTCTTCCCGCATAAGGGCCCCAACTTCCCCCTCCTGAACCAGAGAAACTTCCTCCTCTTTCCCGCCGGTCACGCCGATTCTGCCCGCAAAATTGCCACCGTCGTAAATTCCCCGGTACTCATACGCTTCCAGTCCGTAATTCATAAGCGCCATGGTATCTTTCCATTTATAATTCTTATTATTCGGCCAGCCGCAGGCCAAAAGCGCCACGATATAGGTTTTCCCGTCCCGGCTCAAAGCCCCCACATAACAATAGCCGGCCTTTCCGGTAAAACCGGTCTTCCCGGTCAGAGCGCCTTCCATCATCGTCAGAAAGGAATTTCGGTTTGTCACCGAATGGCTCCGCGTTTCCTTTACATCCCGAAAAGAATAAGAAGCCGTCCTCGTAATATTCAAAAACTCCTCCCTCTTCGGCGACTCCACGATACAATAACGCAAAATCCGGGCCAGATCCGCCGCGGTCGTCGCATGAATCCCCGCTTCGTCCTCGGCGTCCAACCCGTTGGGCGTAATAAAATGCGTATGCTCCGCCCCGATCTCGACCGCCTTTTGGTTCATCTTCTCCGCAAACGCCTCCGCGCTGCCTGCAACCCCCTCGGCGATCACGACCGCCGCGTCATTATGACTCTCCAGCATCAGCGAATAAAGCAGATCTCCCATCCGGTACTCTTCCCCGGCCACGGCTCCCAATTTCACCTTCGGCATCGAAGCCGCATAAGAAGAAACCGTATAAATGTCTTCCGGATTCCCGTTTTCCAGAGCCAGGATGCAGGTCATGATCTTCGTCGTACTGGCCATGGGCCGGGGGTCGTACCCGTTTTTTTCATAAAGAATACGCCCGGTCTCCGCATCCATCAACACGGCGCTCTGAGCGTACAGGCGAAAATCCGGCTCTTGTGTTTCCCCGTCTTCTTCCGCCCATACCACGCAAGCAGGCCGAACGCCTCCCCAAAACACCGCCCCCAGCAAAAAGGCCACACACAATACCAATGCCGAAAAGCGAATTTTTTTCTTCCTCATTTTCCGCCGCTCCCCGTCTTCTAAAAAATTGTCCCCGCCGTCAGAAGCTTCTCTTTTAAGTCTAACCGGAACCTCTCGGAATTTTCATCCAGACTGTTAAAGACTACTCCGTCGCTTCCGGCCCTGCCCGTGGCATGCACATACATGAGCCCTTCCACCAGCATCGCCACATGACCCGGAAAGTACAAAAGGTCCCCCGGTTTCGCCTGCTCAAGGGGAATCGGATGTACCAAAAAACCGTCCCGGATCTGGGCGTTCCGATAGATTCCGATACCGTGACACCAATAACTCATGAACGTCAGTCCGGAACAATCGATACCCAAAGGCGTTTTCCCGCCCCAGCGATAGGAAGTTCCCAGATAAGAAAGAGCCGTGGTTACCACGCTGGCCCGCAGCTTTTCTTCCGGCCAGGAAACCCCGTCGGGAATCTCGGCCAGCCGGGAAGCCTGCATATAACCCCGCTTCCCGTCCGGAAGTACAACCGGCTGCCAGCCGTCCTCCTCTTCGCCGGCCAGCCCCGGCCTGGCGCCCCTCGAAAGCGTCCCCAGCAGACCGCCTTTGACCCCGGGCCGCCTCAACACATCCGCAAAAGGCGCACACACCTGCCGCCTCGGCGCCCGACGCCAATCCGACGCGCTTTTTACCAGATCGCCCGAACGGACAAATCCCTCAAAACCATATTCCGTCCTTACATAATGCCAGCCGGGCCGGACGCCTAAAACTTCCGCCTGCATTCCGCATAGAATTTCGTCTTCCACCGGCGTCCGCTCATTCGGCGCCCCGTACAGGGGCACCAGCATCTTGGACGCCGCATAGATATATCGCTCCATTTTGCCACCTCCTTTTTCTATATATGAAAAAAGGCGGCGGCAGCATGCCAAAATCCCGCATATAATTGTGGGATCGCATGATCTTGCCGCAGCCTCTTAAAAACCGCCGTTTATTTTCTTGCAATAGCCTTCTTCGCCGCCCCGACGATGTCTTCCGCCGTCATACCGAAACGTTTCGCCAGCCAGGGTGTCGGTCCGACTTCGCCGAACACATCCTGCGCGCCGATCTTCTCCAACGGCGCCGGGTATCCCGCCGCCAGCGCGTCGGCTACGGCGCTTCCCAAGCCGTTGACGACATTGTGATTCTCCGCCGTTACAATGGCCCCGGTCTCCTTCGCGGCCGCCAGAACAGCTTCCCCGTCCAACGGTTTGATACAGAACATGTCCAGCACCCGGGCCGAAATCCCTTCCGCCGACAGGATATCCGCCGCTTTCAAGGCTTCCGCCACACAATACCCGGCCGCGATCAGCGTAACATCCTTTCCGTCTCTCAGCCGGTTGGCTTTCCCGTAGGTAAAGGTCGTCCCCTCCTCATAAATTTTCACGCAATTTTTTCGGGGAAAACGCAGATACCATACCCCGTACGTATCTTTCGCCATCCGGACCAGCTCGCGGACCGCCAGAGAATCCACCGGTTCCACGACCGTCGCGCCCGGCAGGGTGCGCATCAGCGCCACGTCTTCAAACGGCATATGGGTACCGCCGTTCGTGGCCGCGTAAATACCCGGATCGCTTCCCACGATTTTTACGTTCTGTCTGGCATAGGCGCAGGACATGAAAACCTGATCGTAGCATCTGCGGCTGGCAAACGTGCCGAAGGAATGCGCAAAAGGAATGAAACCCGTCGCCGAAAGCCCGGCCGCCGTCCCGATCATATTCGCTTCCATAATGCCGCAGTCAAAGGTCCTCTCCGGAAACGCTTTCTGAAACGGTTTTACCCCCAAAGCGCCGATCAGGTCCGCGTCCAGGACCACCACGCGCGCATCCTCCTTTGCCATTTCAATCAGGGCGTCACAGTAAGCCTGGCGGGGCGCCACGGTGTCGTTTGCCAATTCTTTTACGATATTGATACTCATGGTCTCTTCCTCCTATTCCGTAATGGCGGCCAGTTCGGCATCCAGCTCTTTCAGCGCGTCCGCTTCCTCTTCGCGGCTGATCGACATGCTGTGAGAAGAAGGTTTTCCTTCCGCAATTGAAATCCCTTTGCCTTTCACGGTATCCAAAACGATCATGGACGGTTTTTTCGCCTCCTTTTTCGCCTCACGGACAGCCTCGGCGATCGCCGCCACGTCATGTCCGTCCACCGTGCGGGCATCCCAGCCGAATTCCTTTAATTTGGCTTCCAGATTCCCCATACCGCAGACCTCATCCGTAAAACCGTCCAACTGACATTTGTTCCAGTCGATAAAAGCAATCAGATGGGACAATTCCTGCTGAGCCGCAAACAAGAACGACTCCCAAACCTGTCCTTCCTGGCATTCCCCGTCCCCCAGGATCAGATAAGTCCAATTATCCAAGCCCTTTAAACGGTTTCCGCAGGCAATTCCCGCCGCCGAACTGGCTCCCTGCCCCAAAGAACCGGTGGTCATGTCCACACCGGGCGTATGATTCATATCGCAATGACTGGGAAGATCCGTCTCCGGACGATTCAGGGTGCTTAACATGCTCCTGTCAAAAAAGCCCTTCAAAGCCAGGGCGGAATATACCGCGGGGCCGGAATGTCCTTTCGATACGACCAGCCAGTCCCTGTCCTCCTTCTTCGGATCCGAGGGAGCCACACGCATCTCGCCGCCGTACAAAACCGCCAGCACCTCCGCCATGGAAAGCGACCCGCCTACATGTCCGCTTCCCAAAGAGGCGATGGTTTTTACCGTCTCTTTGCGAATCTCCACCGCAAAACGTTTCAATTCCGCTACCTGTTTCTTGTCCATATCAATCCGTCCTTTCTTTATCCGGCAATCCCGGATAGATTATTCCCGCAAAACAGCGGAGCAAAACCGGATGCGTCCGCCCCGGCTTACGCATCTTTCTCTCTCAGAGGCCTCACGGCGAAAAAACGGCGGGCCGCCCACACGACCGCCCCCGCGATCACGCACGCCAGTAAAAATCCCCCCAGCACATCCGTCGGATAATGCACGAACAGATACAGCCGGGAAAAGGCGATCAGGGACGCGAGGAAAAGGGCGCCCGCGCCGATTCGCCGATCCATATAAAAAAGCACAAACGCCGCCTCAAACGAACTTAACGTATGTCCCGAAGGGAAGGAAAATTCTCCCGGTTCCCGGATCAGGAGCACGATCCCCTCCCGCACCTGAAAAGGCCGCAGCCTGGCAATAAAAGGCTTAATCCCAAGATTCCCGATCAGAAGACCGCCAAAAAGCGCCGCCAGAACCATCAGCCCGTAGGGCCGGTATTTCCTGTAAACACACAACACGAGCGCCGTCACCAGCCAGAAGATGCCGCCGTCGCCCAAACGGGTAACCGCGCGAAAAAAAACATCCAGCCACTCGGTCCTAAGCCCCTGGATTCCATCCAGAATCCAAAAATCCAAGTTCAAAAATATTTCCAATCTTATCCCCTTTCGTACAGAGCCTCCCAGGCAAGACGCAGATTATCTCATCACGTCGCCAATAAAACGCCTGGCATTGCCCGCGCCGAATTTCTCCAGCTCGCTTTCCGTAAACCCGTAATTTTTAAGAGCCTCCCAGAGAAGAGGCAGCTCCCGGGAGCCCGGAATCTCAAGTTCCCCCTCGATCCCGTCCAAATCCGTGCCCAGGGCAAGGCACTCCGCCCCTCCCTTGTTCCGGATATGAGCCGCGTGCGCGCACAGACAGCTTATCCGGCTCACATCCGCCGCCAGATCCGGATTCAAAAACTGAGGCGCAAAATTCAAGCCGATCACGCCGCCCCGATCCCCGATCTTCTTTATCATCTCGTCGGTCAGATTCCTCGTGTTGCCCGCCAGAGCCCTCGCGTTGGAATGTGAAGCCAGAAACGGCCCCTTAAGCACATCCGCCACATCCCAGAACCCCCCGTCGGACAGATGGGACACATCCACGGCGATCCCCAGCTCCTCCATCCGCCTCACAGCCTCACGGCCGAAAGGCGTCAGCCCCGTCCCCATCCGTTTCGAATCCTCGCTGTGAGCGGCCCCCAGGCAATTCGGGTCGTTCCAGGTAAGAGTCATCAGCCGGATCCCTTTCTGATAGCAGACTTCCACGTTCGTAAGGTCCCCCGCCAGGATACGGCTGTTTTCCAGCGTAAGAAACGCCGACATCCGGCCGCCCTTCTCATTCCGGATCAGATCGGCCTCATTTCCGGCAAAACCGATGATATCGCCATGCGCTTCCAGCTCCCGGTAAAAATGTTCCGAAAGAAGCCGAAGATAAACTTCATCCGCCATCGGCGTCAGCTCACGGCTCTTCCACCATGCCTCTTCAGGCAGCCAAACGGCAAAAAACTGAGCCGTCACGCCTCCCGCCTTCATTTTTTGAAAATCCACCCCGGATTCGTTGGCAAACAAAGAGCCCGGGTGTTCCCGATCCGCAAATACGGTCAGGGTATCGCAGTGCAAATCAATAAAATTCATTGTCACATCCGTTCCGGAGCCTCAAAGCCGAGCAGATCGATTCCCAAAACCAGCGCCTCTTTCGTCAGGCGAAGCAGAGCGAGATAGGAAGCCCGGCGAACCCGGTCCTCCTCCGCCAGAATCCTGGTCTCATGATAAAAACGATTAAAGGCATCGGACAACTCGTACAGATACTGGCAAATCCGATGGGGCGCGATCTCCTCATAGGCGGTATCCACCATCTCAATAAACTTGCTCAACTGCAGCTGTAAGGCCCGTTCGCAATCCGTGGAAGCCGGCAGGATCGTCCCGTTTCCCGCGCCTGCTCCCTCCGGGCCGGGCTCCGCTTCTTTTCGTTCATTATATTTCTTCTGAATCGATTTGATGCGAACGATCGTATATTGAATATAAGGCCCGGTGTTACCCTCGAAAGAAGTAAAACGATCGATATCAAACACATAATCCTTGACGGCCTGATTGGAAAGATCCCCGTACTTTAGCGCCGCCAGGCCTATGATTTTCGCCGTTTGTCTCGCCTCCTCCTCGGAAACTTCCCGGTTTTCCTTCATCTTCCGGTAAACGGCCTCATGAATCTCGTCCATCAGATGCTCCAGGCGCATGACGCCTCCGTCCCGGGTCTTAAAGGGCTTCCCGTCCCGCCCGTTCATCGTGCCGAATCCCAGAAACGTCAGCTTCATGCCGTCTTTCACCAGCTTCGTTTTCCTGGCGCAGCGAAACACCTGCTCGAAATACAGTCCCTGCCGCTTGTCCACCACATAAATAATATGATCGGGATCAAAAAGCTTCCGGCGTTCCACCAGCGTAGCCAGATCGGTCGTATTGTACAACGTAGCCCCGTCGGACTTTAAGATCATGCAGGGAGGCACTTCCTTCGTGTCCGTCTCCTCCGCCACGTCCACCACCAAAGCGCCCTGGCTGATATGCGCATACCCTTCTTCCTTCAGGTATTGAACCATATCCGGAATATAAGGCTGCGCGTCGCTCTCCTTTTTCCAGAGGTCAAACGTGACGTTTAAGTTATCGTAATTTCGCTTCAGATCCGCCATGGACACATTCAGGATATGATGCCAGAGAGCCAGATAGCCCCTCCTGCCGTTCTGAAGTTCAAAAGTAGCCGTTTTGGCCTCCTCTTTAAACGCTTCATCCTCCTTCGACTTCGCGTTCGCGAAAGGATAGATCTCTTCCAGTTCGGAAATCGTAAAAGGAGCCGCCTCCGGATACTCTCCTTCATACGTCCCGTCAAAATAAACCAGCTCCGGCTGCCTTTCCTTCAGCTCCGCAATAATCAACCCCATCTGAAGACCCCAGTCTCCCAGATGTACGTCTCCGGTCACGGTATGTCCCTTAAAGCGAAGCAAACGCTTGATACTCTCACCGATAATCGCCGAACGAAGATGGCCGACATGAAGCGGCTTGGCCACATTGGCCCCGCCGTAATCGATCATCACCGTTTCCGCCTCTTTCGTCTCCTCGCACCCCAGCTTCGGAGAAGCTGCCATCCCGTTCAGATACCGGCTCAGGAAACCGCCTCCCGCCTTCATATTGATAAAACCGGGCGCCGCCGCCGTAATCTCCGCAAACATATCCGAATCTCCCACGGCCGCACATACTTCCTCCGCGATCGCCATGGGAGCCTTGCGATACTGCCTGGCGGCCGCCAGCGCGCCGTTGCACTGATATTCACACAAATCCGGCCGGTTGGAGATCGTAACCTTTGCATACTTTTCCTCATAACCGCAGGCCGCAAAAGCCTTCTCAAGTTCTTCCCGGATCAAATCCAGCATTTTTTTCATCCTGTTTTCCCGTCCTTTTTGAAGTATAGAAAGAAGAGTTCCGCATGCGAAACTCTTCAACAACCCTGCTCCCTACGCGCGGGACAGATATTCACCGGTTCTTGTATCGATCTTGATCCGATCGCCCTGGCTTACAAACAACGGCACATACACGACAGCCCCCGTCTCCACCGTAGCCGGCTTCGTAGCACCCGTTGCCGTATCGCCCTTAAACCCGGGCTCCGTCTCCGTAATCTCAAGTTCCACAAACAAAGGAGGTTCGATGGAAAACACTTCTCCCTTATGGGAGCAGACCTTCACCATCTCGTTCTCCTTCACGAACTTTAAGGTATCGCCGATCTGATCCTTCGTCAAAGCGATCTGATCGTACGTGTCCGTATTCATAAAATAGAACATATCTCCGTCGTTATACAGATACTGCATGTCCGCGCGCTCAATATGGGCCAGCGGGAACTTCTCCGTGGGGCGGAACGACTTCTCGATCACGCCGCCGCTCTTGATATTCTTTAATTTCGTCCTTACAAACGCGGCGCCTTTGCCGGGTTTTACATGCTGGAACTCAATAATCTGATATACATTGCCTTCATATTCAATGGTAACGCCGTTCTTAAAATCACCAGCTGAAATCATGATATTCCTCCTAATCATTTCTGGACATATTTTCTTAAATACTATAACAGTTTTTCTATTTCCGCAACTGTTTTTTTCGTCTGCGGTAAAAAAACAGTACGATTTTCTCCAGATACCGCTTCAAAACGATCTGTATTTCTTCTTTCGGGTGGATCGGTTCGGTCAGGATCGTATACATCCCGCACCGGTTCGCTCCATAAATATCCGTAAAAATCTGATCGCCCACAAACAGAGCCCGGCCCTCCGAGACCCCCATCTTGCCGAGGGCCGCCCGATAGCCTTTTTTCCCCGGTTTTCCCGCTTTATGCAAATAAGGAGAACCCACCGCTTCCGCGAAAGGCGCCACCCGCTCCTCCCCGTTATTCGAGATCAGGCATGTCGCGAAGCCAATCCCGCGAAGCCTGTCAAAAAGCGCCTCCGCCTGCGGCGTAACCGGCGCGCCGTGAGGGACCAGCGTATTATCTACGTCAAACAAAATCCCCCGGTAGCCGGCCGCGTAATAGGCCGCAAAATCGATCTCGTAAGCCGAAGGTATATATTCTTTCGGATAAAATTTTTCCCACATTCTTTAATCCTGTTTCTTATATAATTTTTCCAGCTCCAGCAAAAACGTATTCACATCCTGAAATTCCCGGTAAACCGAGGCAAAACGGACATAAGCCACCTCTTCCAGGCTTTTCAGCTTGTCCATCACCAGTTCTCCGATCACGGTAGTCGGAATCTCCCTTCCCTCACAGGTAAAGATCTCCGTCTCCACCTCATTGATCAACTGGCGGATCTGCCCCGCCGAGACCGGCCTTTTGTGGCAGGCCCGCAAAACTCCGGCCTCAATCTTGGACCGGTCATAAGATTCCCTGGAATCGTCCTTTTTAATCACCATCAAAGGCAGCGTCTCCACTTTCTCGTACGTGGTAAAACGCTTGCTGCATTTTTCGCACTGGCGTCTTCTTCGTATAGCCGCATTGTCGTCCGCCGGCCTGGAATCGATCACCTTCGTATCTTCCATTCCGCAAAAAGGACACTTCATGAAAGCTTCCTCCCTTTTCTTTAATTTAGAAATCCGGCGCCATACTATCCTCCGCATTTGTGCATGATATCTTCCGGATTAACTTCCACAAGAACGATATCTTCCCCGATCTGACGCACGCAGCCGAAAGGAATGACATACTCATATTCCCGTCCGAACAGACCGCAGATCCCGCCGGGGCCCGGTATGATAAAAGCACAGATACAGCCGCTTCTCACATCAAATTCCACATCCACGATGTATCCCAGCCGCTTACAATCACAAATATTGATAACTTCCTTCTGCTTCAGCTCGCAAATCCGCATGATCGTACCCGGAAATCGTTTCTTACCTTATCCTATGCCTCCGAAGCGGAAACGGTGCCGAATCCGCACGCACGCTAATTTTTCGAAAATTCGGCCAGCTTCAGGTCCGGATTCCTCTCCAGCGTCATGCCGACGCTCCAGGAATTGGCAAACAGGAGAAGCGGATTTCCTTTCAGATCCTTCACCCGCTTCATATCGGAAGTTCCCTGAATCCCGGCCGGATCCACCTCGTCCGGATTCGCGATCCAGCGGATATATTCATAGGGCAGATTCTCCAGCTTTACCTCCACTTTATATTCATTGTTCAGGCGGTACAAAAGCACGTCAAACTGCAAAACGCCCACCACGCCGACGATGATCTCTTCCATACCGGTGTTAAATTCCTGAAATATCTGAATCGCACCCTCCTGGGCGATCTGAGTCACGCCCTTCAAAAACTGCTTGCGCTTCATGGTATCGATCTGGCGTACCCGCGCGAAATGTTCCGGCGCGAACGTGGGAATCCCCTCAAAGCAAAATTTCCTCTCCGGCGCACAGATCGTATCTCCGATCGAAAAAATACCGGGATCAAACACGCCGATAATGTCCCCCGCGTAAGCCTCCTCCACCATGTGCCGTTCCTGAGCCATCATCTGCTGAGGCTGGCTTAAACGCATCTTCCTGCCGCCCTGGACATGATTCACCTCCATGCCCGCCTCGAAACGGCCGGAGCAGATCCGCATAAACGCAATCCGGTCCCGATGAGCCTTATTCATATTTGCCTGGATTTTAAAAACAAACGCGGAAAAGTCCGGCGAATAAGGATCGATCTCTCCCTCGTCCGAAGCCCTCGGAGCCGGCGGCGCCGTCATAGACAGAAAATGATGAAGAAACGTCTCCACGCCGAAATTTGTTAAGGCGGAACCGAAAAATACCGGAGACAGTTCTCCTTTTTTTACCAGCTCCGGATCCAGCTCCTGGCCGGCTCCGTCCAGAAGTTCTCTCTCCTCCTTCAACTGCTCGTAAAACGCGGAGCCGATAAAATCCTGTGCCTCCTTACCGTCCAGAGGAAGCTCCTTCGTCTCCACTTCCTTCTGCCCGTTGGCCGACGCCTTAAAAGCCAGAATTTTTTCGGAGGCCCGGTCGTAAACGCCTTTAAACGCTTTTCCACAGCCGATAGGCCAATTTATCGGGCAGGTGGCAATCCCCAGCACCCGCTCGATCTCATCCATCAACTCAAACGGGTCGTTCGCCTCCCGGTCCATCTTATTGATAAACGTAAAAATCGGGATATGGCGCATCACACAAACCTTAAACAGCTTGATCGTCTGAGCCTCGACGCCTTTGGAAGCGTCGATCACCATAACCGCCGAATCCGCCGCCATCAAAGTCCGGTACGTATCTTCCGAAAAGTCCTGATGCCCCGGCGTATCCAGAATATTGATACAGCATCCTCCATAGGAAAATTGCAGGACAGAGGACGTAACCGAAATCCCTCTCTCCTTCTCGATCTCCATCCAGTCCGACACCGCGTGCTTGGCCGTCTTTTTCCCTTTTACGGAGCCGGCCAGATTGATGGCGCCGCCGTAGAGAAGAAACTTTTCCGTCAGCGTCGTCTTCCCCGCGTCCGGGTGGGAAATAATCGCAAACGTTCTCCTTTTTTTTATCTCCTGTTCCAAACCGCTCAATGTATTCCCTCCAAAAGAACGCCTCTTAAAAAAGAGGCGCAAAAATTCTCATAAATGACTGCAGAATTTTAACATAAAATGGCAGAGAATGCAAGAAGTCTTCCGTAATTTCCATAGATTTTGCAAACGTATCCGTAAAATCCTCTGCCAACTCCTCAACCGCCCGGGCTTTATGCAGAAAAACCCCGCATTCAAAATGCAGATACAGGCTCCGGTAGTCCAGATTGATCGTT
Organism: Lachnospiraceae bacterium; assembly: GCA_022792885.1. Taxonomy (GTDB): domain Bacteria; phylum Bacillota; class Clostridia; order Lachnospirales; family Lachnospiraceae; genus JAAWBX01. The sequence continues at coordinate 280,157 of JAAWBX010000036.1, forward strand.
CCGACTACGGCCGTCCGATTGTCTCGGAGGAAACATTTGGAATGCAAAAAACCCGGCATGTACTCGAAAATACGGACGCCGGCTTCCATCAACTGTCCGTAATACGATCTGGAAAGCATAAAAATCAGTTTTTTATCGGGAATATGCGGCATGCAGATCCGGACATCCACGCCCCGCTTCGCCGCCAGGCACAGCGCGGTCATCGTCTCGTTATCCACAATCAGATAAGGCGTCATAATATACAGCGTCTTCTCCGCCCGGGTGATAAAATTCAGATAGACGCTCTCGCCAACCTGTTCGCCGTCCAGAGGGCTGTCCCCATAAGGAACGACGATCCCCTCCTCGCTCGGACACGGCACAATAGGAGGAAACGCATAACTTAAATCTTCTTCCGTCATCATACCGGTCAGATTCCACATGCTTAAAAAAATGGCGGTCAGATTCTCCACCCCCGGCCCTTCCAGGCGGATTCCGCAATCCTTCCAGTGGCCGAAGCGGGTGATCCGATTGGCGTACTCATCCGCCAGGTTGATCCCGCCGGTATAACCGATCCGCCCGTCGATCACAACCACTTTCTGATGATTCCGATTGTTCATGACCGCCGACATAATCGGAATAAACGCATTGAATTTCCGACACTGAATCCCTTTCGCGCTCACGATTCGGTCAAATTTCCTCGGCAGAAGCTGAATACAGCCCACATCATCGTAAAGAAAGCGGACCTCCACTCCCTCCTCGACCTTCTGCAGAAGAATGTCATACAGCGTACTCCAGATATAGCCCTTGTTGACGATAAAATATTCCAGAAAAATAAACTTCCTGGCGTTTTTCAAGTCCTCGAACAGACTCTCGAAATACGCCTCCCCCTCCGGAAAGTATCGGCTCTTCGTATTCTCATAAGCCGGATGTCCGGCGTAATTCCAGATATAATGAAGTTCGTTGGAAATACCTTCATATTTCTTCTGCGCTTCCAACTGTCGTTCCCTGGAGCTGCTCTGGCTGTCCTTCAGCCGTTCCAGCGTCAGATTCCGCATCTTCATGGTTCTCTGATAATAATGATGCTGAATGATCTCCCGACCAAAAATCAGATACAAAAGCCCCCCTAAAATAGGAACCCCGAAAATCAGGATCGTCCAGGAAAGCTTATACGCCGGATTCCCCTTTGACTGAACGATATATACTACCAGGATCAGACCAACCAGATTGAACAGGATCTCATAGAACACCGAATTCTGAATCAGCTGCGTAAGAAGCATCACGATCCAGATCACCTGCAAAATAATTGCCAGCGCGACCAATGCCATACGGCTTGTCAGAAAATGTATCATTCTTTCAATCCATTTACTCATATGTCTCTCCTCTTAAAGCCATTCCCTCAGCCCATCTCTTTCAAGCGATCCAGAAGTTTCACCGCTACCTCCTCCTTCGTCATGATCGGAAGTTCTTCCTCCCTGTCTTTCCAGATCAGCGTTACCACATTCGTATCCGTGCCAAAGCCCGCCCCCGTCTGCTTCAGATTATTCGCCACGATCAGATCCAGATTCTTCTTCACAAGCTTCGCCCGGGAATTTTTAAGCATATCCTGCGTTTCCATGGAAAAACCGCACAGAATCTGGCCCTTTTTCTTATGCTGTCCCAGATAGCTCAGGATATCCTCCGTCCGTTCCAAAAGAATCGTCAGCTCACCGTCGGATTTTTTTACTTTTTCGCGGCTGACCGTTGCCGGACGATAATCGGCTACCGCCGCCGCCTTGATCACGATGTCCATATCCCCGGCCCGCTCCGTGACCGCCTCAAACATATCGCGGGCGCTCACCACATCGATCCGCTCCACAAAAGCGGGACAGGCAAGATTTGTCGCTCCGCTGACCAAAACAACGTCCGCACCCCGGTAAGCGGCCACCCGGGCGATCGCATACCCCATCTTCCCGGTAGAATGATTCGTAAGGTAACGCACCGGATCGATCGCCTCCCTGGTAGGCCCGGCCGTCACCAGAATCTTTTTTCCCGCCAAATCTTTTTCAAAAGCGCATGCCTGAAGAACATATTCAAATAAAAGGCTCTCCTCCGGCATCCGCCCGTTCCCGGTATCCCCGTTGGCCAGCATGCCGGTTTCAGGCTCCACGATCTCATAGCCGTAATGTCTTAACCGGGTCAGATTATTTTGTACGATCGGATTATAATACATATTGTGATTCATGGCCGGCGACACGATCTTCGGGCAGGTGCAGGCCATGATCGTAGTCGTCAGCATATCATCGGCAATGCCGTTCGCCACCTTCCCGATCACATTGGCGCTGGCCGGCGCCAGCAGAAACACATCCGCCCGCTTCGCCAAAGCCACGTGCTCCACGCTGTACTGAAAATTCCTGTCAAACGTATCGATCAGACATTTATTCCCGGTCAGACTCTCAAACGTAATCGGGTTGATAAAATTCACCGCATTTTCCGTCATCAGCACCTGCACATCCGCACCGGCCTTTTTACACATCCGCGCCAGATTGGCGATCTTATATGCCGCGATACTGCCGCTCACCCCGAGCAATACCGTTTTTCCTTTTAACATTTCTGGTTCCTCCTTAAAGATTGTACTTCTTCTTTTTTTGTGTTATCCTGATAGCGGCGTAATATGATATTCGCCGCCCGTTCCATGTCCGTACAAAAACACCGGGTTTTCCGTTATCCGTTTTCAGGAAAGGAGTTCTCATGATTTTAGCAATCGATATCGGCAACACAAACATCTGCGTCGGCTGTCTTGACAAAGACCGGGTCTGGTTTTCCGAATACCTCTCCACAGATTGTCAGAAAACCGATCTGGAATATGCCGTCAGTCTTAAAAATATTATGGAAATCTATCGGATCGTTCCCGAACAAATCGAAGGCGGCATCCTCTCTTCGGTGGTTCCGCCCCTGTCCCATGTCGTTCAAAGAGCCGCCGAAAAAATCTTACGCCGGCCTGTCCTCACGGTCGGCCCCGGATTAAAAACCGGACTGAACATCCAGATCGACAACCCGGCCCAGTTAGGCAGCGACCTGGTCGTGGATGCGGTCGCCGGCCTCGCGGAATACCCTCTTCCTCTTATTATTGTCGATATGGGAACCGCCACCATCTTATCCGTCCTGAATCAAAAAGGAACCTATGTGGGCGGCGCCATCTACCCGGGTTTGCGAATCTCCCTGGACTCCCTGACGGCCTCAACCTCCCAGCTTCCCAGAATCAGTCTGGATAATCCGGGACGCTCCATCGGACGCAACACCGTCGAATGCATGAAAAGCGGGATTCTCTACGGAACCGCGGCCATGCTGGACGGCATGATCGACCGCCTGGAAGAAGAACTCGGCATGAAAGCGTTCCTGGTCGCCACCGGCGAACCGGCGATCCCGATTCTTCCCCTCTGCCGTCACTCAATCCATTTTGACAAAACGCTGCCGTTGAAAGGGCTCCTCATCCTCTATGAAAAAAACCGACCCCGATGAGCCCCGTATCCGGCTTTTGCTCTGCGGCCGAAAACGCCACATTAAAATTTTATCCCGTTTCCCCTAAAAAAGCAACATAAAAAGCCCGGTCAGAAAACTTTCCGCCCTGACCGGGCCTTTCGCATCTTCCTTTTGTTCTGCAGATATCGCGCATCGTCGTTCGACGAATCTTACAGCGCGCTCTTCGTCTTCATAAAACGCATCATAACCTTACAGATCGCCACGGTCAGAATGGCCGCTACAACGGCTTCTCCTATGCCGCTGGTTCCGATGATCGTCAAAATCGCCGCATACAAAAACTCATAAGCCCGGCCCGTCGCCGCCGCGTACGCCTGCCCGAAAAACAGATAAATCAAATTCATTACCAGCAGCGTGTTGGTCATGGAACCGGCGATCCCGGCCAGCACCAGCCCGACCGCCTCGCCTTTCTTCTTATCCTTTACGGCTCTCGTCACACCCTTATACACGTAATACGCTACGATCCCGATCAAAATACGGGGTATCATGCAAATGATAAGGCTCCGGAAATCGCCTCCGAATTCGCCCACCTGAATAAAAGGGCTGAACACGAAAGAAGTGGCGTTCGGTGTTGTCGTGTTCTTGACCAGACTCGTCAGACCGAAGACGAAGCCAAGAAAACCACCGGACACAGGGCCCAGCAAAATGGCTCCGATGATAACCGGCACATGAAGTATCGTCGCATTGATGATACCCAAAGGTATGTACCCAAGTACCGGCACGCTGGCCATCACAATCAGGACTGCCGTTAAAACGGCCGTCAACACCAGTTTCTGCGTTTTTTTGTCAATATTCATTTTTCCCTCCTGCTACTGTTCTTTTACCAAGATACAATGCATTTTTTACATGTGTAGCATAGCAGAAAAAGAAAAGAATGTCAATTCCGTCACAATTATTTCCCGGAATAATTTCCGATATCACGCAAAAGGCGCTCCCAGGCCTCCTCATTCTCCACATAATATTTGGGACAGATCTTCCCCGTCACATCATAATGCCGAATGATATCCTCCGTATCCAGGCCATATAGTTCTTTCAACCAGGCGCACAGACGCACCAGAGACTGATATGTGGCATCCGTAAAGACACCTTCCGCATCCGGATGACAGCATTCAATGGAGATGGTATCGCTGTTCCGGTTGTTGGAGGCATAGGCCACCTCATCCAAAGGCACGCACAAAATCACGGTCCCGTCCAACCCTATAATAAAATTACTGCTCACGGAAGCCTCGCCGCTTACGGCCAGATTTTCATAATAGTCATGGTTTTGCCAACCGTTCGTTCCGGGATTTCCGATATAATGAACTACCACGCCGTTCACCGCATCCAGCTTATCCCCCGGCCGCGAAAACTCGTTCACCGGAATATATGCCTTCGTGATCCAGTCCGGCAACTCGATCTCATCCGCCGGAATCACGGAATTTTCTCCTCCGAATCCGAGAAAATCCAACAAACCTCCGCGTTCATCGTCCAACCCGGAATTTCCCCGGCTGCCATTCCCTTTATTTCCCAAAACGCGGGAAATCAAAAGCAGCCCCACGACTACAAGCAGCAAAATAAGAAAAAGCAAAATCCAGCGCTTTAACACTCTCCTTAATTTCCGCAGCTTTTTCTCCCGGATATATGCCTCGTCGTATCGTCTCATACCGCCTGTCGCCTCACTTTTGTACTATTCATTTCTCTTCCCTACCGTCGCTTGACAAGAGAATCATAACAAAAATCCCCGGTCCTGTCAGCCAAAGAACTGTTACAATGTTTTTTCCTATTTTTATCCGAAATGTAACCAATTTGTATCTTCCAAAGCACCAGAAAACGACAGGGACTTTTTGCCCTGCCGCTTTGCTCTCTTCGTCTCCGTTTAATGCTTCATATACCGTTCCAGCAGACGCGCAATTTCCCGTATATCAATCGGTTTGGAAACATGTGCGTTCATTCCGGCATCCAAACACTTCTTGATATCCTCAGAAAAAGCGTCCGCCGTCATGGCAATAATCGGAATATCCGCGTCGACACGGTCCATCCCGCGAATCGCCGCGGTCGCCTCATACCCGTTCATAACCGGCATACGCAAATCCATCAGGACGGCATCATAAAAACCGGGAGCGGAGCGCGCAAACTTATCCGCGCAGACCTGTCCGTTTTCCGCCCAATCCAACGTAAACCCAAGCTCCGACAAAAGAGCCGACGCAATCTCCCAGTTCAGCTCATTGTCCTCCGCCACCAGAATATGTCTTCCCGAAAAGTCCGTATCGGGTTCCTTGGCCTTGGAAGTCTCCAAAATTTCCTCCTCCTGGCCGACATATTGGCGCAGACCATAAAACAACGTTGACTTAAAGAGCGGTTTGGAAATAAACCCGTTAATCCCGGCCTCCTTGGCTTCATCTTCGATCTCACTCCAATCATAGGCCGAAATCAAAAGAATCGGAACGTCCTTCCCCATTCTCTCCCGAATCTGCCTGGCAACCTGAATGCCGCTGATGTTCGGAAGTTTCCAATCCAATAGAATGATATGATAATCATCCTTCATTCTGTGATGCTTCTCCACCATCTGAATCGCATTCTCACCATCCAGCGTCCACTCGGCGTTGACTCCGATTGACTTCAAAGACGCCGCCGTAGTCTCACAGAGAAGCCGGTCGTCATCTACCAACAGCATATTCCAGTTTGGAAGAATCATATCTTCCTCTTCCTCCTCGGCCCGTTCCAGATCCAGAATCACATGAAATTCCGTACCGTTTCCCAGCTCGCTGTCCACCAAAATCTCACCGCCCATCGCATCCACGATATACTTGGTGATCGTCATTCCCAAACCGGTACCTTCCGTCTTCCGGACACGGGTACTGTCTTCGCGCGTAAACGAATCAAAAATCTTCTTCTGAAACTCCGGCGTCATTCCGATTCCGCTGTCCTTCACATAAATATGAACGCGGACAAACTCTTCTCCTTTCGGCGATTCTTCTTCATATAATGAAACGCGGATTTTTCCGCCTTCCGGCGTAAACTTCACAGCATTGGAAAGAAAATTCAAAAGCACCTGATTCAACCTGACGCTGTCACAATACACGTTCTCCTCAATCACGTCATGTATCGACACATCGAAGGTCTGACGCCTCATTTTCACCTCCGACTGTACAATGCTTACGATGCTCTCCATCACTTCTCGAAGAGACACGCGATCCATATTCAGCGTCATCTTCCCGCTCTCGATCTTGGACATATCCAGCACATCGTTGATCAACCCCAGCAGATGCTTGCTCGACAGTCCGATCTTCCTCAGGCAGTTCTGTACCTGTTTCTGGTCGTCAATATTCGCCGTCGCAATCGCCGTCATTCCCACAATCGCATTCATCGGCGTGCGAATGTCATGACTCATATTGGACAGAAATTCGCTTTTGGCCTTATTGGCCCTCAAAGCCTCCCTCTGCGCCTCGGTAAGCTCGCGGATCTGCCGCTTGGTGATTCGGAAATACGCCGTAAAAATCATGGTCAGCGCGCCCAAAATAATCAGACAACTGATAACCGCCATGGAAATCCACTGCTTCCCCAACGATTCAATCGCCTCATCCAAAAGGCCATACGGCATTACCGTAATCAGATACCACTCAGAATAAGGAAGAATATTGCAGTGAATATTCCTGCGGCCTTCAGCCGTCTCCAGAATCATACCGACATCTTCATGGGCTTCCATGGACTTCTTTAATTCTTCTATGTATCCTTCCGCCTGGTCGCCGCAATCGGACCGTACCCGGTCAAAATAACTGTCAAAAACCTCCTCGCTCCGTATAACGTAACTTCCGTCCCGACGGATAATATGCGAATACGTCAGAGCGTCCTCTTCATCCAGCGACATGATCTCCCGGATATAACTTACCGGAAGCGCCGCCACCAAAGCCACGTTTTTCTTCCCGTCTTCCATGGGATAATCCGAAGAAACACTTAAAAGAACCAGATCTTCTCCGGAAACGGCCCGTCCTACGGCTATCTTCTTCTGCCCGTCGCACAGGGAACGTTGAAACGGTTCCGGATCAACGACTTCCATCATCTCCCCGTAAAGCATCTCAAATTCACCGTTCGAAGAGTAAAACGCCAGATGTTCAAAACCTCTCGCCTTCGCGTTATAGATCAGTTCTTTCTTCAGTTCCTCAATACTCGAAAATCCTTCCTGGGAGATCGTTTCCACCAGAGCTTCCACCTGAGACAGCCGATCCACGCAGGTCGTCTCAAAATGCATAAGAATACGCTCGCTCATCCCGGACATGTATTTTGTACCGATCTCGCTGTGTGTCTCCTGATTCTTCTGGTCCATGTACGTCAGCATAAAGGAAAAAATCCCCAGACACAGCACCGATAATAAAACCAGACTCGTTATCAAAAAGCGTGTTACTCTATTCTTCATAAGCGGGCACCCCGTTCTTTGCCCCGTATCTGCAAGCAACCGGCAGTCTCCCTTCGGAATCTTCTTATTATCATTCTTTCTCTTCCTTTCTCGGATCAAAACCCTGAAGTGACTTTATTATAAAAGAAACCCGGCACAAAATCAATACTCTTTCCCGAAATTCGCCCTTTCCCGCAGCCGGAGATCCCACCGAAAAAAAGAAAAAAATCAAAAAAAGCGCTTGACTTTTTTATCCAAAATCTGTATACTATCGAAGTGACTTGTGAACAGGACAAGTCATAGACGAGGGGTCTTAGCTCAGCTGGGAGAGCATCTGCCTTACAAGCAGAGGGTCACAGGTTCGAGCCCTGTAGGCCCCATCGTGGCGGAATAGCTCAGTTGGCTAGAGCATACGGTTCATACCCGTAGTGTCGAGAGTTCAAATCTCCCTTCCGCTACTAAAAAGCCCGTGTATCCGAACGATAATCGGATTCACGGGCTTTTTTGCTGCCGGCCGCACCGGGAGCAAAAAAGCCCGCTTCCGGCCTCATGTCTCTCCCGCGGCTGCCTCCTCCAAAACCTCTCCGGCCTGCACATATTTCTCAATCAGAAGCACCATACCGACCAGCACCCCGCTCATGGCCAACGTGCTTCCGTAAAACAGCGCCGGACCTTTTAAAAGCCCTTCGAGAAAACCGGTCTCCGACTGAATCACCGCCAGAATATTGGATGCCATATGAAACAAAACCGGCGCCAGAAGACTGTGATAACGCTCATATACATAGATCATCAAAAGTCCCAGGAAAAATGAGAAGACCCCCTGCACAAGATTCCCGTGAACGACACCGAAACTGAAGGCCGCCAGGACAACGGCCCACTTAAAGTCCAGAATCTCCTTCATCCTCTCATACATCAATCCCCGAAACACCATCTCCTCCGCAATCGGGATAATCAGACCCAGCCCCAGAAATTCAATCGCCAGATTTCCTTTAAAAAAGCTCTCGGTCAACTGGGTATACTCCTCCGACGCGCCGGCCAGCCCGCTTATCACCATCATATTGTTAGCGGCAAAACTGGCCGCCAGCCCCAAAAGCAGCACGAACAGATAATGCATGGGCGCAACCTTCTCATAAACCCGCCAGGTTCCTTCCGCCTTTTTGCGCTTCTTATCCATCCGCAGGAACCACATCATAAGAGGGATCGACAAAAGAGCTGCCGCCGCCTGAATCTCATAGGCGTAAGACAAGCTGATCTCCAAAACCTTTTCCAGAAATTCCTGATACAACGCCGCCGTATGGATGGAATCGTACTGCAAAGACACCGCCCCCATAATGACGAAGGTCGCCAGCAATGAGACCAGATAACTAACTCCATTGTAAGCAAGCGCAGGATAAAAAACCCGCCAAAGCTTTCTTCCCGCCCCTGTTTCGCTTTTTTTATTCATTTTTCAACCGCCTGTTTTTTATTTTGCCATAGCTATCATGTTCCATCATGCCCGGAATCCGAATGTCGTATCCGTCGCACGGCGCCGTCACCGGACCGAAACGCACACCTCAACCCTAACGGCAATACTCTCAAATGATAAATCTAACATACTTCCGCCCAAGATGCAAACGCTTTTTTGTCTTTTTCCCTTCTGTCTTCATATATTGATAATGATTGAATTTATTGGGAGTATACCATGTTCCTGTCAAAAATGCAGAGTTCCGCCCCAGACCTTGGCATTCTTCAAATCAACGTAACTTCTGCCGCTAACAACGCCCCCATTCAGGGAGCCGTCATCGATATCTCCGCCACCGAAGAACCGGATCAGGTTCTTGAGGAAGTAAGTACCGACCTTTCCGGCCGGACCGAGGAAATCGAACTGGCCGCGCCGCCTCTGGACTACAGCCTGACCACGGGCCAGCCCAGGCCCTACTCGGAGTACACGCTCCGGATCACCGCCCCCGGTTATGAACCCCTGACGATCGAAGGCACCGAGATCCTTCCGGATTCCCTGGCGATACAGCCCGTCAGGCTGCGCCCTCTGAACGAAGGCCCCGGTCCGAACGATATCGTGATTCCCGACCATACCCTCTACGGCAATTACCCGCCCAAGATCGCCGAGGACGAAATCAAACCACTGGACGAAAGCGGCGAGATCGTTCTAAGCCGGGTCGTGATACCCGAAACCATCGTCGTACACGACGGCGCCCCCTCCAACACCTCGGCCCGCAATTATTACGTTCCCTACACGGACTATATCAAAAACGTAGCTTCCTCGGAAATCTACTCCACCTGGCCCAGAGAAACGATCCTGGCCAACGTACTGGCCATCATGTCCTTCACGTTAAACCGGGTCTACACGGAATGGTATCGAAACAAAGGCTATGACTTCACGATCACCTCTTCCACCGCCTACGATCACAAATGGATCTACGGCCGGAATATTTTCGAAAGCATCTCGGAAATCGTGGACGAAGCCTTTACCGACTATCTCTCAAGGCCCAACGTCAAACAACCGATCCTGACCCAATACTGCGACGGACGTCAGGTCACCTGCCCCGGCTGGATGACTCAGTGGGGTTCCAAGTCGCTGGGAGATCAGGGCTACAGCGCCATCAACATTCTCCGAAACTATTACGGAAACGACATGTACATCAATTCGGCCGAACAGATCGCCGGAATCCCTTCCTCCTGGCCGGGTTATAACCTGGATATCGGCGCCTCCGGCGACAAAGTCCGCCAGATGCAGGAACAGCTCAACGCGATCGCCAGCGTTTACACGGCGATCCCGACGCTGGTGCCGGACGGCATTTTCGGCGAGCGGACGCAGGGCTCCGTCCGGGAATTCCAGTCTGTCTTCGGCCTCCCCGTGACAGGCGTCGTGGACTACCGGACCTGGTATAAAATCTCTCAGATCTTCGTCGGCGTCACCCGCATCGGAGAACTGTCCTGACCGGAAAATAAAACGGGAGAGCACACAGGCTCTCCGAAACAATCGGGAGCCGGAATAAATCCCGGCTCCTTTTTCTCGTTTTGCCGATGAAAATCATCGGTTCAGGCATTCAGATAATCCACGGCATACTGCGCGGTAACGGCAACGCCGTCAACCAGCACGGATTCATCTATATGAAATTCGGGATGGTGATTGGCAAACACCTCTTCCCCCGGATCATTGATTCCGAGAAAAGCCTGAACGCCCGGCACCTGCCGCAGATAAAAACAGAAGTCTTCGCCGCCCATCGTTTTTGCAAACGGCCGGATTCGATCTTTCCCGATGATTTTGGCCGCCGAGCCCGCACATAATTCCGCCAAAACCGGATCGTTGACAACCGGATCCGAAATATCGATAAATTTACACTCAGACTCCGCCCGGTAAGCCTCCGCCGTCTCTCTGGCAATGCGCGCGATCATGGCCGGAAACGCCGCGTGGATCTCCCGGGAAAACGTGCGGCTCGTACCGATAATCTTCGCCGAAGATGCGATGATATTCCAGTCCGTACCGGCCTCCAGCTTACCGCAGGTCACGACCGCCGTTTCCAAAGGATCCGTCTCCCGGCTTACGATCGACTGCAAATTGTTGACGACGGCCGCCAGCACCACCGCGGCATCGATCCCGTGCTGCGGCGTGGAACCATGACCGCCTTTACCGGTAATCGTGATCTCAAAACGGCCGGTCGCCGACATCCGGGGACCCGCTTCACAGGACCAGATACCGGACGGAATTTTAGGATCCGCCCACACATGGAGGGAAAACGCGCTGTCTACTCCCTCCAGACACCCTTCTTCGATGCAGCGTTTCGCTCCCTGCGCGATTTCCTCCGCCGGCTGAAACAAAACCTTAACCGTCCCGTTCAGCTCTCCCTCCATTTCTTTCAGGATACGGCATACGGTCAGCATCATTGCCATATGCGCGTCGTGACCGCAGGCATGCATATAACCTTCATTCCCGGAGACGAACTCGCATTCCGCCGCCTCCGTCACGGGAAGGGCATCCATGTCCGAACGAAGCAGAATGCATCTGCCCGCTCTCTTCCCTCCCAATGTTGCCAGCCAGCCGGTCCTGCCGCCGCAGCGGCGGTAAGGAATCCCCAGCCGCTTCAGTTCTTTTTCAATCCTTTCGCTGGTCTGAAATTCGACAAACGGCAATTCCGGAATCCGATGAAACTCCCGGCGCAGCCCGATACAGAAAGCCTCGTATTTCCCGGCCAGATCTTTGATTCTCTTATCCATCTTCCCTCACCGCCTTTACCGGGAAAACATGCGTCCGATCCGATCCAGCGCCTCGGTCAGAACCGAATGCGTCACGGCAAAATTCATGCGCACAAAACCGTTTCCTTCCTCGCCGAATTCAGCCCCCTCCAGCATGGAAATTCCGGCCTCCTCAAGAAACCGGCGAGCGGGTTCTCTCTCGTCCGGCCAGGCTTCCTTACAATCGATCCACAAAAGAAAACCGGCCTGCGGAAGTACAAACGTAAGCGGAAGCCGCTTCTCTTCCGCAAAAGCACGAACGGTATCCAGATTTCGCTTCAGATAAGCCGTTAATTCCTTCTGCCATTCGTCGGCCTCGCCCTTCGCGATCGTGGTCACCGCGGCCAGGGCGAACGAATTTACCGCGTAATGATACCAGTAAGATTCAAATTCCGGATTCCAGATTTTTCGAAGTTCCGGATCGGCGATCGCAAGAATCGCGTGCGGCAGACTCATGGTATTAAAACCTTTGGACATACTCATAACCTGAATCGAAATCTTCTTCGCCTTTTCCGAAACCGCCAGAATCGGAATATGCCGGGCGTTCTCATACATTACCAGACAATGCACTTCATCCGAAAGAATCTTCACCTCGTATCTCTCGCAGATCTCAACCATTTTCTCCAGTTCTTCCTGTGAGAAAACCTTCCCGCTTGGGTTGTGCGGATTCACCAGCAGAAAGATCGCCGGACGGCAGCTCCGAATCTTCTCCTCGAAGTCCCCGAGATCCAGTTCATAACGATCCCCTTTCCGAATCATGGGATTGGTCAGAAGCCTGCGTCCCGCGCCCTCGATCACAACTTTCAAAGGGTCGAAATGCGGCGCCTGCATCAGGACATAATCGCCTTTCTCCGAGAAAATATCCACCGCCATACGGATCGCTCCCAAAGTTCCCGGAGAATCGCTCAGCCACTCCTCCTTGACCGAAAGCCCGTAATTGCGGCGGTAGAAGCTTTTTACCGCATCAAAATACTCTCCGGTTTTCTTCCGATAATTGTATGTATTCTCCTCCAGGACCCGCGCGCACGCCTCCTTCACACAGGGCGCGCATGCAAAATCCAGATCGGCGGTGCCCATGCCCAGAATATCGTCCCTTCCTTCCGTCTGCTCCCAGCGGTAGGAAGCGTCTTTCCTGTGATCCAGCGTTCTGTCAAAATCGTACTTCATATTTCCCTCCTTCCCGACCGCTCTCCCGGTCGGATTGTTCTGTTAAAACAAGAATAACACGTACTAAAACCGCTTGTAAAATCAATTATTTTGGATTAAAATATAGAAAATATTTATATTTAAGGAGAAAAACATGACGCAGTCCGACATTGAAACCTTTTTCGCTATCCTCGAACACCCCACCATGACGGCTGCCGCCCGCTCCCTGTTCCTCTCGCAGCCCTCCCTGTCGGCACGCCTTCAGACTCTGGAAACCGAAGTAGGGGTTACCCTGTTTTCCCGCGGCAAAGGACAACGCCGCCTGGAACTGACTGCGGAAGGTCGGCGTTTTCTCCCTCTCGCGCGCCGGTTTCGGAATCTGTTTCAGGAAACGGCCGCTTTCTCCTCCGCCGCCCACCAAAAGCTTCTTCATATCGCCGCCGTATACACGGCAAACCAGTATTTCCTGCCCCAGGTATACGAAGAATTCCTGACACGGACAAAACAGATCTCCCTCCACGTGGAAACGCTGCGCAACTACGAAGCGATCAGCTACGTCGCCCGCAGCGACGCCGATTTCGCGATCGTCGACAGCCTTTCCCGCTACGAATACCGGATCAAAAGCCGGCCTTTGTTTCGCGAGGAATGGTTTTTGCTTCTCTCCCCGGACAGCCGGGTAAGCGAAGACCCGGTTCCGCCCCTCTCTTTGCGAGCCGAGGACGAATTGCTGGTCTTTTGGCAGGAAGAGATCAAACAATGGCACAATGAATGGTTCGGTGTCGACGCCTGGCCTCTGCTCTATACGGATATTCCGCAGCTCGTCGAACAAATCCCGCTCTCCGGGGAGAGATGGTCCGTGATCCCGGCTTCCTCCGCGCCCTATTTCTCCGCCAAAAATACCGGATATATCCGCCGCCTTACCTGTCCTCCGGCCGAACGGACCTTCTTTTTGATCACGCGAAAAGACGAGGAACTCTCGGAAATGGCAAGGCAGTTCCTGGATCTTCTGCACCGGAATCTGGAAAAACGGGAAGGGATTCATTTTATCGAATGAACCCTTCCCGTCAAAGCCCCTCTTACCGCTTTGCCAGCTCCCTTTTCCAGTCCGCCACGTCCTTCATCCGGACGCCGATCCGCGCCAATTCCTCCTCGCCCCGCTCATAAAGCCCCGACAAAGCGTCCCGCAAGACCACCAGTTTAAAATCCCGCTCACTGGCCTCATAAATACTCGTCCGGGGACAGTTGGGAAAATTACACCCCATAAAGATCAGCGTATCGATCTTTCTCTCTCTTAAAAAAATTTCCAGGTCGGTTCGGTAAAACGCGCCGAACCGGGGCTTATACAAGATCCATTCCTCCGGCCCCAAAACCTGAAACGCTCCGGATAACAGAAGCTCCGAATCCGGCCTTGCCCGGTTATCCGCCGGGCGGCAGACGGCGGGCAGCAATTCTTCCGGCAGGCAGGCCCCCTCGCTTCCGGCCAGGACCGCTCCCTCGCCCCGCAACACGGCCTCCTTTCGAAACAGATCCACATTACTCGCGTCCTCTTTATACAGCCGCACGACATGAATAATCGGAAGCCCGGCTTCTCTGGCCGCTTCCAAAGCTTCCGCCATCCCGGGAAGCCTTTCCGCCGTCCCCGGCACCTCAAAAGGCGCGCCCGGCAGCGCAAAATCTTTCTGGACATCGATACTTAACACGGCGGCGTGCGCAAGATCCGGTTCGGTATATCGTTCCATCTTCTCCTCCTCTATACATATGTTTTATCGATCCGGATAACCGGATAAAAATTCTCCCCGGCTTCCCGTACCATTTCCTCCACTTTTGCCTGGATCTCCTCTTCGCACTCCGGACAATCGCTCGGCATCGCCACATCGAAAATCAGATTCGTATGCGTCGGTCCCTGTACCATCCGAAAATCATGAAGGGACAACCCGAAATCCATGCGGGCCAATTCCTCTTCCAGTCTCTCCTTCATCGCCATCACCGCGGTATCGTCCACGGCGATCGGATCCATATGAATCACCGCGTCGCAGAACAGTTTCTCTTTCAATTCCCGCTCGATCCGGTCAATGGCGTCATGAAGCATATAAATATTCCCGTTCCCGTCAACCTCCCCATGGAGGGAAATCATCACGCGGCCCGGCCCGTAATCGTGAACGATCAGATCATGAATCCCCATGATCTCCTCATGGGCCGTCACGATCTCCTTAATCTGACGGATAAAATCGGGGTCCGGCGCCTGACCCAAAAGGGGCGTCAGCGTATCCTTCGCCGCATCGTACCCCGCTTTTATAATAAACAGGGCCACCAAAGCGCCGCACCAGCCGTCCACGGCAACCCCGGCAAACCGCGTAAGCAGCATGGAAAAAAGAACCACCGTCGTCGCGACCGCATCGCTTAAACTGTCCATCGCCGTCGCTTTCATGGCAGCCGAAGCGATCCGCCCTCCGATCCGCCGGTTATAAAGACACATATACAGCTTCACCAGAATCGAAACCAGCAGAATCACCATTGACAAAACACCGGCGTCTACCGGCTGCGGTTTCAGAATCTTCCCCAGAGAAGAGCGCCCCAGCTCCAGCCCCATCCAAACGATCAGGGCCGCCACCAGAAGGCCGGATACATACTCGATCCGCCCATGGCCGAACGGATGATCCTTATCCGGCTTTTTGCCGGAAAAATGAAAACCGATCATCGTGATAAACGAGGAACCGGCGTCCGACAGATTATTAAACGCGTCGGCCCGGACCGCGATGGAACCGCTCAGCCACCCCGCAAAAAACTTTCCGGCAAACAAGCAGACATTCAATCCGATTCCCAACAGGCTGCAAAGCACCCCGTAAGCCCGCCTTACCTCCGGCTTATGCACTTCCTCCGGTTCTTTTATAAAGAAATGAGTCAATAACGTTATCATCCAGACGCCCTCCACGCAATTCTTTATATTATAAGCGATCCCGATCCGTTATAAGCCGCCTCGATCTCTTTTCTGGTAAGAAATTTTTTCTCGCTGTCCATAACGGCCTTTACCAGCCGTTCCAAAGCTTCTTTGTTATCACGAATAATCGCTACCGCTTCCTTAAGCTGCCCGGATAAAATCCGATTGATCAGATTTTTTGCTTTTTCGTTGCCGGGCAAGTCTTCTTTTGAAACAACGGCAAGTCCCATCTCCTCCTCATACATCCCGTAGCGGCATACCATCGCTTCCGCTAGCGCCGTCGCATTTTCCAGATCGGAAGCCGCCCCGAGCGTAATACCGTATCCGCATACGATTTCCGCGGCCCTTCCCCCCAGACACATACAAATTCTTTCCAGCAGCGATTCTTTTGTGAAACATTTACCGACGCTGTTCACATAACCGCCAAACGAGCCTCTGGCCACAATACTCATATAAACCGGGACTTTTTTGTGGAACAGCTGAATCAGGGCGTGCCCCGCTTCGTGATATGCCGTACGTTTCAATTCTTCCAGAGAACTGACCTCCCTGGCCTCCCCCAGGTTCAATTTTTCGAAAACCTCATCCAGAAGGATATCGTCGACCGATTTATCCGCACGAATGGCTTCCCGCTTTGCCGCCTCCATCATATTTTCGAGATAAGCCAAGCTCATCCCTTCCGAACGGTCAACAAGGCTGTCAATTTCCCGTTCCGAAACGCAAAACCTCTTACCGTCCTCGCGAATCAGACGCTCCAACATCCATTTTCTTCCCGCTTTACCCGGAATATCGATGAACAGCGTTCTGTCAAAACGCTTCAAAAACGCGGGATCCAGCCTCCGCTGCTCCATGTTCGTCGCCGCCATGACAAATACCGGTTTGTGATTTACCCTCCTGAAACCGTCCATCTCCTGCAAAAGCGCGTTTAACGTTATGCTGACGCCGGCCGTCGTCCGGTCCTTGCCAACGGCGTCCACCTCATCAAAAAACAGCACCGCCGGCGCGTACTTGCGGGCAACGCAGAAGATCCGATGCACCTCGTCGGCTCCCTTGGCCGCCAGCACATCCCCGCCCACTTCCAGAAAATTCACGCCGGATTCCGCAGCCACCACTTTTGCCAGCGAGGTCTTGCCGGTTCCGGCCGGTCCGCACAGCAGGACGCCTTTCGGCGGCCTGCCGCCTTTTTGCATGTATTCTTTTGGTTTATTCAGAAAATCAATAAAGTATTTCAGTTCGTTCTTTACATCGTCCGATACGAATATATCCTCCCAATGCCTGTCCGGCCGCATATCCGCCGACAAAAGAAGGTCTTTATCCTCCGTTTCCACAGCGGATTCCAGTTTAAAATGGCAGAAAATAATCCGGCCGGATTTTTGCTTTTCATCCAATTCCTTTCTCACGTCGTAAGCAAGCCTTTGACGGCGCTGGGAGAGGGTTTCCATTGTCTGCTGGCAGCAGACATCCGTATAGGCCTCCAGAATCTCGCTCCGGATATTTTCCCGCCGGATAAACTCTTTTGCGCCGCGGCGGTAAAGCGCCCGTTTTTCCCTCTGTGAATAAGAATGCCCCTCGTCTCCATACAAGATATATACGGGAAGCTCCCCGTCTTCTTTTCTTATATCGGAGAATATCCGGCTCCCTCCGGTCTGACTGTCCGCAATATTCAGACTGAGCCCCTTTTCTTTTTCTTTCATTCCATACTCATAATCCACCGCCGTCAGAATAACGTTTTCCGTCCGGATGATTCGCATAAATTCTTCCGGATCCGTCGTAATCTTTATCCGAACATGGTTTTCGATTAACCTTTGGTCGCGAATCTCTTCCGACCGTCCGAAGATAGCGATCACACAATCCTTTTTTCCCAGGTAAAACTGTCGAATCTCATCGGAAGCCCCGGTAAAATCATGCTCCCAGGTGATTTTCCGGATCCGGCCGCGCCAGTCCAGCCCCATTTTTTCTTCCGTCAGTTTCAGAAATTCATATAATTCCCCGTCCAGAAGCTTCCCGGCAAACACGGTAGCGTTTCTGGCATCCATACTGCCTCCCATAGAGTACAAGGCGGTAGCTGCCAGTTTATCCTTCTCGCTGTCAACCTCATATCCGTATTTTTCATGAAACAACCGCAGTTGTTTGTCCAAATCCGTTTTTATAATTTTAAGAATCGCGCCGGCCCGCAGATGATTGAACATAATAACCGTGTGGGCGGACATTCTTGAAATCATCTCGGGCGGGAAAAACGGTACGTTGGAACGCGGATCCGTATCTTTTTTCAGGGCGTCCAGAATCACAGTATCCGGCAGTTGCGTCAGGTTTTCATCTCCGGCATCCCGGTACAATTGTTTCCCCGCATTCGTGGTAAGGATAACGATCGTTTTCCGGAAATCGATGTCTTTATCATAATGCCTGTCAAAACATTTACCCTCGTCCAGAATTTGAAGGAAAAGCAGAATGACTTCCCGGCAGGCCTTTTCGACTTCGTCAAACAACAGCACGCACCGGGGATTTTCGCAGACAAAGCTCGTTAATACGCCCGGCTTCGAATCTTTATACAACGTGGAAGAACCCATCAGTTCCGTCACGGTATCTTTATCCGCATAACCGGACATATCAAAACGTTTGTAAGGGATCCCCAGCGTATCGGCGATAATTTCCGCAATAAAGGTTTTGCCGACGCCCGGCGGTCCCGCAAACAGGTATACATTTCTGGGGCCTTTTCTTTTATTGTCTTCATTCGCCGTTTTTTCCGCATGGAAATAGGATTTTTCCAGTTTATCGACGACGTCGTTCTGCCCAACGACCCGCTCCGTCAATTTCATACCGACCGCGGAAGTCTGCATTACGATATCCTGCATGGACGCCTGAAGTCCGTCGTCTTCTTCCGCATGAGGCGCCGTCTCCAAATCCGGATTCCGAAAAGGGCCGGATATCTCCAGAAGTTCCCGGCGATATACCGGATTCCCTACAAGCTCCCGATAAAGCCCCATAACCGTATGCCCGCCCTGTTTGATAAATCGTTTTAGGGCCAGGTAAGATTCCGTGGTTCCCGTCAGGCGATTACCGTTTTTTACTTTCTCCCGGTTGCGGTTGAGAATCTCCGGTAAATCAACCGCTTCCATCTCATAATCTTCAAACCGCCTTTTTAACCGGATATAATCTTCCGATTTATGCCAGATATCCTGAACGCAGTCATCGTCCGTTTCAAAACCGGCCGAAAACTCGCTTCCTGTCTGATAGGCGCCCAATATTTTATCTTCATCCAGGATCAGGTATAGTAAGGCCGTGTAAAGCGACGTGCAGGAATACCGGCCGGAATAAGTCTGCGCAATCGGGGAATAGGGCACCGTATTTACATAAGATTTTTCACCGGAAACCGATTCTAACAGGGCCGTAATCCAAGGAGAATTTCCATAGACATCCGCCTCCAAACCCGCCAGCGCCAGCACCATCCGATTCGAAGCGGATTCCGTTTCTTTTTTCAAAGCCGCCTTCTCGTCGTACGCTTCCTCCGGCAGTTCTTTCACCTGTTTTTCCTCTTTGAGAATCCCCTTCAAATACTCCTCCGCCCGCTTCCGCGCATGGGAAAAACTCATTTCTACCGTCTCGTCTTCCGCTTCTTTTTCCGTCATATATGTAAAACTGCGATATTCCGCGCCTCTAAAACCCTTCACCTGCCGTTCGGTTTCCGCCCATACATCGTAAATTCCCGGAGCGCGTCCTTTTCTTACCGCATAAATTTTTTTCTTCATGTAGAATCCTTTCCCGGCCGTTTCAACGCCTTTTCATTTTCCCTGATCCGTCCCCGCAAAAAATTACCGGGCCGTCAAATGAAAGATATCCCTGCCGGACGATTCGCCACCGCTCTCGAAACCCGGCAGGGATATTGCATCTGAAAACCGCTCGTTTCGGAAGGCCGCCTCAGCGACGGTCCTCTACGCGATCGTCCCCGGCTCGAACCCGGCTTCCGTAATCGCCGCCGCCAGCACGTCGTCCGCCACATCCTTCTCATAGGTAATCACGGCTTCCGCTTTCTCCAGATTCACCTCGGCGTGAATCCCGTCGATCGCGTTCAGCGCTTTCTCCGCGCTCATCTTGCAGTGATTGCAGGACATCCCCTGAATCTTCATTGTCTTTGTCATAATCGTGTTCTCTCCTTTTTCTTCCTTTTTTTCTATGTTCTCCGAAGCCGCGCCCGAAACGCTTTTCTCCGGATACTTATCTCCCGTTACAAACTTCGGCTTAAAATTTCGCAATCTGAGAGCGTTTGACACCACGCATACCGAACTCAGGCTCATGGCGGCCGCCCCGAACATGGGATTTAATTTCCATCCCAGCGCACTGTAAAATACCCCCGCCGCCAGAGGAATACCGACGCTGTTATAAAAGAATGCCCAGAACAGGTTTTCTTTAATATTTCTGATCGTCGATCTGCTCAGTTGAATCGCCGTCACCGCATCCAAAAGATCGCTCTTCATCAGAACGATATCCGCCGATTCGATGGCAACGTCCGTTCCCGCTCCAATGGCGATTCCCACATCCGAGCGAACCAGGGCCGGCGCGTCGTTGATTCCGTCGCCGATCATGGCGACCCTCTTCCCCGCCTCCTGAAGCTCCCTTACATGCTTCTCCTTCTCCTGCGGGATCACTTCGGCGATCACATGCTCGATCCCCAGCTCCTTTCCGATGGCCGCCGCCGTCTTTCGATTGTCTCCGGTCAGCATAACCACCTCGATCCCCATAGCTTTAAATTCTTCGATAGCCTTCCGGCTCGTAGGCTTCACCACATCCGCCACGGCGATCACCCCGAGAAGTTCGTCTTCCCGGGCGAAAAACAGAGGCGTCTTCCCCTGCTCGGCCAGTTTTTCGGCTTCCGCCCCCATCCGGTCGGTCCCGATCCCCCAGGCTTCCATTCCCGCCTGATTTCCGGCGCAGTATCGCTTCCCGTCCAGGACCGCCTCGATCCCGTAACCGGGTTTCGCCAGGAAATTCTCCGCCTTTAAAAGAGACAGTCCCTTTTCCTGCGCCGCCCGCACGATCGCCTCCGACAACGGATGTTCGGAAGGCTTCTCAATCGCCGCCGCCGCCGTTAAAAGCGCTTCCTCCGAAAGAGGGCCGCAGACAAGGATATCCGTCACGACCGGTTTCCCCTCCGTAATCGTCCCGGTCTTATCCATCACAACGGTCCGGATCGTATGAGCCACTTCCAGGCTTTCCGCCGAATGAATCAGAATTCCGTGGGAAGCCCCCTTGCCGGTCCCCACCATAATCGCCACCGGCGTCGCCAGCCCCAGCGCGCAGGGACAGGATATCACCAGCACCGAGATCCCGATGGAAACCGCAAAAGAAATCGTCTCGCCCGCCAGCAGCCAAACGGCAACCGCCGCCAAAGCGATCCCTATCACCACCGGCACAAAGATCCCGGCGATCTTATCCGCCAGCTTCGCGATCGGCGCTTTGCTCGAACCGGCCTCTTCCACCAGGCGGATAATCTGGGCCAGCGTCGTATCGTCGCCCACTTTGGTAGCCCGAAAACGAATCGCCCCGTTCTTGTTCATCGTAGCCGCCGAAATCGGATCGCCCGGCTTCTTCTCAACCGGAATGCTCTCCCCGGTCAGGGCGCTCTGATCCACGGAAGTCGTTCCCTCCACCAAAATGCCGTCCACCGGAATATTCTGCCCGGGCTTAACGATCACAATATCTCCCACGGCCACTTCCTCAAGGGGGATCTCCACTTCCGCCCCGTTTTTTTCCACCAGGGCCGTCTTAGGCGCCAGATCCATCAATTTCTCAATGGCTTCCGAGGTCTTGCTTTTTGAGCGCGTCTCCAGAAACTTCCCCAACGTGATCAGGGCCAGAATCATGGCCGCCGATTCAAAATAAAGATCGTGCATATAGCGGTGAACCAGCTCCAAATCCCCGTGGCCGAGGCCATACCCGATCCCGTAAATGGCAACGCAGCCATAAACCAGCGCCGCCGAAGAACCCATGGCGATCAGCGAATCCATATTCGGCATCCGGTGAAACAGCGCCTGAAACCCCACAAGATAAAACTTTCGGTTCACGTAAACCACCGGTAAAGTCAAAAGAAGCTGAGTAAACGAATAAATCAGGGCATTCTCCTCCCCGACCAGGATCCCCGGAACCGGCAGCCCCATCATGTGCCCCATCGACACATACATCAAAGGGACCAGAAACGCGAACGAAACGATCAGCCGGAACTTCATGTTCCTGCGTTCCTCCTCCATCCGTTCGTTCCCCTTTTTCGTGGAAACGGAAATCTCTTTTCCCGGAACGAAAGCTCCGTAACCGGCCGCCTTCACGGCCCCGATAATCGTCCCTTCCGTCACGGCGGCTTCGTCATATTCCACTACCATACTGTTCGACAGCAGATTCACATTCACCAGATCCACGCCGGCCAGCTTGCAGACTGACTTCTCCACATTCGCCTGGCAGGCGGCGCAGGTCATGCCCGTCACCTCAAACTTCTGCTTCATCACGTTTTCCCTCCTCACGCCGGTTTTCCGTCATTCTTAAGCGGAAATATACCCCATAGGGGTATCTTTATTCCAGCATACAACATTTTCCAGAATTGTCAATACCCCTTTTTAGTATGCCGAAAATCCTCTGCAATATAAACGAAACCCGATTTTAAAAGCTGTCCTTTAACCGAAACGTTTCCCTTCACGTGAAGCGGATATTTTCCGGATGAAGCCGGATAAAAATGGATTCAAAAACCGGGAGACATTCGTATAAACTCTTTCAAATCCGTGCATCATTTTATCAGAAAGACATCAAATGCAAGAAACGTGGAGGAGAAGAGAATGGCATCTTATAAAGTAGAAATCTGCGGCGTTACCACGGCCGGACTTCCTTTATTAAAAGAAGAAGAAAAAGAAGAGTTATTCCGGCGAATCGCCGAAGGCGATAAAGAAGCCAGAGAAACGTACATCAAGGGGAATCTCCGCCTCGTCTTAAGCGTCATCCAGCGCTTTAACAGCGGCACGGAAAATGTGGACGACCTGTTTCAGATCGGCTGCATCGG
Source organism: Lachnospiraceae bacterium (assembly GCA_022792885.1). Taxonomy (GTDB): domain Bacteria; phylum Bacillota; class Clostridia; order Lachnospirales; family Lachnospiraceae; genus JAAWBX01. The sequence continues at coordinate 303,377 of JAAWBX010000036.1, forward strand.
CCTGATTAAAGCCATCGATAATTTTGACGTGACCTTAAACGTGAAGTTCAGCACCTATGCGGTACCCATGATCGTCGGAGAAATCCGGCGCTACCTCCGCGACAACAATTCCATCCGTGTCAGCCGCTCTCTGCGGGATACGGCTTACAAAGCCATCTATGCCCGGGAAAATCTGACCCGGAAGAACCTGAAGGAACCGACTATTATGGAAATCGCCGACGAAGTCGGGATCAGCAAGGAAGAACTGGTCTATGCGCTGGACGCCATCCAGAGTCCCGTCAGCCTCTACGAGCCGGTCTACACCGACGGCGGCGATACCCTGTATGTAATGGACCAGATCAGCGACAAGAAAAGCCGCGAGGAACACTGGGTGGAGGACATTGCCCTGGACGAAGCCATGAAGCGCCTTCCGGAGCGGGAGCGCTACATCATCGGCCTTCGCTTTTTTGAAGGAAAAACCCAGATGGAGGTGGCCGATGAAATCGGAATTTCCCAGGCCCAGGTCAGCCGCCTGGAAAAAAACGCGTTAAAAAGCATGCGGGCTTACCTTTCCTGAGGCAGGCGCGCATGCTTTTTTCAATTCTCCAGCAGTCTGGCGGTCACTTTCGCCAGTTCTTCATCGGTCACATAGGTACTCTGATTCGCCTCGTCAAACGTAAAGACCAGGTTCACCGTCACCGCATCCCCGTACCGGAGGGATGAGACATGATTTTTCAGAATCTCCACCAGCCCTTGCGCGTACTGCTTCTCATAGTCCGCTTCGCTCATCTCGGCAAATTCCCGGTTCATGACCCGGGTATTCATGTCGCTCACATAAGACTCGACCTCAGGCGCCACGTCCGTAAAAAACGTCAGCGGATCGATCCGTACATTCACGGAATACCGGCCCGTCTTCTCATCCAGAATGGCTTCCTCCGCCGTATAATTTGACTTCAGATACAGTTCCTTCGCGATTTCCTTCAACGTATCCCGAATCTCCGCGTCATTCGTATCGATCAGGAAATACTCTTTCAGGCTGTCCGCCAGCGTGTTAACCGCATTCTCATAGCGGGCTTCTGCATCCTCTCTGCCGGCCCCGGTCATCTGCATATACGCTTCATATTCCCCATGGAAATTCGCGTCCAGAAGCCCCATCACATATTCGTTATACTGTTCCGCATTCGGATCCTCCTTGGGACCTCCCATCTCACACCCGGCCAGGCAAACCGCCGCAAAAACCGCCAAAAGGACCAAAACCCATTTCTTATTCTTCATTTCGTCCAATCCTCCGTACCCTGTCTGCGCAAAAATTTACAGGTATAATCATACCACAGTTTCCGCAAAAGTACAGGATTTTTTTATTTTCCTCGTAAATTCTCCGCGAAGCGGATCTACTCAAAACGGACGATTTCTTTTTTCAAACGGGAAATGATCTTTTTCTCCAGACGGGAGATATAAGATTGAGAAATACCCAGGTAGTCCGCCACTTCCTTCTGCGTCATCTCCGTTCCCTCTTCCCGCCCCAGTCCGAATCGCAGTTCCACGATCTTCCGTTCTCTGGGCGTCAGTTTACTGACCGCCAGATTCAGAAGTTTCCTTTCCACTTCGTCCTCCAGATCTCTGGATATCACATCCTCATCGGTTCCCAGAATATCCGAAAGGAGCAGTTCGTTCCCGTCCCAATCGACATTCAAAGGCTCGTCGATCGACACCTCCAGCCTTGTCTTGTTATTCCGCCGCAAATACATGAGAATCTCATTTTCAATGCAGCGGGAAGCATAAGTGGCCAGTTTGATATTTCTGCCGCTGTTAAAAGTATTTACGGACTTGATCAGCCCGATCGTCCCGATGGAAATCAAGTCCTCGACCCCTACTCCCGTATTATCAAACTTTTTTGCTATGTATACAACCAGGCGGAGATTATGCTCGATCAGAAGGTTTCTCGCTCTGGCATCGCTTCCCGTGTCCAGCTTCTCAATCAGCTTGCCTTCTTCCTCGGCAGAAAGCGGCGGCGGCAGAATATCACTGCCTCCGATATAATGCACATCCCCCGGATGGGAAAGCTTCAGACCGTACAGCCTTGGCGTCATTTTCCACTGAAACCGACCCGGCATCGATACCCTTAAAATCATGCTTGTTTCGTCCTCCTGTTCTTTTTGTTCTTCCGGCTCCCGTCACCGGATGCAAAATCATCTGATACTGTCTTTCCTCGCTCAGGCGATGCGGCACAAAACCGATCAGGGGCCTTTCAAGCCGCACCGGCGCTTCCCCCTCCAGTCTGAGTTCATCCATAAAAATCGCCGGCATGATGCCATGACTTTCCCCTACCGAACGAAAAGGAACAGAGAACACGGGAAAAATCGCCTCCGTTTCCGGTTCTCCCCGGATCCTGCCTGCCATGTAGGAAATCTCGGCCTCGCTCAAAATCCCGGCACAGGCTTCCAACTCCAGCACATGAACCGGTTTCCCGAAATACGGATCCGCCAGTCGGTTGCCCGTATCGTACAATCCTCTCAGCAAAATGCTTTTTCCCCGAAATTCCAGGCAAACCGTGCGAATATCCGGCTCCCTCCAACGCGGCAGGAAACAGCGCACAACCAGAAGGCACCCGGCCGCGGTCAAAAAAGCTCCCGCCGCCAAAACCGGCAGAGAAACCGGCCCTCCCCCGCCCCGATACAAACGATCTCTCAGATAGGCCCCCAGCGAACTGTGATAATAAAGAGCATCCACACCGCCGCCTATAAGAAAGGTCAGGCCATACAGAGTGACCAGATATTTCGCGGCCGCCCCTTTCGGAATGTCGTAAGCAATCTTCAGCATGCCAAAACTCACCACAAAAACCGTCAGGACCGCCGTCAGCCACTCCGGCACCCAAACCGCGAAAAAACCGCCGTTCACCGTAACCAGACAGGCCCAGACACCTCCCAGAAAAGCTCCGAAAAGGAGGCGTTTCCCCTGTGCCCTGCGCCCCCATATTTTCCCGGTCAGATAAAGAAGAAGAAGATCCATACCTGCATTGATCAGAAAAACCATATCCAGATAGATCACCCTCATCCGATCTCCCTCCGCGCTTTCCCTGGAAATATCTCCCAGTCCATAAACAGATTATAAAGAAGTCCCACCGATAAGTCTGTCGAAACCCGTCGAAGGAAAACGGCTTTTTTTCGACAAAAAAAGACCGGAAGAAACGTCTGTTTTAACGTCTCTTCCGATCTCTTGTTCTTCTATATTCTCTTTGTTATCTCTTATTCTTCAGAAAATCCGGAATGTTGATCGTACGCTCCACCGGAGGGCGGTAGGTAGGTGCCTTTGAGGCCAGATTCGCGTTCATCTCCTCAATATCGCTGAAATCCAGCTTGATATCCGACTGAGGCGCTTCCGCCGGTTTTGCGGCCGGCTTAACCGCAGGCCTTGCCGAAGTCCCCGGCTTCGGAATGGCGTTGCTCTTCGGCTTTAAATTCGCCATCACGGAACCCACGGAAGGATTCTCACCGTACACTTCCAGTCCCGTCGCGATCACGGTGATCACCGCCTCGTCCTGGGCGCTGTCATCATACCGCGCGCCAAAGATAATATTCGCGCTCTCGCCGGCCAGTTCCTGAACATAACTTGCCGCCTCGTTCGCCTCGATCAGACCGATGTCACCGGAAATATTGATAATTACATGGCTGGCGCCCTCGATCGTCGTCTCAAGCAGCGGACTGGACACCGCCTGCTTCACAGCCTCCAACGCCTTGTCGTCCCCCTTGGCCTTGCCAATGCCGATATGAGCGATTCCCTTGTCCGTCATAACCGTCTGGACATCCGCAAAATCCAAATTGATCAGAGCCGGCACATTGATCAAATCGGTGATTCCCTGAACCGCCTGCTGAAGCACTTCGTCCGCCTTCTTCAAAGCGTCTGGCATCGTAGTACGACGATCCACGATCTCAAGAAGCTTGTCGTTCGGAATCACGATCAGAGTGTCCACGCACTCCTGCAAACGCTCGATCCCCTGAACGGCATTCGTCATACGGGCTTTCGCCTCGAAACGGAAAGGCTTTGTCACAACGCCGACTGTCAAAATCCCCTGTTCCTTCGCCAGTTTCGCGATCACCGGCGCCGCTCCCGTCCCGGTGCCGCCTCCCATACCGCAGGTCACAAACACCATATCCGCGCCTTTTACGGCCGCCATCAGTTCCTCCGAACTCTCTTCCGCCGCCTTCTCGCCCACTTCCGGCCTGGCGCCCGCTCCAAGGCCTTTCGTCAGCTTCTCGCCGATCTGAATCGACGTAGGAGCTTTGCACAGCTGCAGAGCCTGCTTGTCCGTATTGATCCCGATAAACTCCACGCCGCATATATTCTCATCGATCATCCGGTTTACGGCGTTGTTTCCGGCGCCGCCTACCCCAATGACGATGATTCTGGCGGCGCTTTCCGATTCATTCAATCTAATCTCTAACAAAGGATTTTCCTCCAAACTTTTCCATAATACTTTTGTACCAGACAGCATGTACGACTTACTTAATAATCATAGTAAATTTATTAAAAAGAATCAACTATAACTTGCCACTTTTAAGAAAAAAATTTCATTCTCTCTCAAACACATAGCGGGGATTCATCGAACCCGGACTGTAATTCTCCAGATGAAGGACGCCGGTCAGTCCATAGAGATGCGGAATCTGATTTTTCAGTTCGGAAATTTTTTCCTCCATATTATTCCGATCTCCTAAAAGGACTTTTACCCCGGCCAGATTCCGCAAATTCCCCTCCCCGTCGGTTTGATCCGCCATCGTAAGAGTCGCCCGATTCTGAGGATCAAAATAAATCTGCCCGGCCGGAATCTCATAAAGTTTTAACAACTGCGTCAAATTCAGAATTTCTTCAAAAACAGCCCGTTTCGGAACCGGAAGTTCCTGATACAGCGCGATTCGTTCGAAAGTCAGTCCCGTGATGAGGGGAATATCCGGCTCCTTTTCCGACGAACTCTCCACCACGATCCCGTCTTTATCAAAATACATGTAGCTTCCCATATACTCGATACAGCCCACAATGCTTTTCTCATACAGGATGACTTCCACCGAATGCATACCGATAAAATTCATTTCATAAGACTGAATAAAAGCCAGGTCTTTTTTCTCACCGAACCGCTGTTTAAAAAAACACCAGACCGTAATCCGGTCCGTCTCCTCAGGAAACAGCATGTCCACCACTTCTTCCCTCGTATAATGGGAATTACCTTCCACCCGGATGTCGGTGATCCGGATCGAAAAAAGAAAAAGTCCCGCCACGAGAAGAAGCAGTGCGACGATCAGCACTGCCAGACTTTTCTTCCCGAATAATCTTTTACCCCTGGATTTCTTTTCTTTTTTCGTCATGTTTTTCTTCCTGTATCACCCGGGCCTTAACGCCCAGCCCGGCCAAATCTCCCGGCAGATCCTCGTACCCTCTCCGAATATGCGAAAGTCCCGCGATTCGCGTTTCCCCTTCCGCGCCGAGCGCCGCCACGGCCAGGGCCGCCCCGCCCCGCAGATCTTTCGCCTCCACATAAGCGCCCGAAAGTTTCTCCTGTCCGACCACCTTTACCAGACCGTCCTCCTCCCCGATACAAGCGCCCATCCGGCAAAGCTCCGGCACGATCTCGAACCGATTCTCAAAAATCGTCTCCCGAACCCGGGAAACGCCCTTTCCCCGACAGAGCGCCGCCAAAAACAAAGACTGCATATCCGTCGGAAAACCGGGATACGGCGCCGTCACAAGCTCCTCGATCGCGGCCGGCCGCTCATCCGCGCTGCACAAGATCCGCCCCGGCTCCGCCTTTAAACGGCAGCCCATTCGAAGAAACGCTTCCCACATACCGATCAGATCTTTCGCTTCCACCCCGTTTAAACAGATATCCCCGCCGGCCGCGGCGACCGCGGCCAGACAGGTTCCCGCCGCGATCCGATCTCCGTTTACGGCAAAAGACGAATCGTGAAGCGGCATCCCGCCCCGAACGATCAGGCGGCTGCTTCCGATCCCTTCAATGCCCGCCCCCATATTTTTGAGGAAATAACAAAGATCCCGTATCTCCGGTTCGCGTGCACAACCGCACAAAAGGGAAGTCCCCTCGGCTCCCACCGCCGCCAGAAGCGCATTCTCCGTCGCTCCCACGCTGGGAAAAGGAAAACGGATCACCGCGCCGGTAAGACCGTTTTTCGCCGCGGCGCAGATCATGTCCTCTTCCACATAAGTCTCGGCGCCCAAAGCTTCCATCGCTCTTTGATGGAGATCCACGGGGCGTTCTCCGATCGAACAGCCTCCCGGAAGCCCCAGACACGCTTCCCGGTTTCTGGCCAGCAAGGCTCCCAGCATCAAAACCGAGGAGCGGGACTTTCCGCCATACTCCTTCGATACCCGGACACCGTCCGCAAAAGAAGCATCCACCCGAAGGCAATGCCCCTGAAACGTCACCTTTGCCCCCAGCTCTTCCAATATATGAATCATACAGAAGACATCCCAGATCCGCGGCACGTTCGTCAGTTCCGTCACGCCCTTGTGAAGGAGCGAAGCCGCCAGCATGGGAAGCACCGCGTTTTTTGATCCCTGGATCTTAAGCTCCCCTCTAAGCGCTGCTTTGCCCTGTACAGCCAGTATTTCCAAACAAAACCCCCCAAAGAAAGTATTGATTCCTATTCTATCTTATGTATCTGGCAGGATTTTCGTGACCGGAAGCACATAAGAATCAGGTTTGGGAAATCCGTATCTGATTGGAAACACTCAGCGCCATGCCCATCTCAATCATCAGAAAGACCACGGAAGTTCCGCCGTAACTGATAAACGGCAGCGTAATACCGGTATTAGGTATGGTGTTGGTTACGACGGCGATATTTAAAACAACCTGGAGCGCGATGTGGGACATGATCCCGACCACCAGCATGGCCCCCAAAAGATCCGGCGCGTTTCCGGCAATCACCATGAAACGCCAGATCATAAACAAAAACAGAAGGATCACGCAGAACGCGCCGAACAGCCCCAGCTCCTCACAGATAATGGAGAATATCATATCATTCTGAGCTTCCGGAACAAAACCCAGCTTCTGGATACTGTTGCCCAGCCCTTTGCCGAACAATCCGCCGGAACCGATCGCATAAAGTCCCTGTAAAACCTGATGCCCTCCGGTCCGCGCATAGCTCTCCGGGTCCTGCCATACCACGATTCGGGAAAGCTGATAGTCTTCCAAAATCCCCCACTCCACCAGTTTCGGCGCCAGCTCAATAAAGGCAAAAATCAGAAGAACGCCGCCCCCGACGATAAGCCCGAAGAGCGCCTTCTTACGGCTGGCCACAAAATACATAAGAAAAGCGATGCCAAGAATAATAATACCGGTGCTTAAGTTATTATCCAGGACCAGATACGCCACCGGCAGCACCATAACCGCAACCAGAATCAACGCCTTTAAACGGTCGATCTTTTTTCCCACCCGAACGATAAAACAGGCCAGGCAGAGAATCACCGCCACCTTGACCATCTCCGAGGGCTGGAACAAGGTGACATTCCCTATCATCAGCCAACGTTTTTTTCCGTTCACTTCCTTGCCGAAACCCGGCACATAATTTACCAGAATCATGCAGGCAAAAGATAAAAAGTAAGCCACCGCGGCAAATTTCGGAAAGATATGGTAATCGATTTTCGAAACCGCCAGCATGATAAAAAAGCTGGCGGCCATAATCGCACCCTGCCGTTTCGCATAGAAAAAAGAATCCCCATTCTCCAACATGGCCGTATAAGAGCTGGTGCTGTACACCATAACAAGTCCGAAGCACGCCAAAAAAATAATCACAAACAGAAGGCTGTAATCATAAAAGCGCTGCACCTTTTCTTTCTTTGGCTTTACTTTGTACTCCGGCATCCCTGACTATACTCCTTTACTCCTTCGAACGCAATCCTTGAAAATCCGCCCCCGCTGCTCATAGCTCTCAAACATATCCCAGCTCGCGCAGGCAGGAGACAGAAGTACCGCATCTCCGGGGCGGGCTTTTGCTTTCGCCGCCGCCACGGCTTCCTCCATATCCGCCGCAAAAACGATCTCCGTAAGACCGACCTCCTTTGCCTCTCCGGCAATTTTCTCTGCCGTTTCTCCTATTAGAATCAACGCCGTGACCCGGCTTTTGCAGGCTTTCAGCCATTCCCTGTACTCACTTTGTTTATCATATCCTCCCCCGATCAAAACCGTGGGACGGCTCATGGCTTCAATCCCTTTGATGGCCGCGTCCGGATTCGTTCCCTTCGAATCGTTGTAATAGACAACGCCGTTTTCCTCCGTCACATACTCGATCCGATGCTCTACGGCCCGGAAATTCTTGCAGGCTTCCCGGATATCCGCGAGAGGCACGCCCATGCGAAGCGCGACCGCCGCGGCCGCCATGACATTCTCATAATTATGTACCCCGACCAGCTTTAATTCCTCCGTCCGACAAAGCTCCTCTTCCGCTCCGTCCTCCCGGATAAAAATTCCGCCGCCCCTCAAAAACAGCCCCTCTTCCAGCGTTCTTTTACTACTGAAATACAGGACCCGGACCGACAGAGTCTCTCCGAAGCGGCGCAGTTCCTCATCCTCATAATTCAGGACGCACGTATCTTTTTCCGTCTGATTTTTCGTGATGCTTTCCTTGACGGCAATATAGTTTTCCATGGTCTTGTGACGATTCAGATGATCCGGCGTGATATTTAAAATCGCGCTGACCTCCGGATGAAAATCCCGAATCGTCTCCAGTTGAAAACTGCTGACCTCCGCAGCCGTCACGGCCTCCCCGCTCATTTTCCCCGCTTCTTCCGTATAGGGAATCCCGATATTTCCCACCATATAAGTCTCCGGATAAACAGAAGAAAGAATCGCGCCCGTCAGGGCCGTCGTTGTCGTCTTGCCGTTCGTTCCCGTGATCGCCGCCAGGCGTCCCTTCGCCTGCCGGTAAGCCAGTTCGATCTCGCTTCGGATCTCAACTCCGGCCTCTTCTAAAACCGGCACAAACGCCGCTTCCAGAGGGATCCCCGGACTGATCACGCAATACGCGGCCTCCGCCGCCGTCTCTTTCGTCAATTCTCCCAGGCAAATCCTCACATCCGCCCCGGCCGGCAGTTTCGCCCGCAAAACGTTCTCATCCAGTTCCCGGTTCTCGTCATAGAGAAGAACCGAATGCCCCGTCTCGATCAAAAGCTTTGCCGCTCCGATCCCGCTCTTACCGGTTCCTGCCACCAGCACTCTTTTTTCTTTCATTTTTTCCTCCCGTAAAAGCTACAAAGCCAGATAAGCCACCAGGCACAGAATCGCCGTTACGATCGAGAAAACCGCCACGACCCTGGTTTCGGACCAGCCTCCCAATTCAAAATGATGATGGATCGGCGCCATGCGAAAAAAGCGTTTCCCACCGGTCTTTTTAAAATAGGCAACCTGAATCATAACGGAGATCACTTCTATCAGATAAATAAATCCTACCAGCATGATAAAGATCGGCATCTGCAGCATGTAAGCCGCCGAAGCGACAAAACCGCCCAGAGCCAGAGAGCCCGTATCCCCCATGAATACCTTGGCCGGATACACGTTAAATAAAAGAAATCCCAGAAGACTTCCCACCACGGCTCCCGTAATCGGTTCGATGCCGCTCCTCTCCCCGATCGCCACCATGGTAAAAAACGTCGCCACCAGCACCGTTACGCTCGAACACAAACCGTCCAGACCATCCGTAAAATTCACACCGTTGTCCGTCCCCAGCATAGCTACAAAAAATACCGCCACAAACAACCAGACCGGCATCTCCCAGCGCATGCCTCCGGTAAACGGCACCAGCACCCAGGTGCCCAGCCCGGAACGCGTTACAAGATAATAGCAGAAAACGCCCGCGATCACAAGCTGGCCGATCAGTTTCTGTTTCGGATTCAGGCCTTCCGAGCGCTTCATCACGATCTTAATATAATCATCCAGAAAACCGACGATACCAAAACCGACCGTCACAAACAAAACCGGTATAATTTTCGGATATTCTTCCATAAAAACAAGTCCGGTCAGGACAATGGCCAGCAAAATCGCAAGCCCTCCCATCGTCGGCGTACCGGCTTTTTTTAAATGCCCCTTCGGCCCGTCGTCCCTCACCTGCTGTCCGAATTTCAGCCGTTTTAAAAACGGAATGATGATCGGACACAGCGCGGCGCTGACTCCAAATGAAATTAAAATAGAAAGTATCGCATCCTTTACCATATCACACCTCTGCCTTTGTACCACCGTTTACTATAGTGCTTTTATCCGTAAAAATCAACTATCCTCTTCCTTTTTATCTTCTTTCGTGTATTCCGGATAAATGCCCAGATAAGGAAGAACGTTCGCATAAATATCCGCGATCACCGGCGCGGCGATCGTACCGCCGTAATAAATCCCCTGCGGATCGTCGATCGTGATCAGGGCGATCACCTGCGGATCATCTGCCGGAGCAAACCCGAGAAACGAAGAAATATAACGCTTCTGGCTTCTGGGAAGCTTCTCGGAAGTAGCCGTTTTTCCGCCGATCCGGTAGCCTTCCAGATACGCGTTCTTTCCGGACCCCGCCGTCACCACCTGTTCCAGGATATATTTTACCTGCTCGCAGGTTTCGGAGGAAACCGCCCCGCCTTCTCTTTCATAAGAAAATTTCGTGATCACGGTCCCTTCCTGATTGCGGGTCTCCACCGCAAAATGAGGCGTCACCAGATACCCGCCGTTAACCACGGCGCTGACCGCCCGCAAAAGCCCGATCGGCGTAATCTGAAAAGACTGCCCGAAGGAAATCGTCGCCAGTTCCACCTCGCCCACATTTTCCTTTTTATGCATGATCGTGGACGCTTCCCCGGGAAGGTCGATCCCGGTCCGGGACAAAAGTCCCAGCCGCTCAAAATATTTGTAAAAATTGTCCACTCCAACCCGCATCCCCACCTCAATAAAAACCGGATTACAGGAATTCATGGCTCCCTGGACAAAATTCTCCGCTCCATGCCCCGTCACCTTATGGCAGCGAATGCGTCGATCCGCCACAATCCGATACCCCGGGCAGGAAAACGAGGAATCCCGGGAAACAACGCCCTCTTCCAGACCGGCCGTCATCGTGATGATCTTGAACGTGGAACCCGGCTCGTATGTATCGCTGATACAACCGTTTCGCCACATTTGGTTCAAGCGATCCTGATATTCCTTCGAACTTAAAGTCCCCTCGCTCTCACGATTTAAGGTAAACGGATCGTTTAAGTCGAACTCAGGCACATTTACCATCGCATAGATTTCACCGTTTTGAGGATTCATGACAATAACCGAAACCTGATCGGCCTGTTTTTCTTCCATGATTTTATAGGCCGCCTGTTCACAATACTGTTGAATATTCATGTCCAGGCTCAGAATCAGATCGTTGCCGGCCACCGGCTCCACCCGGTCCTCCGCTTCCCCGTCCAGCTCCACGCCTCTGGCGTCCGCCATGGTTAAGATCAGACCGTCGATCCCTTTTAAGTATTCCTCATATTGCACTTCCAAACCAATGATTCCCTGATTATCGCTTCCGGTAAACCCGAGAACCTTCGACGCAAGGGAACCGTAAGGATAATAACGCTTATAATCTTCGTCCACTTTCACGCCGTCCAGATCATAAGCCCGGATCGCATCCCCGGTCGCTTTATCCACGTTTGTGCGGATAATCTCCCGGGCGGAATACTTCTCCACCGCTTTTCTCACATCGGCTTCTTCCAGGGAAAGTTCTCCGGAAAGGACCCGGATCACTTCCTCCGGATCCGTAATCTGATTGTGAATCACGGAAATCGTACAAACCGTCTCGTTCGCCGCGATCACATTCCCGTTCCGGTCGTAGATGGTCCCTCTGGCCGCCTTGATCGAACGTTCCCGCTGATGCAATTCCTCCGCCTTCTGATGATAATAGTCCGATCGAACGATCATTAAATAGGAAAGCCGCGCCATCAGCCCGAAAAAGAGCAGGGCCACGGCCGCCGCGCTGAACACGATCTTTCTCCGATGAAAAGTTTTACTTGCTATCATAAATCCGACCCCTTGCTTTTCCACATTATATCTATATTGGGCCAGGTCCTTCTTTATGTAAAAAATTCAATCCTTAATCATCGGGCCGCTCCCGCTGCGGCTGCTGTTGTAATCCCTCGTAAACCGAATTGTCTCCGTTTCCCGAATAAATCCCTCCTTCTTCCGACGTCGGCTCTTCCTCGCCTCCCTGCACGGGCTGATTTCCTTCCCCTTCCTCCGGGGCCGAACTCGCTTCACCGCCCTCCGGAGCCGTCTCTCCCCCGCCTTCTTCCGGCGAAGATTCCGGTACCTCCCTGGTCGGGTAGATATTCATATAAGCAAGAAGATCCTGCAAGATCGTCTTCGTCAGGGCCGTACCGTAGCCGCCCCGGCTCTGATCCTCCACATTCGGTTCATCAATAACCACATAAATAAATACCTGAGGATCATCATACGGCACAAAACCCGTAAACGAAATCAGATAATGCTCCGCCTCCCTCGGATATTTCTGAGCGGTCCCGGTCTTTCCTGCCACCGTATAGCCGGCGATAGCCGCCGCCGTCCCGCTCCCCTCGTCCACCGTCTGCAAAAGAGCCTGCCGGATAAATTCCGACGTAGACCGGCTTACCGTTTCCCGGACCAGCGTCTTCGTGATCGTCTGCTTCACGTCACCGTTCTCATCCAAAATCTGACGCACCACATGAGGTTCATAATAATAACCCCCATTGATCAGCGAACAATACGCTGCCGCCATCTGTATCATCGTAACATTGTAATTCTGACCGAAAGCTTCCGTGGCCAGCGTCAGATTCGTAATGTTCTCCGGTTCATATAAGATTCCCCGCTCCTCGCCCGGCAAATCCACGCCGGTCTTCATCCCGAAATTAAACAGCTCCAGATATTTGGAAAAAACGTCCGCCCCAATCCGAAACCCGATCTGCATCAGCGCGTCGTTACAGGATTCGGCCAGCGCGCCCGTCACATCGAGCGTTCCATGACCGCTTTTTAAATGACAGGTAACCCGGGTTCCCGGAAAATCCTCCCCCCCGTCGCAGTAAAACGTATCCGTCGTATGCAAAATTCCCTCTTCCAGACCGGCGGCCACCGTAAACACCTTCGCGGTCGAGCCGGGCTCAATCGTTTCGCTGATACAGTAATTTTTCCAGACCAGCGCGCACGCGACCTGCTGACCAAAAGAACGAATCTCTTCTTCCGTATAAACTTCCGGCACCTGCTCCTGCGCGATCGGCGCCTCCGGATGCTCCCGGTTATAAGCGGCCATGCCTTCTTCCAGACCATATTGCCGGATCTGCTCATCCGTAAAGCGCGACAGTACGTCCCTGGGCGCGTTCAGGTCAAACGAGTTGCTGGTAGCCATCGCAAGAACTTCCGCGTTATCCGGATCCATCACGATAACCGCCGTGGTTTTCGCCCCCACCGTGGACATAAACTCTTCGATTCGTCTTTCTACGATCCGCTGAATATTGGCGTCCAGCGTGGAAACCAGCGTATCCCCGTTTACGGCGTCTTTGGTCACCCTTTCCAGATTCGCCTCCTCGGAAAGATACCCGTATTCCCGCCCGTTTATCCCGGCCAGATTCTCATTATAATATTGTTCGATCCCATAACTTCCGCTGGTTCCGTCGGCGCTGGAAAAACCGATCACACGGCAGGCCAGGTCCCCGTACGGATAAATCCTCTTGTACTCCGTCTCAAACCAGACTCCTTTTACCCGAAACGGCTTATCGCTTTTGTAAGCGTCCTCGTTAATCTGCTTCTGAAGCTCCAGAAAACGGGTCATCTCCTCCTCCGGCATCTGCCTGGTATAGCGGACATAATGGCTTTTGCTTCTCTCATGAATCAGCGTCGTCAATTCTTCTTTGCTGTACCCGTAACACTCCGCCAGCGCATTCAGCGTCGTCTCCGTATAATTCTCATCCGCCAAAATCACCGCGGGATCCAGTATCAGATTATACAGCGTCTCGTTCGTCGCCAGCACATTCCCGTTTCGATCGATGATATTTCCGCGTCTGGCCGTGACCACCCGGCTGTCATAATCCTGCTGGGATAAAACGATCTTTGCGTATTCTTCATTGTCATCATAACCGATCGCGGCAACCGCAATGCCCAGCGCAAACAAAGCCAGCACAATCACCAGAAAGGTGAACGCCAGCTTTCCCCGCATGTATTTTCTGAATTTCTTTGGTTTTTTCTCTGTTTCTTTATTTTTATTCCGGGATGTTTTCATATTGACGTACATACTCGCTTTCCGTTCTGCCGTACAAGACCACCTGATCTTTGGCAGGATATATCATTCCAAGCTCCTCCGTGGCAACCTGGTAAATATAATCCAGATCCGTATAGGTATTGATCTTGGTTTCCAGATTCTTGTTATCCGTCTTCTGCCCCGATAACTCCGCCTCCAGATTCTCGATGTTATAAAGCCTTGTCGTAATAGAGGACTGAATCTGAAGATATTGAATGCAGATAAACACCATGGCCACGCAGGCAAGCGTCAGAAAGCATACGAACGGCGCGCTCATGCGCAGCTCCCGCTCCTGATTTCTGCTGGCCTCGCGGCTCAACGGTTTCCTCTGCTCCTTCTTCTCCGGCAACGGTATTTCGACCCGTCTTTCCGGCTCCAGACGTCTCACCACATTGCCGTCTATGTAATACATGTTTTTCTTCTTCGGATCCGCCATATCTTCCCTCTTTTCTTTGCTGTCCTAAACCAAAACTCCGGTTTTTCTCTGCTGCCTGTCGTCAGGTCCGTTCAAAAATACGCAATTTTGCGCTCTTCGCCCGGCTGTTTTCCCTTATCTCCTCCTCGGATGGTACGATTGGCTTTCTCGTGACAACGCTTCCCCGACTCTCTCTTCCGCACACGCAAACCGGAAAATCCGGGGGGCAAATACACGGATGTTCTTCCGTTTTAAATCGGGTTTTCACGATCCGGTCTTCCAACGAATGAAACGTGATAACGGCCAGTCTTCCTCCCGGTTTTAAAAGGTCTATCATCACTCCAACGGAAGAATCCAGCACATCCAGTTCCCGGTTACACTCGATTCGAATCGCCTGGAACGTTTTTTTGGCCGGATGGCCTCCTTTCCGCCTTACTTTGGCCGGAATCGCGCTTTCAATAATTTCCGCCAATTCTTTTGTTGTCTCGATCTCCTTTTTCTGTCGGTAATTTACAATGTGTTTGGCAATTTTTTTCGCAAATGTATCTTCTCCATAGTCCCGGATAATCCGGTACAGTTCCTCCTCTTTGTAAGTATTCAAGATCTCCCGCGCCGAAAGCGGCGCTCTCTGATCCATCCGCATATCCAGCGGAGCGTCCTCCATATAGGAAAAGCCTCGCTCGGCCGTGTCGATCTGATAGGAAGAAACCCCCAGATCCAGCAGAATCCCGTCAACCTCCTTCACGTTAAGCTCTTCCAGTATTTCTCTTATGTTTTCATAATTGCTCCGAACCGTACGAACCCGGCTGCCGAACTCCTTCAGCCTTTCCCCGGCTGCTTCGATTGCCGCTTCATCCTGATCAATCCCGATATAGCGCCCGGCCGTGCTCAGGCGCCGGCAGATCTCATAGGCATGTCCGCCTCCTCCCATGGTGCCGTCCACATAGACGCCATCCGGTTTTATGCGAAGCCCTTCTATCGTTTCATGAAGCAGAACCGACTTGTGTTTAAATTCCATACCGGTTAAATCCCCAGCCCTTCCATATTCACTGCCATCTCATCCACATCGTATTCATTCATCTCGTCCCAGGCAGTTTTGTTCCAGATCTCGATCCGGGAGCCGACCCCCACAAGAGCCACATCTTTCTCCAGATTCGCGTGTTTCCTCAACACGGCAGGCAACAAAATGCGTCCCTGCTTGTCCACTTCGCAAAGCGTGGCGCCGGCTAAGAGTAAGCGGCTGAATTTTCTTGCGTTTTGATTGGAAAGCGGCAGATTGATGATTTTTTCTTCCAGTTTGGCCCATTCTGTATTATCATATATGAAAAGGCACCCATCCAGACCCTTCGTCACAACGAATTCATCTCCGAGTTGATCCCGGAACTTCGCTGGGACAATCAGCCTCCCCTTCCCGTCTATTGTATGATCATATTCCCCCATGAACATAGCCAAACCTACCACTATCCACCATTTTCATCCACTTTGCGCCACTTATGATCTATTTTAGCCGGTATTTTTGAAAAAAGCAAGAGGAAGCCTGCCTTTTTTACAGAAAATACACAAACGCAAATCTGTCGACGAGGGGCATAAACATTCCGAACTGCAAATTCTACAAATTGCCTTCGATCCCTATATTTTGACATAAAAAAAGAGATTTCGACAGTTCGTCAAAATCTCTTAAAAGTTTCGTCAAAATATCGAGCAGTTTTTTCACACCGTCGTTATCGTCAATCCCCCGGGAATTTTCTGTAAATCCTCTCGGGAAGGCCGGATATAGCCGCCCCGGCTTTGGGACATTTTGTCCCAAACTTTTGTTTTGTATTTCTTTCCATATAAAAGGATCGCGCAAAGCCGAACAGGGTTCAGCCTCTGGAAGTATCTTTTTGGTAAACTAACTCAACGATCTCCCCGATATTTTTGCAACTCTCCAATCTAAGATTCGTTTTCGGGAACTCCGGAGGAAAAAGCGGAATTCCATTTCCAAGAACAGTTGGCATAACATAAATATAATATTTATCAATTAAATTCTCACGCATAAAGCAACGGATGATTTCTCCTCCGCCCATAAGCCAAATATTTCCCGAGTGCTCTTTCGAAATGAAATCTAATACTTGTCGCCCCGGCGGTAAAGATATGAACCGGACGTTCAAGTCGTACTGAAATGGCTGACGTGTGCATACATAACAGGGCATTCCTTCATAGGGCCATTTATCCGGCGAAAGTTCATTTTTTATTTGGCGATAAGTTTTTCCTCCAAGTATAATTGCTTGCAAGGAGCGGTAAAATGCTTCATATCCAAGGTCGGGCGAAGGACTTGGGGTTTCATCCAAAAAGCCGATATTGCCATCTTTTTCTGCAATATATCCATCCAGAGACATTGCAATATACAGAATCAATTTGTTTTTCATAACTTATCTCCTTTTCCCTTCCTGAATGATTCGGTTTATCCCAAGCCGAAATTATTCCATTCTTCATTTGCCTGTTCGCCAATCATACTTACCCTTTTATAATTTTACAATAGATTCGGGCGGTCTGGAAGCATCTATTTGCCATTTCATTTTTATACTGTATTTCCGACTTTTTTCTTCTACACCATTTTTACATCGATTTCGTATCAGATGATATCGAAAAACAGAAATTTATCTATATTTTGATGCAAGCGCGGTATTGAAACTCGCACAAATATCGTGTTATAATTCCAGGGATTCAAGCATTTTTATCGAAAGGAATATAAAAATCATTATGAAATTAGGCATTGTCGGCCTGCCGAACGTAGGAAAAAGCACACTCTTTAACTCTTTAACAAAAGCCGGCGCGGAATCGGCCAATTATCCGTTCTGCACCATCGACCCCAATATCGGTGTGGTAACCGTACCGGATTTCCGTTTAAAACTCCTGGCGGATCTGTACGCTTCCCGCAAGATCACACCGGCCGTCATCGAATTCGTTGACATCGCCGGCCTGGTAAAGGGCGCTTCGAAAGGCGAAGGACTGGGCAACCAGTTTCTTTCCAATATCCGGGAAGTCGACGCCATCGTACATGTTGTCCGCTGCTTTGAAGATACCAACATCGTACATGTAGACGGAAGCATCGACCCGGTCAGGGACATTGAAACCATCAACCTGGAACTCCTCTTTTCGGATCTTGAGATCCTGGAACGTCGAATCGCCAGGACCTCCAAAAGCGCGCGCAACGATAAGGCCATGGCAAAAGAACTGAAAATCCTGACGGATTTGAAAGAACATCTGGAGAGCGGCGCATATGCCAAATCTTTCCTTCCCGACGACGAGGAAGACCTCCTTTTTGTTCAATCCCTGAATCTCCTGACGGCAAAACCGGTCATTTTTGCCGCCAACGTAGCGGAGGACAGTCTGTCCGACGACGGCTTCTCCAACCCTTATGTGCAGGCGGTGCGGACATTCGCTGAAAAAAACGGCAGCGAAGCGTTCGTTATCTGCGCACAGATCGAACAGGAGATCGCGGAACTGGAAGAAGATGAAAAGGCCATGTTCTTAGAAGATCTGGGATTATCCGAATCCGGCCTGGACAAGCTGATCAAAGCCAGTTACCGCCTTCTGGGACTGATCAGTTATCTGACGGCCGGAGAAACCGAAACGCGGGCCTGGACCATCAAAGAGGGAACCAAAGCGCCCGCCGCCGCCGGCAAGATCCACTCGGATTTCGAGCGCGGCTTCATTCGGGCCGAAGTCGTCAATTATCAGGACCTGTTGGACGCAGGCTCCTACGCCGCCGCCAGGGAAAAGGGCAAGGTAGGCCTGGAAGGCAAGGATTATGTCGTAAAAGACGGAGACGTAATCCTGTTCCGGTTTAACGTATAAAGGAGAATATCGATATGAAATCATGTGAACACGATCATCGGCAGGACCCGACCCGGGCAGACGCCGCAAACAGCAAAAACACCGCCCCTCTCTTCGAGGACGGCGAACGCAAATTCATCACGCTGGAACTGGAAGACGGGACCGAAAAAGAATTTATGGTGATCGAGATCTTCGAAGCGATCAACCACAAACAATATATCGTCCTGATGCCGGAGGAGGAGGTCGGCTCCGAGGAAGCCGAAACCTACCTCTACCGTTTCCGTACCGACGTAAACGGAGATCCGATCCTGGAAGTCATTGAGGACCGGGACGAACTGGACATCGCCTGCGACGCGTTTGACGAGATCTTAGACGAGATAGAATATAATGAAATGCTGACGGAAGAGGATAAATAAGAATCCGCACGGTCGGGACGACTTCAACCGTCCCGGAGGCACTTTTACTTCTATATTATATATAGAAGATTTTTCCCTCTAAGCCGCCGCTCTTGACAGTTTACCGTCGCCTCTGTTACAATATTTTTGTGTTTAAAAAAGAAACACCCTCGCTTGACGGAGCACTACGCCCCTTGTCAAACGACAGCAGCATAACTTTCCGAAAAACAACCAGAAAGGACGACAACCATGAAAGTGAAACACAAATCAGCGCTCTCTTTTCTTCTCGCCCTTGTCATGATTTTATCGCTGTTTGCAGGTCCCGCTTTTCCTGCAAAGGCGGCAGGAACCGACGACGCATGGCAGCAGATCACGCAGGGCATGCTTAACTGGCAAGAAGAAATTGATATTACGGCCTGTGCCGTAACAAAGGATGAATTTCTCTCCTCTATCTGGCCCCAAGTCGTAACCCGGAATCCCGATCTGTTTTATGTATGGGACATTACTTACTACACAGACAGCGCAACCGACATCGTGACCACGATAAAGGTCATATATAACACGAAATATAACCGGGACAGCGTCCGTGAATACGAGGCGGCTCTTGACCGGGCCTATAACGAAGTTATCCGCACGGATATGTCTGACGTTCAGAAAGCGCTGGCGCTTCATGATTATCTGGTTCAGCATATGGAGTATGATCAGGCAGGCGTAACCGCCGGAACCGAAAAACGCAATGCCTACGAAGCTCTGGTCAACGGCATAGGCGTCTGCGAAGGCTACACGCTTGCTTACGCCGCCCTGCTGGAAAAAGCCGGTATCGAATCCGACTACTGTGAAAGCCGGGCGATGAATCACATATGGAATTATGTGAAATTAAACAACAACTGGTATCATGTCGACGTCACCCAGGACGACGTTTCCAAAGATCGGAAAGGAATCGTAAGTCACCGGTATTTCCTGAACAGTACAACACAGCTTCTGGCCGACGGAAATCACCATTCTCTGGACACCACGACCGCATGTACGGATACTTCCTATGATACGATGTACTGGCAGGAAGAAGATATTTCCGCCGTCTTCCCTGTTGCCAACAAAGAATATTTTATCCGCGCCCGGAAAAACGATCAGAATTTGTACCTCGGCGGAATTGACCTGGTCGAAAGAACCGGCTCGTCCGAAAAGATTATCACTCACTATGATACCCAATGGATTCTCGGCAGCACCATGTAGATAAATACCCCCATGATTTCCCTCTCCTATTACGGAGGCGTCCTGTATTTCCACGACGCCGGAAATCTGTACGCATTCAATCCCGAGACCGACGCAGAACCTTCCGTTATTTATACATACGACGGCAATGACGGCGTAATCGGCTCCTCTTTTGTATGCAACGATAAAGCCGTCCTGACAATCGATCAACCCGTAAATCAGGTAAAACAGATTACCGTGCCTCTTGGCGGAGACACCGGCAAAGCGGAACAAAAACTTGCTTTTGCGGATGCTTCCCTTGTGCGTTATCCGGGAGACGTTCCTTTCACCAACCCGTTGGAACGCACGGCGGACGGAGGGGCCGTAACTTACAGCAGCAGCAATCCCGCCGTCGCCTCCATTGACGAAAACGGAAAAGTCACAATTAACGGCGCAGGCCAGGCGGTCATTACCGCCTCCGCTGCGGAAACCGCCGATTATCTTCCTGCCTCCACCTCCTATACGATTACGGTAAAAGAGAATCCGGCCGCGGTATCCCCGGACGCAGATCTCAACGGAAAAGTTCTTGTATCCAAAGAAGTCAGCGCGGAACAGCAATCCGCTCTGGAAGAAGCCGCAAACGGCAGTTTCCACGCACAGCTGGAGGGCAAAAGCCTGATTTATCTGGACGTTCAGCTGATCGAAGCCGCCACAGGCCAGCCGGTTTACGATGAAGAAGTTACCTTTACCATTTCCTATCCCGAGGAAATCACTCCTGAAAATTACGGCAGCTACGACTTCACCGTACTTCATCTGAATCAGGACGGTTCCGTAAAGGCAATCGTACCGCTTGCTACAGAAAACGGGCTGAGCGTTACTTCGGCATCCGGCCCCTTCATAATTGGTTACGGTCTGAAGCCGTCGGAACCCGAGCACACCCATGTCTATGGAACTGCATGGAACTTCGACGCGAACAATCACTGGTACGAATGTGTCTGCGGAGAGAGAACCGGCGTTGCCGCCCATACGTTCCGATGGATTATCGATAAAGAAGCTACCTCCGCCGAGGCAGGCTCAAAGCATGAAGAATGTACCGTCTGCGGCTACCGAAACGCCGCCGTGACAATCCCGGCAACCGGCTCCCCTGAACAGGAAACCGGGTCCGGATCCGGACAACCTGATTCCGGACAACCCGATTCCGGTACGTCAACCGCGCCTGCGACCGCTGACAACAGCCGGCCGGTTTTCTGGCTCCTTCTCTTTGCACTGGCAGGAACCGTTTCGGCCGGAATCACTCTCTACCGCAGGAAACGTGCTTTCTGGCGCTAAACATTTTTGAACGGACAAGAGGCGTTGCCCACATCGATGAGTAATCATCCGTGGAGCAACGCCTCCTTTTCGTTATATATCCGTTCTTACGTCGCTTGACATTCTTCCAACAATTCCTCGCACACCTTCACCAGGTTTTCACGAATCGCTATATGCTGAGGACACACCGCTTCGCACTTCCCGCACTTAATACACATATCCGCCCGCTTCAATCCATGGCTTCCCACCAGCCAGTTCTCCTGGGTAAGCGCCCTCTTCTTATCCCGGTACAGCGTAAAATAATTCATGGAAGTAAAAGAACCGGAAATCCCGATCTGCATCGGGCAGACTTTAGCGCAATAATTGCAGGTGGTACAGGGAATCAAAGGAATTTTGTCCATTTCTTCCTGCGCCTTTTTCAGCGTGGATCTCTGCACGTCCGTCAAACCGGTAAAATCTTTCATATAAGAAAGGTTGTCTTTCATCTGTTCCACGGAACTCATCCCCGACAGAACCGTAATAACCCCTTCCAAATCCGCCGCAAAACGGATCGCCCAGGAGGCAACCGAAGATTCCGGCTCCGCCTGCTTCATAACTTCCGCTACCGTCTCAGGCGGAGTTGCCAGCATACCACCCTTGACCGGCTCCATAATGACGACGGGCTTTTTGTGTTTTCTCGCCACCTCATAGCAGCGTCTGGACTGAATGGCGGGATTCTCCCAATCCGCATAGTTGATCTGAAGCTGAACAAATTCCATCTCCGGATGCGCCGTCAGGATCTCCTCAAGTTCCTCCGGCGTAGAATGAAAAGAAAACCCTACATGCCGAATCCGGCCGGCCGCTTTCTTCTCCAACACCCAGTTCCACATATCGTAATCATCGAAATACCGGGTCCTGGCTTCCCCCAGATTATGAAGCAGATAAAAGTCAAAATAACCGGCCCCCGTCCTGGCCAGAGACGTATCAAACTGCGCCCTGGCTTCTTCCTTTGTCTTACAGTCGATCCAGGCCGCGTTTTTGGTCGCAAGCTGATAACGTTCCCTCGGATACCGCTCCACCAAAGCCCGGCGAACCGCGTCCTCCGAACCCTCATAAGCCCAGGCCGTATCAAAATAGGTAAAACCGGCTTCCAGGAACAAATCTACCATTTTGATCGTCTGTTCCAGATCAATACCGTCCTCTTTCCGAGGCAAACGCATCATACCAAACCCCAGTTTTCGAATATCTTCTCCCAAATAACTCATTATACCACACCCTCCTCACGTTTCAATCGTGTTTCCGTTTATTATAACCGTCTTTTTCCCGCCTGGCAAGCCTTTCTAAAGCCGGCAAATCAAACCCGGTAAACCCGATCTTCCAGAGACGAGAGCTTTTCCGCGCTTTTCTCCGTAATCCCGTACAAATCGCAAAAAGATACCGACGTGCCGTCCGGCAGTTCCACGGACGGATGAAGATTCAGACGCATGCCGGAAGCCAGAAGCGTCTCATCCCCCCGAATGATCCGGGGGTATTCCCACACGTCCAGCCCCTGCCCGTGTCCCATGGAAAGAGGAGCCGCCCTTTTGGCATACCGGGCGCCGAACACGGTTTTTCGAAGGGACGTCTCTACCGCTTCCGCCACCTGCCCGACCGTATTCCCCGGCCGCATCACGGCAAAAGCCTCCTCCTGAGCCTGTGCAAGGGCTTCATAGGCCGCCGTAAAAGCCGGCGCTTCCCGGCCAATCGACAGATGTCTTGATAGCTCACTGTAATGTCCGCCCGCGGCCGAATGCTCCATCACAACCCCGTGCATATCTCCGACCTGCCAGATTCGCCCCTTCTCCCGTACGAGAGGCAGAGGACGGCACAAAGTTCCCTTCCCGGTATCCGCCAGCCAATACTGATCTTCACAGCCTGCTTCCCAGCCGTAAGCCGCAGCCCGCTGAATCGCTTCATATTCCGTCTTTCCCGCGGCAACCTGCGTCAGATAATACCGAAACACCTCCTCGTTCAGACGAATCGCTTCCCGGGACAGCGCCATCTCATAAGGACTCTTCCTCATCCGAATCTGCCAAAGTTCTCTCGTCATATCTCTCTGCAAAAGCCCCTCCGCCGCTTCCGTAAAAGAGCGATAAAACGCGGCGGACAACCCCGATAAGCCGGCCAGGCCAACATGAGAAATCCGCCTCTCTTTCAGATATTCCGCTACGCATTTTCCCGGACGGACGGTATATTCTTCTCCGGGAATCGGTCGAACTTCATCGACAGCCCCCAATTCCTCCATATAAGAAACACCGGAGGCATCATGCGCAAAAAACACAACCGGTCCGTCCGTATGAATAACCAAAAACTCCTCAAAAACAGAAATATAATAATCCGTCAGGTAACGAAGCATTCCCCGATGATCGTATTGGGCGGAAGACCCGGTTACCAAAGCCTCCACGCCAGCTTCCTCCATCGCCCTTCTCACTTTCGCCAGACGGAAAGCCAGCTCTTCTCCCGGTGTTTTCATAGATACCTCCTAACCAATATTCATCCCCATCAAAGAAGGCAAAAATGTAATAATCTGAGGGAAATAGGTCATAATCAGCAGACAAACCACACCGGCAATAATAAAAGGACCGATCTTCGAGCACAGATCTTTCATAGATATCTTCGCCACATTACAGGCCACAAACAGATTCGATCCCACCGGCGGCGTGATCTGACCGATCGCGAAATTGGCCGTAGCCAAAACCCCGAACGCATAGAGATTCAAGCCAATATCCTTGACCACCGGCAAAAGTATCGGCATCAGCAGATAAAAACCGGAAGCTGAATCCACGAAACACCCGGCAATCAGGAAGATAATCGTAATGACCAGCAAAATCACGTTTCGGTTCCCGGAAATCGACAAAAGCACCTCCGACATCTGCCCGGCCAGACCGGACGTTGTTAATATCCAGGTAAAAGCCCCCGCTGCTCCCATGATAAACATAATCACGGCCGAAGAAGCGCACGCTTCCACAAAAATCTTACCGATCTCAGACCATTTAATTTCTTTATAGATAAAAAGCCCGACAAACAACCCGTAAACCACCGCTACGCCGGAAGCTTCCGTCGGCGTAAAAAATCCGCCGTAGATCCCCCCCAGGATAATAACCGGACTCAAAAGCCCCCAAAAAGCGTCCTTAAACGCCTCCCACCGCTCTTTCCCGCCGGCCTTCGATTCGCTCACGACATTAGGATCTTTTTTCAGGCAGAAAAGCGATGCGATTCCATAAGCTACGCCAAAAAGAATCCCCGGCACGATACCGGCAATAAACATGGTTCCCACCGACACCTCCGCCAACATGGCGTAAATGACAAAAGGAATACTTGGAGGAATGATCATGCCGATACCTCCCGCCGACGCGATCACGGCCGTCGCAAAATTTTTGTTATATCCGTGTTTCACCATAGCCGGAATCAAGATCCCGGCCAAAGCGGCCACCGTCGCCGGCCCGGAGCCTGAAATCGCCGCAAAAAAACAGGCCGTCACGATCGAAACGATGGCCAGACCGCCTTTTCGATGCCCGCAGCAGGCATCCGCAAAACGAATCAACCGCTTGGAGATCCCGGCATAATCCATGATAATCCCGGCCAGAATAAAAAACGGGATCGCCAGCATCGTATATTTGGCAATGGCCGAATAAAAAACCGTCGCCACCGATTTTAAGCCGAAACCGCCGGACAGCATTCCGAATACCGCCGACAATCCCATGGAAACCGCTACCGGTACATTACATAAAAGGAGAAGAAAAAAACTCCCGATCAATACCAAAGCCATATTACGCTTCCTCCGTTCCTTTCCGTATATCCTGAATCTCACGAAAACCGGAAACCAAAACACTCAGGATAACGACCACTCCCCCCAGAGGAAGGGCCAGACTCTGCACCGCCATGGGCATCCGGAGACTGGGCAGAATCTGCGCGTATTTGACGTGATTCTGCACCAGCTCCAGTCCCGTATAAGCAATGATCCCGACAAAAACCGCCGAACAGAACATGGAAAACAACACAAACAAAATTCTGGCGGCCGCCGGTAAATGTTCGGTGACCAGATTCAGCCCCGTGTGGGAATGTCTGCGAAACGCATAGGAAATCCCAAACATGCTGATCCAAAGAAAGATCAAAACAACCAACTCCTCCGTATAGGAAAACGGAGTTTTTGGCATCAGTTTGCGGCTGACGACATTCATAAAATTAAACAAAACCATAATTCCCATTCCGACCGACATGACAAAAAATTCAATTCGGTTTAAGACTGTATCCAGTTTTTTCATTTTTCTCCCTCAGCCAAACGTTTCTCATTGAAAGGTATAACCAAAAGCTTTGAACAGGTCTTCGCCCATGGCTTCCCGATACTCTTCATATACCGGCGCTACCGCCTCCTGAAATTCTGCAATCTGTTCTTCCGTCAGCTCTTTCGTGATCTCCAGATCCGAATATTCCTCACCGATCTTCTCCATCAAATCGTCCACCTTGTCCCGGGTCACCTGTTTCTGATAATCCATCGCTTCTTCCGCCGCCTTCGTAAAGGCTTCCTTCTCCTCCTCGCTTAAACTGTCCCACAGTTTTTGGCTGACCGACAGAAACAGCGGATCATAAGAATAGTTCCAAAACGTCAGATAATCCACAACCTCCAGCGTATTCTGGGAATATAACAGATCCAGCGTATTTTCACAGCCGTCGATGGTTCCCTGCTGTAAACTGCTGTAAACTTCGCTCTGATTCATGCTGATCGGATCCGCCCCGATATTTTTTAAAAGAGAAATATGAACCGCGCTGCCCGGCACGCGAAGCTTCATCCCCTGCATATCCTCCGGGGAAGCGATCGCCTGCTTGGTATTCACCACCTGACGATATCCGTTCTCTCCCAAAGCCAGACACACAACGCCGCTCTCGCTGACCGCCGCCTTCAAAGCTTCGCCGCCCTCCCCGGCCATATACGTATCGACATCCTCATAAGTGGGCAAAAGCCAGGGAAAACTGGCTACAATACTCTTCTCGCTGACCGAAGACCACACCAGTGCGTCCTGCAAATGAATATCGGTAGAACCGTTCTGTACCAGCTCGATCCCGCCGGCCTGATTACCGCCCGAAAGCTGATCGCTGGGATATACGGTTACTTTATATTTTCCGTCTGTATATTCCGACAGCAGCTCTCCGAATTTCAAAGCGCCCTCCTGCCAGGTACTGTTATCCGAACCCGCGCTGGAAAACTTTAATTCTATGACATCACCTTTCTCTTCCCCGCTTTCCGCGCTCTCATTCCCCTTAGAACACCCCCAGAGAGTAAACAGCATTGCCGCACTAAGAACAACCGCGCCGATCTTTTTCCATTTCATAATTTTTTCCTCCTAACATCTTCGTTGCACCTATTTTGACATATGCGGAAAGAAATGTCAATAACGTCTTGCATATTTATTCATTTATTTGTGATTTTTATTCATTTTTCTCCCTTTTTTCCCGTCATTCGCCTTTCTATGTTTTTCGCTATTTTCTTCGTTAAATCAAAGCAAAAATATATTCTTTCGATATCTTTTATGAAAAAATTAGAAATCACCTTGACGCTTTTCCGTTTTGAATGTAAAATATTTATTATGGTACCGTCGCTTAACAGACAACAAGCGGCGGTAAACACGATTTATTACCGAAAAGAAAGAAGGAATGCGAATGGATTGGAAAGAAATTTTAAAACACAATTATCAAAACGGCAATGATGTGGAGAACTTTCTCCATTTAAACAAAGAAGAAGTTCAGGTCATAAATCAGATCTCTGACGAATATCCCATGTTTACAAACGAATATTATCTGTCTTTGATCGATCCGGACGATCCGGAGGACCCGATCCGCAAGATGTCTATTCCTTCTGCCTGGGAATTGGAAAAAGGCGGAGATACCGATACCAGCGGCGAAAGCAGCAACACGGTTCTGCCCGGTATGCAGCATAAGTACGCTCGGACAGCCCTGATCCTTTCCACCAGCAAATGCTCCATGTATTGCCGCCATTGCTTCCGTAAACGCATGGTGGGCCTGACGGACGACGAAATCGCCTTCCAGCTCGATAACATGGTTCAGTACATAAAAGACCACCCCTCCATCGACAACATTCTGATCTCCGGAGGCGACGCGTTTTTAAACAGCAACGAACGCATCGCCGAATATCTGGAAAAATTCACCCGTCTGCCCCAATTGAATTTTATCCGTTTCGGCACCCGCACACCCGTGGTTCTGCCTCAGCGTATCTCGGAGGACGAAGAACTGCTTAAAATTCTGGCCGACTATTCGGAACAAAAACAGCTTTATGTCGTAACCCAGTTCAATCACCCGAGAGAACTTACAAAAGAAGCCGTTCGTTCCATAAAAACGCTTATGAAGCTCGGAATCGTCGTAAAAAACCAGACGGTTCTCTTAAAAGGAATCAACGATGACCCCAAGGTTTTGGGAGAACTCTTAACCCGGCTGGCCGGCTGCGGCGCGGTTCCCTATTATATCTTCCAGTGCCGGCCGGTCCGCGGCGTGCTGAACCACTTCCAGGTCCCTTTTGAACAGGGATACGACATTGTGGACAAAGCAAAGGACTTACAAAACGGTCAGGGAAAATGTATCCGGTATACGCTCTCCCATCCAACCGGCAAGATTGAGATCATCGGCAAAGCGCCGACCGGAGAAATGATATTCAAATATCATCAGGCCAAAGATCCGGCAGACGCGGGACGCATCTTCCTGCAAAAAGTAACTCCGGATCAGTGCTGGCTTTAAAGAAGGCCGCACCGGCCGTCTCAGACGGCGGTGCGGTTGTTCTTCTGCATCTCCAACAAAAAACGCGACGGCGGCGGCCGATGTCCGTAGCGCTTTCTCGTCCAGGACAAACATAAACGGTCTTTTGCACGGGTAACGGCCACATACATAAGCCTCCGTTCCTCCTCCACCACTTCTTCTTCCGTGGGCTTCCCATGAGGAATCTCCCCCTCATTGAGCCCGGGCAAAAATACCGCCGAAAACTCCAGCCCTTTTGCTGCGTGCATCGTCATAAGACGTACGCCGGATACTTCCGTCTTTCTCTCTTTTCCCGTTCTCAATGCCTCCCATCGATCCAACACGGTATGCCAGGAAATCCCCTGTTTTCCGGCCGTCTCCCTGGCATAATCCCGATAACCGGCTCCTTTCCACACATAAGAAACCGCCCCGTAAAAATCCATCCGGCTGATCCGACGGATCAGCCCCGCCAGCTCTCTCGCCGCCCGCTCATATTCCTCCACCCCCACAAAACAAGCGATCCAGGCTTCCGGGTCTACCCATTCCGTCTCCAATCCGGCCCGCGGCAGCTCCCTCTCCGGCCGATTCAGAACACGCAGAAGATCGCGCCGCCGCCAGCGCTTCCCCGCAGCGAAAGTCTCCGCCAAATTCCAGTATGCCTGCATATCCTTTCGAACCCAATCTTCCCGTTTTTCCTCTGCCGGTTCCTGGCAGTGAAACGGGATACCGCAATCCGTCAGACACTCTGCCAGATTCCCCGCGGAAAAACCGGACCGATACAAAACCGCCATATCTTCCCAGGCGATTCCTTCCTTCCTCCACGCCCGTATTTCATTCAGAATCGCCTCCACTTCCTGCTTCTCATCCTCAAAACAGCTTACCTTCACCGCCTTCGATCCTCCCGAAAATCGAAAAGCCTGAATTTTTTTTGGAAAACGATTCTTGTTCTGACGGATCAGGCGGGCGGCCGCCTCCGTCACCTCCGGTACGGAACGATAGTTCACTGTCAGACGATAGAGTTTCGCCGACGGGTAATTTTCGGAAAAGAGCCGCATCCCGTTCGCCTCGGCGCCGCGAAAACCGTAGATCGCCTGATCCTCATCCCCCACCACAAATAAATTCGCCGCATCCCCGGCCAGAAGCCTTGCGATCTCCGCCTGTACCCGGTTCAGATCCTGATATTCATCAATCAGAAGATAACGCCACTTCTTCTGCCAGTATCGCCTCACCGGCTCCTCGCCAAGAACCCGCCGGCATTCCAGCAGGATATCCTCAAAATCCAACCGGCGCTCCCTTTTCTGGGCTTCCTGATAAAAGAAGAGAATTCTCTCCGTCTCCTCCTCCCGTTCCTCCTCCCAATGCGCGTTCCCCTCCTCTCCCCGCTCTTTTAAAACACCCGCCTTCCTTTTTTCCAGCGCCGCCAAAAGGCGATCGATCTGTCGCTCCGCATCCGTCTTTAAAAGCCCCGTCCGAAACAACGTCTCCTTCATCCGCCGCCGCTTCTCACGCTCCGTCATCAAATCCTGCCCCGTATATCCGCATTGTTCCTTCAGGATATGAAAACAAAGCGAATGAAAAGTTCCGAAGGTCACGCCCGTCTCCCGATCCCCCGTCAGGCTCCGAAAACGCTCCTCCATCTCCCTCGCCGCCGCTCTGGTAAAAGTCAGCACCAGAATCTGATTCCCTTTTATCCCTGATTCTTCCAGCGCCTTTACATGCGCCGTAATAACCGCCGTCTTTCCGGAACCGGGGCCCGCCAGCACAAGGGCGGGTCCCTCTTTATGCCGAATGGCCCGTTCCTGTTCTTTATTCCACTCCATCTTATGTTCCTCCATCCGTTAATAGGATAACATAATTTCCGGTTCTTTGCAATCATTATTTACATAATTTCTAAATTTCCTTCTGTTTTATTTGCATTTTCCGGCATGCTCCTATATAATAGGAAAAGAACGGCAGACATAATAAGACGATACCCCTGTCGCCCGTGATCGTACATAAGGAGGCAATTCCATGGCAAAAAACGACTGGGATAACCTGGGCAACGACATTCGCAATCTGGTTCAGAACGCCGTTGACTCCAGGAATTTTAGTAAACTAAATCAAAACATCCGGGAGAGTATCCAGAACACGATTGAAGTGGTAAACCGCAGCGTAAAGGACGCGGCCTCCTTAAACGCCCGCAAGCCCGCTCCCGACCGAAAAACACATTACCGGCATCAAAGGCCGATCTATACCGACACCTCCCGCTTTGACGGCGCTTACAACAAAACAACCCCCGCTTCGACGGCCGCCGTTCCCGTCCTCTATCGGAACACGTTCGGCGACAAAGTCCGGGGAATCGCGCTGGCCGCAACCGGCGGTGTCTTTGCGTTCGGAACCGGCATCGCCCTGCACTCCATTTTGATGGTCGGCCTGTTCGAGGGGTATGCGCTCGGTCATCGGATCGCCTGCGGAATCCTGTTTCCGATTTTCCTGCTCTCCCTGGCCCTGTGCCTGAGCGGTTCCAGACGCCTGAAGAAAGTCTATCGCTTCCGTCGGTATGTCCGGCTGCTGGACGGAAAGACCTGCTATCCGCTGAAAGAACTGGCCGGCCGCACGAACCAAACAATGAGATATGTCCTCCGGGATCTGAAAGGCATGCTCGCCTCCGGATGGTTTCTGGAAGGACACCTTGACCAGGAAGAAACCTGCCTGATCACAAGCCAGGAGACTTTTGAACAATATCGGAACTTAAAACAGCTCCGAGAGGAAACCGCGCCTCAGACCGAACAGCCCGAATACAAAGAAAAAGAACCTGCCGGCTTCCCCAACGAAACGCAGAAGATCCTGGATGAAGGCCGGTCCTATCTTCGCCAAATCCGGGAAATCAACGAGCGAACCTCCGGCAATGAGATTTCCGATAAACTCTCCCGGATCGAGGGGATCGTATGCCGGATATTCGACCGCGTGGAACAGGCGCCGGAAACCGTCCCGGATATTCAAAAACTGATGGACTACTACCTTCCCACCACCATCAAACTTATAAACGCTTACGAAGAACTGAACGCCCAACCCATTCAGGGAGAGAACATCCTTTCCTCCAAAAAAGAGATCGAGGATACGTTGGATACTCTGAATCAGGCATTCGAACGCCTGCTGGACAAACTGTTTAAAGATGTCGCCTGGGATGTCTCCACGGATATTTCCGTCTTACAGACCATGCTGGCCCAGGAAGGCCTGACCGGCGGCAACGATTTTAAAACCACGCACTAGGAGGACACCATGGACAACGAATGGAAAGAAACAACACAGGCACCTACCCTGACTTTTGAACCCTTCCCGGAAAAAGAAGCCTCCGTTCTCCCTCCGCCCGAAAAAGAAAAATCCGCCGTTCCAAAAGCGGCTGCTTTGGAAGATATCCTTTCCGCTGAGGAAAGACAGCAGGCGGAGGCGTTTGCGGAGCAGATCGATCTGACAAACTCTGCCGCCATCTTAAATTACGGAGTCGGCACTCAGAAAAAAATGGCGGATTTTTCGGAAAGTGCGCTGGAAAATGTAAAGACAAAAGATCTGGGCGAGATCGGCGACCTTCTCTCGCATGTCGTATCCGAATTGAAAAGTTTTGACGAAGAACAAGAAAAAGGCTTTCTTGGATTGTTTAAAAAAAGTTCCAACAAGATCACTTCCATGAAAGCCAAGTACGCCAAAGCCGAAACCAACATCAACCAGATCGTCAAAGTTTTGGAAGGCCACCAGGTCCAGCTTCTGAAGGACATCGCCATGCTGGACAAAATGTACGACTTAAACCTGACTTATTACAAGGAACTGACCATGTACATCCTGGCCGGGCGAAAAAAGCTGGCCCGGATACAGGAGACGGAATTAAGAGAAAAGCTTGAAAGGGCTTCCGCGAGCGGACTGCCGGAAGACGCCCAGGCCGCCAAAGACTTAGACGCCATGTGCGGACGGTTTGAGAAAAAAATACACGACCTGGACCTGACCCGTATGATATCCATCCAGACCGCACCCCAGATCCGCCTGGTGCAAAACAACGATACCATGATGGCGGAAAAAATCCAGTCCACGATCGTCAACACCATCCCTCTCTGGAAAAGTCAGATGGTCCTGGCCCTGGGCGTCGCCCACTCGGGAGAAGCCGCCAGAGCCCAGCGGGAAGTATCCGATCTGACCAACGAACTGTTGAAGAAAAACGCGGCCGCCCTGAAGATGGCCACCACCGAAACCGCGAAAGAATCCGAACGCGGGATCATCGATCTGGAAACGGTCAAAACCGTCAACGAATCCCTGATCTCCACTTTATCCGAAGTGATGACCATTCAGCAGGAAGGCCGTCAGAAACGTCGGGAAGCCGAGATCGAGATCCGGCGTCTGGAAGACGAACTGAAAAATAAATTGCTGCAACTTCGCCCCTAAACAAGACAGGGAAGCCACAAATATCCTCTAAAAAGAAAACCCCGGACAGGCAGACCGCCCTCCGGGATTTTTCTTTATACTAAAACTTTTAAAATCACTCCAGCTTATCGATTCCGATCCGGATTCGCCTCAGTGTCTCCTCTTTCCCCAAAAGCTCCATCAATTCCGTGGCTCCGCCCGGCGTCATCTGTTTGCCGGAAACCGCGGTTCGCAAAGGCCACATCACATAACCGTTTTTACAGCCTTTCTCGGCCACATAAGCCAAAAGCATCTCATACAGCGCATCGTTGGAGTAATCTTCCGCCGCTTCCAGTCTGGGCAGCACTTCTTTCAGCACTTCCTTCGCGCTCTCCTCCGTAGATTTCATCTTCTTGTGCGCATACATGGCCGTATCGTATTCCGGCAGCTCCTCCAGAAAATCAATATGATCCCGGATATCCGGAAATACCTCGATCCTCGTCTTCACCATCTCCGCAATCCGTCTAAAATCCATCTCCCGATGGAGCACGTCCTGAATATAGGGAAGCGCCGTCTCGTAAAAACGTTCAAAATCCATGGCCTTGATATACTCGCCGTTCATCCAACGCAGCTTCTGAATGTCGAACACCGCCGGCGATTTACTCATATGGCGATAATCGAATTTCTTCACTAATTCTTCCAGGGAAAAGATCTCCTGATTATCTTCCGGGCACCAGCCCAACAGCGCCACATAATTTACAATCGCCTCGCTGACAAATCCCTGCTCCAACAGATCTTCATAAGAAGAATGCCCGCAGCGCTTGCTCAATTTTTTATGATTCTCATCCGTAATCAGCGGACAATGCACATAAACGGGCGCCTCCCAGCCAAACGACTCATACAAGCGGTTATATTTCGGCGCGGAGGACAAATACTCATTCCCACGGACCACATGGGTGATTCCCATCAGATGGTCGTCCACCACATTGGCAAAATTATACGTCGGATAACCGTCGGACTTAATCAGGATCATATCGTCCAGCTCCGCATTGTCCACGGTGATTGCCCCGTAAATCTCATCCTGAAACGTCGTCGTCCCTTCCGTCGGATTGTTCTGCCGAATCACAAAAGGCACGCCGGCCGCCAGCTTTTCCTCCACCTCTTCCTTTGACAAGTGCAGGCAGTGCTTGTCATAGATCAGGATCTCCTTGCCCTCCACCGTCCGCTTCAGCCCCTCCAGACGCTCCCTGCCGCAAAAAC
The DNA here is from genome assembly GCA_022792885.1 of Lachnospiraceae bacterium. Taxonomy (GTDB): domain Bacteria; phylum Bacillota; class Clostridia; order Lachnospirales; family Lachnospiraceae; genus JAAWBX01. Next base: position 337,147 of record JAAWBX010000036.1, read on the forward strand.
AGTAATAAGCCTCGCCCTTTTCCACCAGCTTCTTCGCGTACTCCATATATAAACCGGACGCCATACGCTCACTCTGGACGTACGGCCCGACGCCGCCGTCCTTGTCCGGACCCTCATCGTGAATCAGCCCGGTCTTTTCCAGCGTCCGGTAAATGATCTCCAAAGCCCCCTCCATAAAACGCTCCTGATCGGTATCCTCAATCCGGAGTAAAAAATCGCCGCCTTCATGTTTGGTTATCAAATACGCGTACAACGCCGTCCTCAAATTGCCTACATGCATCCGACCCGTAGGGCTGGGCGCAAACCGGGTTCTCACTCTACTCATCTTCTTTTCTCCTTCTTCTCCTGCCGGGGCCCCGCCCCGTCTTCGCTTGCTCTCCTATTATAAAGCAGGAAAGAACATTTATAAAGCACTTTTTTACGGCTTTCCCGGCCGACCGCCAGACCTCGGCCAATCAATCCAGCTTCAGGTCATTCTCCCGGATCCACCCGATCTTCCGGAACCATTCACCGAACAGCCAGGTGAGAACCGCCGGAAGCACGAAACAGACAAGCACAAGAGCGATCCAGTCCATCGCCGTGACCGCCGTCTTCACACCGGCCGCCACATCGTTCACCCAGCCGGTATATACGCCGATCTGACCTACCAGCCCGCAGGTTCCCATACCCGAAGCGATCGCCGCCCCGTTCATCTGAAGCCCAAACAGGCAGGTAGCAACAGGCCCGGTAATTGCCGAAACCAGCGTCGGCGCAATCCAGATCTTCGGATTGCGGACAATATTCCCCATCTGAAGCATGCTGGTACCGAGCCCCTGGGAAACCAGACCGCCGACTCCGTTTTCCCTGTAACTCATAACCGCGAAACCGACCATCTGGGCACAGCACCCGGCTACGGCCGCCCCGCCGGCCAGCCCCGTCAAAGAAAGGGCCGCGCAGATAGCGGCGCTGCTGATGGGAAGCGTCAGCGCCACGCCGATGACCACCGACACGATAATCCCCATAAAGAACGGCTGAAGTTCCGTCGCCCACATGATCAAAGCCCCCAGAGAACTGGCCGCCGCCCCGATGGCGGGCGCCCACCACACGGAGAGCAGCACACCGACACAGATCGTGACAAACGGAGTCACCAGAATATCCACCTTCGTCTCCTTCGACACCGCCTTCCCGCACTCGCAGGCGAAAATCGTAACGACAAGCACCGCCAAAGGTCCCCCGGCGCCGCCCAATACATTCGCGGCGCTCCCGACCGCCAGCAGAGAAAACAAAACGAGCTGAGGCGCCTGAAGGGCGTAACCGATGGAGATCGCCATGGCCGGTCCCGCCACGCCTTTGGCATAACCGCCGATCTCCGCCAAAATCGAAACCCCTGTCTGCTCCCCCAGTGTGGAAATGATCGTTCCAATCAAAAGAGAAGCGAAAAGCCCCTGAGCCATGGCTCCCAGCGCGTCGATTCCATAACGTTTCGCCGAAAGCACGATATTTTTTCGAACCAGAAATTCTTTCAAGCCCTGTTTTTCCGACATGTTATATGCCTCCTTAGTCTTTTCACGTGTCTTGTCATGTGTCTGGACTAAGATATCACACTTCTAATCACAAATCAAGTACTTTTTTTCCCGAAGCTGACTTTCCAGGTAATCCAGGATCTCCTCCGACTCCGCCTCCACCGTATGAATATGGATGCCGCCGGTAATCATATACAGCGGACCGCAGCGGCTGGTAGCCAGCCGCGTGCAGAATGCTTCCACTTCCCGCCGGTTCGCCACATTCAGATCGGCGCTGATCTGGCCGTACAGATCATGTTCCACGATCACGTTGAGTATTTTCCCTCCCGCGTCAACGATCGTATTTAATTCGTCCGCAATCTCATCCTTCGTATGCCGGACCAGAAAAGCCCGCCTGGCCTTCCCGCCGTTTTCCGAATATAGAACATATCCCTGAGCCGTCGCCAAAACGGGGTGGGCCGTCCGCAAAAGAGCGATGTCCTGTACGATCACCTGCCGGCTGACGCCTAATTGTTTCGCCAGCCGGCTTCCCGACACCGCCTCTTTCTCCTCCGTCAAAATCGCTATGATCCTCTCTCTTCTCTCCGAACCGTCCATCCGTCTTCCCCCATTTCCCGTTGTTACCGTCGCTTGACAAGAGCACACACGCCCTGAGCCGTACCGATGATCACCAACATGGTTCAGGGTCGAAAAGGAATAAATTTCAGTCCCTGTCAGGCACTTGAACGATGCGTACTGGACGTACGCAGAGTGAAAGTAACGCAGCAAGGGCTGAAATTTATCCTTTTTCGACCGTGTGTGTCCTTGTCAAGCGACGGTAGCGTCGCCTGATAAAAGCACCACCATTATAGCATGTCCGGGACCGAAACGGGAAGCTTTTTAAAATTTTAGAGGGCGGCCCATCAAGCCGCCCCGTTCCCGTTTTTATGTTGTAATAAACGTATTGTAACCCTGCCGCCTGAGTTCCCGCTCCATCCGAACCGCGTTATCCAATTGCGCATACGCGCCCACCTGCACCCGATACAGGCCGTCCTCGTAAATGACATAGGCCGGAAAACCGGCACGCACCAGCGTATTCAACTGCCGGTTGGCGTTGGCATTATTCTTGTACGCCCCCACCTGCACCCGATACAGTTTCCGCTCCGGCACGCTGCCGTCCTCATTGACCACCGCCAGAATCCCGTCGGCGATCCCCTGCGCCAGGGCGTCAAATTCCTCGTCAAACAACGCATTGTCCGATTCCGTATCGATGAAACCGGCCTCGATCAAAACTGCCGGCATCTTCGTCCGTTTTAAGACCACCAAATTCGGGCGATCCGTGATCCCCCTGTCCTCAAAACCGACTTCGGTCATCTGAGCCAGGATACTCTCCCCCAGCTCCCTCGCTTCCTCTTTTCCGGGATACACAAGGATTTCGGCGCCCGTTCCCATCCCCGGCCTTGCCGCCGCGTTCCGATGAAACGACACGAAAAAATCCGCCCCCGAGTTGTTCGCGATCACCGCTTTTTCATACGGCGTATCGTACACGTCCGTCGTCCTTGTATAAACGACATCCACACCGTTTTCTTCCAAAATTTCCCCTACCGCCAGGGCCAGATCCAGCGCGTCGTCCTTTTCCTGCCGCCCTTCATAAACGGCTCCCGGATCTCTTCCTCCGTGTCCCGGATCCAAAGCTACTTTTACTGCCATACACTACCCTTTTTACTGTTCTTTTTCTTTATAATATGTAAAAAGGAGAAAGCCGTTCTATAGCGGCTTTCCATTTATGCTTTCTTTTCCGCGGAAACTACATCCTTTTGTAGATAACCGCGCACAATCCGCGGCATATTCCGATAAAATATGATATTGTCAATATTGGTTGACACTTTTTTTACAAGGATATCAATGCCTAAGCGGCAGCATCCAGAGATTCATAGTATCTCTGTCGTTTGACCATAGGAGGGAGCCC
>JAAWBX010000037.1 GCA_022792885.1 Lachnospiraceae bacterium
ATACGGGGCACCCGGAGGGTGTACTTTAGATGTTCGCCGCATGGCGATACGGGGCACCCGGAGGGTGTACTTTAGATGTTCGCCGCATGGCGATACGGGGCACCCGGAGGGTGTACTTTAGATGTTCGCCGCATGGCGATTTTTTAGAAAACCGAAAGAGGACGTTTCATGCAGCCGCAATCATACAACAAACATCTGGTATCCAGCATTTTAGACCTGGGCGAAATCCTTTTGATCTCCGGCGCCGAAGTAAACCGGATCGAAGACACCGTTACCCGGATCTGCCAGGCTTACGGATTTTTACGCATTGATATTTTCACGATTACCACCAGTATCGTTTTAACGGTCCATACCGCCGAAGACGAGATCATCACTCAGACCCGGCGGATCTTACGCTACGATACGGATATGAATAAAGTCGCGCAGGCCAACTGCCTGTCCCGGGATATCTGCGCCCGACGCCCGGAACTTTCCTACATCCGGGAGCAGATCGCTCGAATCCAAAAATCCGACAAATACCCGGTCCCCGTCATTTATCTGACTTATGCCGTTATCGCCGCCGCTTTTACCTGTTTTTACGGAGGGGGCCCTATGGACGCCCTGGCCGCCGCCGCCGCCGGCCTGCTTATGCGCCTGGTTCAATCCCTGGGGCAGCGCATCCGTATGCAGACCTTCATTCTTACCTTTCTCACCTCGGCCGCCACAGGATTTGCAATTCTTCTCCTGGTCGCTCTCGGAATCGGCTCCGCCGTCCACACGATCACCATCGGATGCGTTATGCTGCTGATTCCCGGCCTGGCCATGACCACTTCCTTCCGGGATATGATCAGCGGCGACATCGTTTCCGGCATGCTCGGCCTGACGGAAGCGCTTCTCCGAGCCATGGCCATCGCCCTTGGCTTTGCCTTTGTACTGATGCAGATAGGAGGTTAACACCATGCCGCAAGCTCTTGTTCAAACGCTGTCCGCCTGTTTAGGATCGGCCGCTTTCTCCGTTTTGTTTAACATAAAAGGAAAAAAACTTTTCCTGATCGGCGCCGGCGGCGCCCTGTCATGGATTTTTTATCTGCTTGTCCGGGAATTTTCGGGCGGAAGCGCTCTGGCCGGTTTGTTTTTTTCGACGATCGCAGTAGCCCTGCTCGCGGAAATCAGCGCCCGCATTATCAAAACTCCGGTCATTACCCTTTTGGTTCCCATGCTGATCCCACTGATTCCCGGCGGAGACCTGTATCGATCCATGACCTTTCTCGTTCAAAACGATATGGCCTCCTTTGCGGACTCCTCCAAATTCACCGCTTCCGAAGCCGGTTCGATCGCCCTCGGCCTGCTGCTCGTCACAACGCTGATGCAGATCATCAACAAAACTCTGGGTTATATCCACCAGAAAAAGAAAAAAAACGGGTGACCCTTTCGCCTCCTGCATACAATAACAAGTATGAAGCAATCGCAGGAGGCATTCTCCCATGCATGAATATCGCAAACGGATCTCCGAGGTACTGGACGATCTAGAAACCCCACTTCAGGGACTTTCCCAGGCGGAAGCCGATCGGCGTCTGGCAGAATACGGTCCGAACAAACTGGCGGAAGAACAACCGCCTTCCTTTCTCCGCCGATTTCTCACGCAGTTAAAAAACCCCATGCTCCTCATCCTTCTGGCCGCCGCCCTCGTCTCCGGGGTCACCGCCTTTTTTGCCGGCGAAACGTTTACGGATGTGATTATTATACTCCTTGTCGTCTTTTTAAACGGACTTCTTGGCATGATACAGGAACAAAAAGCCGAGCAGGCTGTCCGGGCCTTACAGGATATGACCGCCCCTGCCTGTACGGTGATCCGAAACGGCCGGAAACTCTCCCTTCCAAGAGAGAAACCGGTTCCCGTCGATCTTCTGATATTGGAAGCGGGAAATACGGTTCCCGACGCCTTTCTTACTGCCGAACCGCCTCTGGGCGATCGGGTCAACATGCTGTATATGGGAAGCACCCTTGTGTACGGGCGCGGACAAGCCCTTGTCACACAAACCGGCATGCAAACGGAGATGGGAAAAATCGCGGAAGCTTTATCCTGCGCCCAAAAAGAAGCGACTCCTTTGCAGAAAAAACCGAATGAACTCAGCCGTCTCTTAAGCCTGGCCGTAATCGGCATCTGCCTCGTTCGCGACGGTATCCTTGACGGAAATCTTCCACGCCTTTAATTTCCGAAGCTTAAACGAATCCCTTTTTACCCTGCAAGGGCATAATCCCTGGCTTCTGGCTGCCGCAGGGATCTCCCTCGCCGCCACGGCTTTCGTCCTGACGATTCCCTTTCTGGCGGACGCTTTCGGGCTTCCCCCTCTCTCCCTGTCCGAAATCCTGATTTCATTCCTCTTATCCGTCCTGATTCTGCCGCTCGTTGAAGCAGAAAAATGGCGGCGACGAAAAAATCACGCGGTCCGATAAGTACCGCGTGATTTTTTTAACTGTTTTTGATGAATTCCTGCCCGCATTTGGGACAGCGGATCGCAATTCTTCCTTTTCCTCTCGGAACCCGGACTCTCTGTCTGCACTTCGGACACCGATAAAAATGATGCGTCTTCCTCTGGGAAAATTCGCTTTTCTTTTTGCCAAACCAGAAACGAAACCGGCCGGTGCAGCGAAGATACGCCTGATTTTCCTGGTACCGCTTCGTAATGTTCTTAGACAGCATCCGAAAATAAACCAACACGATGGCCGCCAGCGCGATCAGATTAAAAGCCGAAAGCCTGGTAAACATCATCAGAAGCATCGCGGCAATCGCGACACCCATCAAAAACCGGGACAAAGAATCCGCCCCGTATCTCCCTTGCATAAACCGCATAAACTTTTCTCTCATACGCCTCCCGCCCTCTCCTTTTCCTTCGAATCGTTTCAGGAATTAAAGCCAATTATAGAAGGCGCGGCAAAAAAGTCAATGTGTCCGAACCGGATTTTACAGAACTTTTAGGAACTTTCCGATTCACATATATTTATAAAGCTCCTCGTACTGTTTCGCCGACGCGTTCCAGGAAAAATCCGCCTCCATGGCCCGCTCCACGATCCGGTTCCACTCCCGTTTCTTTTCATAATAAACGGATTTGGCATAACGGATGATCCCCAGCATTTCATGCGCATTGTAATTGGCAAAGGAAAATCCGGTCCCGGTATGTTCATATTGATTGTATGCCTCCACGGTATCCCGCAAACCGCCGGTCTCCCGCACGATCGGAATCGTGCCGTACCGAAGGGCCATCAACTGGCTCAGGCCGCAGGGCTCAAACCTGGACGGCATCAAAAACGCGTCGCAGGCCGCATAAATCTTATGGGACAATTCTTCCGAATAGAAAATATTGGCGGACACCCGCCCCTGGTATTTCCAGGCGTAATGACGGAACATATTCTCATACGCATTCTCACCGGTTCCCAAAACCACGAGCTGAACGTCCGGCTCGCAGATTTCATCCATTACGCACTGAATCAGATCAAAACCTTTCTGGTCCGTGAGACGGGAAACTACGCCGATCATAAAAGCTTTCGGATTCTCCTCCAGGCCCAGCTCCCTCTGAAGGCCAATCTTATTCTTCCCTTTGTTTTTGCGGAAGTTTTCCGAATTATAAGGACAGAAAATCCTGTCGTCCGTCGCAGGATCGTAGTCTTCGTAGTCGATCCCGTTCACGATACCGACCAGGTTGTTGGATTTGGCTCGTATCAGGCCGTCCAGCCCTTCCCCATAATAGGCCGTCTTGATCTCTTCCGCGTAAGAACGGCTTACCGTCGTCACCTTGTCTGCGTAAACAATTCCGCCTTTTAACATATTGCCGTTTTTATAAGCTTCCAGCTTATCCGATGTAAAGTAATAATCCGTCAGTTCGGAAAAGCTTTGTATCGTCTTAATATCCCACACCCCTTGGAATTTCAGGTTGTGGATCGTCATAATCGTCTTGGTGTTCCAGAAAAAAGGATTCGCCTGGAAACGGTCATGAAGATGCACCGGAATCAAACCCGTCTGCCAATCATGGCAATGAACGATATCCGGCTTAAAATCCAGGACCGGAAGGGCCGACAATACGGCTTTTGAGAAAAACGCAAACTTCTGCAAATCAAAATACATATCCGTATAAGGCCCGAAGCCGGAAAAATACTCTTCATTGTCGATAAAATAGAAATGCGCTCCCTGATATTCCATCTCAAAAAGCCCGACATAACAGTCCCGATATCGGTAATTCATATAAAAATTGGTCAGATAACGCATCTGATCTTTGTACTTCTGCGGAATACAGGTATATTTCGGAATCATAACACGAACGTCAAATTCTTCCCGATCAAAGTATTTGGGCAATGACCCGACCACATCCGCCAGGCCTCCCGTCTTAATAAACGGAACACACTCCGACGCTACAAACAATATTTTTTTCATATCGCTTCTCCTCTGGAAACTCCTGATTTCTTTCTGTTTTTTCGTATACCCTCCGGGTACACCGTATCGCCATCCGGCGTACAATTAAAGTATACTAAAAAATAATCCGGAAGAAAAGCATAATTTCTCATTTTCTCTTGTATTTCAGCCGCAGACGGTCGGTGATCAGGGCAATAAACTCGGAATTTGTCGGTTTCCCTTTTCCGGTGTTGATGGTATAGCCGAACAAAGCCTCCATAGTATCCAAGTTTCCTCTCGTCCAGGCCACTTCAATCGCATGACGGATCGCCCGCTCCACCCGGCTTGACGTAGTCCGATTTCTTTTGGCAATGCTCGGATACAACAGTTTCGTAATCGAATTGAGCATTTCCGGATCTTCCATGGAAACCAGAATGGAGTCCCGCAGATACTGATATCCTTTAATATGAGCCGGCACGCCCAGATCATGCAGGATATTGGTCACCTCGGTCTCCAAATCCGCGTCGCCTCCGACATACAAAGATTCAAACGTATATTCCCGGCCCGTAACGGGAGCCGCGCCGCTCCGACGGCTTTCCAACTGATGAAGCCTCTTAAGAAGCGAATCCATATCAAAAGGCTTCATCAAATAATAGCTGGCGCCCATTGCGAACGCGTGCTCCGCCAATTCTTCATGCCCGATAGCGGATACTACCATAACAGCCGGTCTTTTCTCCAACGTTTCATCCGCCTGAAGTTTTTCCAGTAAAGTCAGTCCATCCATTTTCGGCATAATAATGTCCATCAAAACCACATCCGGCTTCCGACTCTGAATCATGGAATATGCCGTTTCTCCGTCGTAAGCTTCACCAATTACCGTGAAACTCTCATCCTGATTGATAGCTTCGCTTAGAAGCTTTACCATCCGTTCATTATCATCTGCAATTGCGACACTTACTTTCGACATGTTTTCTCCTCTCATTTGCCTTTCCATGCAAATTATTGTTTTTTCCGGGAAATCTTCCTTTTTTTTCCATCCTTCACTATTTTTACATGTCGAGAGCCGTTCTGCAACGAAAAACCGCCGCAAAAATCGACACGAGAGTTACCTTGCCGATTGCTCCAGCATCGTTTCCAGGAATATCCCGTAACCTCTTGCCGAATTTTGAATAAATACATGAGTCACGGCGCCCACCAGTCTTCCGTTCTGAATGATCGGACTGCCGCTCATCCCCTGGACGATCCCTCCGGTCTTCTCCAAAAGCTCCGGATCCGTCACCTCAATTACCAGGCTTTTATTGGTGTGATCGGACGGATCACAGCGCAAAATCTCAATCTCATAATCCTTTATGGTTCCGTCCACCGCACAGCGTACCACAGCCGGCCCGGTACTCACATCCTGCCGATAACCGATCGGCAGCCACTCCACATCGGACACGGACTGCGGGATCTGATATACATTTCCGAATACGCCCTCGCCCGTATTCTTTCGGATTTGTCCCCACTCGGTATCCGAGCCGTACAGAATCACGCCGGATAAAGATCCGGGCGTTCCGGTGCTCCCTTTGATTACCGAATGTACCCGGGCCTCATAAAGCGTACCGGAAAGCGCTTCCACTACCAGCCCGGTATCCGAATCGCTGATCCCATGTCCCAAAGTGCCGAAATTCCCGTTTTGATCAATATAAGTAAGGGTACCGATCCCCTGCATATCATCCCGGATCCAGACACCGATCTTATATTCCCCGTCCGCGGTCTGCATCGGATCGATCTTCACCTGAATCGTCTCTCCGTCCCGTCGGATATCCAGAATCGCCGGCGCGTCCCGATTCTCCCGAACCGCGTCCGCCAGTTCTTCCTTCGTGTGCAAAGGCTTTCCGTTAATCCCAAGGATATAATCCCCGGATCTCACGATCTCGGAAGCCGGTTCCCCGATACTTCCGTCCATCCCGGTCAGTTCCCCGGTACCCACCACTAAAATCCCGCTGGTTTCCAGATATATCCCCACCGGAACCCCGCAGGGTATCACATAACCTTCTTCCACCACAGAAACTTCAATATCTTTAAAAGGAAAGAAGCCAAACAGGTTTAACGACACTGTATAATTACCGCAGGCGAGAGAACTCATGGTAAAACCTTCGTTTAATGTTACATGAATCTCGTCCGCCGGTATATTGGATTCATTTCCCAGCACCACTTCCTCGCTGTCAGTTCGGATCGTCGCGTCGATCGGAAGCTGAAAATTAAATTCTCCGGTCTGCCCCATGACCAGATGAATATGATTCGGAATCATCCGATTCACATAGTACCAGCCAAAAAAGCAGGAAAAAACCACCGCTGCCGCCAAGAGACGTATCAGCCACCGACGGTACTTTGCTTTTCTCGTCACTGTCTTCACCTCCTTAAGAAAAAATAAAAGGAATACCTTTCGGTATTCCTTAGTATGGTGAGATTCAACGAAAATCTTGCTGGTATTTTACGGTTTTCGCCAGCGCCTTCATTTCCCGAGCATTGTCTAACACCGCTCCGGTAATGGATACGCCGCCCAAAAGCCTGGCAAGCTCCTCGATGGTTTCCTCCTGCTTTAGTTTCTCTATCTTTGTTTTTGTCTTTCCGCCTTCCGCTTTTTTCTGAATCCTGTAGTGGCAGTCGGCCATCGCCGCGATCTGCGGCAAATGCGTAATACACAGAACCTGATGATGTTTTGCGATGTAAGCCAGTTTTTCCGAAACTTTCTGAGCGGTGCGCCCGCTGATTCCGCTGTCGATCTCGTCAAAAATCAATGTCGGAATCTCATCGCTGTCCGCCAGCACGGCTTTCACCGCCAGCATGATGCGGGACAATTCGCCGCCCGAGGCTACCTGCCCGAGCGGGCGCACCTCCTCTCCTACATTGGTGGAGATTAAAAATTCGGCTTCGTCATAACCGTTCGCGGTGTAATGCTCCAATTTCGTAAATGCCATCGTAAACTGAACATCCAGGAAATTCAGATCAACCAGAGCGTTGCGAATCGACTCGGCCAGCTTAAAGGACTCGGTCTTCCGCACATGACTGAGCTGTCCGCACAATTCCTCCAGCTCGTCGATCACTTCCTCCAGCTCCTTCGTCAGTTCCCTCCGGCGCTCCTCATAATGAATCAGTTTCCGTTCTTTCTCTTCCCGAAGAGCCAGGGCTTCGCAGACCGCCTCGTAATCCCGCCCGTACTTGGCCTGTATTCCGCGCACCCGGTTCAGCCGCTCTTCCACTTCCGTAAACTCGTCCTCTTCAAACGTCAATTCTTCCAGATAACCGGTTACGTCCCTGAGAAGATCCGAAGCCAAATTCTCGATTTCTTCCATCTGACCGCTCATACCGAAAAGCGCCTCGTCGTACTCCGAAGCCGCCTTCAGTTGCTTGACGGCCCGGGATAGCTGCTCCCCGGCGCTGTCATAGCGATCGGTTCCCAAAATATCCGCAACACTGCCGAGTTCTTCGGCGATCTTTCTGGCATGAAGCATCTTCCGATGTCTCGCCGCCAGTTCTTCCTCCTCGCCGTCCTTTATGTTCGCTCCCCGGATCTCTTCGATTTCAAACCGGATAAAATCCAGTTCCCTCTGTCTGGCTTTTTCATCCATCTGATACTCCGCCAGTTCTTTTTTCATATTGAGGTAAACCCGATACCGTTCTCCCAGTTTCTGCTTGACCGGACCGATCTGCGCCCGACAGTAATCGTCCAGGATCTCCAGATGCTTTGCTTTATGGAATAAAGACTGATGCTCATGCTGGCCGTGAATGTCGATCAGAAGCGCCGTCGCCTCCTTAAGCTTTGCCAGCGTCACCGTCATATCGTTGATCTTATTCAGACTCCTGCTCTCCAGGATCTTCCGGGAAACGATCAGCAGCCCGTCCTCGTCCGGCGGCGTCCCGCATGCCTCAAGCCGTTTCGCCAGCTTTTCCGAATCTACGGAAAATACCAGTTCCACCCAGGCATATTCCTGGCCGCTGCGAATAAAATTTCTGGACGTCTTCGCACCCAATCCGACGCCGACCGCATCGATCAAAATCGACTTCCCGGCGCCGGTCTCACCTGTCAGTATGTCCAGACCTTCACCGAACGATACGTCCGCTTCGTCAATTAAAGCAAAATTTTTTACATACAGATTCAGAAGCATATTTCCACCTCCGTTTCCGGCTTCACGTACGGCCGTCCAAAATTTTCCGAAGTTTCTCCATTACCAGTATGGTATCGTCCACGCTCCGGACCGCGCACAGAATCGTGTCGTCCCCCGCGATACATCCCACGATCTCATGAAAATGCAATTCATCCAGAGCCGCCGCCACCGCCATGGCCATACCGGACACCGTCTTCAAAACAAGAATATTCTGCGCCATATCCATGGAAAGAAAACCGTCCCGGAGCACACGGATATATTTCTCGTTCATCTCGTCTTCCTTTTTCTGAAGAACGATGTACTTCTGCCTGCCGCCGGCCCCCGTGGCTTTCGACAGCTTCAGCTCCCGGATGTCCCGGGAAACCGTGGCCTGAGTCACGCGAAACCCCGCCTCGTTCAGTTTCTTCGCCAGCTCCTCCTGCGTCTCGATCTCATAACGTCCGATCAATTCCACGATCTTACTGTGCCTCTCCGTTTTCATGGTCTTCCCTCCTCCTGTATAAACTTTACCCGCTCAACTCTCCTGCATCTTATCTCTCAGATTTTCCAGAAAACTGATCCGGCTCAGCTTAAAAATCTTCGTCACTCGCTCGGACCGGCTGATCTCAATGCGATCCCCTGCCCGCAAAGGCACCTCGCCCTTCCCGTCAAACCCGACGATCGCCGCCAGTTCCCGGTCTTTCCTTGGCGTAAGCTCAATCCCGATCCGGGCCGTATCCGGAAGCACAATGCTACGGTTGATCATCGTATGAGGCGAGATCGGCGTCATCAGGATCAGAGAAGCCGCCGGAGCCACGATCGGGCCTCCCGCCGACAAATTGTATGCGGTTGAACCCGTAGGTGTGGCAACGATCATTCCGTCCGCCGCATACTTTTTCAGGATTTCCCCATCCACTTCCACCGTAAAACAGATCACGTTCAGCGAATTGCCTCTTCCCAGCACAATATCGTTCAAGGCAATATCCCGGCAGATCACACGGCCGTTCCGCAGGATATCCCCTTTCAGCATCATGCGGTCCTCCACCATGGGAGTTTCCGCCATCAGACGATTCAGCGCATCCGTCAGAGACGGCAGATCGATCTCCGCCAGATATCCCAGCGTTCCCATGTTGATCCCGATCAGGGGGATACGACTGTCGTTCCAGTCCCTGGCCGCCTGAATCATGGTTCCGTCCCCGCCGATCACAAGGAGGCATTCGGTATCCGGCGGAATCTGCTTCTTCCCTTCCCGACCCCCTACAATCTCACAGGATTTTCCGTTCGAAAAGAGATAGCGGCAGATATAACCGGCCGTCTCGCCGCCCAGATCTTTTTCCGGATTCGTTATGATCGCAAACCGATTCATCTTCTGTCCGCCCCTCTCTTAATCCAACGCCGTATGGGCCTCTTCCACGACCCGTTCCGGAGAAAATCCGGAAAAATCGGCCGGCGTCCCGGACTTTTCCAGATAAATCAGATATTCGATGTTCCCCTCCGGCCCTTTGACCGGGGAATAGGACAATCCCCGCACGGAAAAACCGCAGGCCAAAGCCGCGTCCCGGATGCTTTCGATCACTTCCCGGTGAACGGCCCGGTCCCTCACCACGCCTTTTTTTCCCACTTTCTCCCGGCCGGCTTCAAACTGGGGTTTGATCAGACAGACCATGCGGCCTTCCTCTTTCAAAAGAGCCCGGGCCGGCCCCATCGCTTTCGTCAAAGAAATAAAAGAAATATCGCAGGAAGCGAAATCCAGCGGCTCCGGCACCTCTTTCTCCGTCACATAACGGATGTTGGTTCTTTCCATACAAACGACCCGCTCATCCTGCCGCAAAGACCAGGCCAACTGGCCGTGCCCCACATCCACCGCATAGACTTTCGCCGCTCCGTTCTGCAGCATACAATCCGTAAAACCTCCCGTCGAGGCGCCGATATCCATGCAGATCTTCCCGGTCAGATCCAGATGAAAAACCTCCACGGCCTTTTCCATCTTCAGGCCTCCGCGGCTGACGTATTTTAACGCGGAGCCTCTCACTTCAATGAGCGCCTCCGAAAAAAACGTACTGCCCGCCTTATCCTCTCTCTGGCCGTCCACAAAAACAATTCCCGCCATAATCAGCGCTTTGGCCTTCTCCCGCGATTCGGCATGGCCTCTGTTCACCAGAAGCACGTCTAAACGTTCTTTTGTCATGTATTGATCTCTCCTGCGCAGGCTTCTTTGATCCGCCGGAAAACAGACCGTTCATCCAGCTTCAGCGCCTGGTACAGCACATCCGTATCTCCCTGTTCCACAAAGAAATCCGGTACCCCTAAGTTCAGGACCCGGCACTCCCGATGCGCTTCGTGCATGTATGCGGTCACGGCCTCGCCGTACCCTCCCCGCAGCACATTATCCTCCAGCGTCACAAACAACGTATGACTTCCGGCCAGCCTGTCCAAAAGTTCTGTGTCCATCGGTTTGACAAACCGGACGTTGACAAACGTCGCACAGATCCCCTCTTCCAGAAGCCGTTCACAGACTCCCGCGGCTGTTTTTACCATACTGCCGACGGCCAGAAGAACCAGAAAACGTCCTTCTTTTAATACTTCGCTCTTTCCCAGGACCATCGGATCCCGACATTCCTTAAGACCTCGGTACGCCGTCCCCCTCGGATAGCGGACCGCGATCGGACCCTCAAACGATACGGCAAATTCCAGAGCCGCCTTCAGCTCGCCGCTGTTCTTGGGCGCCAGGATCGTCATACCGGGCATCTGAGACAGATAACTCAGATCAAACACTCCCTGATGCGTCTCCCCGTCGTTTCCCACCAGACCGGCCCGGTCAACGGCAAAGATCACCGGAAGTTTCTGAAGACAGACATCCAGAAGGATCTGGTCATAGGCCCTCTGAAGAAACGTGGAATAGACCGCCACCACCGGCTTCAAACCGCCAACGGCCAAACCGGCCGCAAACGACACGGCGTGTTCCTCCGCGATTCCCACGTCATAAAAACGTTCCGGATACATGGAAGCAAAACGTTTCAGGCCGGTTCCGTCCGCCATAGCCGCCGTAATGGCCACCAGCCTGTCCTGTTCGGCGGCCAGCCGACAGATCGTCCGGGCAAATACGTCCGTGTAGGTCGGCGCCGTTTTTTCTTTCTTCGGGCGCCCCGTAGCCGGTTCAAAAGGCGATACACCGTGAAAAAACGAGGGCCTCCGCTCGGCCGGTTCGTAACCCCGGCCTTTCTGAGTCAGAACGTGAACCAGAATCGGCCGGTTGATCTGCCTGGCTTCTTTAAAAATCCTCACCATCTGCGGAATGTTATGTCCGTCGATCGGCCCCACATACGTGATATCCAAATTCTCAAACAGCATGCCCGGTATCACCAACTGCTTGATACTGCTCTTGGTCCGACTGATCGTCTCCACCAGGGAACCGCCGATACCCGGAACCTTCTGTAACTTGTTCGCCACGTCCTGCTTCAGCTCATTGTATCCCTTCGCCATACGGATTCGGGAAAGGTACGTGGAAATCCCCCCGGTACTCTCCGATATGGACATATTGTTATCATTCAATACAATAATGAAATTCGAATGTACCCGCGACGCGTTGTTCAGCGCCTCGTAAGCCATGCCTCCGGAAAGAGAACCGTCGCCGATCACCGCCACCACGCCATAATCCCCGCCCAGGAGTTCCCTGGCCTGGACCAACCCGATCCCGGCGGACAAAGACGTAGAGCTGTGCCCGGTTTCATAGACGTCACAGGAACTCTCCCGCAATTTGGGAAAACCGCTCAAGCCGCCAAACCGGCGCAGTCCGTCAAACGCATCCTTCCGTCCGGTCAGGATCTTATGCGTATAAGACTGATGCCCCACATCCCATATAATCTTGTCTTCCGGCGGCGAAAACGCCAGATGCAGAGCCATGGTAAGCTCCACCACGCCCAGATTCGACGCCAGATGCCCGCCGTTCTCCGACACTTTCAGAAGAAGAAAGTCCCGGATCTCTCTGGCCAGTTCCGGATACAGTTCCGGATCCAGTTTCTGAATATCCCCCGGCATTCGGATATTGTCTAAAACCATTCCGTTATTTCTCCCTTGTAATTAACATCCCGATCAGGTTTTTTAAAAACTCCGTGCAGGAAGGCAATGCTTCCAGCTCCCGGATAGCCTGTCCCGAAATCTCCTCCACGTCGCGCTTCGCCTGATCCAGCCCGACCAGCGTCACATGGGTCGTCTTATGATTCTTCTCGTCGCTCTTCACCGGTTTCCCAAGTTCTTCCGGCCTGGCAATCAGATCCAGAATATCGTCCCGTATCTGAAACGCCATCCCCACCTGCCCGGCGATCCGCTCCATCCGGCCGACCTCCTCGTCGGAGGCTCCGGCCAGAACCGCGCCGATCATCAGGGACGCCTCCAGAAGAGCGCCCGTCTTCAGGCGATAAATAAAATCCAATTTATCCGCAGGAACCGGTTTCCCCGTCAATTCCACATCCACGGTCTGTCCGCCGATCATTCCATAAATTCCGGTCTTGTTCGACAGGATCCGGAGCGCGCGCAGGATCCGGTCGGGCGCCCCGCCCAGAGCGGCCGCCTTCACCGCCGTCTCAAACGCAAATATCATCAGGCCGTCTCCGGCCAGAATTGCCATGTCTTCCCCGTAAGCGACCCAGGTGCTCGGTTTGTTTCTGCGCATCTCGTCCCCGTCCATAGCCGGAAGGTCGTCGTGAATCAGGGAGGACGTGTGTATCATCTCGATCGCCGCCATAAAAGGCTCGATCGCCTCCCCTTCCCCGCCAAACATCCGGTATGTCTCCCACATCAACAGCGGACGGAGGCGTTTGCCTCCCGCCGACACACTGTAATTCATCGCTTCCAGCACGATTCGCTGAAATCCTTCCTCCTTCGGAAGATATTTTCGAATCACCGCTTCCACGGCCTGCCCCCGGACTTCCATCTCTTCCTTAAAATTCATGAAGCTCTCCCTCCTCGTCCACCAGCATGCACTGTTTCTCGATCCGGTCGATCTGAGTATCGGCATATTTTACCAGCTTCAAACCTTCCTGATACCAGGTAAAAGACTCCTCCAGAGAATTTTCTTCGTTCTCCAGTCTCTCCAATATCCGATCCAGCCGCGCGAGCGCTTCCTCCAATGTCTCCGGTCCTTTACTCTCCGTCATATCTTTGTCCCTCAAAAATCCGTTCGATCCGGGCTTTCGCGTACCCGTCCGAATAATGAATCCGAATCCGCTCCCCGTCCTTTAAATCCGCTATGCCGGACACCGGACGTCCTTCCTCCGTCTCCGTATAGGCATAACCGCCCCGAAAACGATGAAGCGGCGAAAACCCTTCCAGCTTCTGAGCCAGAATCGCCAGCGCATGCCGACGGCTCTTCAGCCTGTCCTCCATCTGCCCTCTCAGGCGCTCTTCCCGACCGCTTAAGGCTATCCGAAATTCCTTTATCCGGCTCCCGGGAGCAAAACTTCTCAAACGAGAAGCCGCCAGATCCGCCCGGCTCTTCTTCCTCTCGAGCTGATACTGCATCAGACGGGATAAACGTTCTCTCTTCTCGTATATTCCCTGTTCCAGGATTCGATAATCAAAAACGGCCAATTCCGCCGCCGCCGAAGGCGTTGGCGCCCGGAAATCCGCTACATAGTCCGTGATCGTCGTGTCCGTCTCATGCCCAACCGCCGAAATCACCGGCGTATCGCAGTCAAAAACGGCCCGGGCTACCGCCTCCTCGTTAAAAGCCCAAAGCTCCTCCAGAGAACCGCCGCCCCGCCCGACGATCAGACAGTCCAGCCCCATCGCATCCAGAGTCTCGATTCCCTTTACCAGACTGGCAACCGCGCCCTCCCCCTGCACCTGAGCCGAATACAGATAAATCTGCACATACGGATTGCGCCTTTTGGCGATATTCAAAATATCCCGGATCGCCGCGCCGCTCGCGGCCGTCACCACACCCAGTTTTTTTACATAAGAAGGAATCGCCTTTTTATATTCCTCCGCAAACATCCCCATCTCTTCCAAGGACTGTTTCAACGCTTCAAAACGGGCGTAAAGCTCCCCGACCCCGTCCAACCGGATTCCCTTCGCGTACAACTGATATCTGCCGGCCGCCTCATAGATCCCGATCTTCCCG
This sequence comes from Lachnospiraceae bacterium, assembly GCA_022792885.1. Taxonomy (GTDB): domain Bacteria; phylum Bacillota; class Clostridia; order Lachnospirales; family Lachnospiraceae; genus JAAWBX01. Next base: position 14,618 of record JAAWBX010000037.1, read on the forward strand.
GAAACGACAACCTTCTGCCCTTCTTTCAGAGGAAAAGAAAGCCCTTTCCGATCCCCGGCAAACATCACGGCCGACAAAGTCCCGCTCTCGTCCTTCAGAGTAAAATAAAGATGACCCGAAGGATGGTCCTTACAATTGCTGACTTCCCCCCGCACCGATACTCTGCACAACAGGAAATCCTGATCAAACATATTGCGGATATAACGGTTGACCTGCTCCACCGAATAGACGCTGACTCCCGTCGAACGGCCGCGCGAAGCCTCCCTGAAAGAAGCCCGCGTCATCCGTCCACCAGCTTTGCCAGGATTCCGTTAACAAAAGAACGCGAATCCGGACCTCCGTATTTCTTCGAGATCTCAACCGCTTCATTGATGGCAACCTTAACCGGCACCGTGTCGTCATATCTCATCTCATACAAAGCCAGGCGGATCAGCGTCAGATCCACCCGGCTCATCCGGCTTGTCTTCCAGCCTTCCGAGACTTCATTGATGCGTTCATCCAGCTCGAAAACCTTACACGAAATATCCCGGATCCGCTCCTCCATCGACGCGCGCTCTTCCTCCGTCATCTTCGGGACCCTGGCCAGGTCCCGTTCTTCGAGTTCCTCCTCACTCAGATCCGTCAAACCCGAAAAATACCGGGAAACCTGCTCTTCCCCCTCCCCGGTTTCATGAAATTCACGGGAAAAAAGCACACAAAATGTATGTTCGCGCCGCTCTCTTCTTGTCATATGTTATCCTCCGATAAAAAAAGAGTGTCACTCTGGGCACTCTTTTTAATTTTGTTCCTATTGGGTGTTTTCAACGTTCACGCCGGCCACTTTGACATTCACTTCGCTGACAGTCAGACCGGTCATATTCTCAATCGCTGATTTTACCTTTTCCTGGACCATGGCACACACTTTCGGAATGCTGTAGCCGTACTCGATATTCAGTGAAATATCGGCGGAAACGACCCGGTCGGTCATCTCAACCTTCACTCCCTTGGAGAGATTCTTCATTCCAAGTTTTCCGACCAGTTCATTCGTGATATTCCCAGCCATGGAAGCCACGCCTTCCGTCTCCGTTGCTGCAAAACCCGCGATAATAGCAGCCACATCATCGGCAATCATAACCTCGCCGATGGATTCCTTCGACGGTATCGTGTGGGCGCTTCTGCTTTGTTCTTTCTCAGACATTCCTCTTACCTCCGGGTATTTCTATGTAATATGAACACATTATAACAAAGATAGAAGGAATTTGCAAAGTATTTTTACTGTGCCAGCTCCATAAGTGTAATAACGATCTGGCTGGCTTCCATTTCGCATTTCCGTTTTACGATATCCTCGATCTGAGCCCGCTCCGCGTCGGTAATGGAAGCTCTGGCGATCACCACATCCGCCTGATTATCTACGATCGTAACGATCGAGTTGTCAAAACCTTTCGCGGTCAAAAGCGTTTCGGCCGAATTTTCCTTCTCCGCGATCTGCGTCAGCGTCAGCATGGAAGCGACGGCTTCCTGTTTGGCTTCCTCCGAAAGACCCGCGTTATTTATGATCTCCATGTAATTTTCCTTGCTTCTGGCCCGGACCTGCTCTCTCTCCAGCATAACGTTGGCCAGATAATCCACCACCGTTGTCCCGCTGGTCAGGATTGCTTCACCCGGAAGATTTCCGGACGCCTCCTGCCCGCCGGCCGCTTCGTCGTTGGGATCGTTATCCAGGCTCGCGATTTCCTCCGCCACGGGCGTTTCCTCTCCCTCGGTTTCACCGGCGGACGGACTCATGGCATCCGAAAGAGCCTGGTTTTCCGCCAGAATATCCTCCTCGGAAATGTCCTGCATGCCTACCGGCGCATCTTTTCCGGTTTCGGATACCGGCGCGTCCGCATCGGCCGCGCCTTTTCCGGCGTAATTCAGATACCCGGCCACGGCAATCATGACCGCCAGCAGCGTAAGTACAACCTGATTTCGTTTGAAGATTCGTTTCACTTTGTTCGCTCCTTTACTATGGTTTCCCAGATACTCTTTTTAATACTTTAATTTTATGAACCGGTACGTCAAATAATGCCCCGACCGCCTCACAGATTTCTGTTTTTACCGCCGGTATATCCCCGCCCTCGCAGATCACCACGACGCCCTCTATCCGGGGCATGATCTGACGCACAAGATAAGGCTCCCCGCCGGAACTCCCGCCGGTCAAAACCGTACTTTTCTCGGTCCTGCTCTCCTCCGATTCCCGGCTCCCGCCGCCGGAATCGCTTTCTTTCACCCGGTTGGACGACACGTTCTCATCCGTTTGAAACACCGATTCTTCCGACGTTTTCAATGTGATCATAACGTCCGCCTGACCGACCCCCTCTACCGATGAGAGAACGTCTTTCAGCCGGTTCTCCAAAAGCTTCGCATAATCCGAAGTCCCGCCGCTCCCCGTGACCGCCCGCTCAGACCCTTCCCCCGCTCCCGACAGGCCGTCTCCTTTTGCCTCCTTTTGTGTTTTCTCGGAACCCGTTCCCGGACTGCCCGGCAAAATCAGCAGCAAAAGTCCCAGGCAGGCGGCTATCAGAAGAAATAACCGGTTCTTCCCCAGATCTTTCCACCATGATTTCCTGTTCGGCTTCTCTTCCTGTCCCATATCTCCCCTCCTTACTCCTCCTGTCGACGGACCGAAATCACTTCCTGCGGCACTTCATATTCCTCCGCCAGATCCGCCCGGATCTTCTTCATGATCGGATGCGCCTCCCCGTCCTCCTGCCATGGTTCCTCCCCCGTTTCGATCGGCTCAATATAAATTTCCGATGAAGACAACCCTCTTCCCGACAACACGATGTCCAGGGAGAGAATACGCCCGAAATCCGGCGAATCCGTATCTTCCTCAAAAACAACCGACAAACTGCGCAGAAAATAGCCTTCCTGACCGGCCATCTGCGTGACTCGTTCCTGAATCACGCCCCGGTACTCCGTCAGGATCATCTGATAACGGGCCTCATTCCCCGTCTTCGCCTCCAGCCTCAGATCCTCTCTCGCCATCTGTCCCTGAACTTCCTCCATGGCTTCTGCCAGGCTTTCGCTCAATCCGACAATCGAAAAAACCGGAGAAATCACCAGAAGAATAAAAACGACTCCCAGATAAAGCCGGATATACTTCCGATATTTCTGTGCCGGAAGAAGATGCTGTACCACCGTCATCAGAATATAAAAAACCGCGATCTGGCGGACCCAGTCCAATACCCGATTCATAAAAACCCCCTTTTATCCGGACAGATTCGTACACGCGCAAAGAATCGCAATGGTGATCAAAAACAGCAGCAGCCCGGTAAAAGCGGTCTTTAACAACAGCCGCACCCCATCGGCCACCCCCTGCACACAACCTACGATACGTTTATCCGAGATCGGCTCCATCAAGGCCATGGCCGCCGCATACATCAGGTAAATCAAAACCAGTTTCAAAATCGGAACCGCGCTCAGAAAAATAAGTACGATTAAGGCCGCCGTGCCGATTCCGTTTTTAATCAGCGCCCCGGTCCCCAGCACCAGCGAAGCAAGCGAGGCAAAACTGTTCCCGATTCCGGGAAGCGCCCCGATCACTTTTGTAACGGTCCCGGTTTTTACCGCGTCGACATAGGGCAAAATCAGACTTTGAATCAAACTGTAGCCGGTCACCAGCCCCAAAAGCCCCTTTAAAGACCAGTTTAACAGCGTTTTCATCAGTTCCCCCGCCTTGGTAAACAATTCTTCTTTGGATAAATGATTCAGAACCATGGCGATCACGTACACCTCCGTCAAAGGAAGGAACAGGTTTGCCAGAAGCCACTGGACTACGGCAATGACCACCATCGTAAATTCATAAAAAGCCAGCGACGTCATGGCCCCGCCTCCCACCGCCACCGCCAGGAAAAAAGCGGGAAGAAGAACGCTCATAAAATTCAAAAGCAGTTCCACCAGTCCCGCCGCCACCTCCGCCGCCTGCCCGAAACCGGCCAGAAGGATGGATACCAGCAGCAGATAGGTGATAAAAAAGCCCATTTCCGAAATTCCCTCTTTTTCGAATACGGATGCCAAATTGGTAAACAAAGCCCCGATCGTGGCGAGCAGAAGCACCTGCCACAGACCGGAACGATTCGTCCGAATCTCCCGACCCAAAGCCGTCCCGACCCAATCCAGAAGTTGGCGAAAAAAAGTTTTTACATCCCCTGTCACAAGCTCTCCCACCAATTCGGAAAAACTTACCGCGCCCTCCCCCGCCTGTCCTGCCAAAAGCTCTTCAATTTCCGAAAAATCATAATCCGCCAGGTTTTCTTTCAATGCCGCGATATCCGGATCCTCTTCCTGCTGGGAAGCCTTCGCCGGAACCCCCAAAAGCAAAGGAATCAGCAAAAGGACAATGAAAAAGAGCCCGCGAAACCGCCTCTCCCCTCCTCTCATCGGCCGGCCGCCAAAAAGGCACTCACCGTATCCAGAAGGGACATGACGATGGGAAGACTGACTCCCAGCACGGCCAGTTTCCCGAAAAGTTCGATTTGTCCGCTCAGACTGGCATATCCGGCGTCTTTGCACACACCGGACGCGAGTTCCGCCACATACGTAATACCGATAATTTTCAAGAGAATCGTAAGATATGCGGAGTTCATATTCAGATATTCCTGAATCCGGCCAAGCACCTCCATGATATCTTTTAATTTATAAACGGAATAAAAAAAGATCAAAAGCCCGGCGCCAAAGGTCAGATACGTGCTGTACTCCCCTTTCATCTCTTTCATCCCCAGGGCAAGCAGCGCCGTCACCACACCGATCACCGCCACGGAAAAAATATTCATTCTCCATGTCCCCCTTCCCTATAAAGCAAACAATTCCTTGATCGTCTCAAAAATTTCATATATGTAAGGCACAACCCAGTACAGGACCAGCAAAAGCCCGGCCAAACTTGCCAAAAACGCGTGCTCCTCCCTCCCGCTGTGTTTTAATATCTGGCACAAAACGGAAACCAGAATACCCACGGCCGCTATTTTAAATATCAGATTTACACTCATCGGCACTTCCCCTTTGCTTTTCTATAAAAACAGGATCGTCACAAACATCCCGCCCAGAACGCCAAGACTCCGGTATAACCGGCATTTGGCCGCCGTCTCCGCTTCCGCCCGGGCAATCTCCCGGTCGATCCGCTCCCCACAGCTTTCCAGTCTCCGGCACTGGCTCTCCCCGTCCAGATACCCCAGCGCATTTCCCAGCTCACAGAACCGTTCCCTGTCCTTCCCGGTCAACCCGCTCCCCGTCAGAGTTTCTTCCGCCGTATCCCGCCACAAACGGCCGATCTCCTGTCCCGGCATCGATTCCAATTTCTCCGCCAGCCTCCGGCAAAAATCCGAGAAGGGAAACTCCAGACGCCCGCCGGCCTCCACAAGCATTTCCGACAATCCCGAAAACGCGTATTTTAACTGCCCCTGCAAAAGAAGCGTCAGGCTCCGGCACTGATATAAAGCTTCCAGCCGGCGGCGGACTCCTCCCGCGGATTCATTCCCGATGCCGGCCGCCGCCAGCAAAATCAAAAGCGCTCCCGCTATTTTTATACTGTCCAAAAGCCCTTTCACCCCTTTCCGGCCCCCTGTCAAAAAGGCGCTCGAATTCTTTGTTATATATCCCCAAAACCCGCCCGGCCGGCTTCTTCCCCAATAAAACGTAACGTTCAAAAATTTTCTGTTCCCAGAGCTTTTTAATCGCCGGACGTTTCTTCACGGCTTCCTCGCTTTCCCCGTGAAGAGTTGCCAAAAAGCTGCATCCGCAGCCGGCGGCATATTCCACGGCCTCCGCGTCCGAAACCAGGCTGATCTCGTCCACCGCAATCACATCCGGCGCCATCGAACGAAGAAGCATATAAATCCCCGCCGCCTTCGGGCATCCGTCCAGCACGTCCGAGCGAAGCCCCAGATCGTTTTGAGGAATCCCCTGATAACAGGCCCCCAGCTCCGACCGTTCGTCCACGACCCCCACATTCACCGGCCCGACCGGGCTTTCTCCTTCCGCCATCAACCGAATCAGATCCCTTAAACAGGTTGTCTTCCCGCCGCCCGGCGGCGAAATCAAAAGGACGCTCTTAAGTTTTCCGTCTCCGAACAGCGGCGAAAGCAGGGAGGCCGCGCAGCCTTTTATCTCATGGGCTACCCGGATGTTTAGGCTGCTCACCTGTTTCAGCACCCGAACCTGTCCCTGTTCGGCCCGGACCTGTCCCGCCAGCCCGATCCGGTGGCCGCCCCGGATCGTAAGATACCCGCCCCGAAGCTCTTCCTCATAAGCATAAAGAGAATAATTCCCCGCATATTGAAGACATTCGCCGATCTCCTTTTCGCTTACCAGGCAATTCGATACCCGCTCCCTGCCCGCTTCCAGAAAAAGCATGGGGCGTCCCGGCCGAAGCCGAATCTCCTGCAACGTCTCAAAGGAAGCCGTCCGCCCGGCCTCTTCTTTCAACCGCATCGGCAAAATCCGTAAAATTTCTTCTTTTTTGTCCATGCCCTCACTCCTTAGAACAATATATGAGACAGGCCGGCAAATATACGTACCTTTTAAAACGACCGCGCCGCGTTATAACCGCTTTCACGAAATATCGCCGGACGCCCATGTTTCCCCACGACAAGAAACCGCCGCCGGCCGGGGACAAACGTACCCCTGGCCGGCGGCGGCAACCATACAAAAAAATATTCCTTTTAAGTTAAATGGGAACGGCAGGAAAAACCGGCAGAACCGCCCCCTTCGTACGGCAGCGCCAAAGCTTCCCCATCCAGTACCGCCTCCATCAGACGGTCCCCCTCATAGCGAAGTTTCAGAGAAAAAAAGGGCCTTTGCGTTGCCAGCAGGTCAAAAAAAATTCGGTCCCCCTCCCAGATCGGCAACTCTTTTATCCGCGATTTCGGCACCCAGGCCAATTCGCCCTCCTCGCATTCCACCGGATCCCCCTCAAAACGATCCGCCGTGTACAGGCACATATATTCGGCCTCGCAGGTATCCGTCATAAAAGTAACAAGCCCCCGGAAACGCCAGGACAACAAACGGTAACCGGTTTCTTCCCGCACTTCCCGTAAAAGACACTCCTCCGGCGATTCTCCTGCTTCAAAATGGCCGCCGATACCGATCCATTTGTCTTTGTTGATATCCTTTTTCTTCTTTACCCGATGCAGCATAAGATAAGAATCTTCTTTTTCCAAATAACACAAAGTTGTCAGACATGATCTCTCCATAACGTTTCCTTTCTGCTTATCCATACGGTACCGTCGCTTGACAAGGACATACACGCCCTGAACCGTGCCCCGATGGCCCGATCTTCTGCGCTACTTTCGATCGGCGTACAGTCCAGTACGCCTCACTCATCTGCCCTTCATCCGGGCGCAGCAATTTTGTTCAACGCCTATTTTTCATTATGTTTATCTTCCTGCTAAAGACTTTCCAACAACATAAACGCCAATCAACATTTCACCATCCATAAGTTCTGCCACTGTAATACCAAGTTCTTCACACAAACTCTTTACAATAGAATAGTCCGGCATACATTTTCCGGTTTCTCGTATAGATCAAAGAGACAGATAAATATGATGTAGCTTTTGTTCAGTTTTTATTATGTTGCCCTGCATCCACAAGCTGAAGGTCTATCATTCCCTGATAATACCGGCTTCTCTTAGGCAGTTCCTTTGTATCACTGACCTGCATTTCTATGTCATAAGCCGTCTCCCTGTCGTCCTTTACATACACACCCGGCCTGACGCGATGGGCATCCATATTGATACTTTTCTGCAGCTCCGGATACTCAATTCGCTCAATCTTCAAATCCGGGAGAATCCTCTGCAGTAACTCTTTGCAAAATTCCGGATCCTGCATGACCTTCCCGAAAGAAACTCGTTAGATATGCTCAAATCTTCCCATTTTGTCTGCCTCGTTTCCATGTTTCTCTTTTATCCACCTGCCTGCTTTCAATAAATCACTGCCGGAAAACTCTGTATGTTCCGAAAGTCCTGTTATCTATTCCTATTATACACAGCCTTCCGGTAAATTACAATAAGCCGAAAACCTGCAATAAAATCCCTGCTTTGCAAAAATTCTATTGTTATAAACAGCAAAACCCCACGGAAGCCGCAAAACTCCCATGGGATTAAAAATATAACTCTTATTCTCTTTTACTTCCAGAGCATCCGTTCTTTTCGCCCCTACTTATGATACGGTTCATGTTTCATGATCCGATAACTGCGGTAAAGCTGTTCCAACAAAATCACCCGCATCAAAGGGTGCGGAAATGTCATGCGGGAAAAACTGAGCGAGAAATCGGCTCTGGCCAAAACAGCCTCGGAAAGTCCGAGGGAACCTCCGATCACAAAAATCAGATGGCTTTTCCCCTCGATCCCCAGCCGCTCGATCCGGGCGGCCAACTCCTCCGAATCCAACGCAATTCCCCGGATCGCCAGCGCAATCACATAACCGTCTTCTCTGATGCGTGCTAAAAGCCGCTCGCCCTCCTTCTCCCGGATCCGCTTCATCCGATTCTCCCCGGCTTCCTCCGGCGTCTTTTCATCCGCGACTTCCACGATATCCAGCTTTACGTAACGACCCAGACGTTTTACGTATTCCGCTACCGCCTGGGCATAAAACGATTCCTTACATTTTCCGACACATAAAACCGTAATCCGCATAAATCCTCTTATTTCGATAAAAACTCATGAATACCGGCCGCTCCGTTTCTTCCCGCCTCCATGGCCAGAATAACCGTCGCCGCTCCCGTCACCGCATCACCGCCGGCATAAACGCCCTCCTTGCTGGTCCTGCCGGTAGCTTCCTCAGCTACGATGCATTTTTTCTTATTCACTTCCAGTCCCCTGGTAGTGGAAGAAATCAGCGGATTGGGGGAAGTCCCCAGAGACATAATCACCGTATCCACATCGATCACAAACTCCGAACCTTCCACAGGCACAGGCCGCCTTCTTCCCGAAGCATCCGGCTCGCCCAGTTCCATGCGGACGCAGCGAATTCCGCATACCCAGCCGTTCTCGTCCGCCAAAATCTCCGTGGGATTCGTCAGAAGATCAAACCGAATCCCCTCCTCCTTCGCGTGATGTACTTCCTCGGCCCTGGCCGGCAGTTCCGCCTCGCTTCTTCGATAAATAATATGCGTCTCGGCGCCCATCCGCAGCGCGGTCCTCGCCGCGTCCATGGCCACGTTTCCTCCCCCCACTACGGCCACTCTTTTTCCGTGAGGCATCGGAGTGTCATAATTCTCCAGTCGGGCCTTCATCAGGTTGCTCCGGGTCAGATATTCATTGGCCGAATAGACTCCGTTCGCCTGTTCGCCGGGAATCCCCATAAACATCGGCAACCCCGCGCCGGAGCCGATAAATACCGCGTCGAATCCTTCCTCCTCCAGAAGCTCGTCCACCGTAACCGCTTTTCCGACGACCACATTCGTCTCAATCCTGACCCCCAGAGACTTCACATTCTCAACCTCCGGCTTCACCACATCGTCCTTGGGAAGACGAAATTCCGGAATCCCATAAGTCAAAACGCCGCCGGCCTCATGAAGAGCCTCGAAAATCGTTACGTCATATCCCAGCTTCGCCAGGTCGCCCGCACAGGAAAGCCCGGAAGGACCGCTTCCGATTACCGCCACCTTTTTCCCGTTCGCGCCCGCCGGCTTTGCCGGTCTCACTCCATGTTCCCTGGCCCAGTCCGCCGTAAACCGTTCCAGCTTCCCGATTGAAATGGGTTCTCCCTTGATTCCGCGGATGCATTTACCTTCACACTGTTTTTCCTGAGGGCAGACGCGGCCGCAGACAGCCGGAAGGGAAGAAGATTCGGAAATCACCTGATAAGCCGCTTCCACATTACCCTCTTTTACCTCTCGGATAAAAGCCGGAATATTGATATGTACCGGACAGCCTTTGACACACTGGGCATTCTTGCAATTCAAACAGCGGGCGGCTTCTTCTCTCGCCTCTTCCTCATTATAACCAAGACATACTTCCTCAAAATTCGCCGCACGCACCTTCGCGTCCTGCTCTCTTACCGGAACTTTCTTCATCGCATCCATTATCTGTCACCTCCGCAATGTCCGCATCCGCCGTGATGGGTATCGCCTTCCTGAAGTTTTAATACCGCACGTCCTTCCTCCGTCTTATACATCTGCTGTCTCTTCATGGCCTGATCAAAATCAACCAGATGTCCGTCAAATTCCGGCCCGTCCACACAGGCGAACTTCACTTCCCCGCCGACCGTCAGACGGCAGGCCCCGCACATCCCGGTACCGTCCACCATGATCGGATTCATGCTGACGATCGTATGCAGATCGTATTTTTTTGTGGTCAGACAACAGAATTTCATCATGATAACGGGACCGATCGCCACGCAGGTATCATAATGTTTTCCTTCCGCCATCAGATCGTCGATCACTTTCGTTACCATTCCGCTGCGGCCGTAACTGCCGTCGTCGGTCGTCACATAGAGATTGCCCGCCGCCTTCTTCATCTTGTCTTCCCAGATGATCAGATTCTTCGTCTTGGAGCCTATGATCACATCCGCTTCTATGCCGTGCTCTTTCAGCCACTTTACCTGCGGATATACCGGAGCGGTTCCCACGCCGCCGGCCACAAACAACATCTTCTTCTGTTTCAGGGTTTCCGGATCTTCTTTTACAAACTCGGAAGGACACCCCAACGGCCCCACAAAATCACGCACAAAATCCCCGGCTTTCAATCCGGCCAGACGCTGCGAAGATCCCCCTACGGCCTGAAACACGATCGTGACCGTGCCGGCTTCCCTGTCATAATCCGCAATCGTCAGGGGAATCCGCTCCCCTTCCTCGTCAATTTTCAAGATCACAAACTGACCCGGCTCGCAGGATCTGGCGATCCGCTTCGCTTCCAGTTTCATCTCATAGATCTTATCCGCGAGTATCTCGGCCTCTAAAATCTGAAACATGTTCGATTCCTCCGTTTTCCATAATTAAAAAGATTGTAGCATTCCGTCAAAAGCATTTCAACTTTATTTTTCGTCCCAGCGAATAAAAGGCATAAAACCGGCGGTCTTCCGCACCCGAAATTCTTCCCTTTTCTCTTCCGGCCATTCGTAAAGCCCCTTACCGGTCTTGGCCCCCAGATCGCCGGCCGCCAGGCAGTCCGTCAACGGCTTCTGAGGACCTTTCGCGTTACACAGATCCGCCAGCAGATAGGACTGTACCTGCTTCTGAAGATCCAGGCCGCAGGAATCGTAATACTCCATAAGACCCACATGCGCGTAACGCTGGCCAATGCTGTAATAGATCACCTTATCGATCTCTTCCGGCGTCGCCACACCCTCCTCGATCAGAGAAAGCGCTTCCCGAAACATGGCGTGCTGAATCCGATTTCCGATAAAGCCGGGCACCGCTTTCCGCAAAACCACCACTTCCCGGTCGAGAGCTTCCAGAAACGCGACCGCTTTCTGAAGCGCTTTTGCGGAGGTATGTTTCCCGGGAACCACCTCTACCAGCGGAATCACATGCGGCGGGTTCCAGGAATGAGCCACCAGAAAACGTTCTTTACAACGCATCCCTTCCGCCAGCTCATCCGGCAGGATCCCGGATGTCTCCGACAGAATCACGGCATCTTCCGAACATGCCTGTTCAATCTTTTCATACACCGACCGCTTTACCGCCGGATCTTCCACGACCGCTTCGATGATAAAAGCACAGTCCGCCAGATCCCGATAATCGTCCGAAAGAGCCAGGCGAGCCAGACAGGTTTCTTTTTTCTCCGCCGTAAATTTCCCGCAGCGAATCATATCTTCCATATCTTTCTCGATCTGCTGCCGCCCTTTCGCCGCTTTCTCCTCTGTCCGGCCGATCAGCACCGCTTCATATCCGTAAGCCAGCGCCAAAAGTCCCATATCCGCCCCCATCTGGCCGACTCCGACAATTCCTACCTTCTCCATTCCCTTACCTCCCTCGAATTATTTCTTTTTCTGAAGCTGAAAACTCAGCAATTCGCCTTTCGTCGTCCAGATCGTTACCAGACCGGCTCCGGCCATCACCATCTTCCTGACCGGCGCTTCCAGAAAACTCCGGCACCGCATCACGCCCGCGTCCAGATCATACACGCAAAGCTGACCGCTCTCCAAAACGGCGTAAACCAGATTTTTCTCAAACAGACTGGCCGCGATCCTTTCCTCCGTCAATAAATATTCTTTGGAAACCGTTCCGCTCTGAATGTCAAAGACAAAAAACGTTCCGTCTTCATATTGATATAAAACCTGATTGCCCTGATGTCCCCGCAGGCACAGATCCTCTCCCCCCGCTTTCGTATACACGACCCGGGTCTTTCTCTCTTCCTCCGGTCCCTCCGGACGGCGCAGGCAGATCGCGGTCTCCTCTTCGCTCTCCTGAATCCAGATCACGGAACCGTTCTCATAAAAAGCGTCCCTCACCCGGACTCCCGCCATCTTTACCAAAGAGGCTTTTTCCTCTCCGTTCGAAATATCACGCAGACGCCACTCGGCTCCACCGCAGCCCACTTCCCAGACCCGGGCCCCGGCCGGACCGGTCACGATCCGCCTGTCCTCGGCTTTCTCCAAGGTGTAGGTCTCCACCGGGCCCTCGGACTTCAAGGTAAAAATCCGCATGGTCCCTTTCCCGACCAGACTCCGGTACAGAACATAGAAACGATTCTCGTCCCACCAGGCATTCTCCACCTTCTCGGTCACTTCCCTGGGAAGACGTCTTTCCTGATCGTTCTGAAGCGTCTCCAGGTTATACAACATCAGCATTCCTTCCCGCGCGTCCCAGTGAAGCAGATATTTCTTCTTTAAAACCTCGGGCAGGCAGGCCAGGACCGGCGCGCCGGTTTTGCGGATCTGCAGATTCAAAGGACTTACCGCCACGCTGTATTTCTGGCTGAACAGATATAAGGATCCGCTGCTCTGGAACAGATCCAGCATCTCGTTGTTTCCGGAGGGTTCCGGTAAAAAACCTTCCTCCGCCAACTGATCAAAATCATCCAGATTCGCCCCGTATTTCTGAAGCGGAGACAAAAACCACCCGGTCCGCCGTTTGCCGAGTTTCTCCAACATCTCGTCGAACACCGGTTCCGGCTCCTCGCCCCGCCGAATCATGATCTGCGCCTCCAACTGCTCCGGATCCTGCTCCAGCACCGGAATCGACAGCCACAAAAGCCGGCAGATCTTCTGATATTTCGGTGAAACCTGCGCATCGATCTTAGCATAATCCTCAATCAGGGCCGGAAGACCGTTCTTCTTCATCTTACCGATCAAGAAATTCGGATCTTTCAGAAGGGACAGAACCCACTCCCAGCGCCCCTTAGCGGAATGATAGATTACCTCCTGAAAAGCCTCCGCTTCTTCCCCGGAAAACGTGCCGTTCCCGAATTTGTCGCACTTGTCATAGTAAAGCGCCGCCAGCACCCGGTGAAAGCTGTTCATATCTTCCTTATAATATTCCCGCAGAACCTCCGCAAAGCTCTCCTGCATAGGCCAGTAAGAACTCCCGTCAAACAAAAGAAACGGTTTTGCCTGCTCCGCCATCAAAAGCATATCCTCACGCAGACGTTTGGCGCCGATCTTCTTGTAATCGGTCTCGGCCCAAACGGAAAATAATTTCCGGTAGCCTTCCGGTGAGATTCCCCTTCTGCCGGCTGCCAGAAAACCGAAAAACGCCTTCACTTCCAAATCCGGCCGGGCCAGATAACAATTTTCTCCCATCTCCATCCGGGTAAGCATCCCACGGATAAAATTCCCCGCCGAAATACCGTCCTCCCCGGAAGCCATCTTTTTCCAGGCAGCTTTATTTCCTCCGTAACGGAGCTCGTTTACGGCGGCTTTCAAAAACAAGGGATTGGCGCTGCCCTGGGAGCTCAGAAGCAGATTCATCTCCTCCTCGTCCACATCCTTCAGCACATCGAAAACCGCCTGACGGATCATCTTCTTTCTCTGTTTGGGATCGTTGACCGGCATCAGTTCCACCCGGCTTCCCCCGATCCATTTCGACAGCCTTTCAACCTCTCCCGGCCGGGCGCCGTAGACAAGAATCGCCGTCTCCGGTAAGCTTTCAAACACCCAGGGAAGTTTTTCGCATTCATCGGCACGCAGCCCGTCCAAAACAAGCGCGATCGGTTTTCCCCGGCCGGCCAGCTTAACCACCTCCGGAAAACGGATCTCCAGCTCATGGTCGTTCAACGGCTTCCACTCCTCCGCCAGACCGACCCGCTCCATCATCTCCAGGTACAGAGAATACACCTGATCTTTTAACGTCACCATATTCGCGCCGAGGCGGCCGAACCGATAATAAACTTCCCGCTCGCCCTTCCTGGAAAGTTCTTCGATATAATGAGCCAGAAATTCCGTTTTCCCCATACCGCCCCTGGCGCTTAAAGCCACCCGGCTGCCGTCCTTCAGATTCAAAAACGCGTCCGGCAGTTTTTCCGGCACGGCGGCTTCCGAATAATCCCGAAGAAAACGGCGCAGGCAGATCTCCTGCCCCCGCATATCCGAAGCCGGCCGGTCGACCGGCTTTTCCGCCGCCTGCTTTCGATCCGGGTATTCCCTTACGATCTCCGCCTTCAGGAAAGACAGGAGATGATCCTTCAGATTCCGCCCCAGAATCTGGAAATCCGTAAGACGGCCCTCCGACAGATCCCTCCCGCAATAATCCTTTAATTCCGGTGAAATACGCTCCTTATCCCAGCGCGCCTGATACTTGACCAGCGCCAACTGCTTCTCCGCCTCTTTGCGAAACGCCTCCTGAGCCTCGGTCCGGCGTTTGTTCTCCCGGGAGAATAAAGACTTTTGCCAGGGTTCATTGGTAAAAATCGATTTCAGTTTCGACTGGTCTTTAAATGCATCCCGCGTAAAATCCGCATCCCTGTAATATAAGATCCCATGCTCCGCCGGCTTTTCCCCGTCCTTCAGCGGGCGCAAAAGAGCATGCAAAATCTCCAGCTCGGTAAGAGAGTATTTCCCGATACACGCTTCCAGCCCGTCATACTCTTTCAAAAGCCCGTCACCGGCGTCTTCCGTCGTCGGAACCCATCCCCTGTGCTGTCCCAGGAAACCGACAAAAAACGGACGACAGGCATCGATATTCTCCAGGCACACCCGAAGCGCCCGGACGTTCTCCTCGGCATCTTTTTCGGAGATGCCGAAGCGGAGATCGACCCAGTCCAACTCCAGGTTCCGTTCCCGGCACCACTCCTCAAGCTCCGGTTTTACCTCCCGGCGCAAATATTCTCTTTCCGCGAACATATCCGGATAACTCGTAGCTAAATAGATCGAAAGCTTTTTCCAATCCATGCTTATTTCCTCTTTTCGTAACCTGCTCTTTTCGCCGCAATCTTCTTAAATACGGTCAACGATCCGAGCGCCCATTTCCTTCGTCCCGGTCGCCGTCTCCCCCGCTTTCGCGATATCCGCCGTCCGGTACCCCGCTTCCAATACCTCCGTCACAGCCCTTTCCACCGCGTCCGCCTCTTCTTTCAGGCCGAAACTGTATCGCAGAAGCATCGCCATGGACAAAATCGCAGCGATCGGATTCGCCTTATTCTGTCCGGCGATATCCGGCGCCGAACCGTGAATCGGCTCATACATGCCGAAAGCTCCCTCGCCCAGACTGGCGCTCGGAAGCATTCCGATGGAACCGGTAATCATGCTGGCTTCATCCGACAGAATATCCCCAAACATGTTGGACGTCACGATCACGTCAAACTGCCCGGGATTCCGCACCAACTGCATAGCCGCATTATCCACATACATATGGGAAACTTCCACCTCCGGATACTCCGCATTCATCTCGGTTACGATCTTCCGCCAGAGCCTGGAACTCTCCAGCACATTGGCCTTATCCACACTGACCAGTTTCTTCTTTCTGGCCATCGCCGTGTCATAGGCAATCCGGGCGATCCGCCGGATTTCAAATTCGCTGTAGCTTTCGGTATCAAAGGCTTCCTCACCGTAACGTCCCGTTCGGTAACCCCGATCCCCAAAATAAATCCCGCCGGTCAGCTCCCGCACAACCATAATATCAAAAGAATCGCCGATAATCTCCTGTTTAATCGGACACGCCTCCGATAAAGCCCTGTGCATAATAGCCGGACGCAGATTCGCATAGAGCCCCAGACCGGAACGAATTTTTAACAAAGCTTTCTCGGGCCGCTCGTCCCCGGGCAGGGAATCCCACTTTGGACCTCCCACCGCGCCCAGAATCACGGAATCACTCTGCTTACATATCTCCAACGTCTCCTCAGGAAAACAGGTTCCGCAGGCATCATAAGCCGCACCGCCCATCAAGACCTCCCGGAACTCAAATTCATGATGATACGTTTCCCCGACTTTCTTTAATACCTTTACGGCCTCCGCCACCACTTCCGGCCCGATGCCGTCTCCCGAAATCACAGCCAATCTGTACTTTCCCATCTTCTTCCTCCTTATCTCTCCTGTTTTCAATCACGAATTTATCTTTTTTCTCTCAATTATCCGTTGTCCCCGGCCTCTTTTTCTTCCACACGTTTCGCCACATCCACCTTCAAAAGCCGATAGAGGGTCGCCGCCGTGGGAACACCCACGAGCATGCCCGGAATACCGAAAAATCCGCCTCCCACGGTCACGGCCGCCAGCACCCACATACCCGGAAGACCGATGGAAGCCCCCATAACTCTGGGATAAATAAGGTTTCCCTCCAACTGCTGAAGAATAATCATAAAAACGACAAAAATCAAAGCCTGCCAAGGATCCACCGTCACAATCATAAAAGCGCCTACCGCCACCTCCAGATAAGCGCCCACGATGGGGATCAAAGCCATGACGCTCACAAAAGCCCCTACCATCGGAACATAGGGCAGACGAAGAATCCACATACCAAGCGCGCAGAGACTCCCCAGAATCACGGCCTCCGTACATTGACCGCCGATAAAACTCGAAAAAGACGTATGCGCCGTGCCCAAAACATACTCGATCTTCTCCGCCGTCTCTTCCCTCAGATAAGCTTTCATGAGACGTTTTCCCTGCCGGGCCAATTTTTCCTTGTTCGCCAACAGATAAATCGCGAAAATCATGGAAATACTCAACTGCATCAGGCCGCCGAACACTACCGTCACAAAACGAATCGTGGAACTCACCAGACTCGTCAGTCCGTTCGTCAGATGATTGAGAAGATTCCTCGTCAAATCCGCCCAATTCAGCGTTTCGATCTGCTCCTCTATCCAAATCTGCACTTCCGGGAACTGCCGGCTGTTCTCAACCGCGAAATCTTTCAAATTCTCAAAAAATTTCGGCAGTTCCTCGCCGACGATTCGGATCGCCGAAATCAATTCCGGAACAAGCATTTGAAAAATAAAAACAATCGCCGCCCCGATCAGCAAAAGTGAAATCAAAATACAAACCGGCCGTTTTATCTTCAGCAGAACGGCGTTCTTCGTATTCGGAAAATAAAAGTGTTCCGCGACCCTTAATACCAAATTTAAAATATAAGCGATAACCGCTCCGATAAGAAGAGGGTTTAAAACGCGGAGCAAAAGTCCCGCCCCCGCCGCAATCCTGTCAAAATAACAGACGCCCAAAGCGGCAGCCGTCACCATAAGCAGGTAACGAAGCACCATTCTGTCTTTTTTTCTCTGTTCCATCTTTTTCCCCATGATCCGAACATCTTTTCTACAAAAATACCGAACGGGATAAAAGGGAAGCAGCCAGGTCTTCTCCTCGCTGCTCTCCCGCCGGTTTCTTTCTATCTCCGTTCCGCCCGTCTCTTCTCGACCAGAAGACATACCGCCATGCCGGCCACCAGCAAAAGCAGCAGATAAAGATAAATGACATAATTATTGTCGCCGGTCTGCGTTCCCGTCACGGAAGACGGATTCTGCGTGCTTGGCTGAGAAGGCGCTGTTGAAGCAGAATTTGTCGTCTGTGCGGACGTGGACGGCTGAGGCGCCGCCGTGGTCCCTGAAGGCGCCTGATTGATTGAAATCCAGCCGACCGCAATCGGCGACAGGCTGTATACCCGAAACTGGATTCCCGCATCCGTTTTTTTCACGGCCGGATATTCCACGTCTCCCGGCTGATAATTGTTCCTGGTCACGGTAAACATATGAGCCACGGTAAAATCATGAGTATCCTTTGTCGTCCCGGAAGGGTACGGCAATGTCACGAGAATACCCTCGGAAGGGAAATTCTCCGCCGTAGCTTCCACCCAACTCTGTCCGTCCGAAGAAAACAGAAGCCTCACGTCATATATCGCTATATCCTTGTCAGGAACGGACGGCGTTTTCGTCCGGACGTTTATACGCATCCGGTTCTCAATCTTCTCCGCCGTATTCAACTCCGGCTTTCCCTGCAAAGCCGCCGGCACTTCCGACAGACCATCCTCGATCTCCAACTGATACCGGTCCTCCGAAAGCCCCGGCACAGGCTCCCTCCTGCTCGCATGAATCTGGCCGGTAATCTCGGGCAGCCGGTCGGGAAGACGATAATTTTCGGCTCCTTCTCCCTGAAGAACCGCCGGTGCGTCCGCCGCCCAGCCCAAAACCACCTTCTGGCTGCCCGGAGCTACATTAGCATAGGTGCCTGTCAGCCGCTCGGCCGGACAGACAAAACTTACGCTTTGCTTATCCTCGGGTAAAATACCGGACACCTGAAGAGCCCCCGTAAGGGTCGCCCGTCCGTCTACGATCTTGCTCTGGCGATCCCGTGCCGACAGCCCCGCCGTATCCCATCCAAGAAGCGCCTGCGCCACATCCACCGTGCCGGAACATACCACGACGCCGGAATACTCGTTCCCGTTCAGGGTTCCGTGATACAGAACCTGATAGGCCTGACCGGCCCCTGCCTTGGGATTCCCCGTGACGCTCAGGGTAAAATGCCCTCTCTCACTGTCGGAAGCACTCCCGACTTTAGCCGTCAGCTGATCGCTGATCCGAACGATATCTTCCCAGGTATCCCCATATACCGGGTTCTCCTTTTTTGTCACCGCATTCGCGTCGGACGCAGGATGGCCTCCCACAAAAAACGTAATATCCGAGATCGTAAAAGCTATCCGGACCTCGCTGATTCCCGTATAATTGCCGTCCGCATCCGGGACAAACACGGCTTCAATGCTTCCGCTTGCCCCTACTTCCAGCGACTGCAGCTGTTTCACCAGATCCGCATAGGCCGCATAATCCACGCCCTTATATTTGTAGGTAAGAACACCCGAAACTTTTTCATTGTTTACCCCGATAAAATCGGGTTTCTTAAATTCGCCGGTCCCGGCCAAAATCGTCTGAACCGGTTCCACCTCCGTCCGATATCCGGCGGGACGGATTGTAAAACTTCCGGTCCCATAGGTAAACCGATAATTGGGATTGTTCGCTTCGTCCAAAGTACCCGGACCGATCGCATAGCTTCCCACGTCCTCACCCGGCGCGCGCGTCAGCCGGCCGGTCAGGGATTCGCCGGCAACCAGAGGCGTACCGGCGTCAACCGTATAACCGATCTCCGGCTCCTCCGCTCCATAAACTTTCCCCTGTTCCGCGATCTGAATATTTACCGGCCTTCTGGTGACGGAAACGGAAATCTGCGCCTGAACACCCTCGGAACTCTCCGTGTCGGCCACCGAAGCCACCAAAATATAATCGCCGGCCTGCGTGGGATCGGTAATCTTATTTTCCTCGGCTACCGTTTTTCGATACCAGGTAAACACCACGTCGCCGTAAAGAGCGCCGCCAATCTCCATCTGATCTTCCGTCGGAAGCGCCAAAGCCGTTCCGTCATAAACTTTACCGGGCGCATAGGATGCAAGGAAACGCAGACTCACCGACGTTTTCCGGATCTCCAGCGAAAATGTCTTCTCCGCTCCTTTGTAGAAACCGGCCGCATCCGCCGCCACCGAAACCTTTACCGAATATTTGCCCGGAGAAACCGGAACTTCATCCGTATAAGCGCTTCCGCCTTCCTTACAATACGAATAAGAATAATCCGGCGCTTCATCCATGCCGGGCAGCTCTACCGAAGAAGCCGGTATCTCTGCCGCTTCCCCTGTATAGGGAAGCACCAGGTCGGAAGGTACGGTCAAAACCGGTTCCAACGGATTCAAGGTTATCGCCACATCCTTCGAGGAGGACCCGACCTCTCCGTCCCCGATAAACCGGGCCGTCAGAATCTGTCTGCCCACCGGCACCAGGCGCTCCCGGGTGGAATAGGACATCGTATAAATACCGTTCTCCTCGCTTACCGGATCCGAAATCTGTCTGTCCCCCAGATACAATGCCATCTGACGCGCTCCCGGTTCGCCGGTTCTGTTCGAAACGCCGGAATTTCCTTCCGGATAGGATACGGACGCTTTTACGGTGATCGTGTCGCCGTACGTAAAAGTATCCTGAAGCGTCTCGCCCGCATAGGAGGCCACTCCCGTCAGCGAAACAACTTTCT
The DNA here is from genome assembly GCA_022792885.1 of Lachnospiraceae bacterium. Taxonomy (GTDB): domain Bacteria; phylum Bacillota; class Clostridia; order Lachnospirales; family Lachnospiraceae; genus JAAWBX01. The sequence goes on from JAAWBX010000037.1 coordinate 35,006, forward strand.
TCGGAACATAATTCGTCTTGCTCAAAACCGGACCGTTAAGAAAAGCGACTCCGTTCGAAGAGATCCGATTCTCCACCGGATGAGTCGTTAAAAAGTCCCGGCCGCTTCCATCCGTTTTTTCCTCGCCGACCAGCAACCACTCCCGGTTCTCCAGCCCGGATACCGCCCCGCCGGCCGGATTACCCACGGGATCATTCCAGGTTACGTCCGCTCCGTACCATTCTCCGTCCAGCTTCACATAGTTCCACATATGAGGACCGCTGCCCGTGCCGCTCTGCGCGTTGCCGTCCACCAAAGTGCAGGCGATACCGGCCTTTTTGCACAACACCTGAAAAGCCCTGGCATAGCCTTCACAGACCGGACCGTTCTCCCCTGCCTGGCCCGCCAGAGCGCTGACGCACTCCCAACAGTCCGGATCCGCCGTCACAGCACCCCCGGAAACCGCCGTATTGTATTGATTCCTCTTTGTTAACGTATCATTAAAATAACAGATCGTTTCATAATCGCTGTCCCCGGTTTTTCCGGCCATAATCTCCGCGATATCACTGTCGCGCTTCTCGATCGCCGCCCGGATCGCCGCCTCGTCCGGATACTTCTCCGTGCGCGACAAAAACAAAGAGATATGGATCCGTCCGGTATACCCTTCCGCCTCCGATCCGCTGTACTCCCCGCTGTAACCGTAATTCCAGGCGTTCCCCATCCAGAACACTTCCGGATAATCCCGGTCAAAAGCGCTGTACACGGCAGACACATAAGGCGTATAGCGATCAAAAACTTCCTTGGATTCCTTCGCGGCGTCTTCCTTTCGTTCCAACGGAAATTCTACCGTAATCACAGGAACGGTGACCGTCATCTTCCCGTTCTTATCCGGCTCAAACGCCGCGTCCTCGATCAGAAAATCGTCGGTTCCGTCACCATCCGATCCTTCCGCCAGCCGATCATAGAGAAGACGAAACTCTTCCTCCGGCAGATCGATCCGGTCGATCCATCTCTCGTAATTCCCGCTTTTCAGATCGACGATCCCGTCGTCCAGACCAAACGGCCGGACTGCGGACGGAGCCGACGTATCCAGATCCGCGGTATAAATAAATTCTCCGATATCGGTCCAGGCTTCCTTCTCCCCAGAAGGCTCCTCCTCCGAATCCTCCGTCCGGGATATCTTCGCCGCCTGAGCCGTCGGCGAAGACGGAACGAGCGGAGTTACAATCATGGCCGCCGCCAGCAGCCACGCCAGTAACCGCTTGCCTCGGGAATTTCCCTTTTCCATCGCACATCTCTCCTTTATCTGCTTCATTCTGAATATTCTCTTACGAAAAGAAACTCTGTTTCCCGCTTATTTTACCACAAAAAGCGGTACTTTGTATATCCCTTTCAACAAATTATCCCGGCAAAAAGTAACAATTTAGCACGCCGTTCCCTTTCGTTCCAATCCGGCGTAGGCAAATACCCCCGCCAAAAGAACCGAAGCGCCGAAAAACTGCAAGGCCGAAGGAATCTCCCCAAAAAGAAAAACGGCTATAACCGAAGCCGCAATCGGCTCGCATAATTTCGCGGCCGCGACATACGCCGGATTCAAATATTTCAAACACCAGTTAAAAAGACTGTGGCCCAGAAGCGTGCAAAAAAATCCCAGGCAGAAGCCGATGCCAATCTCCCGAACTCCCCAGCCCGTAACAGGAGTCCCTGTAACGCCGTCCAGAAACAAAAGCGCCAGCGCGCAGAAACCGTAAGTCAAATAAGTATACGCCGTATTCGAAAGCCTCTCCCTTTCCCGCCGGCCGATCAGAGTATAACCGGTGATACACACCGCTCCCAAAAGGGACAAAAAATCACCGAGCACCGCGTCCGAACCGCTCCCGCCGTCCGCCAGGCCGATAACGACGCTTCCGGCAAACGAAACCAGGATACAGCCCCACGCCCCTTTTTCGATTCTCCCGTTTAGAAACAACAGAAAGCCCAGCGCCGTAAAAATCACCTCCGTACTCATCAGCGCCGTAGAACTTGCCACGGATGTGTAGCGCAAAGACGCGAACCAGAACACAAAATGAAAGGCCAGAAAAACACCGCTCAACGCACACCAGAATACGTCTTTTCTCCTCACTGCCTTCCAGTCCCGCCTGTGCCCGCCGAGAGCGGAAGGCGTAAGAAGAAATACCGTCCAGACCAGGCGTCCCGTAGCCGTAACCAGGGCCGGCGCTTCCGAATACCGCACAAAAATTGCCGAACAGGAAACTCCGACCACGCCGATAACCAGGACCAAGTTTGGATTTATCCGACATTCTTTTGACTTTTCTCTTTTTCCGCTTATCATCTCAAAATCCTCATCCCATACTTTCTGTTTTGTTTACTGGATATTCTCATCCGTTTCTGTTAGAATAAAAGCAATCTTATTTCATGATATTAAAGGAGGCAACGCTATGATCTCTCTGTCGGAACTGACTCATCTGGAAAATGAAGTCCAGGAAAACTATATGGTCTTACATCGTCACCCTCAAACGGCTTTCCACGAACACTGGGCCTGTGATTTTATTTATCAGGAACTGACCCGCTACGGGATCAAAGCGGAAAAAGTTGTGGCCACCGGCGTCGTCGGCTGGATCCCGGGTGAAAAGCCCGGACCGACCGTCGCTCTTCGAGCCGACATCGACGCCCTTCCCATCCAGGAATCCAGCGACGTTTTGTTTTCCTCCGAGAATCCCGGGGTTATGCATGCCTGCGGTCACGACGCGCATGCCGCCATGCTTCTGGGAACCGCTCATTATTTCGCCAATAACCGGGACAAGCTGGCGGGAAATATCCGTCTGATCTTCCAACCGGCCGAGGAAGGCATGAACCCGGAAACCAGAAAGATCGCGGTCTTAAACAACGGAGACGAAAAAGGCGGCGCCGCTTCCATGGTAAAACTGGGTTATCTCAATCCGGTCGATCGTTTCTACGCCCTTCACGTAGATCCGGAACTTCCCGTCGGCGTTTTAAGCGTCTGCAAAGACCGCGCCATGGCTTCCTGCGACCGTTTTGAGCTGACCGTCCAGGGGAAAGGCGGGCACGGTTCCTCACCGGAAGGCGCGGTGGACCCCGTCGGCGCCCTGGCCGCCATCCTGGCCGCCTACAACGCCCTGCCGTCCCGGGAATTCAGCTCCCTGGAAACCGTCGTCGTCACCGTCGGAACCGTAAACACCGTTTCCACGTGGAACGCCATTCCGGATTCCGTCCGGATCACGGGCAATATCCGCACGTTCGACACCGGGATCTGCGCCCGGGTTATCAAACGCCTGAAAGAGCTCGCCGAAGGAATCTGCCTGGCCCATCGCTGTACGGCGGATTTTAAAAACACCTGCATGGCGATTCCCGCCATCAACAATCCGGACGAAGCTGCGCGCATGGCAAAAACCGCCGACCGGATCTTCGGAAAAGGATGCGGAATCCTGGCCGAAAAACCCCGCATGAGCTCGGAAGACGTCGGTTACTACCTGAACGCGGTTCCCGGCGCTTTCGCCTTCTTCGGCTGCGGTTTCCCCGAACAGGAGAACGCGCCGCTTCACAGTCCAAAGTTCCGCGTGAATCCCGACGCCCTCATCCGCGGCGTACAGCTCTACGCCAATCTGCTGCAACCAGAAGAATTTTGACGGGCTTTGCAGCATCCCATCATCAAAACAGGAAAGAAGGATCGAATCATGTTTAAAACCGTCCTGGATCTCGCATCCATCGATTATAACGGCATCATGGAAAACGCCATGGACGCCCTGAAGAACCACCCGGACGCCGCAAAAACCAAAGGGATCAAACTGCCCGGCAAACTTCAGATGCTTCTGTTTAAAAAATTGCCGGACGACAAAAAAACTCAGGCGATCGCCCAACTGTTAAACAGCCCGGAAGGACAGACTCAAACCTGCCAGGCTCTTGAACAAATGCTGTCCGGCCTCTTTCAGGTCCGTGTCGTCCGAATCGAAGCCCGAACCGAAGAACCGGACCTTGTCCTCCGCCTGATCGCCGATATGGAAGATATGAATTCCGAGCTGGCTCTGGGACGGCTCTTCCCTACCCTGGCCATGGTACCGGATTATCCGGACATTTTAGGCTCGGCCTACCGGCCCGGCATGAATGCCCAGGATGCCCTGTCCGCCGCCTTAAACTTACCGAAACCCGAACGGGAACTGGCCGTACTGAAGCTCATCAAACACGCGAAGCCTGCTCTCCTAGGCTCTCTGGAAATGTCGGCCCGCTCTCAGGGACTGGAATTTCACATTGCCGATCTGAAATTTCTGGTCCCCAGATAATACGTCCGGCCGCCTTGGCGTTTCTCTTCCCACGCCGGCGGCCGGATGCCTTTATGCTTTATAAAATTTGTACCCGATTCGCCAAACCGTCAGAAGATATTTCGGTTTGGCCGGATCGTCCTCGATCTTTTCACGTATCTTCCGCATAAAAACGGTAATACTGTTGGCATTCGCTCCGCTGTCATTTCCCCAGATATGTTCCAGTATCTGTTGTCTGGTATACACCTGGCCCGGGTGACTGGCCAGCAAGGCCAGAATCTCAAATTCTTTGGAAGTCAACCCCACGTCCATGCCGCGAAGGCGCACTTCATATCGGTTAAAAAAGATCTCCAGTTCGTCAAAAGCCGCGCTGTCCTCTCTTTTTAAATATTCATTCCCGCTTTTTCCGTCCCGTTTTGCCCGGCGCAACAGCGCGTTCATGCGCAAAGACAGCTCCCTCGGATTGAAGGGTTTTACCAGGTAATCGTCACCGCCCGCAGTAAAACCGATACCTTTATCCACAATATCCCCTTTCGCCGAAAGAAAGATGATCGGCGTATGGTCATCCTGCCTTCGAAGCTCTTCGCAGACCTGAAACCCGTTCATATCCGGCATCATCACGTCCAGAATAATCAGATCCGGTTTTTCTTCCTTAACCAGGGAAAGAGCCGTCTCGCCGTCCGGCGCCGAACAATACTGATATCCGTCTTTCTCCGCGATATGTCTGATCGCCAGGAGGATGTTTTCCTCATCGTCCACTGCCATGATCTTCATTTCCGTTTTGTTCTCCTTCCTCCTGTAAATCCGAAGGGATTTCCACTGTGAACGTGCTCCCTTTTCCCGGTTCGCTCTCCACCGCAACCGTTCCGCCGTGAAGTTTCGTCCAATTCTTCACCAGGGTCAGCCCCAGTCCGCTCCCGTTATAACGTTTGGACGCAGAAGCATCCATCTGTACAAATTTATCAAATACCGCTTCCTGATATTCTTTGGCAATACCGATCCCCGTATCCCGGACACTCAGACGAATCCGGCAGGCTTCCGGTAAAAAAGCGGCGCGCAGCGAAACCTGCCCGTTCTCTTCCGTAAATTTCAACGCATTCCCCAAAAGGTTCTCCAGGGTGTGATACAACATCTCATAATCGGCGTTAAACAGCGGAACATTCTTGTCTACCTGCATGGACAGACGAATATTTTTTTTCAGCGCAAGCGGCTCCGCCCATTCTTCCAGCTCGTTGATCAGATCATAAATATCCACCGTCTCCAGAGAAAGTTTCATTTCGTCCGCCTCCAGCCGGAAAATCGCCAGCGTATTGTTGATCGTCTCCAAAAGACGCTTCCCGTTCTGTTCGATTCGGTGAAGGGTATCGTTCTCCTCTTCCGGGTGCGCGGCCTCATTCTCAAGAAGAAACTCCGTAAAGGTGATAATCGAAGTCAGAGGTGTCCGCAGTTCGTGCGTCATGACGGCCAAGAAATCCGATTTGGAGCGGTTTTCTTTTTTCAACTGATCGTTCGTCTCCTCCAGCACACGGTTTAATGCTTTCAATTCACTTGTCCGATCTTCCACCTGCTCCTCCAGATGTTCATACAGACCCCTTAGCTGAACCGCCATCTCGTTAAAATAGCGGGCCAACTGACTCATCTCTTTATGATTTTCCGGAATATACGCCTGAACTTTCCAGTTCCCGCCCCGCAGCTCCTGAACCGCCGTCTCCAATATATGAAGCGGACCCAAAACCAATCGATATACAAAAAAGTACAGCATCAATCCGATCACAACGATCAGAAGCGAAAAAAAAGCCACCTCCTGCCACAGGTTATCCGTAAAATTCTTCCAATGAATGTCCAGCGGAACAATAATACTGATGGCGCCGCCGATGTCTCCCAGCTTCCAGCCCTCCTTCGGATATCCGGTCACATCCCTTTCCCCGTACGGTTCTCCGTGACAGGCAAGGCACCCGTCCAGAACCGAAAGAGGCGCCACATAACGAAAAACCTGATTCCCCTCATATTCATCAAACCGGTACACCGAAGAAAGTTCCCGATCCTGAAGCAGAAGTTCCAGCGCTTCCCGCTCAAAAGCATCCGGCTCATCCTGCGGATTGCGGGGATTTAGATTGGTATAATGAAACTGATAATCCTGATCCCGCGAAAACAGTTCGCCGACGCTCTTTCCGGCCAAAGAACAATACAGCCCCTTAAACTCGTAAACGCCGTCGCTGGTATAATTGATCCGGTCCTGATTGATCGTAATAAATTCCCAGACCGCGTCCATCTCAGCCGCCATCACTTTTGCTTTCTCCGCCAGTTCCCGCTCCATCTGCTTTTTCTGAGTGTAAGCGCTTCCGGCCAGAAAGAACACGAACGTGACCAAAATCGTAACGGAAAAAGTCAGGATAAACTTTGTCTGTAATGTAAGATGTTTTTTCACGCTTTCCCTTTCCGATCTGCCATACTTTTGCGTAGTCCAGACTAGTATAACAAAAACTTCTGAAAAATGCATCAAAAAACGAAAATATTTTCAGTTTCCAGTTTTTTCCTGATTTTCATATAAGTAGCAAAGTCCTTTTAAAATCAGAAACTTGTCCACCACCACCTGACATTCACAGTACTCCCCGATCAGATCCGACAACCCCCCGGTCAGAATCACCGTGTAGCGTTTCCCCGTCCGGCGCTCGATCCGCCGAATCAAACCGTCGATCATCGCGGCATGTCCGTAAACAATCCCGCTGTTCATACATTCTTCCGTATTTTTGCCGATCAAATGGAGCGGACGTCCCAATTCATAAGAAGAAAGCTGAGACGCCTTCCTTCTAAGCGCCTCCGAAGCCGTCCTCACACCGGGACTGATCAGGCCGCCTCGAAAAACGCCCGCCTCATCAATCACCGAACAGGTCGTCGCCGTCCCCAAATCAAAAATAATGGCCGGCAGCGGATACTCTCTTATCACTGCGGCGGCATCCGCCACCCGATCGCTCCCGATGCTGGCCGGATAATCCAGATCGATCGGAAAATCCGGACGGATATCCCGTTTGATCACCGCCGCCTTCACCCCGTAAACCCGCTCAACCGCCGTCTCCAAGGCTCCGGTCAGCTCCGGCACCACCGAGGAAAGCACGGCCCCCTCCGCTTCTCTCCCTTCCGGATCATACACGCGAAGGAGGTCTTTTAACTGCGCCGTATATTCCGCCGCCAGTTTCCCCTTGTCCGTGGCCGTTCGAAAATAAAAAAGAACTTTCTGTCCCGAAAGTCCCGCAAACAGAATTGTCGTATTACCAATATCCACCGCAAACAACATGGTATCCTTCCTCCTGGTTTTTTGTCAAAAACTTTTCTCTTCTTTCTCTTTTCAAAATCACAAATTAGGGCTACAATATTCCTATCGCGTCATATTGCCGCCGTCAAAACAATGGGACACAGGCTCTTATCAGAAAACGACATAATCAGCAAGGAGGAATTTTTGTTGTGAAGATCGACATGCACTGCCACGTAAAAGAAGGTTCCATCGACAGCAAGATCCCGCTTGAACTTTATATATCACTCTTAAAGGAACAGGGCTTCGGCGGTATGCTGATCACGGACCACGACACCTACAACGGTTACCGCTACTGGCGCGATCACATAAAAGGGAAGCTCCACACGGATTTTAAAGTGTTCAAAGGAATTGAATACGATACTTCCGGCGGAGGCCATGTGATCGCCATCCTTCCGGAAAACGTCAAGCTAAGACTTATGGAGATCCGCGGCCTCCCCTTAAACATTCTGATCTCGGCCGTCCATGCGGCAGGCGGCGTCCTGGGCCCCGCCCATCCCGGCGGCGATAAATATCTGGCGCTGACAAGGACGAGAGTCTATCGGAAAGATCCCCGCATCGTAAAACGTTTCGACTTCGTGGAAGTCTTCAACGCCTGTGAAAGCGAAGAATCCAATGAACTCGCAGCCAAACTGGCCGCCAAATATCAAAAACCCGGGCTGGGCGGCAGCGACGCCCACAAACCCGACTGCGTTGGCCTGGCCTTCACCGAAATACCGGACAGCGTCGCCACGGAATCCGAACTGATCGCCTGCATTCAAAACCAGAAAATCTCCGACTGCGGCGGAACCCGTTACGAACATACCGCCAAAGGTAAGATGGGACGGCTGCGCACGGTCCCTCTGATTCTCTTCTTTTTCTACAACAAAACGCTGACTCTTGCCCGCATGCGCAAGCGCAATCGAAAATTAAAAGCCGAATATGTCGATAAGGAAGCCGAACTGTAGAAAAAGGCTGCCGCAAAGCAATGTTATCCCCCAAACACCGCGGGATCTCTGCCTTTTGCAGCAGCCCTTTTTTATCGTTTCTTCGCGGTATTGACACCCGGAAACAACCCGCTAAACTTCCTTCGGATGCCTCTTGCGAACGACCTCAAACGCTTCCTCCGCAACCGCCAGCGTCTCGGCGATATCCTCGTCGCTTAAAGCCGCGTTGATAAAGTGATTGTGATGATTCGTGAAAAATACGCCCCGCTTCACGCACTCCGCCACCCATTCCTGGTGAAGCATCAGAGTCGGATCATCGGCAATCCGAAGGTAAAACAAAGACGGCATCCCGCTCACACGCAGGTCGAAACCGAATTTTTCCGCCTTCTCAATCAATCCGTCCTTCAACCGCGCACCTTTCTCAATCAAAATCTTCGGCATATCCAGACGTTTCATTTTCTCAATGCAGGCAATGCCGGCGGCAAAAGGCACCGCGCTCAACCAGTAGCTTCCCGTATAAGAAAGGCTGCTGACCGTATTTTTCAGAAAATCTTTCCCGCACAAAGCCGACACATTATACCCGTTGGCCAGAGCTTTACAGAAACAGATCAGGTCCGCCTCAAAACCAAAGTAATGATCCGAACCGGCCAGGTCCATTCGGAACCCTGCACGCACGTCGTCGATAACCAGCACGGTGTTCGTCTCCGTACAAAGTTTCCGTACCTTCTGCCAGAACCCCTCCTTCGGAAACTCATTGTCCGCAAAATTCCCGTGCATATAGGGCTGGCTGATCACGGCCGCAATCTGCCCTCTGTTCTCCTCAAAAACCTTCGCAAGACCCTCAAAATCATTCCAGTCCACATAAATATTATGACGAACGTCTTCCTCCAGAATCCCCGGATAATCCATTTTCTGCGTCCAGGGAGAGATCCCGTGATAATACCCTTTGAAAAAGACGATTTTTTTCCGGTGATTATAAGCTCTCGCCGCCATCACAGCCATCGTCGTCACATCGTTACCGTTCTTGGCAAAAAAAGCCCAGTCCGCCGTGTGAACCGTATCTACCAGAAGCTCGGCAAAATCGATCATTCGCGTAGACGGAGACGTCACGCAGTTTCCCAGCTCCGCCTGTTTTCTGGCGGCCTCATCTACATCCGGGTCGTTGTACCCCAGCACATTGGGACCGAACGCGCACATATAATCGATAAAACGATTTCCGTCCACATCCCAAAAATACGTACCCGAAGCCCGCTCGGAAAAAAACGGAAACGCCTCAACCGGAATAAAACAGCCCTCCGCCGGTCCCAGGTGCCCGTAAACGCCGGACGGGATCACTTTTTCCGCCCGGGCAAATTGTTCTCTGCTTTTCGTATAAACGTTCAATGCTCTCATAGCCGCCTCCTAATCCGCCAGATACAGACCGACCCGATCCAGAATCCGATTCATATTGTCAATCAGAGAAATCATACCGCCCATCCGTATCTTCCCTGTACCGATGCAGGCCACCGAATTGACATTCCCGTCAAACAGATCCCTGGCGGTTGTAACATCCGCAAACTCCATATAAGCCATGGGCGCCTTCGGCGTCCGCTTAACCGTCTTCAGCCTGTGATTCTTCACACAGATTCCTGCCGAAGGGCCTCCCGCAATGGACAGACGGATAATTCCGTCCACCATGTAACCGGCGCTCACCTCGCTCACCCTGTCATGATTCCCGATCTGGCTGATGGCCGAAGCGATCGTGTAAAACATCAGCGTCGTACTCTTCTCGTAGAAATCCGGATCCTTCAGATCCTCTTTGGTAGCCTTCAAATATTTTGCCAGAATATCCGTCAGCTTTGTAAACTTCTTCAATAAAAAAGGAATCTTCGTAATGCCCTTGGAAGGGATCGGCGTCACGGTACCGTCGATCAGCCCGTTAAATTTCTCCGGACCGGAAAAAGGCAGACGGATGTCGCAATCCTCCGCTCCCTCCTCGCAGGTACAGCTTCCCCCGTCAAATACCAAAGTCGCTTTCGGACCGCCTTTCACGGCAAACCCCACCCGAATCCTCTCGCCGGCTATCAATTCTTTCGCTTCCGGAACCAACTGGCAAAGATTCTCCAAAGTCCCCAGCACCGCATACATATTGATGTACGCCATCGTTACCGCATCCGTATTATGCAATTCCGTCATGTCGCTCTCCTCCCGTCCATGTTCCAAAACGGCATCTCATAAGGCCGTCGCCTCCACCGAACTTCTTACCGCACCGCGTATACATGATTTAATACTTCCAAATAATCTTCCTCCGTCATCGGCCGGGGATTGCTGGCATTGGAACCGTTCTGACAAGCCATCTTCGCCAGCTTCGCAAAATCTTTCGGATCCACATTCAGAGACGCAAACGTCGGAAGCTTCACGGCCAAAGTCAGTTCTTTTACCTTGTCCACCGCAATTTTCGCGCCCTCTTCCACCGTGTTCCAGTGATAACCCATGGCGGACGCTATCCGCGCATAGCGTTCCCGGCAGTAATCCATATTATACTCCATCACATAAGGAAGAAAGATCGCATTGCAAGTGCCGTGAGGCAGATCATACAGACTGCCCAGAGCTTCCGCAATGCAATGGACCCCCGCCACATCCGAATGACTGAAGGAAATCCCCCCCAGCATACTTCCCATCAGCATGGCGCTGCGGGCTTCCCTGTCATCGCCGCGCTCTACGGCCCGCACCAGATTATGATAAATCAGTTCAATCGCATAAAGAGCCGCCGCATCCCCGATCGGTTCGGAAACATTGGCCGTAAAACCTTCAATCGCATGGGTCAGGGCGTCCACGCCGGTCGCCGCCGTCACCGCGGAAGGAACCGTGAGCGTCAGATCCGGATCACAGATCGCCACATTGGCCGCCGTATAAGGGCTCTTCACCGTCATTTTATAATGATTCTCCGTATCCGTAATCACGGAGGAAAATGTCAGCTCACTGCCTGTCCCGGCTGTGGTCGGCACGGTAATCAGCAACGGATTCGGCAGAGTCGCCGCCGTCTTCCCCTCATAAGGTTTAATCTTCTCCGCATCGTGGGCAAGTAAAACCCCGATCGCCTTGGCGCAATCGATCGGGCTTCCGCCGCCTACCGCCAACAGACAGTCCGTCCCCGCTTCCCTGGCAACCCTGGCGCCTTCCTCCGCGTTCACATCCTTCGGATTCGCCTCTACCCGATCAAAAATGCGGTAGGAAATACCTGCTTTGTCCAGAACCGCCGTTACTTTATCTACGATCCCTGCCTGACAGATTCCCGGATCCGTCACGATCAACGGTTTTTCACCGCCGGCCGCCTTCAGTTCCTCCGCCACCCGCGCCACGGTCCCGTTACCGTACACAATCTTCGTCGGCAAAGAAAAGTCAAACGCTTTCATGCATCCATTCTCCATAATCGGTTTATTTCCTTCTTTCCTGAGTATAGTTGTTTGTACTATATCATAATTTCCCTGAGATTACCAGACCCATTCGTTTTCCTCATAACGATAAAAGAAAAGAAAGTACCGCGGCTTCCCGCGATACTTCCTTGTTATCTCCTGCTTATTTAAATTCCAGATCGCTGATCACGGTATCCTGGGCCAAGGCTTCACCAACCAGCTGACCGAACGTAATACAACGGCCATGGCTGATGCCCGGGCAATGCACCGGGTATGCCAGTCCAAAGAAATCACCCTGCGCATTTCCGATCGCATACAGACCCTTGATCGGTTCGTCTTCTTCCGTACAAACCTGAGAATTTACATCCACATGCAAACCAAAGGGAATTGTCAGCGTAGAGCAGACCAGCGGCGTCGCATAATAAGGCGCCGTGTCGATCGTGGACAGGAAGTCCGCCGGCACATCATATTTCGTATCTTCTCCGTTTTTGCACATCGTGTTATATTCCTCCACCGACGCTTTCAGGTTCTCGGCCGGAACTCCAAGTTTTTCGGCCAGTTCCTCAATGGTATCGCCCTTCATCAGGCTTCCGTCCTCCAGACGTTTCTCCATCTCTTCCTCGATTCCGTCCAGAAGCTGCTCATACTTTGTCGGCCATTGTTTTTCTACCCACTTCGCATAATTGCCGTCGAAGACAGACCAGGCCACATTCCCGGGCGTATTCATACGCGCGTTGGTCAGATACGGTTCAAAAGGAATCTCCGCTCCGTAACGATTCCCGTCACGGTTTACGGCCAGCCAGCTCATAATGAACGCCGTCAGATTAAATGTATAGGAAGTCAGAGTAAACTGATGTACCATGGGCGCTGCCGGGCTCTTGGAAATCGCGGCGCCCACCCAGCACCCCATCAGGATTGCATCACCGGTATTACATCCGACCGGTGTATAGATATTTCCCTCGGAGCGATTGCAAATCGGCGCAAAAGTATCAACCATCTCCTGATTGCCGCTGATATCACCGGTTGCCAGGATCACGCCTTTCGAGACATTGTACTGAATGTATTTCCCGTTTTCATCCATGGCAATAACCCCGGTAATCCCGCCGGCCGCATCTCCTACCAACTGTTCGGCATGCATGTTGAAAATAAACTCGGCGCCGTTGTCCACGGCGGATTTATTCAATGCCTCCCCGATATTCCAGGCTACCTGCTTCCCGTCGCCGCGGGCGTCTCCCGTCTCGTCGCCGCGCACGTAAGAGATGGCATCCGGGTAAACGCGCCAGCGCTCGGGCAGAGTTTCCCATCCGTATTTGGCGGTTCCGGATAATGCCGATACAATATCCAGGCCCTGCTCCCGCACCATTCCTTCTACATAATTAAAAACTTCCGGCGTCCGCTCGGCCCAAACCCTGAGCAACTGATAATTGATCGTCTGCTGAGACCACAAATACAGAAGCTTGCAGGCCGTGTCGATATCAATCTTGCCGTCCAGTGCGATCTTCGCGTCGCTGTTGATCGCGGAAATATCCACGCCCCGGAACTGAATGCTGCCGCTCCGCTCCAGAACCGCCACCTTCGCCCCGTTCCGCGCCGCCGCCTCCGCCGCGGCATTACCCGCCATGCCGGCACCCACGATCACAATATCATACTCTTGCGTCTCCGCAATATCGGTAATCGGAGCCGGCTTAACTTCCCAGGTATGTTTCCCTATACCGTCCGCTGCCTGATTCTCCGCTGCCATAGTTGTCTGAGATTCGGCGTTCCCTGCCGTCGCCGCCGCGGATGATTGAGAATCCGAATTGCTGCAGGCCGAAAGCACGCCCGCTCCGGCAATACCGACCGCCCCGGCCGCCGCGCCTTTTAGAAAATCACGCCGGGAAATCCCGAAATCCACTTTGCTCATCGTTCTCTCCTCCTTTTTACTGTGCGAAAAGGCAATTACGAAACCCCGGATCATAACTGCCTTTCCAAATATTTATATGTTATATTGTAATAATTTTTTAATCTTTTTTCAATCAATTATGTTTAAAAATACTAAAAAATATCTTTCAAAAGAATTTTCTGTTTATCAGGTTTTTCACAAAACCGTTTTCGCGATTTTTCAGCAAAAATCTCCGCGCGGATATATACCGCCCACACAAAATCAGGGCAGATCAAACTGAAATCCATCGTCTGAAATGCCCTGAAATCCGTATTTTTATCTTAATTTTCTTTAGAACTTGCCTTCCTTGGCCGCTTCCTCGATGGAAACGGCCACCGCTACCGTCGCGCCTACCATCGGATTGTTACCCATACCGATCAGACCCATCATCTCCACATGCGCCGGAACGGAAGAGGAGCCCGCAAACTGCGCGTCGGAATGCATCCGTCCCATGGTGTCGGTCATACCGTAAGAAGCCGGACCGGCCGCCATGTTGTCGGGATGCAGGGTACGTCCCGTGCCGCCGCCGGACGCCACAGAAAAATATTTCTTCCCCTTCTCCATACACTCCTTCTTATATGTACCGGCCACCGGATGCTGAAAACGGGTCGGGTTCGTGGAATTGCCGGTGATGGACACATCCACGCCTTCCTTGTGCATGATCGCCACACCCTCCGTCACATCGTTAGCCCCGTAACAGTTTACTTTCGCACGCAGACCGTTCGAATAGGACTTGCGGAAAACTTCTTTCACCTCGCCGGTGTAATAATCCATCTCCGTTTCCACATAGGTAAAACCATTGATTCGGGAAATCACCTGAGCCGCGTCCTTACCCAGACCGTTTAAGATCACACGCAGCGGTTTCCTGCGTACTTTGTTCGCCTTTTCCGCAATACCGATCGCACCCTCCGCCGCCGCAAAGGATTCATGCCCGGCCAGGAAACAAAAACATTCGGTCTCCTCCTCCAGCAGCATTTTACCAAGATTCCCGTGACCCAGACCGACTTTCCGCTGATCGGCTACCGATCCGGGAATGCAAAACGCCTGAAGCCCTTCCCCGATAGCCGCCGAAGCATCCGCCGCTTTCCTGCAGCCCTTTTTAATCGCAACGGCCGCGCCCACGATATAAGCCCAGCAGGCATTTTCAAAGCAGATCGGCTGAATCTTCTTCACCTGTCCGTAAACGTCCAGACCTGCATCTTTCGTGATCTTCTCCGCCTCTTCCAGGGAAGCGATTCCGTAGCTGTTCAATACAGCATTGATCTTATCAATTCTTCTCTCATAAGATTCAAATAAAGCCATTTCTTTCGTCCTCCCCGTCTTATTCTACCCGCGGATCGATAATCTTCACCGCGTCGTCTACCCGTCCGTACTGTCCCTTCGCCTTTTCCCAGGCCGTATTCGGGTCGTCGCCCTTCTTGATGAAATCCGTCATTTTACCAAGGCTGACGAACTGATACCCGATAATCTGATCTTCCTCATCCAGGGCGATGCCGGTCACGTAACCCTCCGCCATCTCCAGGTAACGGGGACCTTTCTTCAGCGTGCCGTACATCGTGCCTACCTGAGAACGCAGGCCCTTCCCAAGATCTTCCAGTCCCGCGCCGACCGCCAGTCCGTCCTCGGAAAACGCGCTCTGCGTGCGCCCATAAACGATCTGCAAAAACAGTTCCCGCATGGCCGTATTGATCGCGTCGCAGACCAAGTCCGTGTTCAGCGCTTCCAAAAGCGTGCGGCCCGGAAGGATCTCCGCCGCCATGGCGGCGGAATGCGTCATACCGGAACACCCGATCGTCTCCACGAGCGCTTCCTGAATAATACCGTCCTTCACGTTCAAACTCAGCTTACAGGCGCCCTGCTGAGGCGCGCACCAGCCTACCCCGTGGGTAAAACCGGAAATATCCTTGATTTCTTTGGCCTTCACCCATTTCGCTTCTTCCGGAATGGGCGCCGCACCGTGACACACGCCCTGAGCAACCGGACACATCATTTCAACTTCATGTGAATAAATCATCTGTCAGATTCTCCTTTCTCTCTTTCGTAAGTTCATTTTCCTATTTTCGCGTCAACAGGCTCTCCCCCGTCATTTCATCCGGCTTCGCAAGCCCCATCATCTCGATCAGGGTGGGCGCAATATCCGCCAGACAGCCGCCTTCTCTCAAGGTATATGCCGGATCATAATTGACCAGCACAAAAGGAACCGGATTTGTCGTGTGGGCCGTAAAACTCTCGCCCGTCTCATAGTCCACCATCTGATCGGAATTTCCGTGATCCGCACAGATAAACATCTGTCCGTCCCGCTTCATCAGAGCATCGTACACCCGGCCAATGCAAGAATCCACGGCCTCCACCGCCTGAATCGCCGCGCTCTCAACGCCGGTATGGCCGACCATATCCGAATTTGCATAATTGATGATGATAACGTCATAAGCGTCCCGTTCGATCGCGTCCACCAGCTTTTCCGTGACCTCATACGCGCTCATCTCCGGCTTTAAATCATAAGTAGCCACCTTGGGAGAAGGAACCAGGATTCGCTCTTCCCCTTCATTCGGCACTTCGACGCCGCCGTTAAAGAAGAACGTCACGTGCGCATATTTCTCGGTCTCGGCCAGCCTGAGCTGTTTAAGGCCGCATGCGGCCAAAAACTCTCCGAACGTATTGCGGATCTCCTCTTTGCCGAAAGCCACCAGCTTGTTGGCAATCGTCACGTCGTAATCCGTAAAACATACATACGTCAGCGGAAAACGGGGCCCCCTCAAGAAGCCGGTAAAATCTTCGTCACAGAAAGCCCGGGTGATCTCCCTGGCCCTATCCGGACGGAAATTAAAGAAAATCACCGAATCGTTCGCCTGGATCTTGGCCACCGGTTCTCCTTTTTCTTCGATCACCACCGGCACGACAAACTCATCCGTCACGCCCTCCTCATAGGACTTCCTTATGGCGCCCGCCGGATCCTGCGAACGGACCCCTTCGCCTTTCACCAGCGCCTGCCAGGCTTTCTCCACCCGCTCCCAGCGATTGTCCCGATCCATCACATAGTAACGGCCCATCACCGTAGCCACCCGGCCCACGCCGATCTCCTTCGTCTTATCCACAACCGCCTGCACAAAGTCCGCACCCGAAGTCGGAGGTACGTCCCGCCCGTCCAGAAAACAATGAACAAACACCTTCGTCAGCCCGTGACGCTTCGCCAATTCCAGCAGCGCATACAGATGCGTATTATGGCTGTGAACGCCGCCGTCGGATACCAGACCGTATAAGTGCAGAGCGGAATTATGCTTTTTACAATTCTCCACCGCCGTGAGAAACGCCCGGTTCTCAAAAAACACGCCGTCCCGGATCTCTTTGGTAATCCGGGTCAGCTCCTGATAGACGATCCGACCCGCACCGATATTCAAATGCCCCACTTCCGAATTGCCCATCTGACCTTCCGGAAGCCCGACCGCAAGGCCGCTCGCGTCCCCCGTCACATAAGGATATTCCGCTTTCAGACGATCCATGACCGGCGTGTTCGCCTCGTAAATGGCATTGTGATCGTGACGCTCGTTCACGCCATAACCGTCTAATATCATCAGTACCGTAGGTTTTTTACCCATATTGCTGTCAGCTCCTATTTATAATTTACGATCTTGCCAAAGTCCGGCTTCAGCGCCGCGCCTCCGACTAAGCCGCCGTCGATATCCTTCTGCGCAAACAGCTCCGGCGCGCTCGCCGCCGACACGCTGCCGCCGTACTGGATGCGAACGGCCTCCGCGGTCGCCTCATCATAAATCTCGCCGATGCAGGCGCGAATCGCCTTGCAGACTTCCTCGGCCTGTTCCGTCGTGGCCACTTTACCGGTCCCGATCGCCCAAATCGGTTCATACGCGATCACCGCCGTCTTCGCCTGATCCGCCGTCACGTCCAGAAACGCGATCTTGATCTGCTGACGAATAAAATCGATCGTCACGCCCTGTTCTCTCTGAGTCAGGGATTCTCCGCAGCAAATAATCGGCGTGATCCCGTGTTCAAACGCTTTTTTCACTTTCTTATTCACCGTCTCGTCGGTCTCCGCAAAATACTGTCTCCGCTCGGAATGTCCGATAATCACGTATTTTACACCGGCGTCCGTCAGCATAGCCGGAGAGATCTCGCCGGTAAAGGCGCCCTTTTCCTCAAAATACATATTCTCGGCGCCGATCTGAATATTGGTTCCCTTTACGGCCTCCACAGCCGGAATGATATCGATGGCCGGCACACAGAAAACAACGTCCGCCTCGTCGGTCTGCACCAGAGGCTTTAACGTCTCGATCAGAGCGATTGCTTCGGAAGGCGTCATATTCATCTTCCAGTTTCCGGCAATAATCTTCTTTCTCATTTTACTACCCCTTTATCTTTTATTTAAAGCGCCGCCGGCCGTCGAAAGCCGGCGCGCCAAGCCGCGTCCGGCCCTGTCAGCGGTCGGTAGCCGCCGCCACCCCCGGCAGCTCCTTGCCCTCCAGAAATTCCAGGGAAGCGCCGCCTCCGGTAGAAATATGGCTCATCCGGTCGCCGAGCCCCATCTGATTGACGGCCGCCGCCGAATCACCGCCGCCAATGATCGTCGTCGCGTCCGTCTCTGCCAGAGCCGTAGCCACGGCCAGGGTTCCTTTTGCCAGAATCGGATTCTCAAACACGCCCATCGGGCCGTTCCATACCACGGTCTTCGCGGACTTCACGGCGTCGGCGTACATCTTTGCGGTCTCTTCCCCAATATCCAGACCTTCCTTATCTGCAGGAATGGCATCCGAAGGAACCGTCTCCACCTCGATCGGAGCGTCAATCGGGTTCGGAAAATCCGCCGCCACAACCGTATCCACCGGGAGCATCAACGTTTTTCCCATCTTCTC
This sequence comes from Lachnospiraceae bacterium, assembly GCA_022792885.1. Lineage (GTDB taxonomy): Bacteria > Bacillota > Clostridia > Lachnospirales > Lachnospiraceae > JAAWBX01. Next base: position 53,682 of record JAAWBX010000037.1, read on the forward strand.
CGCCTTCTCCATCATTTCCTTGCAATAAGAAACCTTCTCATCATCCACCAGAGATTTTCCGACCTCATAGCCTTTGGCTTTCAAAAACGTAAACGCCATGCCGCCGCCGATAATCAGGGTATCGCATTTCTCCAAAAGATTGGAAATCACATTCAGTTTATCCGCCACTTTGGCGCCGCCTAAGATCGCCACGAAAGGACGTACCGGATTCTCTACCGCATTGCCGAGGAAATCGATCTCTTTCTGCATCAGATAACCGACGGCCGCCGTGTCCGCCAGCGCCGACACGCCTACGTTGGAACAGTGCGCCCGATGCGCGGTGCCGAAAGCGTCGTTCACAAAAATCTCGCACAAAGAAGCCAGCTCTTTGCTGAAAGTCTCCCCGTTTTTCGTCTCTTCCGCCCGATAACGGGTGTTCTCAAGCAGAATTACATCGCCGTCCTTCATGGCCGCCACCGCCGCTTTCGCGTTCGGTCCCACGACCTCGTTATCCGCCGCGAATTTTACTTCCTGCCCGAGAAGTTCGCTTAAACGAACGGCCACCGGGGCCAGAGATAATTCCGGCTTCGGCTCCCCCTTCGGCTTACCCAGGTGAGAGCACAGAATCACCTTCCCGCCGTCGGCAATCAGCTTTTTAATCGTAGGAAGCGCCGCCACCAGACGATTCTCATCCGTAATCTTTCCGTCTTTTAAGGGTACGTTAAAATCGCAGCGGCAGAGAACCTTCTTCCCTTTTACATGGATATCGTCAATCGATTTTTTATTCAGCATAAAAAAATACTCCTTTTTCTTTTTCGCAAAAAGGCCCGGTCCAAAGACCGGACCTTTGAGGTCTGTTACTCCTTATACAAGTTCCGCGAAATACTTGATCGTGCGAACCATCTGGCTTACATAGGAATTTTCATTGTCATACCAGGATACCACCTGAACCTGGGTCGTCCCGTTATCCATCGGAAGAACCATGGTCTGGGTCGCGTCGAACAGAGAGCCATAAGTCATACCGATGATATCGCTGGATACGATCTCCTCCTCGTTATAGCCGTAGGATTCGGTAGCCGCCGCCTTCATGGCCGCGTTCACTTCTTCCTTGCTTACCTTTCCTTCCACCACGGCTACCAGGATCGTCGTCGAACCGGTCGGGGTGGGAACGCGCTGAGCGGAACCGATCAGCTTGCCGTTCAGTTCCGGGATTACCAGACCGATCGCCTTGGCGGCGCCGGTGCTGTTCGGTACAATATTGATCGCGCCCGCGCGGGATCTCCTCAAATCACCCTTTCTCTGAGGGCCGTCCAGAATCATCTGATCGCCGGTATAGGCATGAATCGTCGTCATAATACCGCTCTGAATCGGAGCCAGATCGTTCAAAGCCTTCGCCATCGGAGCCAGGCAGTTCGTCGTACAGGAAGCGGCGGAAATCACATTGTCCTCCTTCGTCAGGACGTCGTGATTGACATTGTAAACAACCGTGGGCAGATCATTGCCGGCCGGCGCGGAAATAACCACCTTTTTCGCGCCCGCGTTGATATGAGCCATGGATTTCTCTTTGCTTGTATAAAAACCGGTACACTCCAGCACCACGTCTACGTCCAGTTCGCCCCAGGGAAGCTTATTCGCGTCGGCCTCCTTGTAGATCGTGATCTCTTTTCCGTCTACTACAATCGAATTATCCGTACTGGAAACCTTGTCGGCCAGGGTGTAGCGTCCCTGAGAAGAATCGTATTTTAACAGATGAGCCAACATCTTCGGGCTGGTAAGATCATTGATTGCTACCACTTCATACCCTTCCGCATTAAACATCTGACGGAAAGCAAGACGGCCGATACGGCCAAAACCGTTAATTGCAACTTTTACTGCCATAATGTGTTTCCTCCTGAAAAAAATTCTTCATTTCGTTAAAAAATTGCTAATTCTCATTGCCAATCCTTATAATACACCACTTTTACGAAAAAATGCAAGCATTTTTCCTAATCTGGAAATTCTTTGTAACTTATTGATTTCTTTCCCAAAATTCCGATATTCCGATTGTGCATTTTTTCAGAAGCGTCCCGCTTTCTTAAAACAGGTCCTCTATTCTGCCGTCTGCCAGCCCTTGCAGACATCGATCCACCCCAGAGAACCGCTGCAAACCGCCAGCTCTTCGCATGTCATTTCCACGGCGGAGGCAGCGCTTCCGGCCGCCGGAAATACCGTATGAAAACGTTTCAGCGACTCGTCCAGATACACGTCGGTCTTACCTTCCGGCAGAGCGAACGGGCAGACGCCTCCGATCGGATGCCCCGTAAATTCCGCCACCTGCTCCGGCGTCAGCATCTTCGCCTTGCAATGAAAAAACTGCTTATACTTCGAATTATCGATCTTCGCGTCCCCGGCAGCCAGGATCATATAACACTTGCTCTCATCCTTGGCCAGAAATGTTAAAGACTTGGCGATCCGGGCCGGAATCACACCCACGGCTTCCGCTGCCAGTTCCACCGTCGCGCTGGAAACCTCAAATTCCTGCACGTCCTTTTCTTTATCAAACGTTTTCAGATATTCTCTTACAATCGCAACAGACATCATTTCCTCCTCTTTCGTGTTCCGCGCAAATACCGCCGCTCTTCACAAACGGCATCCGAATCAAATCAGGTTCTCGGGATTTAAGCCGTACAGCTCCGGCACCGCAAAACGCCCGTCCTTCCGGATCAGAACATCGTCAAACCAGATCTCGCCGCCGCCCTTTTCCGGCGTCTGGATACATACCATATCCCAGTGGATCGCGGAGCGGTTCCCGTTGGGCGCCTCATCGTAACAGTTCCCGGGCGTAAAATGAAACGATCCCATAATCTTTTCGTCAAACAGCGTATCCTTCATGGGTTTTGTCACATACGGATTCACGCCGATCGCAAACTCTCCCACATAACGCGCCCCTTCGTCCGTATCCAGGATCTTGTTGAGCCCTTCCGTGTCATTGGCCGAAGCCTCCACGATCTTCCCGTTTTCAAATCTTAAACGGACGTTTTCATAGGTGACGCCCTGGTAAACCGAAGGCGTATTGTAAGTCAGGATACCGTTCACGGAATCTTTGACCGGCGCCGTATAAACCTCCCCGTCGGGAATATTCATCTTCCCGTCGCAGGGAATCGCCGGAATGTCTTTAATCGAAAAGGTCAGATCGGTTCCTTCTCCCTTAATATGCACGCGGTCGGTCCGCTCCATCAGGGATACCAGCGGTTTCATGGCCTCCCCCATCTTGCCGTAATCCAGATTGCAGACGTTGAAATAAAAATCCTCAAAAGTTTCCAGGCTGGTCCCGGCGCTCTGAGCCATAGCCGCCGAAGGATAGCGCAAAACCACCCAGCGGGTCTTCGGGACCCGGATCCTCGAGTGAACCGGATTGTTGTACAGGGTCTGGTACAGCGTCATCTTCTCCGAAGGCACGTCGGCGTTCTCCATAATATTATCGCCGCCCCGGATCCCGAGATAGCAATCCATCTGCTTCATAAGATCCGCGTCCGCGTCCGCCATGATCTTCAGTTGTTCTTCCCCGCAGCCCAGAAGAAGCTCTCTGCGCATCCTCGGATCCACGGCGACCGGAAACGGCCACGCTCCGACCCGGTATACCTCCTTCACCACCTGCCTGGCAAGGCTCAACGTGTCCGAACCAATATATTCCACCATGACCTTGTCGCCTTTTTGTACGCCGCAGGAATAATGAACCAGATTATACGCCAGTTTTTTTATCCGTTCGTCCATGCTTTTCCTCCTCTTTATCTTTGCCATATTTTCCGTTTTCGTTAGTATGCAAGTATTTATTGTAATTCATACCCGGATTTTTGTAAAGCTGCAAAAAGGGGCTTGCGGGAATTTTGATTTTCCCTTACACTGATCTTGCTTTTCCATATTTTTCATACAGGAGGCGCAAACATGTATTACGATTGCCACTTGCATTCCGATTTTTCATCGGATTCTCAGACGCCGGTCGCCGAACAGATCGAACGGGCCATCGCTCTGAAGATTCCTCAGATCTGCCTGACCGACCATCACGATCTGGATATGCCGGAAGATCTGATGCCTTTTTTGCTGGATACGGAAACCTATTTTCACACGCTGGGGGAATTACAGAAAACGTATCAGGGAAAAATCCGCATCCGAATCGGCGTGGAACTGGGACTTCAGCCCCATCTTGGTCCGGATTATCAAACTTACGTAAAAAAATATCCCTTTGATTACATCATCGCTTCTACCCATCTGATCCACCGGATGGATCCCTACTATCCTTCTTATTTTGAAATGTACACGGAAAAGGAAGCGCACCGGATCTACTTTGAAGAAGTTATCAAGAACTTATCCGTGTTTTCCGATTTTGACGCGCTTGGGCATCTGGATTACATCGTCCGCTACGGCCCGGGGAAAAACTCGCATTACTGCTGGCAGGACTTCGACGACCAGATCGACGTAATCTTAAACTTCCTTCTGGAGCACGATATCGCCTTAGAGTGCAACACTGCCGGATACAAAGCCGAACTCGGCCATCCGAACCCCACCGAAGGGATCCTGATGCGTTACCGGGAACTGGGCGGCGAAAAGATCACCCTGGGCTCCGACGCCCATTTTCCGGAGCATGTGGGTTTTGCGTTTTCCTCTATCGGAGAAGTATTAAAACGCTGCGGTTTCCGGTACTATACCGTATATGAAGAGAGACAACCCAGATTCCTGCCGCTGTAAGCCGCAGAATCGTCTCTCCCTGAAATATCGTTACAGACCAAAACCGTTTAAAAAAGGAGAGCCGCACGCTCTCCTTTTTTCGATTCTTTATTCGGAAGATTACTGGAAACAGTTTATAAACGCATCCACCGCCTTTTGCACCTGCTCCTCGGCAAACTTCTTCGCATCCTCTTCCGTCTCTGAATTGACGTCCGGCGCTCCCAGCAGGAAATAAGCCACATAATCTTCATGACGGACAATCACGCCTGCCTGAATTTTCGCCACATTCATGGGATACATCATGGTATCGTTAACGGCGTTTTCCTGCACGGCGCGAAGCGCTTCTTCCACCGCGTCCGCGTTCCCTTCCGTCGCCTTCACGATCACGACCCGATCCGGATGTGCGGATATCAGCGGCACTTCCGCCGCATACTCCTCAACCCAAGCCATATCCAGCCCGAAATACTGAGTAAGAGTCTCCTCTGTGAGCGCTTCCTCCGGAAGATAATCTTCCCCGTAAGCCTCCTTCACCGCAGCCAGAATATCCGCCACCGGTACGTCCGCTTTGCTCCCTTTGTCGTCCTTTCCGCCGCAGGCAGAAAGCAACAGGCAGAAAACCGCCATCAGGCAAACTATCGTCTTTTTTCTCATAAATCCGTTCTCCATTCCATACTTCGTAAGGGATATCCGGATATCTTAACCGATCGGCTCAAAATCGGCGGCGCCATGCTTGCACAGCGGACAGATATAATCATCCGGAAGTACGTCCCCTTCATAAATATACCCGCAAATCTTGCAGACAAACCCTTTCTTCCCTTCGGTCTCCGGCTTCGGCTTCACGTTCTTCTGATAGTACGTATAGGTCATCGTCTCCACAGACGAGATCACCCGGGCCTCCGTTACGCTGCAGATAAACATGCCGTGCGTTCCCAGATCCACATACTGATCCACTTTCAACGACATAAAAGAATTGATGTAACGAGGTAAAAAGGCAATTCCGTTGTCCGAGTGCAGAGGTTCCATTCCCGCAAATTTATCCGCATTCCGGCCGCTCTGGAAGCCGAAAGTCTCAAATACCTTAAACGGCGCCTCCGTGGACAGACAGTTCACATTCATCATACCCGTCTGCTTGATCACGTGATGGGAGTAATTATCTTTATTGATCGTCACCGCGATCCGATTCGGCGTATTCGTAACCTGAGACACCGTGTTCACGATCAGGCCGTTGTCTTTCTTCCCGTCGTTGCTGGTAACCACATACAGGCCATACCCGATGTTAAACAATGCGGTCAGGTCGTTCTTATCCGCCGTCTCGTCCGCCTGAGCGATATATTCCTGACAAAGCTCGTCCGCCAGCGCCTCGATCTGATTCTTGCTCTCGTCGTTCAGCGCGGACATAATCCGGACCGTCGTATCCGCAAAAGAAATATCCTTGCTCTTCGCAAACATCTCCTTCATCGTCTTCGCGGCCAGCGGCGCCCAGCTTCCGTTCTCCATCAGAGCCACCGTGCGCTTCTGATAATCCCGCTCGGTCAGATGCTCAATAAAGTCCCTCATAAAGGGAAAAATCCCCGCATTATACGTAGTGGTGGCCAGAACCAGCTTCCCGTAGGCAAAAGCATCCTCCACGGCCTCCGCCATATCGCATCTGGCCAAGTCGAACACGATCACTTCCGGGCAGCCTTTCGCTTTCAGCCTCTCCGCCAACAGTTCCACCGCTTTCTTCGTGTGTCCGTAAACGGAAGTGTAGGCGACCACAATGCCTTCCTTTTCCACCTGATACGAAGACCAGATATCGTACAGATTCAGATAATAACCAAGGTTCTCCGTCAGAACCGGTCCATGCGTCGGACAGATAATCCGAATATCCAATCCGACGGCCTTCTTCAGCAGATTCTGTACCTGCTTGCCGTATTTCCCGACGATTCCGATATAATACCGGCGCGCTTCGCAGACCCAGTCCTCCTCCACATCCAGCGCTCCGAACTTGCCAAAGCCGTCCGCCGAAAACAGAACCTTGTCCTGCACGTCATACGTCACAATAACTTCCGGCCAGTGGACCATGGGCGCCGCCACAAAGGCCAGCGTATGCTTCCCGAGAGACAAAGAGTCCCCCTCCCCCACGACGACCTGACGATCCGCGAAATCCGTACCGAAAAACTGTTCCATCATCACAAAGGCCTTCGTGCTGGAAACGATCTTCGTATCCGGATACGTCTTCATAAAATTCGCGATATTGGCCGCATGATCCGGCTCCATATGCTGAATGATCAGATATTCCGGTTTCCTGGCGCCCAGAACATTCGCGACATTATCCAGCCATTCATGCGTGAAATTCGCGTCCACCGTATCCATGACGGCAATCTTCTCATCCAGTATCACATAAGAATTGTAAGCCATCCCGTTCGGAACCACATACTGTCCCTCGAACAGATCCACCTGATGATCATTCACTCCCACATACTGAATATCGTCTGTAATCCTCATCTTTTCTGCTCCTCTCCCCTTGTAATAAGGCGGCTATTTTTTATCAAACCAATTATAGCACAGTTTTCCAAAGAAAAAAATCCTCATTCTTCCATGTACGAAAAAAAGAAAAATATGCCCGCAAAAAACGTTACCGCGCCTTTGTCACCTCGGATAACGGAACGCCGGCCTCCCTTGCTACGCGGGCCGCTTCCTCGTATTCCGGTTTTGTTTTTCGAATTCCGTATCCGCTCCCCACTTTTTCCCGAATCCGGCCATACGGCGTCTCTCTTTCCTCCCAGGATACGGACAGCGTATAACGGTCGCACGCTTTCTTCCGCACCCCGAACGTCGTCGTATGCAAAAGCACCTGTATTGCCAGCCGGTCGGCATCCTCCGGACGGCACAGGCAGGTCAGAAGATAAGCCGGCCGGTTCTTCTTCATATAAGCCGGAACCGCAAAGACATCCAGCGCGCCCTCTTTGAGCAAAATCTCCTGCGCATATCCCAGCGCCTCCGCCGTCATATCGTCCAGATTCGCGGTCAGCTCACAGATTTCGGAATTCGTACAAAAGCTCTCCCCGGACGTTTCCCCCAGAAAAGCCCTCACGCAGTTGGCCTGCTCAAACTCCTTGCGCCCGATTCCGTATCCGGTCTGACCGATCTTCATAACCGGCATCGAGCCGAATTCCTGCCCGAATGTTTTCAAAAGCGCCGCTCCCGTAGGGGTGCAGAGTTCACCTTTCACCACGCTCGTGTAAGCCGGAAGCCCCTGAAGCAAAAATGCCGTGGCCGGAGCCGGCACCGGAAGAATCCCGTGCGCGCAGCGCACATTTCCGCTCCCCAAGTTGATCGGGGATACCACGATCCTCTCGACCTTCAAAAGATATATCAGATAGCACACGCCGGTAATGTCCGCGATCGCGTCCTTCGCCCCCACCTCATGAAAATGGACTTCCGTCACCGGCCTTTTATGGGCAAAGGCTTCCGCCTCCGCAATATTTTCATACACCCGGCAGACATTCCATCTTACCTCCTCCGGCAGATCAAACGCCTTTATCGTCGCGCGGATATCCTCAAGAGACGTATGCGTATGAGCATGATCCTGTCCGTGACCGTGATTGTGGATATGAGCATGGGCATGTTCATGCGTATGATGATGGCCGCACACGCGGTCATGGGAATGTGCGGGAACGTCTTCTGCCGCTTCTTCCTGCCCGTCGATCAAAATTTCCATATGAATTCCGGCGATTCCGCAGGTCATCGCTTCCCCGGCCCGAACCGTCACCCCGTCCATCAGGCCGTTCATTTTTTCCAGAAAACGTTCCCTGTCCGGATACAGCCCGAGAAGCGCTCCCATCAGCATATCCCCGGCCGCTCCCATATTGCACTCCAAATAAAGTGTCCTCATCTTCCGTTTTCCCCCATCTTGTTTATCATGGAAGCCAGATACCCGGCTCCAAACCCGTTATCGATATTCACCACGCTGACGCCACTCGCACAGGAATTTAACATGGATAACAGGGCGCTTAAACCGCCGAAACTGGCCCCGTATCCGACGCTGGTGGGAACGGCAATAACCGGGCAATCCACCAGTCCGCCTACCACGCTGGCCAGCGCGCCCTCCATCCCGGCCGCCACGACCACGGCCCGAGCGCTCAAAAACGGCTCCAGATTCGACAACAGCCGGTGCAGGCCCGCCACCCCTACATCATACACGCGAGTCACGCGGTTCCCCATAGCTTCCGCCGTCAAGGCCGCTTCCTCACAGACCGGCATGTCGCTGGTCCCGCCGGACGCCACCACGATCGAACCGACCTTCTGTCGTTCCGCCGGATTGGCGATCGCCAGCCGGGGCCTTTCATAATAATCGAAAGGGATACGTCCCCGCAAATATTCGGCGCCCTCCTTTGAAAACCGGGTCACAAGAATATTGGAAGCGCCGTTTTCCATCATATTCTTTACGATCCCCTCCACCTCCTCGGGCGTCTTATTCTGACCGAAAATCACTTCGCAGGCGCCCTGGCGCACCCCCCGATGGTGATCCACCTTCGCATACCCGAGATCCTCAAAAGGTTTCCGCTTCATCTGAAGCATGGCCTCCTCCACGGAGCAGCGCCCTTCCCGCACCTTCTCCAAAAGCTCCCTCACCGCATCCTTCTCCACTGCTTAATCCCCTCCTTTCCTCGGCGTCAAATCCAAAAGCACCTCAATCCCGTCTCCTCTCAGACATTCCAGCAGTTCCTCCCTGCGTTCAAACGCTTTCGGCAGAAATGCTTCCGTAAATTGAAGCTTCAGCGCGCCGTCCAAAATCCTCACGCGAAAATCCGTAAACCCTTTTTCAAACAATTTTTCCTCCGAAGCCTCAACGCGCGACAAAAGGGAATGTGTAATCCGCATCCCGGTCGGAACCCGGGTGGCCAGACAGGCATATGCCGGCTTGTCCCAGGTAAAAAGCCCGTATTTTTTCGACTCCTCCCGGATCCGGGCTTTGGTAAGCCCGCACTCCCGCAAGGGCGAACGGATCCCCATCTCCTCCAAAGCCCGCATCCCGGGACGGTCCCCCGCCTCGTCCGACGCATTGGTCCCGTCTAACACAACCGGATAGCCGTCCTCCTTCGCCGCCCGACAGATCTCCGAAAAGATCGCCTGTTTGCAGTGATAGCATCGGTCAGCCGGATTCTCCGCTACCTTCGGCCGATCCAGTATCCGGCAATCGATCCTGCAAAGCCCGGCTCCGAGAAGCTCCGCCGCTTTCCTGGCATCTCGCCATTCGAACTCGGGCTGAAAAACCGTTTTTACATAATAAGCCATAACCCGTTTCCCATAGCGCATCGCCATGGCAAGCAGGTAAACCGAATCCACCCCGCCGGAAAACGCCACGGCCGTCTCCGGATTCGCTTCAAAAAATTCCTTCAGCGTCATTTCTTCTCACTTTCTGTCCATATAATGGATCCAGTCCACCTTCTTATAATAAAACAATAAAACCAGAGAACTAACTGCCCAGGTAACCGGATACGCCCAAAATACCATCTGAATATCCCGGGTCAGCGGAATCGTAACCGACAGCCAGAGCACACGCAGGACACACCAGCTCAGGATAATCACAAACATGGGAATATGGGAGATTCCGGCCCCCCGCAAAGCCCCCGCGACCCCCTGAGAGATCGCCGCCAGAAAATAAAAAGGCCCCAGACACTTCGCCATCATCGCACCGTAAGCAATTACATCCGTATCTTCATTAAAAATGCGGATAACCTGCGGAGCAAACAACATAACAAAGCAGGCCAGAATCTGAACCGTAATCATGCTGGCAAGGATCCCGAAACCCGCGCCCTTCTTCACCCGCTCATATTCTCTCGCGCCCATATTCTGCCCGACAAACGTCGTGATCGCCATGGCAAAACTCATAACGGGCAAAATAGCAAACCCGTCCACCTTCATATAGGCCCCGCAGCCGGCCATCGCCACATCCCCGAAACCGTTGATATTCGACTGAACGACTACATTTGAAAAAGAAACGATCGCATTCTGGACGGCGCTCGGAAAACCGATATTGACGATCTGCCTCAACTGATCCCAATGAAAACGGATCTTCTTCCAGTACAACCGATATGCCTGTCTCGTACGCATCAGCGCACCGAGAGTCAGAACCGCGCTTAAAAGCTGAGACAAAATCGTCGCAAAAGCCGCGCCGGCCACACCCCATTGAAATCCCGCCACAAACAAAAGATCCAGAAGGACATTCAGCACCGAAGCTATCATCAAAAAATACAGCGGCCTTTTGGAGTCCCCCACGGCCCTAAGAACCCCGCAGCCCATATTATAAAGAGAAGCGCCGATACTTCCGGCAAAAAAGATCCGGAAGTACAAAACGGAACTTTCGATTACCGTTTCCGGCGTATCCATCCAGCGCAAGATAACCGGCGTCGCCAAAATACCGAAAACCGTCAGGAAAATGCCGGCAAAAATTCCGAAAGCTATCGTCGTATGTACAGCCCGGGACAGATTCTCCTCATCCCTCGCTCCGTAATGCTGGGAAATCACCACGCCGGCCCCGATGGATATTCCCATAAAAGCGCCCACCATCAGATTGATCAGAGACGCCGAAGAGCCCACGGCCGCCAGCGCGTCCTTCCCCACGTAATTCCCAACGATCATGGAATCGGCCGTATTGTAGAGCTGCTGAAATAAATTCCCCAGCAAAAGCGGAATCGAAAACAAAAGGATCTGTCGGGCGATCGGCCCATTTGTCATCATCTGCCCGGCGTCCTTCTCCCTGCTTTTCCTCTCTTTGTTCTCCATTATCCCTGCTCTCCCTTTCTTTTTCACATCTCTCCGACACGCGAAAACTCCTTATACGCCCTCAATCTCTTCCCCTGATTCAGAGCGTCTTTTTATAGTGTAACAGAAAACGAAAAATTTACAAGATTTTCAAAAAAAGATTGACAAGCCGTTTATCTTGCGTTATATTATAACACGTTGACTAACGTAAGGAAGTCACGGTGCTGACGTGGCACAGTTGGTAGCGCACCTCATTGGTAATGAGGAGGTCGGCAGTTCGAATCTGCTCGTCAGCTTAAGCGGAAGACCTTTTAACCGGGTTTTCCGTTTTTTGTTGCCGAAAAACGGCCGTCCCTCACGGAAGAAAAATTCTTTCTCCGCAAACGGACGACCGTTTAGTTTTTATTCCGCTTCCTCCAAAATTGTCGTCAACCACCGATACGTCTTCGCCGTCGTGGAAATCTGCCAGGCTTCCTTCGGTGAATGCGCTCCCGGCGTATTGCAGCCAAAAGCAATCGCATCCGCGCTCCGCCCCCGCTTTTCAAGTTTCCCCAAGATGGTCGCCACCTCGACGCCGGCATGGATAATGATAACCTGAGGCTTCTCCCCGTTCTGTTCCTCATAAATCCGCGCGGCGGTCTCCCGAAGCGGCGATACCGGCGTATATTCCCAGGAACCGATCCGCCGGTTCGTCACGAGCGACACCCCCAGTTCTTCGCATAACAGGCGATATTTCCGCAGCACATCGTCATGCCGAAATTCCGTATTGCTGCGGATACTCATAACCAGACGGAACTTCCCGTTCTCTTCTTTTAAAGAACCCAGATTCGAGGAACTTCCGGCCTGCGTGCAGGGATCGTCAAAAATCGTCTGCATCCCCGTCGGAGCCAGATATAACAACCGGATCAGGCGCCTTTTTGCCTCCGGCGAGAGTTGTGTCGGATAGTCCTCCATTCGAACCGGCTCCGCCTCAATCTCCATCTCCGGATCCGTTCTCAGATAAGCCTCCCGAAGCCTTCTGCCAATCCCGGCCAGCCGGTCTCTCCCTTTTTCGGCCGCGTTCGCCGGAAAACCGATCACCGCCTCCGCCTGCGTACAAATCACATTAAACAAACCGTCCCCCGAGGCCGACAGGCAGGCAAATGCCTCCGTGTCTTCCAGTTCCGCCAGCAGTTCTCCCAAAACCACAAGCGCGTTGGCCCGCCCCTCGTGGATGCTCTCACCGCTGTGCCCGCCTTTTAAGCCGCTGATTCCGACCCGAAATGCCTGCATATGCTCCGGATCCGAAACACTTCCTCGCTCCGCCGGCCAGCCGATCTCATTGATACTGATACCGGCACAGGACACCATGAGGGCGTCGTCCCGAAACACGTCCAGATTGATAATCCGCTCGCCGTCCGGCCAGGAATCGTCCATCTTGCCGGCGCCTGTACAGGCGACCTCCTCCGAAGTCGTAAAAAGCACCTGCAAAGGGGGATGTTTGACCGTCTTCGAATCCATAACCGCCATGATCATGGCCACCCCGGTACCGTTGTCGGCGCCCAGCGTCGTATGCTCGGCCCGGATCCAGTCCCCGTCCACATACAGGGAAAGAGGATCCTTCTCAAAATCAAACGCATAATCCTCGTCTTTCTTACAAACCATGTCCATATGCGCCTGCAAAATGATCTTTGGCCGGCTCTCATAGCCGGGGGACGCGGGGATCTCAATCGCCAGATTCCAGACCTCATCCTGTTTTACCGAAAAACGCCGCTCCTCGGCAAACCGCTTCAGATAATCGCTCAGCTCTTTCTCATGGAAACTGCCGTGAGGAATCCGGGAAATCTCTTCAAACCAGTAAAATACCTCCTTAGGCTCCAGTCCGTCCAATACACGTTTCATGGGGAAAACCTCCTCTAATCCTCTTTCAAAGCGTACTTCACACTCTCCTCCGCATGAATCTGCGCGGTGTCAAACACCGGCAGCACGCTGTGCTCCTGTTGAATCAAAAGCCCGATCTCCGTACAGCCTAAAATCACGCCTTCCGCTCCCCGCTCTTTTAACTTCCGGATCTCCTCCTGATAATAAGCCCGGGAGCTTTCTTTCAAATTGCCGAACGCCAGCTCCTCGTCAATGATCCGGTGGACTTCATTTCTCGCTTCCTGCTCCGGCACCAGCGGCGTAATCCCCCGTTTTATCAGAATTTCCTTATAAAAATCTTTTTCCATCGTGAATTTGGTACCTAAAAGCCCCACCGTATGAACGCCGTTTTCCAGAAGACGATCCGCCGTCACATCCGCAATATGCAGAAGCGGAAGCCCGGTCGCCGCCTGAATCTGAGGCGCTACGATGTGCATGGTATTGGTAGCCAAAACCAGGAAATCCACGCCGGCGTTCTTTAACGCCAGCCCCGCCCCGCTCAAAACTTCGGCCGCCCGGTCCCAGTCGCCGCTCCGGTGCGTCTCGATAATATCCTGAAAATCCACGCTGTAAAGAATGCAGCGGGCGCTGTGATGATCCCCCAGCGCGCGGTTTACACAGTCGTTGATCACCTGATAATACGTCACGGTGGATTCGCAGGCCATCCCTCCCAAAATTCCCATCGTCTTCATTTAATTTTCCTCCTTTACTTTCACGATCATTTCCACTTCCAGCGGCAGCTCAAAAGGAAGCACGTTCGTCCCAAGCGCGGTCCTCGCGTGGCGCCCCCGCTCTCCCAGCACTTCCGCGAATAAATCCGAAACCCCGTTTATAACCTTCGGCTGTTCATAATAATCGTCGGTGCTGGCCACAAACCCTTGCACCTTTACGATCTGCTCCAGACGGTCCCAGTCACCGTCCAGCTCACGTTTCAAAGAAGCCAGAAGAACGGTTCCGGCTTCCCGGGCCGCCCGATAGCCCTCCTCCGTCGTCAAATTCTCACCCAAACGACCCTTCACCGTGGCTTTTCCGTCCTTTAACGGCCCCGCGCCGGAGAAAAACCAGAGGCTTCCCGCCTTCTGAACACTCACATAATTCGCCATGGGAGCCGGCCCCACCGGCAGTTCGATTCCAAGTTTTTTCAAGTTCTCTTCTACGTTCATTTTCCTTCTCCTTTCAAATCGTTTTTTCCCGTATCCTATGATAAATCTTTTCGCAAAGCAATTCCAAAAACGCTTTTCCCATATCGGCGTCCGCACAGGCCGAATCTCCCAATATCCCGTTCTCCGACAAGCCTTTCATACCGTTCTTCAGCAGCTTTTCCGCCGCTTCCTCCCGGCCGGTTCCCATATAACCGCAGACTGCCCGGTTCATGTCAACGGACTCCGGAACCAGATAAAGCATGATCGACGTCTCAAAGCAGCAGGCATGACCCCCGCAGCTCCCGACCGGCAGGCGGAACATTCTTTCACTTTCTTCGCAGACATCCATAAAATCCTGGAGGCTCATTACACAGGAAACCGCCGCCCCGGGATAACGGGCATCCAATTCCCCCGCCAGTTCTTCCATCATGGCGAAATTCCCCCCGTGTGAAGAACCCAGGAGGATCTTTTTAAATCCCTGCTTTACATATGCGTCCACATAATCTTCCACGATCCCCCGGAAAATCTCCGGGCGAAGCGTCAGACTCCCGGGAAACGCCATATGATGCCCGGAAAGCCCCGGACGAATCACCGGCGCGACCAACGCGTTCCCCAGGCGCTTCGCTACCTCCCCGTACGCGGCTCTCCCCAACACATAATCGGTATTTTCCGCCATGTGCGGGCCATGCTGTTCCTGGGAAGCCGCACAAATTAAAACCGTGTCGGCTCCCTGTTCCTTCGCATCTTGAATCTCCTGCCAAGACATTTCCTCCATGAAAACTTTTTTCATTTCACCCTCCCTTCTTATCCGCCTCCCGGATCTCTTCCAGCCAGGCATACAACGTGTATTTGGAAATATCGAAAAACCGGCAGAGCCTGAGTCCGGACTTCGCAATCTGCAAAATCCCGCGCGCATCGAGAAACGCAAGCGCCTCCTTTTTCTCCGCCTTCGTCATTCTCTCCACCGGCTTCCCTGCTTTCTCCTGGACCTGTTCCAGATAAAACTCCATCATATCGGAAACATTTTTATGAAAAATCTCCACCGAAGAAGATGCACCGGAAACCCCCTGGAGAAAACGGCTCAGCTTCTCCTGCTGCGCGACCGATTCCGTCACGTCCAGATTCACGCAGACCGCCCCCGTCACCTCACCGGCCTCGTTGCGGATAAACGTGCTGCTGGACTTAAAAATCTTCCCGTTCACCCGATTAAAATAACTCAGCTTGTCCTCCCGAATCACGTCCAAAGACGGATAGTGATCAAAAAACAGACTGCTTGGACAGGCTCCCTCCGACCGTCCGGATAACTCCCCGTGCCAGATTTTTACAACCGTATGCTCCAGCCCCTTTGAAAAATCATGCACAACGATCTCACATTGCTCCCCCAGAAGCTGGCTGATATTTTCCAAAAAAGAAGTTAAAAACTGTTCATTCATCTCCGCACCTCTGTTTTCAAACTTTTTGTTTGGATTTTATTTTATTATACTGACTTTTTGTTTGATTGTCAATGCATAAGATGATTCCGACCGGCAAACGAGAAATCAAAAAAACGGCCGGGAACGCTCTGTATCGTCCCCGGCCGCCGCCGTCTTATTTCATTCCCATTCGCTGCCGCACCACCTCAAAGGCCAGCACGCCGGCCGCCACCGACGCGTTCAGCGAATCTATATCGCCTTTCATCGGAATGGAAACCACATAATCGCAGGTTTCTTTTACCAGGCGGCCGACGCCCCCGCCTTCATTTCCGATCACAAGTCCCAGCGCTCCGGTCAAATTCTGCCGATACAGGATCTCGCCCGCCATATCCGCACAGGCAAACCACATACCCTGCTTTTTCAATTCTTCCATCGTTCGGGAAAGATTGGTTACCCGGGCCACAGGCGTATAATTCAAAGCACCCGCACTGGCACGGGCTACCGCGGCGGTCAGACCTGCAGCCCGGTTTCGCGGAATAATCACACCGTGCGCGCCCGCCAGATTCGCGGTTCTTATGATGGCGCCCAGATTATGCGGATCTTCGATCCCGTCCAGAAGGAACAAAAACGGAGGCTCCCCCCGCGTCGCCGCCAGAGAAAGCATATCCTCCACGTCCGCATATTCATAAGCCGCCATATAAGCAATGACTCCCTGGTGCTTTCCGGTGGAAGATTTTTGATCGAGTCGAATCCGGTCCGCCATTTTTACCGGAATTTCCCTTTTTCTGCATTCCCGCAGAATCGTCTGTATCGGCCCGTCCTTGCAATTTTCCTGCACAAGTATCTTATCCACCGGCTTTCCGGCCCGCAGAGCTTCCAGAACCGAATTGCGCCCTTCTATCGTAAACTCTTCCTCCCGTATCTCTTCCATCAAAGACACGCCTCCCTCTGCCCGTTTATTGAACATCCTTTGTCTTCTCGATTCCCCGTCCGATCAGTTCCCGGCATCTTGCTTCCTCGCCGCACAAAAACAGATACCCCATCAAAGCTTCTAAACCGGTTGCCCTGCGATAATCCGCCACCGTCGCATTTTTCGCCATCGTATGGGGATTGGCGTTCCGCCCCCGGCGGTAAATTGCGACTTCCTCATCCGTCAATTCCGACAGAAGCGCCTGAGCCATAGCCGCCTGAGTCGATGCCTTCGCAAGAAGGCTGGAACGACGGTTCAATTCATTCGGAGACGCATTCCCTTCCCGCACGATTCGTTCCCGAATCTCCCGCTCATACACGGAATCGCCTAAAAATGCCAGTACCAGCGGAGAATAGTTCCTGGCTTCTTCCTTCCGGCATTCTTTCTCCGCCGCCTTTTCCTTCTGTTCTCTCTCTTTTAAATTGATTTCCCTTATGCTCTCTTCCATTTTACACCTTCTCGGGTATCCTCCAAAAGAATCCCTTTTTCTGCCAGTTCCTTCCGTATCGCATCCGCTTTTGCAAAATCCCTGTCTTTTCTCGCCTGCTGCCGCCTCGTAATCATGGCTTCAATATCCGCATCCAGTAATTCTTCTTTTTTCTCCGTCACAAGCCCCATCACATCACACAGCTTCGCAATCATCTCTTTGGCCTGCGTTATAAACGTCTTTGTATCTTCCCCGGACACGCGAGTATTCATAAATTTCACCATCTCAAAAATGGCCGCCAGCGCATCCGCCGTATTAAAATCGTCTTCCATTGCCGCTTCAAATTTAGCCGCATACGCAAGAATCTCGTCTCGTTTTTCCTTCTCCTCCTGCGTCGTCTCACCGTCCGAAGCGCTTTCCGCCAGTTCCCCCAGACGCCCCACGGCCGTCCGGATCCGATCCAGCGCGTTCTTTGACGCCTCCATCAATTCTTCGCTGAAGTTCAAAGGACTGCGGTAATGAGCGCTCAACATAAAGAAACGCAGCACCTGAAGATCGTATTTCTCACTGATCTCCCGTACGGTGAAGAAATTATTCAGGGACTTGCTCATTTTACGGTTGTCTACATTTAAAAAGGCGTTATGCATCCAGTAACGGGCGAACGTCTTTTCGTTGGCCGCTTCCGACTGCGCAATCTCGTTTTCATGGTGAGGAAAAATCAGATCCTCGCCTCCGGCGTGGATATCGATCTCCTCGCCCAGATATCGTTTCGCCATCACGGAACATTCAATATGCCAGCCGGGGCGTCCGTTACACCAGGGAGATTCCCAGTAAGGTTCCCCTTCTTTCTTCGGCTTCCAGAGCACGAAATCCAGCTCATCCTCTTTGCTCTCTGCTCCGGTCACCTTAATCTCACGGAAACCCGAACGAAGATCGTCCAGATTCTTGTGAGACAGCTTCCCGTATTCTTTAAACTTCCTTGTCCGGAAATACACGGTTCCGTCCGACGCCGCATAGGCATAGCCCTTCTCGATCAACGTGGCGATCATCTCCAGCATACCGCAGATTTCTTCGGTCGCCTTCGGATGCTTCGTAGCCGGTTTAATGTGCATCCCTTCCATGTCTTTTCGGCACTCGGCAATATAACGCTCGCTGACGACGGATGCCCCCACGCCCTCCTCCACCGCTTTTTTTATGATCTTATCATCCACATCCGTAAAATTCGAGACGTAATTCACATCATAACCCTTATATTCAAAATAGCGCCGCACCGTATCGAACACGATCATCGGCCGGGCATTCCCGATATGAATAAAATTGTACACGGTCGGACCGCATACATACATCTTGACTTTTCCCGGTTCCACCGGCACAAACTCTTCTTTTCGCTTCGTCAGCGTATTATAAATCCGCATTTTTGACCTCCTTGATTCCCATCCTTGCCAACCGACCGCCGCAAATAAAAAACCGCCTCCTGTCAAAAGAGACGGCTAAGACCGCGGTTCCACTCTCGTTAGGAAAAATTCCCTCGCTCAAAACCCTTAACGCGGGCAATACGGGAAACGCTACAAATACCAGTCCTTTCACGCTTCCGGCTCCCGGACGCACTTTCCCGCCGATCTTTTCGCAGACCGCTTACAGCCGGCGGCGGTCCGTCTCTGAACGCCCGATCAGGGTACTCTTTCCGTTCTCTGCCTGTCACCTTATTGATCGCCCTCCGGCGATACCGCATACCTCCATAGATATATTCCGATCTTAGTTTATGAAAAAATCCCGGATTTGTCAAGGGCCGGATATCTTCTCCATCTCGTCCAGGACCGTCTCGTTCATAATCTTAATGTAAGTCCCCTTCATGCCGGAAGAATGCGATTCGATCAAACCGGCGCTTTCAAATTTACGGATGGCATTCACAATAACCGAACGAGTGATTCCGTAACGATCCGCAATTTTGCTGGCTACCAAAATCCCCTCCTGATCTCCAAGTTCCGCCAACACATGACGGATCGCTTCCACCTCGGAACCGGAAAGCGTCCCGATCGCCGACTGAGCCAACTGACGTTTTCTGGCCTCCTCCGCATCTTCCTCTTTCATGGCGCGCATCATCTCAAGTCCTACCACCGTCGTGGAATATTCACTGATAATAATATCATCGATCCCGTAAGCACAGGTCGTTTTGTAAAGAAATACCGTTCCCAGCCGCTCGCCGGCAATCTCAATCGGAACCACGATGGCATAATAAGCTCCCGCACACGCTTCCGGAAACCCCAGCGCCGCCAGATTCACATTCTCGTTGGTAGAAAGCACGCTCAAAAAACGCTCGTTCATCTCGGGAAGCAACAGCTCCCCCACAACATGACTGAAAAACTCATCCAGAGGCGGAACTGAGGCATAAAGTCCTACCCCCAGTATCTTCCCCTTTCGACTGATCACCAGCATATTCGACATCAGAACGGAACCGATCTCCTCGCAAATATCGTTAAAGACTACTTTTGAGGTTTGCGTGTCCCGCAAAAGGCGATTGATCTTTCTCGTCTTATCCAGTAGCTGCACGCTCATTTCTTCCCTCCCGTAACTTGAAAACCATACCGTCGCCGGACAAAGCCATGTATCACATGTACTCTTGTCAAGTAAAGGTGCAATGGATCCTCTCTTACAGGTTAGCATATTTTCTGACAATTCGCAAGTAATCCCACAAAATTCACTATATTTTCATAGTATATATTTTTCGACAATTTTTAAAGGTTTTCGGCCGCTTTTGCCACTCCTTTTTCATCGGCTTCCGGTTTTCGCCATATCATATAATCGCATTCCGGATTGTGCTCACAACCATAATACCTTCGCCCTTTTTTTGTGCGTTTCAGAAGAATCTCCCCGCCGCATTTCGGACACTTGATGCCGATCTTCTCCAGATAAGGCTTCGTATTTTTACACTCCGGAAACCCCGGACAGGCGAGAAACTTTCCATACGGCCCATATTTGATCACCATCTGTCTGCCGCAGTGCTCACAAAATTCATCCGAAAGCTCATCCGCGATCTGTACTTTGGCCAGATCTTCTTCGGCTTTCCTGACAGCCTCATCCAAATCCGGGTAGAAATTGCGCACGATCGTCTTCCAGGAAATCTCCCCCTCCTCCACACTGTCCAGAAGGGTTTCCATATTTACCGTAAAATCCACGTCCACAATGGAGGGGAACGACTGTTTCATCATCTGGTTCACCACTTCCCCCAATTCCGTCACATACAGATTCTTCTCCTCCTTCACCACATAGCGACGCGCCAGAAGCGTCATAATCGTCGGAGCATAGGTGCTGGGCCGGCCAATTCCCCTCTCCTCCAGCATACGCACCAGCGAAGCTTCCGTAAAATGAGGCTCCGGCTGAGTAAAATGTTGTTCCGGCCGATAAGCTTCCCAGATAAGAAGACTGTTTTCCGTTATCTTATCCAGCCGAACTTTTGTTTTTTCCTCCTCGCCGTCGTCGTAAACCGTCAAAAAACCGTCGAAACTCATCACGGAAGCCGCCGCCGTAAAACGATGCTTCCCCGCGTCCGCTTTGACGGACAACGTATCAAACCTGGCGTTTTTCATCGCGGATGCCACGAAACGCTTCCAAATCAACTGATACAGGCGGAACTGATCCCGGCTCAGAGAATCCTTCAAAAAGGCCGGTGTCCAGGCTACATGAGTCGGCCGAATCGCCTCATGAGCATCCTGTACATTTTTCTTGTTTTTATCACCGGAAGAAATGTTACCGACATAAACCTCCCCATGCTTCTCAATAATATAATCCTTCACCATCTGCGCCGCATACTCGGACACCCTGGTAGAATCGGTACGCAGATAGGTAATGATACCGACGGTCCCATTCTCTTTCACCTCGACCCCTTCATACAGTTGCTGAGCGATCCGCATGGTCTTGCCCGTTGAAAAATTCAGCACTTTCGAGGCTTCCTGCTGCAACGTACTGGTGGTAAACGGAAGCGGCGCTTTCCGGGAGCGCTCTCCCTTTCGAATCTCGGCAACCCGGAAACTTTTCCCTTCCAGATCGGTCAAAATTCTTTCCATCTCTTCCCGATTATGAATCTCTGCCTTCTTCCCCTCTTCCCCATAATATTTAAAAGGAATTGCTTTTCGTTCCCCTTCGCATTTCAAGTCCGCTTCCAAAGACCAGTATTCTTCCGCCACAAACGCATGAATCGCTTCCTCCCTGTCGCAGAGCAATCGCAGCGCCACGGATTGAACCCGTCCCGCACTTAAGCCTCTTTTTACCTTCGCCCACAAAAGAGGGCTGATCGTATAGCCCACCAGGCGATCCAAAACCCGGCGGACCTGCTGGGAATCTACCAGATCCATATCGATCTCCCTCGGACTTTTCAGCGCCTCCTTAACCGCATTTTTCGTGATCTCATTAAAACTGATTCGATATACCTTTTTATCCTGCAGCTTCAAAGCAAAATACAAATGCCAGGCAATGGCTTCCCCCTCGCGGTCCGGGTCGGTTGCCAGATAAATCTTATCGGCCTTTTTCACGCGTTTCCTCAAATCTGCGAGGACCTCCCCTTTCCCGCGGATCGTGATATACTTCGGTTCATAGTCATGTTCCACGTCGATTCCGAGCGAACTTTTCGGCAGATCCCGCACGTGCCCGCCCGACGCCGCCACATCATAATTCGCCCCCAAAAATTTTTTTATCGTTTTCACCTTCGCAGGGGATTCTACAATAACCAAATGTTTTACCATGGGTGTCTCCTTATTTCCGCCAAGGAACGGCATCCGGCCGTCTCGCCCCATAAAACCGGATCAGACACGATTATCGGGCCCTTGTATAATAGTTTTTTTCTGTCTGCCGGATCCATCCATCCAATTCCAATGATAAAAGAATGTCAAAAATCTTCGCTCCCGGCAATTCCACTTCCCTTAAAATCTCATCCAGATGTTTGGGAAGCCGCGCGATTGCACTATACACCAGTTTTTCTTCTTCCGCAAGTGGTAATTTCATATTTTCAGATTTATTTAAGGATTGCTTAAACGGCAAAGATAAAATTTCAAAGATGTCCTGAACGTCCATCAGAACCTGCGCGCCGTCCCGAATCAGTTCCAGGCAGCCCCGGCTCAGAGGATCGCTTATGCGGCCGGGAAGCGCAAAAACATCTTTTCCCTGCTCCAGCGCAATCGCCGCCGTAATCAGCGAACCGCTCCGCTTTCTCGCTTCCACCACCAAAACCACATCGGCCAATCCGCTGATCAGCCGGTTCCGTATCGGAAAATGCATCGGTAACGGCGGCGTCCCGGGCAAAAATTCCGACAAAACCGATCCGCTTTTTGCCAGGATTTCTTCGTATAACAAGTAGTTTTCCTTCGGATAGCAGATATCGACGCCGCATCCCAACACTCCGCAGGTCCTACCTCCGGCCCCCACCGCGCCTTTATGCGCGTACCGATCGATTCCGTGAGCCAATCCGCTGATAATCCAACATCCGGCCCGGCTCAGTTCCCCCGCCAGTTCTTCCGCCATACCGACGCCATAACCGGTGGCGGCTCTGGCGCCCACAATGGCAACCGAGGGCACGGAATCCTGCGGAATCTCCCCTTTCACAAACAGACACGCCGGAGGATTCGGAATCACCTCCAACCGCTCCAAAAAATCGCTGTCCTGACAGGTTATCATATGAATCCCCTTTTCCGCCAGCCCCGCCCATTCCTGCTCGCATCGCCCCCATTCTTCTTTTGCTTTCTCGATCGCCCTTGCTTCGGCTTCCGATAAACCGCTTCTCGCCAAAAGTTCCGGAAGTCTCGCCCGAAAAACCGCCTCCGGCGTTCCAAAAACGGTCAGCAGACGCCTTATGCGGGCTGCTCCTAATATCTTGATATGGCACAACCAGTACCAATATGCCTTCTCTTTCAACGCATCCCCTCCTGCCAGACAAACATCGCTCATCCTTCGCATTCCCATGTCCGATCGCGATAAGAAACCGCCTCGCTGACATGGCGTTTCCCGATCACCTCCGCTCCGTCCAGGTCCGCAATCGTCCTCGCAACTTTTAAAATCTTATGGTAGGTACGGGCTCCGAGTTTTTTTGCCTCGTATACGTCCCGGATCCGCCTGCGCGCCTCCCCGTCCATCCGACAAAATTCCTCTATCCGGCCGGGCGGAATCGCAGAATTAAAGCGAAATGGTTCTTTTTGATAACGACGGCTCTGAATCCGCCCGGCGCGCTCCACCCGCCCGCGGATGTCGAAAGAACATTCGCTCTTTTGCATCCCGTGCAAATCCTCATAGGACAATTTCTTCACCTCCGTACAAATATCGATCCGCTCCAATAGCGGACGGCTGACCCGGCTCTGGTAACGATGAACCTCCGCCTCCGTACAGCGACACCTTTCCCGATCCGGGAAATACCCGCACGGACAAGCGTTCATCGGTACAACGAAATTGATACAATTCAACGATGCACCCCCTAAATGCACCCCCCTAAACCTAAAAAATGCGGGCCGGAAACTGATTATTCCGGCCCAGGGAAAAAATTTTCTTTCTATATTAAATAGCGAAATTTACACATTTTTACCTATCCATCAACTTTCAATTCGTTCCCCGCCTTGAAAGTGAATCGGATGTCGTCTCTGGCATAAACCGTGGCGTAGTCAAGGAGCGCCGTCCAAAGTTCCTCATCATACTTTCCGCAGAAGCCGTCCAGCTTTTGCAGCCCGCCGATAAAC
>JAAWBX010000038.1 GCA_022792885.1 Lachnospiraceae bacterium
CAGAAGAAGAGGGCGGAAGGCAAGCATCATTTAACCTGCATCGGTGCTGTGGCAAGAAAAATGTGCAACATTATTTATGCTGTTGTGAAGAATAATCAGCCTTATGTTCCAAAGGCTTAGTTCCTTTTCCCTTTCCAGCCTGCCTGACAGCAGGTCTTGTTGTCGTACTCTTTTTTCTATTAAATTTTCTTTTGATTTTTTCATTTATCTACTTGACTTTTAATAGTTGGTCTTTCTTAAAACAAAAGTCCCCTCGAACACGTCCTCTGCCTTAAGCCGTCTGCCCTTTAAAAAGGGTTTCAGGGAAATTCCCTGATGAGCGGCCGGCGGATTGTCATTTCAACAAAATGGCAATCCAAAGGCGTTGCTTGCTAACACCTGTCTCCTCCACCTCCCTTCTTTTTTCCTCTTCCTACCCGCCCCTTCCTTTTCCTCCTTTTCTTTCCCCTTTCCCGTTCTCCTCTCCGTCTCTCCGGCGACGCCGGCCCTCATCCGGCCCCTTTTCGGGTCCCTCTCTGCCGCTCCTCTTTCTTTTTCAACGCTCCTCCCTCCTTTCCGAACGCCATTTCCCGCCCTTTTCACTCAGGTAAGACAACAAAAAATCGTTGACGTCCTTGCCGGTAGGCGGCGGTGCGTCAACGATTTCATAGTCTTTCTGTAATAATTCCCGTAAAGCGGCGGTACAAAGTCGGCCCGCCCGGTCGTTGTCCAGGTGCAGACAGACGGTCCGAATCTGGGGATTCTTTTGCAGGTAAACGGACAAGGCGACGGGGATTTTGCTTTCCGAAAGCTTCTTCTTGGGCTGGTATACGCCCGACAGAGAAAGCAGATTTTCTGATTTATCGTCCCTCCCCTCCCGTTTGAGATAAGTGGCATAAGACAACAAATCGATGGCGGCTTCAAATACGTGCACCCGCTTCGACGGCTTTTTGGCCGAAAGCCGGAAGGAATACCGCTTGTCGCTCCCGGACGCGTCCGCCTTAAACGGGTAGCCGGACGTGCTTCGTAAGGCCGCGTACCTCGGCGTACCGTTCTCATCTTTGCCGACAAAAACCGCGTTGTGGTAGCCGGCGCTTTCATAGATCGTGCCGGCCGCAATCTCCTCCCGGATCAGAGTCTCGTCAATCCCGCGAACGGAAAGATAACGGATCACCTGCCTCGCGTCTGGACTCTTCGGCGGTAAAAGCAGTGCTTTCGGCTCGTCCTGTCTTACGGCAGAAGATCCCTTCCCGTCCCTCCCCGCGCCGGCGAGAATTTCGACCGCTTCCACAAACCCGTGTTCCTTGACCTTTATGAGATAGTCCAGCGCGGAAACCCCG
This sequence comes from Lachnospiraceae bacterium, assembly GCA_022792885.1. GTDB lineage: Bacteria > Bacillota > Clostridia > Lachnospirales > Lachnospiraceae > JAAWBX01. The sequence goes on from JAAWBX010000038.1 coordinate 1,320, forward strand.
CCGAAGCCCCTCGACCACCAGTACCATTTGCCGTTGGAAATCTTTAAGCTGTCGTGTTCTTTGGTGCTAAAAACCCGGCCCGTCACACGCACCAGGTTGTCCGGTTCATACCGCTGCAGGTAGGAGAGCAGATCGATCTGCCGGGCCTGCTCGATCACTGCGGGGTCAAGCGACACGTAGCAGTTCTTTCTCATTCCATCCCATCACCTCCTTAAGACAAAAAGAACCGGGAAGATTCCTGTAAGGGAAAGCTCCCGGCTCATGTAAGTTTCGTATTCCAGTTCCACTCTGTTTCTTATAAAAATCACCCGATCCTTCCTCGGGCCGCCCCGCTTCACTCCCGTCTGGACGCTTCGATCTCGGCATTAATCTCATCCAACGACATTTCCGATACGCCGTTTTTCTTTGCCATTTCTCCGATCTCCCTCATGGCACGATACCCTCGCTCCGCGAAATAAGGAACCTGAGACGGAGCTGCAGAAACGGAAATCGGATTCTCAAATCCCTCTCGATGTTCGAATGCGAAATCCGCATCCTTTTTCTTAGCCAGTCGTTCGATCTCCGGCATATCCGACCTCCTTATTCCGTTCCCGTTTCATCTCAAAGGGGATCCCTCGCCGTAACACGACCTGCCTTAAGAACATCCCCACCGCATTTGACATGGAAATCCCCGGATCGTCAAGCACCTGCTCCGCCTGTTCTTTGATTTCAGGCTCTATGCGTGCAAAAACATTTGACGTTCTTGCCATTGAAACCATTACCATCTCCGTATGCTACTTTCAAAGAATCTACGATTCCCCCCAGTAATCTATCGTTTCCTGAGAAGTCGTTACAATTCCAAATAACTTCCTCATAAAATCTTCCCTTTCATGAAGCATCTCCAAAACAAGTACGGTATCCTCTTCTTTTACGCGACAGAAAAAGTAATAATGCTCTGTGAAAAAATATCGATAATCGCACGCAATACCATATCGCAACGAGACCATCGCCCCGGCTTGTGGAAATATTTCAAGTTTCCGTAGGCTCCTGACCATTCTGCCGAGGATCTCTTTCGCTTTTGGTTCTCCATACGTTTGTGCGAATTCTGTTTCCAATTATTTCAGCTTTCTTCTCACAATCTGGGAATATTCCAACCTGGCCAAGTTACAGTACCCCCAGTTCTTCTTCCAACTCGTCGGCCGATAAGGTTCCTTCGGTCATCACGGATTTTTCCGCTTCCTGCAATCTCAATAATAACTGATTGAGCGCTTTCTGCTTATCTGATTCATCCAGTTCTTTCATATCAATAATGGCACAAGAGCCATGCCCGTTGCGGGTGAGATAAACCCGGTTCCCATAAGACACTTTATTTACCACAGCGGTATAATTTCTCAACTCTGAAATCGGTTTTATATTTGGCATTTTGCATCCTCCTTTTTCTCACTATACCAAGAATGCTCCCCCCTTTGCAACAAAATTAACACAGAAATTTACAGCAATTAAATTTTTATCTCGCTTTCTCTCACTCCCCGTCTCCTTCTTTCCCATGCAACTGCCAATCGGCGGACCGGTATCACCGCTCCCGGTCCGCCCGTTTCTTTTCCGTACCCACCTCCTCCGGCTCCGTATCCGCCGCCGCGGCTGAAGCGTCCTTCTCGTCTAAATTCAGCTCGATGTTAAGGAGGTTGAGCCGCTCGGTCTTTTCTTTCAGTTCTTTTTCGTAAGCAAACGGCTTTTTTAACTCTTCCTTCGCATTGGCCAACTGCTCGATCATTTCCGCCTTTCGGGTTCGGACCGTTTCACACTTTGCCGGGATCCGGGCCAGTTCATTCTCGATCCGGGCCAGATTCCCACAAGCGTCCGGGCCCAGCTCCACCTTATGCTTTGCCTTTCCGCAGAGATTCAGGCAATAGTGAGTGTTAAAAGAGTCGTAAGAAACCTCCATCTGAAAGCCCCGGTAGCTGCCGATTAGCACGGGCTGCAAAGAAGGATTCTCTTTACATACGGCAAGAAGTCTCTCGCCCGCGTCCGCTTTCTCCGTATAGGTCACGCCCTTTAAGGTCATGGGGCAGAACGTTTTCTCTCCCTGCGGCTTGTGCCGCTCGGCAAGGGCGGCGTCGCTTTCATAAGCCCCCATGCGCTCCTCAAGCTCCTTTTGCTCCCTCGGATAGTATTTCAGTATCCGGTCTTCCAGGTCGTAATGCTCGGAAAGGTAGCTCTGCTTTAAGACTTTCAGCTTCGCCACCTGCATATCCAGGTCCATTTTTTCTCTGAAACGCTCATCACCCGTGGCAAGCATTTTTACCTCCGCGAAGGAAAGAGCCACCTCGTCCACATCCTCGGCGGAACGCACGGGGCTTTTGCTCGTCATGATCTGGGAGATGAATTTCTGCTTGCTCTCCACCAACTGATAGAGGTAAGCGTCAAAGGTCTGCTCGGTGACATAGCGGTAAACCTCCACCTCCGAAAACCGATTTCCCTGCCTTTCAATCCTTCCCTGCCGCTGTTCCAGATCGCTCGGCCGCCACGGGCAGTCGAGATTGTGAATAGCGATCAGTCGGTCCTGGACATTTGTTCCCGCACCCATTTTTGCGGTAGAGCCTAGGAGAACCCGCACCTCGCCGCTTCGCACCTTCGCAAACAGCTCCTTTTTCTGAACATCCGTGACCGCCTCATGGATAAAACGCACCTGTTCGGCGGGGACGCCGCGGACAATGAGCTTTTCGCGAATGTCATCATACACATTGAAGGCGCCATCCTTTTTCGGTGTGCTAAGATCACAAAAAACAAGCTGTGTGGCTTTGGTGTCGGTGTATTCCTCCCAAATGCGATACACTTGATCGACACAGGCGTTCACTTTGCTGTTTGGATCGTCGGGCAGCCCCGAATCAATCATCCGCTGGTCAAGGGCCAGTTTCCGTCCGTCGTTGGTAATCTTAAGCATGTTGTCGATGTTCGGCTCAACAAGCCTGGCCCGTACCTGCTCGGCCCGTTTGGCAAGAGAAGCCACCAGTTCCATCTGAATCTCGCTGGGCTTCGTTTTGATGTTGCGGTAATTTACTTTCGGCACAGGAAGTTGCAACATGTCGGCGGTCTGAATATCCGCCGCCTCCCGGAACATCTGCATCAGTTCCGGCAGGTTATAGAACTTCGCAAACCTCGTCTTGGCCCGATAATTCGTACCTTCCGGGGCAAGTTCTAAGGCCGCGACCGTTTCACCAAAGGTGGAAGCCCAAGCGTCAAAATGCTGCAAACCATTCCGTGCCAGCGTATCATACTGCAGATACCTCTGGACGGAGTACAGCTCTACCATCGAATTGCTCACGGGCGTTCCCGTGGCAAAAATCACGCCGCGGCCTCCGGTAATCTCATCTAGGTAGCGGCACTTCATAAAAAGATCGCTGGACTTCTGGGCTTCGGTCTGGGCGATGCCTCCCACATTCCGCATCTTGGTGTAAAGGTAAAGGTTCTTGTAAAAATGACTCTCGTCGATAAAGAGCCGATCTACGCCCAACTGCTCAAAATCGATCACCGTATCTTTTCTTTTGGTGTCATTTAACTTCTTCAGCTTGGCTTCGACCGCTTTTCTTGTCTTCATGAGCTGCTTGACCGTAAACGACTCGCCGCGGGCTTTTTGTATTTCGTCGATCCCCCGTTCGATATCGTCTAACTGCCGCAAAAGCCCCTCCCTCTGCCGTTCCTCGCTCACCTGGATTTTTTCAAACTGCGAATGCCCGATGATTACGGCGTCGTAGTCCCCTGTAGCAATCCGGGCGCAGAACTTCTTGCGATTAGCGGTTTCAAAGTCCCGTTTCCCGGCGACAAGGAGGTTAGCGCTCGGATAAAGCCGCAGATACTCGGACGCCCACTGACCGACCAGATGATTCGGCACGACAAACATGGATTTTTGGCATAAACCTAACCGCTTGCTTTCCTGTGCGGCGGCTACCATCTCGAAAGTTTTCCCCGCCCCCACCTTGTGAGCCAGGAGCGTATTGCCGCCGTAGAGAATATGGGCGATCGCATTGACCTGATGGGGCCTTAAACGGATTTCCGGATTGATGCCTCCAAAGGTGATGTGCCGCCCGTCATACTCCCGAGGACGCACAGAGTTAAATGTGTCGTTGTAATAGCGGACCAGGCGGTTTCGACGCTTTGGGTCTTTCCAGATCCAATCCCGGAACGCCTGCTTAATCGTTTCCTGCTTCGCCTGTGCCGCCGTGGTTTCCTTCGCGTTAAATACCGCCTTTTTATTGCCGTGTTCATCGGGAACATAATCGAAAATACGGGTATCCCTTAAGTTTAGGGTGTCCTCAATGATGCGGTAAGCGCTCGCCCGTTTCGTGCCGTAGGTATTGTCCGCCTTGACATTTCCAAAATCGGACGTCTTGTTCTCGATAAACCACTCGCCGTTGTAAGGGGTATAACGCACCCGGATACGCCCCGCGGCATGGCTTGACGGCGTTAAAAGCTCCATCACAAACTGCTGGATATCGGACTCCGGAATCCAGGTCGTACCTAAACGAACGGCGATTTCCGCAGCGGAGAGGTCCTTCGGGATGACCTGCCTTAAAGCTTCCACATTGACGGAAAACTCCGTCTCCCGCTCGGCCGCCGTCTCCGCAGCTTTCAATTTTTCCCGCACGTTGCCGGAGAGGTATTCGTCCGCGGTAACATACCGGACCGGCTCCGCATTCGGCACACGAAAGATCACACCCCGCAGATCCGTAACGATTTCTTCCTGTATTTTGCCTGTGAGTTTTTCCATATAGACAAGGTCAATCCGGGCTTTCTCCCCGATAGAGAGTGCCAGGGCTTCGCTTGCAGTCTCCACGGACGTAATTTCACGGTGAGGCTTGATCGTCCGCTTCGTAAACATATCCGCCTTGCGTTTGAAACAGCCCTCGTCGTCCAGCACCTCCAGGGAACACAAGAGAAAGTAGCTCTCATCGGCGGCAAAAGCCTGGAAATTCCCCCGGCTGTTGATGCGCCCGTACTTCTCAGTAAAAGCATCGTATAAACGGTTCAAACTTTTCTGCTCAGACCTTATTCTTTCTTCCGAGCCGTCGTCTGTCTGATACTTGATCAGGCAGCGGACACAGTCCCGGATTTCCAGCAAACCCTTCAGGCGGTCGGCCGCCGCCGCGGGCAGAAAGACCGGGGTCATGCTGTCATTCTCCCGGAAATAAATCCGCCCGTTTACCAGGGTGTAAGAGAAGTTCCGCACGTTTAAATCGGCGGGGATGACATCCTCCGTTTCCTTGGGAATCGGTCTGATATCATTCTCATACGCCGGAATCTCGCCACTTATCCGCTCTGCGGCTTTAGAAAGAAATTCCGAAAGGGGTCTGTCCTTATCCGCTTTACAGGCAGGTTCCAACTTCCCAAAACGGGTGCTTTCGTTTACCATATGTCCCAGCACCATCTCCGGATGCTGGACAAAATAGCGGTTCATGGTGATACCGTTCTCGTTCGTGTCAAGAGAAATCCAGTCCGGCTCCGTATCAATCACCCGGTCGCGCTTCTGTAAAATCAGAATGTCGCTGGTGACCTCCGTGCCAGCGTTGGCCTGAAAGGTGTTGTCTGGCAGACGAATTGCGCCTAAAAGCTCGGCTCTCTGGGCAATATACTTCCGCACCTCCGAGCTTGCCTTATCCATCGTCCCCCTGGAAGTAAGAAACATCACCACGCCGCCCTTGCGTACCTGATCCAAAGCTTTCGCGAAAAAATAATCGTGGATTAGAAACTTCCGAGCATTGTAACGGCTGTCGTCCACCTGAAACTCCCCAAACGGTACGTTGCCGATCGCCGCGTCAAAGGAAGAATCCAAAAACTTCGTCTCCTCAAATCCCCCGATCTCGATCTCGGCCTTCTGGTAGAGCTGTCTGGCAATCCGGCCCGATAACAGGTCGATCTCCACGCCGTAAAGCCGACTATCCGCCATGCTTTCAGGCAAAAGCCCGAAGAAATTCCCCACGCCGCAGGAGGGCTCCAACAGGCGGCCTTTTGAAAATCCCAGGCGAGCAAGGATCCGATACATCGCCCGGATTACCACAGGCGGGGTATAAAACGCCGTCAGGGTGGATTCCATCGCCGCGCGGTATTCCTCATCGGAGAGAACGGATTTCAGTTCCTGATACTCCTTCGCCCATGCCACGTTCCTTCCGTCGAATGCCTGGGACAACCCGCCCCAGCCGACATACCCGGCCAAAATTTCCTGCTCCTTCGGTGTGGCAAGACGACCTTCCCTCTCCAGTTTGTGTAAAAGACGGATCGCCGCCAGGTTATCCTGAAACTTTCCTTTGGGCGAAAAGCCCACGGCCGCCCGTCCCGCATCGGCGTCGGAGGCATCGTCCGGGATGTGGTAGTTGTGACGGTTTACGGCCGGGACCGAAAGCTCCTTTACGGGAGACTTTTTTGTCGGCTCCGGCTCCTCAAAGCGTATTTTCCCCACAACGATGTCATAAGGAAGCCCGTTTGGCTCCGCGGGGTATTCGGCCACGATTTCGGTAATCGGCTCGCCCGGCCAGTCTTCTTCTGCCACAGTCGTTTCCACATCAGCAATCGTAGGGCTTTTCCCGACGGACCCGGTTTCTTCGAACTGTACCGACTTCCCTGCTTTCCGATTCCAGTCGCCTTCGGTCGCCAGGATTTCGGCCAGAAGTTCCTCATCTTGGTATGTCAGCTCGGTATGCTTCTTCAGAAAAGGAAGGAATACATCCCGTCCAAAACGGAAACTTTCCATCTGCTCCCGGTAAAACTCCTCCCCCTGTCGTTTCCACTCCGGAATAAAAGGGCAGTCGGGAGCCAGGTAATACGCGTAATGGTTCCGGATGTGGGCTATCAAATCCCCCTCGCCGTCTCCGATGTCAAAACGTCCCTCGTAATAAAAATCCCGGTTGTCGATCCGTGCTTCGATGGAAAAGTAAGTCTTTTTATACCATCCCACTTTCTTGTTCGGTTCCAGCCTTTCCCGGTGCTGCTTTTCATCCAGGACGCCGAACAGCTGGTTTCCCAGCGCAAAGCTCAGCTTGGTAAAGCGATCGTTTAACTGCCGGTCATAAAAGACGGGATGCTCGGAGAAGGTAACAAAGAATGTCAAACGGTCGGGCTTTCCTTCGGCAGGCGCTTCTGCTTCCGGTTTCTCGTTGGTTTCCGGCTTCTCAGTGATGAGGATTTTCAGATGATCATTCGCGGGATTTTCCTGAAGCTTTTCTTCCAGATCATCCCGGTTCAGTTCCTTTTCAAACAAAGGGTATGTGGCATTCCGCAAAGATACCCGGTCCCTGTTACAAGCGGAAATCTCATACCGCTCCCCCTCGATATCCACCACATCCCCTTCCTGATACCGATAACGGGAAGGGAACCGCCCATTCAGTTCTTGGGAAAAACGCCACGCATGGCTGCGGCTGAAAGTATCCGTGCTCTTCCCCTGCACCAAGACAAGAAATTCCATGAGCTGCTGCACGGCGGCAGGATCCGAAACCGCCTGCTCCATCTGTTTTGCTGTCATATCGGCAAAGTCGGTACGACCCACGGTTTCAAGCAGGGCTTTTTCATAACCGTCCAAGTCACGGATAAAGTCGGAGAGGCGCAAAGCGAGTGTATCCCGCTTGTCGGCCGGGGATACGTCACGGTTAGCCTCTATCAGACGCCGCCTTACCCTTTTCCTCCAGGCGTCGATTTCATACGGAGGAGCAGAAATGCCTTCCAGAAAATTGGCGTAGCCCTCTTCTTCTTCGGCGTTGAGATAGCGGTTATCCTTTATCAGCTCCCGCAGGCGTTTTTCCACCGACGCCCAGGAAAGACGTAAGTCTGGAGCCGTGTAAGAACCTTTCTTTGCGATCGCGATCCCCTTTCCGTCATGCCAGGCGCAACCGCTTTCCCCATCCGGGTATCTATGGCTGCTTCCTCCGATCCCGTACTCTTTTTTCAGAAAAACAAGATTACTCCTGCTGTCTTCCTGTTTCCCGAACTGGCGATAGATCCGGTACTTGCCGTCCCCTACGCCGCTGCCTTTAGTGAGGACCGCATCAATATCTTCTTGGGAAAGAGAAGAAGCCGAGGATGTTTCGTCCCTGGCTTCCGCTTCCTTCCGTGTCAGTGGTAAATCAATTCTTCCAAAATCACTTCCTCCGCCTGGGCCCGGACCGCGTTCATCGCCTGTACCCACCGTATCGGCGCTTTCTCCTTCCTCTCTTCCGTGATCCCCTGCTCCTTCGCGAGACGTTCCGTAATCTGCTCCAGCCGAGAAAGCGCCGCTTCCTCCACCCCGTGGAGGTATTCGTTCAACCGCCCCATGATCAACAGGTTCGCGTAAATCACCCGCTTCTCCTTTTCCAGATAATCCCGGTGCATCCTGGCATATCGCCCCAATGGAACTTCGCTCCCGGCCGGCGCTGTCAGGTCGGGGATGAGGTAACCGTCCTTCTCTGTGTAAGTGATCACTTCCATCTTCTTCTCTCCCTTCCGTTTTTTCTTCCTTCTTATCATAACGCACAGGAAATGACGGTGCAAAGGTACGTTTTCTTCTTTCCTCCTCCTGCTGCACCTCCCGGATCGTCCGGCCGATTTCCCTTAACACACTTCCCGACAGATCGCTGATAATCGTCCCGGCCGCGGTAAGCGTCTGCGGCGTATCAAAACAGACGAGATCCATGAAATCCTCCGGGCCGAAAAACCGGCCGGTATCCTGCCCGCACCGGCGCATGAGCAGAAAGGCCGTGCTGTGGGCAACGAAGACCTGATACCGGATCTCCCGGTCCGTTTTCTCCAGACCCGCAAGCATACTCCCTGCCAGGCAGGACTCTAGCTGTTCGGTATACGCCGGCAGGTACACTTCCGTTCGCCGGGCCGCCGTCTCAAACAGAAGCGAGGCCAGATCCGCCTCCCCGCTTCCTCCCGACTGCTTTCCGAGCCTTTCTTTGACCGCCGGCTCATACCGCTCTTCCATCCGCCAGAAGAACATGGGCCGGCTCCCATAGCGCCCCTCATGAGTGTCCGACACGTCAAAGTAATACTTCAGACCCTTTTTCTCTCCCTTCGGGTCCCACACCGCGATCCCCTTGCTTCCTTTCTTCACCCAGCGGTGAAAGTGCCGGTTCCACATGTCGATCGTGGCGACGGCGGTCGCGTCGGGCCGCTGGGCATAGATTAAGAGCTGTTCGTCAAAGCGGCACCGGTAGTTTTGGCCGGCCGCCGTAAGAAACGCCATCCAGGCCCCGGGGCTTTTTATTACCTCCTTACAGGCCCGGTCATACCATTCGGTGATCTGCCGATACCCGGCTGCCATGTTCTGCCCCCTCCTTCCTTTTACGGACCCTCTGCCGGAAAACCCGGTCGGATCCTCTTTTCCTTGCGGTTTTTAAAAACATTTTTGCGCACAAAAAATGCCTGTATTTCTACAAGCATTTTTCTTAATCCCTTATTAACCTTGTGCTGCCCTTTATTCAAAAATTGTACATACTCATATCAACGCCAGAAAATTTTTCCATATGATATATTTTCTCTACCAGTACAAGAATCCAGTGCTGCCCTGTATGCATCTTTCCCTGGTCGAAATACACACAAAATTGCCTGTATGCTTTTGGATACCGCAAATCCTTTGATATATAGAAGATACATCACAATGCAGAATGGCAATATGAAAAAGCATATCCACCAGTCCATGGCACGTCCTCCTCTCAAATTGTGTTTTATACAGTAAATTTGCGGATCATTCACTTTTTCAATCAACAACACACAAATAGATAAGGGACTTTTCTTAAGCCTTATTTCCGGCTAGATTTCGATTCCCAGCTACTCCTTTACGGTTTCCGCCGCATAGCCGCCGCCCTGCGCTCCACTTCCCGGAAGCGTTTTTCGTTTACTTTCAGGATCCCTTCCAGATTCCCAGTGTCTTGGAAATATTGGATGAAAAACAGGATAAGAATATCACATAAGAGTTTCGTCGTTTTCTGCCGATCTGTACCCAAACAGGATCCTCAGATAACTTGGTTCCGGCATAAGCATATTTTTTTAATATCCGGATTTTCTTTGTAATCTTACTTATCACATCAAGAACTGCCCTCTGGTTCTCCTCTTCTTCTGTGATATAAATTTTGATCTCGGCTAAGTCTTTTTGCGCCTCTTCAAACAGATACAGATTATTCACAGAAAAGCCCAAGGTTCTCCTCCACAGCCTCCAGAGTCAGCCAGCCTTTCTCCTCCCCGGATTTTTTTCCTTTTGCAAGTTCATTCATCAGCCGGAGCATTGCCTGCGTTTTCTCATAATCCTGTATATCTAAAATGACATACCGTCCCCGCCCGTTCTTCGTCAGAAAAACCGGCTCACCCACCGCCACATCATGCAAGACTTCACTGTAATTACGCAGATCAGAAACCGGTTTTATATTCGGCATATCCGCACACCTCCTCTGTCTTTAGTATAACCGATCTGCTGTAAAATTCAACCGTAAAACTTACAACAGCCGATTTGACGTTACACTTCTTCCTCTCCCCGCAGAAACGAAAGCACCCAGCCGGCCTGGATGCTCTTTTGCAAGCGGTTAATCCGCCCGATCTCCGCCACCGTAACGCCGGGCAGCGAAAGAATGTCGTCCATTGTCATGACGGCAAGGTCCGTTTCCCCGAAAAACCCCGCTTCCTCCATCTTGTTTAACAGCTTCACAGCCTTCGGATCCACCATAAGCTTTCCCCTCCTATCGTCCCCGTTCTCTCCTCTGCCTTCTCTCTTGCCGGCCGCGGACGTCCGATAGCAGGGCCTGATACCGCTCCTCCCACTTCTTCCGGACCGTTTCGTAAGAGTTTCCATAGTAACCCCAGTAAAACCCCCTCTCCTTCCATACCAGCACACATAAGAATCCGGCGCCTTCGGGTTATACAAGGTCACAACCTCCCGCTCCCCCGCCCGGCCGCTCTTGATAATCTCGTATCCCTGGCAGTAACGGGTACTTCCTTCGTTCTCACTCATTTTTTCTCCTTGAAAGAGGGCAGCGTTTTCCGACCGCCCTCCTCCGACTCCTTTTATGAATTCTTTTTTCTCAAAAACCGCCGGCCCCCAAAGACCGCGCAGGCCGTCGAGGCGCCCGCCAAACACAGCCAGAAACCCGGCGCCGAAGCGTCGCCGGTCGCCGGCGGCATCCTCCGCTCGTTGTGGAAAGAAACGGCCGCCGTCATCCCGGTTGATATGATCACGGTTTTATCGGCAGGCAAAAGATAGGCGGCCGATCTCGAATCCGAAACCTCCGATACGCTATAGTCCCCGATCCGCAGGCCTTCCAGGAAGATCTCACCGTTGCGGTCGGTCTGAAAAACCTCGTCGTATCCGTCCGGCCCCGTCACCCGGAAGGAAAACCCTTCCACCTGGTAATCGGACGACGTCTTCGTGATCTTCAAATCCCCTTTCTTCGGCACGTTGACAAAACCGGCTCCCGCCCGGTTCTCTATCAGGTACGTCTTTCCGTCTTCCTCCACAGACACCGCGTAAAGGTTCCCGTCCAGAAAGTACCCTTCGGGGGCCTCCTTTTCCCGGACCAGGTATGTCCCGTAAGAAAGACCCTCCATCCGATAGCTCCCGCTCTCCTCCTCTTTCATCTCGCCTGACAAAGAATCCTCTTCCTCTAGCGTTCCGTTCCCGTTTTTGTCTTCATAAACCTCAAACACCGCGCCGGAAAGCTTCTTGGCCGGATCCTCCTCATCAATTTTGATGAGGCTGAGATTCCCCCGGATCCGCCGGTTTGTCAGCTCGATCTCCACCGTCTCGCCCGCTTCCCCAACCGTCACCGAGATCTCCTCCTTCGAAAGGATAAATCCGTTCGGACTCTCAATCTCCCGGATCACCCATTCCCCGTAAGGAACTTCTTCAAAAGAAAAACCGCCGTCCTCCGCAGACACGACTATCTCAATCGCGGTTTCCCTGGTAAATTCAGTCGTGCCCATCTGAAAGATCCCGATCGTCGCGCCGGAGAGCCCCTTTCCTTCCTCATCCGTTTTTCTGCCGTTGACCCTTCCGTAGCGGATGGGATTACAGATTACCTCCCCTTCGTTGGCTACCAGATGGACCACCGCCGCGTCCGGGCCGGCGTAGGTAAAAAGTACCGGATATTTCGTATCATCCCAATGATAAGCGGCGTTCGCGGCGATTTCCTTTACGTAATAGTTCCCCACCGGCAAGTCGGTTGTTACGATCCCCCTGCCGTTTTCATCGAGAGAAATCATTTCAATCAGACCGTCCGCCGGGATCCCGGACCCGTCCGCGGCCGTTATCTCCGTTTCGGCGTACAGCCCGAAGGTTACCTCAAAGAGTTCGCCGTTCTCCCCGATGCTGTAGGCTTCGTTCACCTCCAGTTCTTTGATCAGTTCGACTGCGGCCCGCTGACGTTCGTTATAAAAGTCCACGGCGGTTTCTGTGACGACGGTTTCCTGCCCTGCGTACACAAGTTCCACCGTCTTAGGGCTCGGATCCCGCACAAACCCAAAAGGGGCCTCCGTTTCCCGGACCTCATACCGGCCCAGATACAACTCTTTTGAAACGGCCGTGCCATTCTCCCCGGTCGTAACGGTATCCACAACCTCCCCTTTGCCAGCCCGGAGCGTCCCGTCCCCGGTGTAGATGTCCTCGGCGGCGGCAATCTCATAGACCGCGCCCGCAAGGCCGGCTTCTTCAAAAACCGGCCGGTAAAAACCGGCGTTCTCTTCCACCGACTTCAAGATTTCTCCCGACTTGGATACGGCAATCCTCCCTTTCTGCGCCGGATTGGCACGTTCCACCTCGATAACCGTGACGCCGCTTTCTTCCCCGGCGTTTTCCGGTACCACATCAAAAAAGACCGGCTCGGAGTTTAAAACGTAGCCGTAAGGAGCCTGTACCTCAACGAGAGAATAACCCGTACCGTACGCAAGCGTCTGCGGCGTAATCAGGGTTCCGTCCTGTGCCGTGTAAAAGGTATCGATTTCCGTCACTTCCGGGTAGGGAAAGACCATCGTGACAGGGTTTCCTTCCGGATCGTAAATCTGAAAGCCCGCGCCCGCTAAGGGAATGACCTTCCCGGTCTCCGCATCCGTTTTTACAACCTTGATATAACTCTCAAAGCAGGCGTTGTTGATCAGATACCGGTACGTTTTCCCTGCCTCCCGAATGTTCACGTCAAAGGGCTTCATGAGCTCCCGCCCCTCCCATCCAAAGGTCTGCTTCACGGTGTAGAGACCATAGGGCAGGTCCTTGGTCCGGGCAAATCCGTTTTCATCGCAGGTTAAGAGGTCCCGCTCCGTCTCCTCCGCCGCCTCGTAGCTGCCGGCAGCTTTTAAGTAGACTTCAAACACGGCCCCTGTTTCGGGCGTTTCGATCTGCGTCTCCCCGGTATCCGTGTGCTTGATGAGGGCGATATTTCCCCGGATCGCACTTTCCTTCACATCCAACGCCAGGTGGTTTCGTTCCACCGCGTACCGCTTAGACTCCGCCCCCACCGGGTATTCAGTCGGGTCCAGGAGATACCCTTCGGACGGGCGGATCTCCCGGATCGTCCAGTCATCCCCGCACCAATACTCCTTCGTCGTAAACTGCCCCGCCTCATCGGTCGTGTAGGTGTCGATAAGCTGCCCGTCCTTGTAAAGCCCGTAGACCGCGCCGGAAAGGGAAGCGTCCCCCTGAGCCATGCCGGTTTCTTCATCGGATTTGGTCACCTTGACCCGGAATTTCTTTAAAACGTTGGAAAAGCTGCGCTTCGTAACCGTTTCCCACTCAATCGGCGCGGTCTGGGCCTCCGGTATGACGTAGCGTTCAGCCGTTTCCACCTCTTCCAGGATATAGGGGGTGCTACCGCTGATTAAAACTTCCTCAAACCTCGCTACGCCGGCCGCGTCGGTCACGGCGTATTCGTCCACGGGCCGGCCGCTGAGTGAGGTGCCGTACAGATGGAACTTCACGCCCTCGTTCAAACGGTCCTCGGAGGTCTTGATCACCTCCAGACTGCCGCGCTTAAACACGTTGTCAAAGACGACGGTGGAAGTATGGCCGCTGACAATCGTCACCCTCTGGACGCTCTGCGGTTCATAATAAGGAGCGCTTAACTCCGTGACCGTGTAAACGCCCGGCATCAAAGAAAGCTCCGCCGTGCCGTCCTCCCCGGTCGTGACCGTCTCGTCCACGCCGTTTCCGGAGATGTGAAACCGGATCCCGGATACCGCGCCGTCTTCGGAGGTCTTCTGAATGCGCCCGGTACCGTAGGTTTCGGTATCGATTTTGAGATAACAATACACCGGGTCCGAAGCCCCCGACACCATCGTCTGCTTTCCAACGCTGCCCCAGAGAAGCATCTCCTCACAGCCCGTGTTGACCTTCTTCTGCGCCGTCACCGTCACAGGCTCAATTCTCATCCGGTCGCTGACCAACGTATACCGGTTTCCCTCCCGGCTTACCGTGATCCCCTCCGCCTGAAACACAAGGTCCGATAAGGTATTCTTGTCATCGATGAGGGTCAAGCGGTAATCGCCCCGGTCCGGGTCGTAATTTAACGTATACGTCTCCGCCCGGGCCTCGCTCCTGGCCGCAAAGCCGGGGATCGTGTAGTGTTCGGCCATCCGCTCTAAAATCCAGTCGTAACACTGCTCGGCCGGCCGCCCGGTCAGCGAACACCGGTAGGTATCCGCCTCGATCCCGTTTGCGTCGTGTAAATCGGCAGGACTTGTTCTTAATTGCTGCTGGTATTCCCAGATAATCGTCTGGGTGGCAAACGCGTAGTCATCCTCATTCGTCCCCGCAACCGGGGACGCTTTCCCCTCATGCCACCCGTACATCAAAACCATCATAACTCCGAACCGGGCGTCTATGGGAAGATTGCGGAAATAGGCGCTGTTTGTGCCGTTTTCGGAAACATACCCGTTCCCGCCGTCATACTCCGCCCCGGATTCCGCGCAGTAAACCGGATGGAGATGCTCCCCATCCTGTAACAGGTATTTCCGCCTGGCCTCGTCCATCGGATCCGCCGCCGTATGGGTATCCAGATATGTGCTCCCGTCCGGGCGGTAAAAAAGAATCGTCCGTGGGCTTTTACCAAAATAAAAACCGCCGTCGGATCCTACATAACGGTCTCCCACGACGGACGTAACGGCTTTCCCCTCCTCGCTGGTCCAGGCAGCGGAAACGGTCGGCAAGGCCGTAACCGCCAGAAGAAAGCTTAACAGAGCAGACAGGACGTGCCTGCCCGGTGATAAAAAAGCTGTTTTTTTCAAGGTTTCAACCTCCTTTACAAAAAATCCCCCTGTCCGGTAAAACAGGGGGAAAAACTATACAACTTTGGTTACACGAAGAGGAAATAAATGGAATAGACGCCATTCCCCCTCGGTTCACAGTAGATATGAAACGCCGTGACCGCCTCCATCCCGTAAGAAGCCAGGTTCCCGGCCGTATGAAAGCGGATATAGCTTTCCAGGCTCTGCTTTAAGGCCGCGCCCTGATGGCTTTCCGACGCCGTGACCGGGTTCCACCAGGAGGCGTTGTCCGGTGTGAGGGAAGCATCCCAGGCATAGCCCATCGACCGGCCTGCCGCGATTCCGTCTGCCTGAATCGCATCGATATCAAAGACGTAATCGTAAGGCCCCTTCAGCACGGTTTCTTCGGGAACTTCGGCCGGTTCCGACGGTGCGGGCGCGGGCGTTTCTGCGGCCGGCGTCTCTTTCGGAGGCTTTACTGCGGATTCTGTAGACCGAGGCATTTCCTCTGAAGCCGGCGCAGGCGTTTCTTCCGGCGCTGACGCAGATTCTTCTTTCGGAACCGGCGCAGGGCTTTCCGTTCCGGATACTTCTTTCACCGGCGTGGTTCCGGCTCCGGCAAGAGTCTCCTTCGCGGCCGTTCCCGGCCGTTGCGTACCCTTCCCGGAGCGGGACACGGAAACCTCCTCCTTCCCCGCAACACCTTCCGCCGACAACGGCGGTTCCTCCGCCTGGGCGTCTCCCGTTTTCAGACCTTCCGCTTGCTGCCCCGGCGCCTGAAAAGCCCCATCGGTTCCCGTCAACGCTTTCCGGATGCCTTTCACGGATGCCAAAAGGCTCCTCGTTCCGGTCCGAATCCCATCTTGCCCGACCTCCTCCGCTTCTACGGTCTCCTTCCAGCCCTTCGTTTCTTTGCAGGCTTTTCCTTCCTCGCGGATCTTCCCTTCCTCTGTTTCCGAAGAAACCGCCTTCTTCTCCCGCCCGTTTCCGGCTTCGGTCCGGGCCGCCCCGGCCGCCGAACAGCCGCCCAACAAAAGCACCAGCAGACCTCCCGCCAAAAGCATCCCTTTCGTTCTCTTCATTCGTTTCAACCTCCTTAAAGTTTTATCGTTTCACCGGTCCTGGCCATCAGAATACCAGAACCGAAAAGAGCCTTCAAGGATGCAAACGACAGAGGGGATTTAGATTGGCACAATCTCTTTTCTTCGGGTAGTTCTGGCAGTAGGAAGGGGGTGAGGTGTGGAGAGGGGGACAAAAACGGACGGCTATCCACGGTTCTGCCAAAAGGGCAGAATCCGCCCTTGGCGTTATCGTTCTTTCTCCTTCCGCCGTTGTAAGTGCCGGTTGTAAAACTCCAGCGCCTTCACAACAAAGTCCGTCTCCTTCCCCTTAGGGATTGACCGCGGAATCAGACCCGTGATCCGCCGGTCCAAAAAGGCCGGTTTCTCCCTCTGATTGGGCTTTTCCTCCTGCATGATGCTCTGGATGACCTCCTCGGAAAGCTTCCCCTCCTGGCTGAATTTCTTCATCTTGATCGCCTGGGCTAACGACGGTGTGGCCACGTTGTACTCCATCGCTTCAAAAAGAATTTCCTGCTGGTCCTTCGTCAGATAGGAAAGCTCCACCGCGGGACGGAAAGCGATTTGACGCTCATCGACCATCTGTAAGATTTCCGGAATCAGTTCGGTTAAACGAATATAACGGCGGATCTGGTCTTTACTTTCTCCTATATGTTTACCTAATTCAACATCCGAACGACCTTTTACTAAATTAGTCGCCATTGGCGACACATTTTCTTTTGACGGTCTGCCCGCCTGCCTCTTCATCGCTTCCAACCGCATCTTATAGGCAAACGCTTTCTCACTCGGCAGAATCACCGATCTCTGAAGATTGCTCTCCACCATGACGATGATTGCCTCGTCGTGGGTCAGTTCCTTAACCTCGCACTTTAATGTCTCCAGCCCAGCCAATTCACAGGCTTTTTTTCGTCGGTGACCGCTGATTAGCTCATACCGCCCGTCCTCTTTGGGCCGGACCGCAGCCGGCGTCATGACGCCGCTTCTTAACACGCTTTCCACCAGCTGTTCCATGTCCTCATCCAGCAAAACCTTGAACGGATGGCCCGGAAAGTCGTCAATCTTTGTAAGGGGAATTTCCCTTATCTTACTTAATGCCGCCTCCTCCCGGCTCTCGTCCGTCTCAAACAGGTCATCGTAAGCGGTCAGTTCGATCTTGGATGCGCGGTTTCTCGCCAAGCTCCGACACCTCCTTCCCGAGCTCCTTATAAGCGGCAGCCACCTTGCCGCCTTTGTCATAGGCAAACAGGCTTTTCCCTTCCACGGTGGCTTCTACCGCACGGATGGAATGGGGGATCTGGGTCTCAAACACCTTGATTTTCTGCCCGTAGACCCGCCTCACCGTAGCAGTGATCTCTTTGGAAATGTTCGTGCGGGGCATGACCATCGTCATCAAGATTCCGTCAATCCGCAAAGCGGGATTGATCTGCCGTCGAACCTTAGACACGGAAGATAGCAGCAGCTCTAACCCTTTGGCCGAAAGATAGTGGGGCTGCGCAGGGATAATCACACGGTCCGCCGCCGCCAACGCGTTAATCGTAAGCATACCAAGGCTCGGCATGCAGTCGATGAAACAATAGTCGTAATTCTTTCTAATCTCTCCCACGCAGGTCTTCAACACACTTTCCCGGCTTATGGCATGAATCAATCTTACTTCCAGGCCCGACAACTCAATGTTGGACGGGATCAGGTCAACGCCCTCGCTGTGGTGTAAGATGCTTTTCGTAACATCAACCGGCCGGTCTTCCAGGATGTCCCGCATAACGGCGGAGAGCGTAACCGGCAGATCGTCCGGCCGGGAAAACCCAAGGGACATGGTCAAATTTGCCTGTGCGTCAGCATCCACGAGCAGAACTTTCTTTCCCTGCCGTGCCAGACTGACGCCCAGATTGACCGCCGTCGTGGTTTTGCCCACCCCGCCTTTCTGGTTAGCCAGAGCAATCACCTTACAATCCGACATAAACGTTTCCTCCTTTCCTGTGAATTTAGCCGTCCTACCCCGGACGGCTATGTAAAAACGACGACCTTTTGTATGGAAGCCGACAATATATCCAGGATTCTTGTTTTTCCTTTATATAATAGAAGAAACCCTGCCGTTTCTCCTGAAATCCCCGGCAGGGCCTCTTTCTCTATTCTTCCTGATAAAACTCATTCATAAGCCGGACTCCCAAACGGAAGCCATAGACAAAATGGCAATAGGAAAGGATTCCTTCCGCCTGCCGGTACTTGTCCCTCATCTCTTCCAGCCTTGGGGCTTCTTTCCCCAGCATCTTTTTTAAACGTTCTTCTTCCTGACCGGCCTCCCGGCACAAACGCCAGTATTCCGGGTCCGCCGGGCAAATCTGCTCGGCCGGGGCAAGCTTCCCGTCATACAATTCCTTTAAAAACGACGCCTTCTGCCCCTTATCCTTCTTACCCGTCCTGGTAAACGACGACCGCAAGATTCGATCCATCTCTCTTGCTCCTTTCGCAGGTTTTCTTGAAATCTCTTGCCAGACAGGACTACGTATTGTATAATATTTACGCAGTTTGCCCGGCTGGGCGGCTGTAGGCGGGAACGGCGTTGTTCCTTACCAAGGGGGCGCCGTTTCCCTGCTACTTTTTCAGGCTATCATACACCCAATCAATCCCTAAGCGGACCACATCGGAACAGGAAAGGTTCAGCTCCCGCATACATGCGTCAAGCTTTTCCTTCGTTTCGTCGCTTACTCGGACGAAGATCCGTCTTACCAGAGGATGATCGGACGGTGGACGCCCGGCCCGTTTCTGCGCCATGTTTTCACCCCGCTTTCCTATGCGCACAAATATCATATCGTTTCCCCTGCGAAACATCAAATCTACAAAAAGGAACCCGCTTTTAAAATACCACTTAAAAACAATGGAACAGACAAAAAACTCTCACGGGATCTATAACCGGCAGTCCCCTTCGGATGCCCGGCAGCCAAAGGCCCGTTCTTACATAAAGGGCCGTTCCCGTATTGTGGGGACACATACCCAAGGCATGTACGGCCGGGAACCGATCCTTCGTCCCGGCCAAAAACGGCAGCATTTGTTCTCAACACCCCCTGCCAGGGAAGTCGCTAAGCAGCAGACTGCTGATCTGCTTCACGGGAATTTCACCCCTCCGAGGTTCTCTCCGAGCTGCGTACAGGCGTATCATGATCCTTCCGACTGTCATCGCCATATCCGGGGCAACCGGATACTCATAGTCGGGCTTCTCGCTCTCCCATAAAACAGGGTCTTCGCGTACCGGCTAAAATGGCTCTTCATCAGAATTAACGTCTTAGCGAATGATGGATTCAGTTTTCAAGGTGGTAAAGAGGCTTTCGAAAAAATACCCCTCCACTTATTGGGAATTTCTCCTGCCATATGACACCCTGTTTTGAAAAACTTTTTTCATTTTTTCATAAAAACTGCCGGCTGTCCCTTTTACGTCCAAGGCAAGAAAAAGGCCGCCCACCCGGTTTCCGGGATAGACAGCCAAAAATTTTTATTTTTTCAGGGACGCATTTCTTCGCTCGTCAAAACACTTTCTTATAAAAGCAACATCCTCCCTGACATCCGAAGAAAAAAAGAAATGCATGCTCTCAAACACCTCCCTGACCTTACCGGCAACATCCTCCTCCCTGTCATCTTCCCGATAAAACATCCGGATAAGCCGGATCCCCCGTTTCCCGCATAGATATTCCTTTAATTCCTCGGTCTTCGCTCCCTCCGCAAACGTCTCCACTGCAACGCTTTCCTCCGGAAGATACATCTCAATCGGGATCCCAATGACCTCATCCGAATCAAAGCAGACCTTTAACCCCTTCTTTGCCGCATAAAAACAAACCGCCAGCCGGAGAAAAACACGCCGGTATTCTTTTTCACATACTTCACACCCTTTTTTCTCCTGTACCCGTTCCGAAATCCGTCCTTTCCAGGAATGTCCAAACGGGCATTTCCACCAAACCGTCCGCCTCGAAGTTCCCAGGATATGCTCCGGCGACAGATCCCCGTTCTTTTTATAATCCCATTCATCCAGCAGATATGGAGCCGTCGATGCCAGATCGTTATAACCGGGAAGCACGGCACGGCCCCCGCATACCGGACATCCGCTGCCTTGTACTCGCGAATGGATCACGGCTTTCCATTCCCATCCGCATATTCGGCATTTCCACCAGACATTTTTCCGGGATTTCTCACGAATCTGATCCGGCGTCAACGGAAGATTTTTCTCCGACCATTCTTTTACAAGCTGCGGCTGCTTTGCGACAAGATCGTTAAATCCTTTCCGCATAACCCGGCCCGCACACACCGGACATCCGCTCCCATAGGAACGATCGGAGACGGATGCCTTCCATTCATGCCCTTCCTTGCATCTCCACCAGATTTTCCGGTTCGTATAAGCCGTAACCATCGTCGGAAGCAGCGGGTAATTCCGTTCCGACCACTCCGCCGCGATCTGAGGAAACCGAGAGGCCAGGTCATTTATCCCTTCCTTTACCAGACGATGTGAACAATAAGGACAGCCGCTGCCCCTTACCCGGTTTTTCACACTGGCTTCCCACTCATGTCCGCACGTCCCTTTCCACCACACCCGCCGGTTTGAGCCATAGGTTACGGCCGCGGGAGTAAGCGGCAGGTTGCGCTCGGACCATTCCCCGACCAGCTCCGGCCGGATATCCGCTAAACGGTTTTTCATGTCGAACCTCCTCATGTTTTGAGTACAGTATAGGAAAGACCCGACAAAGATTCCAGTCTGCGGCCGGCCCGGTTTTTCTAAAACCAAAAAAGACCCCGGAAGTTTCCTCCCAGAGCCCGGATCTCAAACGGCGGTTGCCGCATCCTGTCTTCTTAATTTCAGGCGCAGGGCCGCTGCCCCGCACCTGAATATACCAATTTTTTGTCTCTGCACACATCTTTGCATCATTTGATGTAAATTTGATGTAAAGCTGTATTTTCCGGCGTCTTGTATCGTCGCAAAACCCGCATAAAACCTGGCTTTTCGTCACTTTTCGGACGATAAGGACTTCATTGTCGGGAACAACAACACATCCCGAATCGCCGCCGAATCCGTCATCAGCATACACATCCGGTCGATCCCGAATCCAATCCCGCCGGTCGGCGGCATACCGATCTCCATGGCGTGTAAGAAATCTTCATCGGTATGATTGGCCTCCTCGTCGCCCTGAGCCAACTGCTCCTCCTGAGCCTCAAAACGGCCCCGCTGATCGATCGGATCATTCAGCTCCGAATAGGCGTTGGCCAGCTCCCAGCCGTTCATAAAGAACTCAAAACGCTCCACATACTCCGGGTTGTCCGGCTTTCTCTTTGTCAGCGGAGAGATCTCCACCGGATGATCCATCAGAAACGTCGGTTGAATCAGATGCTCTTCCACAAAATCCTCGAAGAAACGGTTCAGGATATCGCCCTTTTTATGGCGCTCCTCGTACTCCACATGATGTTCCTTCGCGGCGGCCCTCGCTTCCTCCAGAGTATGAATCTCCGAGAAATCCACGCCGGCATACTTCTTCACGGCATCCACCATGGTAATCCGCTCAAACGGCCTGCCCAGATCCATCTCGACCCCATTGTATACGATCTTCGTCGTGCCCAGCACGGTCTGAGCCACATGGCGATACAAATTCTCCGTCAGATCCATCATGCCGTTATAATCCGTGTAAGCCTGATACAGTTCCATCAGAGTAAATTCCGGATTGTGCCTGGTATCCAGGCCTTCGTTCCGGAACACGCGGCCGATCTCGTATACGCGCTCCATCCCGCCGATAATCAGACGTTTTAAATACAACTCCAGAGAAATCCGAAGTTTAAAATCCTCGTCCAGGGCATTAAAATGCGTCTCAAACGGCCTGGCAGCCGCGCCTCCGGCATTGGAAACCAACATGGGGGTCTCCACCTCCATGAAGCCCTGGCCGTCCAGATACTGTCTTATCGTACTGATAATCTTCGACCGCTTGACAAACGTATCCTTCACTTCCGGATTCATAATCAGATCCACATACCGCTGACGATAGCGGATGTCCGTATTCGTCAGGCCGTGAAACTTCTCGGGCAGCGGATGCAGGCTCTTAGACAGCAAGGTGATCTCCTCCGCCCGCACGGACATCTCACCCGTATGCGTGCGAAACACTACGCCGCGCACACCGATAATGTCCCCGATATCCATCTTCTTAAAATCTTTATAGGAATCCTCGCCCAGAACGTCCCTCGTCACGTAAAGCTGAATATTGCCTTTCAGATCCATCACATTGGCAAAAGAAGCCTTGCCCATCACCCGCTTGGACATCATACGTCCCGCAAAGCGCACTTCCTTTTCTTCATACCGTTCAAAATGATCCTTAATATCCGCAGTGTGTACTTCTACCGGGTATGTCGTGATCCGGAACGGATCTCTCCCCTCCGCCTGCCGTGTCTCCAACTTCTCCCGGCGCACCTTCAAAATCTGATTCAGGTCCTGCACCTGCGTATTCTTCTGTTCTGCCACTGTTATCTCCTCTCAAACGGTCCCGGCGACCGTCACTGCACTCTCTGAATCTCCAGCACTTCGTATTCCAGCACGCCGGCCTGAGTCTCCACGCCTACCACGTCGCCGACCTTCTTCCCCACCAGCGCCTGGCCCACCGGTGATTCGTTGGAAATCCGGTTCTGAAGGCTGTTGGCTTCCGTGGAACCCACAATGCGGAACTCGATCTCCTCGTCAAACTCTTTATCCAGAACCCGCACAATACATCCTATATTGATTTTATCCAGTTCGATCTCATCTTCCACAACGACTTCCGCGTTTTTCAGAAGTTTTTCCAGCTCCTCGATCTTGGCCTCAATGTCTCTCTGCTCATCCTTCGCCGCGTCGTACTCGGCATTCTCAGAAAGATCCCCCTGTTCTCTGGCTTCCTTGATCTTCTCCGCGATCTCTTTTCTGCGGACGACTTTCAAATACTGAAGCTCCTCTTCCCTCTGCTTTAATCCCGCGTAAGTCAGGATATTCTTCTTGTTATCTGACATGTTACACCTCAAACCCCTTTTCTAAATCTCCAAAACGTGCCTCATTATTCAAAGTATTATAGCTTAAGGCACCCTGCTTGTCAAGGAACGGCGGTCTTCAGCCCCGCTTTAATTCCTCCATCAGCTCCTCCAACTGCGAAAATGTTTCGACCTGATTCATTTTCCCCCGAAAAACGGAAGAATTTGGCAATCCGGCCGTGTACCATGCCGCATGCTTCCGCATCTCCCGCATGGCAACCTGCTCGCCTTTTCGCTCCTTCATCATTCGGCCGTGCCTCACCACCATTTCGACCCGCTCCGCTTTTGAGGGCGGCGGCCCTGTCTTCCCTGTTTCAAGATATTCACGAATCTCCCGAAAAATCCATGGATTTCCTCTGGCGCCCCGCCCGATCATGATCCCGTCGCAGCCGGTCTGCTCCCGCATATTTTTTGCATCCTGAGCGCAAAATATGTCACCATTTCCGATCACGGGAATATTTACCGCTTCCTTCACCCGACGGATGATATCCCAGTCCGCCCTGCCGGAATAAAACTGAGAACGAGTCCTGGCATGAACGGCTACGGCCGCCGCGCCGGCGTCCTCCGCCCGTTTGGCAAATTCCACGGCATTAACCTCCTGTTCGGTAAAACCTTTGCGAAACTTAACCGTAACCGGCTTTTTCACCGCTCTGACCATGGCCCGGAGAATCTCCCCGGCCAACTTCGGATCCCGCATCAGAGCCGACCCTTCATGGTTGTTTACGACCTTCGGCACCGGGCAGCCCATATTCACATCGATGATGTCATAAGGGCCTTCCTCGACCTGAGCCGCAATCCGGCTCATCAGCTCCGGTTCCGACCCAAACAACTGTAAGGAGATGGGCCGCTCATCCGGGTCCACCTCCATCAACTGTTTCGTATTTCGATTATTATAATAAATTGCTTTGGCGCTGACCATCTCCGTCACAACCAGCGCGCAGCCCTGCTCTCTGCATAAAAAGCGGAATGTCTGATCCGTCACACCGGCCATGGGCGCCAAAATCAACGGATTCTCCAGTACCACGCCGCCTATCTTCCATTTATCCATTCCCGTCCTCTCCCAGATAAAACGTCCGGTAGAACAGTTCCAGAGATTCAAACAGTTCCTCCTTCTCCCTCCGAATCTCCTTGATCTTCAACCCGCTCCCGATCTCATCAAAAAAGAAATCGTCCTCCTCATGAGTCACCTGAAACAGAAGGTTCCCGTTCCCGTCAAATTCCAGAAAAAGCGCGCCGCCCACATCGGCCGTAAAAAGTACGCACATAATCTGAAGCTCCTGCTTCACCGCTTGGGGCAAGGCGGAAAATTCAGGATTCAGATAGTATTTTTTCAGCCGCGCGTTCGCGCCGCACAACACCGTTCTCCCGTCCATAAACTCTCCTTTACCAGAATACGACTGCGCTCAAAATAGCCAGCCCCAGCAAAAAAATCCCCAGAATACAGAGAAAAATCCCGGAAACGATCGGCTTCTTCCGACCGTTCCTCTGCCTCAGACGCAAAATCCCATTCATAAAATTCAGCGCCGAAGCCAGTACGAAAACGGCGGAAAACAGCTTCATATTTTCTCTCGGATCCGCAAATCCAAAAACGGCCAGCACGATGATCGCCACACAGATCAGCACATGAATCATATCGATCGTCAGCTTCGCCCGATGCGGATTCTTTTTCCTTCTATCTATCTCCATAACCGATCCCTATCAATAATTGCCCAGTGTCGCCACCATCACGGCTTTGATCGTATGCATCCGATTCTCCGCCTCGTCAAATACCACCGACTGTCTTCCTTCCAGAACACCTTCCGTCACCTCTTTGCCCCGCACCGCCGGCAGACAGTGCATAAAAATCGTTTCGGCCTTCCCTGTCGACGCCATCATGGACTCATTAACCTGATAAGGGGACAAAAGCGCGATCCGTTCCGCCGCCTTATCCTCCTCGCCCATAGAACACCACACGTCCGTATAGATCGCGTCCGCCCCTTTCACACAGGCGATATCCTCACAGATCGTCAGGCTTCCTCCGCTCGCCGACGCGTAACCTTCGCATTCCCTCACCAGTTCTTCCCTCGGCCACAATACTTTCGGGGCCAGAATTACGAGTTCCATTCCCATCTTGGTGAGCCCAATCATCAGGCTGTTGGCCATATTGTTCCGGCCGTCGCCCGCATAAACGAATTTCAACCCTCCCACGCGGCCAAAATTCTCCTTCAATGTTAACAGATCCGCCAGGATCTGCGTGGGATGGAAATCGTCCGTCAAACCGTTCCAGACCGGCACGCCCGCGTATTCCGCCAGCGTTTCCACCGTGGCATGCGAAAATCCCCGGAATTCAATTCCGTCAAACATCCTTCCGAGCACCCTGGCCGTATCCGCGACCGTCTCCTTATGCCCAAGCTGAATATCGCCGCAGCCCAGATATTCCGGATGTCCGCCTTCGTCCAGACATCCCACCGTAAAGGAACTCCTGGTTCTTGTGGAAGGCTTCTCAAAAATCAGCGCGATATTTTTTCCGGCCAGGCTGCTTCCGGTGATTCCCTTCTTTTTTTTCGCTTTCAACTCGGCCGCCAGATCCACCAGATACGCGATCTCCTCCGCCGTATAATCTCTCAACGTGATAAAACTACGGCCTTTCAGTCCTTCTTTTACCCCCATGCCGGATACCCTCCCATTCCGCTGTTCCCGCAAAAATCCTTCCTCCGTCATCTTCGCTTCACGAAGAATCTGTTATAGGTTACTATATTGAATCAGGGCTGTCAAGTACGGCGGAAGCTTTTTCTTCCCTTCCTCGGTCCCCTCGTCGATCAGACGCTTCTTACGGATCTTCTCCCTTAATTCCGCTTCCGTATAAACGGCAAACCTGGGTATCCCGAGAAGCCGGGCCGCCTCTTCCATCGCCCGGAAATACAGATCCTGATACGTCCACATATCCTTAAGTCCCAATGCCTTCGCAATCTGCGGAAAGATCACTTCCGCCATGGCGCGGTGCCACTCCATCGTAAGCTGTGTTTCGGACAGATACGCCGACTTTAAGAGTTCCGCCGTAGGCTTCACGTCTTTCATCATTTGAATAAAATATGCCTCGGGCTCCTTCTCACCGACTTCAATATAATAATGCTTCCCTTTCAGCCCGTACAAAAGCCGCATCGTATCATAATACCCCAGCTTCATATTCCGACGGCTTTTTTTCTTATCAAATTCCAGCACTTTCCCCAGATTCTGCCTGGGCGCCACCGTATAAACACTGACGTCTTCCGGAATCTCAACTTCCTTCTCATGGCCGATGCCGTAGACCCTTATAACAATAATATCTTTATATCCGTTCTCCAAAAGCGCGTCGATCGGCACACTGTCCAGCCCGCCGCCGTCGATATAAGTTTTTCCGTGAAGCTTTTCCTGCTTAAAAGTCGGAAAATACGCGCTGGCAAGAAGCATGTCGGGAATCATCCCCTCCTCCGTCTCTTTCACATTGACATTCAGAAGCGCCCGGTCGGTCAGGGAGATCGTCACCACATACAGATCCACCGGCGAATGACGGATGGTTTCCTCGTCGCAGCACTCGGCGATCAGCTTGCGAAGCGGCGTAACGTCCAGCCCGCCGCCGTTGATCACCCGCAAAGCATCCCGGATAAACACGCTTAAATTCGCGTTCTTCAACTCCCCCTTAATCACACTCTCCATAAAACTCTCATCGATATCAATCACCCTGGAGTAAGAGATCGTTTCCCAGATCCGTTCGGCCCGGGCCAGATCACCCATGCATATCATCGCTCCGTTTAACGCGCCCACCGAAGTCCCCGATACGCCGCGGATCCGGACGCCGGCTTCCTTCAAAGCCCGCCAGGCGCCGATTTGATAAGCTCCTTTCGCTCCGCCGCCTTCCAGCACCACACCATATTCCTTCGTCAGATCCAGCTTGCACTCCATGCCACCCTCCTTTTACTCTTCCTCTTCATCCCATGAGATCCGCCTGCACAAAAAGGCGCCTCCCAGCCGGCCCCGATAAAACCGGTCCATGAGACGCCTTTCTCTGTGTTTCTTTCTGATTTTCCCGTCCTTTACAGTTTTTTCTCTTCTTCCGGAACCGGGCTTTTCGCCAACTCGCTGATTGCCGTTACCGTACCTGCCAGCCCCTGAATATCGGACGGAATAATAATCTTCGTTGCCCGACCGTTCGCCGCCTTCGCAAACGCCTCCAAGCTCTTCAACTGGAGAACCGCCGCGTCCGCCTGCGCGTCCTTGATCAGACGAATCCCTTCGGCCGTCGCCTCCTGCACCTTCATAATCGCCAGCGCCTCGCCTTCCGCTTCGCGGATCATGGCTTCCTTCTTCGCCTCCGCCCGCAGAATCGCCGCCTGCTTCTCCGCCTCGGCATCCAGGATCGCCGACTCTTTCTTACCTTCCGCTACCAGGATCGTGGACTTCTTCTCGCCTTCCGCACGCAGGATGGATTCCCGACGCTCACGTTCGGCTTTCATCTGCTTCTCCATCGAATCCTGAATCTCTCTCGGCGGAATAATATTCTTCAGCTCGACACGATTCACCTTGATACCCCAGGGATCCGTCGCCATGTCAAGCTGCGCCCGCATCTTGGTATTGATCAGCTCCCGGGACGTCAGCGTCTGATCCAGTTCCAGATCGCCGATAATATTACGCAAGGTCGTAGCCGTCAGATTCTCAATCGCCATCAGAGGATTCTCAACGCCGTAAGCGTACAGCTTCGGATCCGTGATCTGAAAAAACACAACCGTATCGATCTGCATCGTGACGTTATCCTTCGTGATAACGGGCTGCGGCTTAAAGTCAATAACCTGTTCCTTCAAATTAACCCGTTTCGCCACACGCTCCACAAAAGGCATCTTAAAATGAAGCCCTACCGACCAGGTCGATACATAAGCTCCCAGACGTTCCAGAATCATCGCCTGCGCCTGCGGCACAATGCGGATACAGGATGCTATGATAAGCAGCACCAGAATACAAGCGATCACGATAAATATAACGCTGACAAGATTCTCCACTCCCATGTTACGCTACACCTCCTCCATCTTCTTTACAATCAGTTTAACCCCCGTCACGGAAACGATGCGGACCACCTGGTCCTTTTCTATCTCAATCTCATCGTCCGCAGACCGGGCCGTCCACATCTGTCCGTTCACCACCGCGGCGCCCGTTCCGAGAATATTATTCACGGTCTCGGTAATGCGGGCCTTCTTGTCGATCAGGCTTTCCACGTTCGTCTTCGTTGTCCGGCTGTTCAGATATCGGCTTGCCGCCGGTCTGGTGAAAAACAGAAGAATCAGCGATACCACGATAAACAGGGATATCTGCAGCTCCAGTTCCGCACCGGCCAAAGAGGCAATGAAAGCCGCCACGCATCCGCCTGCAAACCAGATCGTCGTCAGGCCCATTGTCATGATCTCGATGCCAAGCAGCACGATAAACGCGATCAGCCAATACATGGATTCCATACACCTGCACTCCTCTCTCAAATCTATCTTTATCTTACCCTATTCATCTTTTGAATACAAGAAAAAAACTATTAAATAAACGTTAACTATCCGAAATTACTTTTTTATATTCAATCTGCCCCGAACCGGCTGTTTTTCAAACAACCTGTCCGGGGCATCTCTTTTTCTCTACCTATTCTTTACATATTCCGCCATCTTCATACCGGCCAGACGTCCCGAACTGTAAGCCAGACCGGAACAGGTACCGCCGACGTCATAATAAGGGCGGCTGTACAAGCTTCCGTTCTCCACGCCCGCGATATACAGACCGTCGATCACGCTGAAATCGGCCCGCAGCGCTCTCGTATCTTCATCGGTACGGCAGCCGCCAAACGTGTTGAACGCGCCCGGATTAAACTCCAACAGATAGTAAGGACCGCCGTCCTCGACGGGTCTCATCATCTCCATGCGCTTGTTAAACATCTTATCCTTGCCGGCTTTCGCCATCTCGTCATATTCTTTCACCGTTTTTTCCAGTTCCGGCAGCCCGGCCGCTTCCGCCACCTCTGCGATCGTTTCGCCTTTCATGCACCATCCCTGATCAATCGCTTCCTGAATCCGCTCATCCAGATTTTCGATCGGCGCATTATAAAGCAGGAAACCGGATACCCAGAACTCGGGGCTCCCGATATACTCATAATACCCCATTTCCTTCAGAGCATCCATAACCTTCTGGCCGTAGATCGCATAATATTTGCTCACGTGCAGCGTTGCTTCACCGCCGCCCGCCATGGATTCATTGGCCAGCATATACTCGTTCATGAAACGTTTGCCATAAGGATCCACCAGAAGGCTTCCGTATAACGCCGCGCCCAAAAGCATATTCTCACCCAGATTGAACCCGGCCTTTTTGTTCGCCCCTACAATGTCGCTCATGCCCATACCGTGCGTGCTCTCGCGAAACGCGCCGGCCGCTTCCGCCATCTTAATGCCTTTGCCGGTCTGCCAGGCCGTACTTAAAGCCATGATCTCCATGTCGCCGTAAACTTCCTTTAGCATTTCCTCATTGGCAATATATCCGCCGCACGCCAGAAGGACCGCCTTCGCATGAATCCGGATCCAATCGCCGTCCTCATTCGCCGCGATCACACCGACACATTTGTTCCCGTCCATCACCAGTTCTTCCGCTTCCGTGCCGAACATAAATTCCACGCCGTAATTGTCCTCAATATATTTCTGCATGACGTCGCCCTTATTCTCGGTGCCGAACAGATGCACCTCCTGAAAACCGATGCTGTAGCGGTCGCCGGCCAACGCCAGCTCAATTCCCATCTCGTCAAAAATATCGATATTGCCGGGCAGCATTTCCACGCAGGTTTTTAACAGCCTCGCGTTCGCCGTCCAGTGAGCAAACGTAATCATCCGATCATACAGCCCTTCAACCGTCATCGTCTCGTTAGCTTCTTTTGTATAAGGCGTCTCCACCCCGCAGGTACCGCTCACCATGCTTCCGTTCGTGGACGAAGCGTTCGGGCTGTTGGAAATCACAAGGATATCGCCGCCTTTCGCCTTACCGGCCTCGTAGGCGGCCAGCATACCGGCCGCACCGCAGCCCACAATCACGATATCTTTCTTGATCGTCTCCGCGATCTCTTTCTCCGAAGCCGCCTCCGAGCCGGCCGCCGTTGACGCCATCGTCTGCGCCGAAGCGGCCGCCTGGGTTTTTCCGTTATCCGGACTGCAGCCCAAAATGCCGACAGCCGCCGCGCCGGCCGCCGTCGCAGCCATACCTTTCATAAAATCCCTGCGGGTCATCCCACTTCCTGTCATATTTTCTTCCTCCTTTTCCCTCCCCGTTTCAGGGGTCTCTGTGAATGAGCAAATCTGCTTCCCCTCATCCATTCCATGATAACAACTCATCCAACCTGAGATTCAAGAGGAAAATCAATTTTTTGGCAAATACAGGATCAGCGTCCCTCCGGGAAAAAGTTCCGCCAGAATATAACCGCTCAGCTTTACCCCGTCTTCCCCGGCCTTCTCATACAACGGCCGCGCCATTTCTTTTTTCAAAATACAATCCCGGCCAGGAAACGCGAACATACAATAATACTCCTTCGCCGGAATCCGTTTCAAAAGCTTTTTCTGTTCCTCGGAAAAGCGATGCAGATCTTCCGCCCCAAAATCAAGGCCCCATTCGTACCCATACTCCTCCTTCTCCACCGCCGTTTCCGACAAATCTCCGACCGCCATCAGACGCACTTTGGGAAAAATCTCATCCGCCACCACCTTGGTAGCCGGCTTATACTTCGGGAATTTCTCCATGGAGCGCACCTGATCCATCGTAAAACTCCAGAAAAGTTCCGGAAGTTTTGTGTTTCCGACGGAAGCCGGACGTTTCAGCACCCCGTAAAACAGATTCTGATATAACGAAAGCTGTTTTTGAATCCTCTCCAAACGTCGGATCTGTTCTCCGATCTCCCTCTGTTTCCCGGCAAAAAAATCATAATAATCGATTTCCTCAAAACGTTTTTCCCTTTCGAACAGATTCTGAATCTCCTCGATCGAAAATCCCAGTTTTCGATATAATTTTGCGAAAATCAGACGATTGATATCATTCATATTCATCAAAATATCTCGTCGTGCTCCCATCGATGTGTTTGGCCTTTAAAAGACCCTTCTCCTCATAGAAACGCACGACGTGAACCGGCATCCCCAATACCTCCGCAATCGTCCCGATCTTGTACAGCATGCCCTTCCCCCCTCTCAAAAACGAAATCTTCCTATAAAAAAGCCTGCCGGCATAACCGACAGGCTCTCTGACCACAAATTAAAATATTACCGCTGATAGAAACAGTTTCCTCCAATCATGGTATAAGAAGAATAACTGGCCGTATTCGCGGTACTCGCGCTGCGGAAATAGAGATATCCGCCCACGTTATTCACACCGGCCAAAGCGTCGTTCGCCGCCTGGATAGCCGTGCCTCCCGGGCCGTTCGCCAGGTAAGACTGGAATGTTCCTCCCGTCGCAAACTGTCCCGACTGGTAAATCACACCGCTGACGGAACCGGGAAACGCACCGGACCTCACACGGTTCAAAACCACATTCGCCACGGCGAGCATTCCGTCGTAACTTCCCGCTTCCACCCGGCAGATGCAGGCCAGAAGATAAGCGTCATCCACGTTCGCCGGAGTGGACGGGCCCGTTGTAGTCGGCACGTTCACCCGATTGTTCGTCGCCTGAGAAGACGCGGCGCTCTGTTCCGCCGCCCGTCTCTGTCTCTCCTGTTCGGCTCTCCTGGCTTCCTCCGCTTCCTTCTCCTGCTGGATCCGGATCGCTTCCAGTTCCTCCGCGATGGAGATCGCCTTGCCCGTCTTAAGCTCGATGCTCACGAACTCGGCCGCCACATAACCGCTCTGTCCCGCTTTAACCTCAATCTTTACCCATTCGCCCTGACGTTCCAGGACCTTGTAAGTCTCATTCTGATATACGACGTTCAGCACAGCGCCTTCCGGATCCGCCGTCTCGCGCACCTTCAGGCCGTCCGCCTGCACGGTAGCGATCTGGTCGCAGACCTCAAACGCCAGCTTCTCCGCATCCAGCCCGGTGACAATATACTCGCTGCTCACCCAGCCGTCCACGCTGCCGGAAGCGATATGGGTCCACCCCCCGTCCCCGTCCACTTCCACAATCTCCGCCGTACCCCCCGCATAAAGCTTGCCGACGACCTCCGCGTCAATGGCAGGGCTTATACGAATATTCAGGTAATCATCCCCTGTCAATGTAGTCATTGCCACATTGGCAAATGCCTCCGAAACCTTCTCCTCAGCTTCATCTTGATTATCTGTAGCGCCGGACCCCTCTCCCTTCCTGTCATAAACAAGAAAAGAAATTCCGTTCTTCGCCTCGGTGAACACGTTTACACTGTACTCCGAGTGGCCGATCTGGCCATCCCTCTTAATTACATCCATGAATGTGGTCAATTCTTCTGTAGATGTTACTTTCGAAGCTTCTTCCGCATGGACCTGCATCGGCGCCATAAAGCTGGAGCAGATCATAGAAACACCGAAAAATGCAGCCGTCAAAGGAACTGACAAGCGGCATCTCGTCTTTCTTGCCATCATAAACCTCCTAAACTCGATCTCTTCCGAATGACTGAAATCTTTTTATTCCGTCGCAATATATCCTACAAAATGTCCAAACGCCGTGTAACATACCCGACGGGTTATTAAAATATATTACAACTTTGTTACAAATACATCTTAACAGACTTAACAGTTTTTGTCAAGCCTTCCCCACCTGTCCTCATTTTTTCCGGCAAAAAAAGGGCTCTTCTTACCACTTTTTCCATTTTTCCCTATAATTAGGGTCAATTCTCCAAAATATTCCCATGATATTGCGCTTTTTCCCACAAAAAAGAATCGAAGAAAACCTGCTTTTCTTCGATTCCCGCCTTTTCAGAAAAATCCAAATTATAAATTTTTTATAAACTCAACCCGGCTTCCGCCTCTGCCTCGCCGCCTCATACATCAGAAGCCCGGCCGCCATGGATGCGTTCAGGGACTCCACCTCCCCCGCCATCGGAATCCGGACGCGCTTCCCGGCCGCCAGAATCGCTTCCCGACTCAGGCCATTGCCTTCGTTTCCGATCAGAAAAGCCGTCGGTCCGCGATAATCCGCCTCCGTATAGTCCAGACTCTCCGTCGGCGCGGCGGCGTAGCAGACGATTCCGCGCGCGCTCAGATCCCCGATCGCCTCCGCAAGATCCGGTACCGTACAAAACGGTACCCGATAAATCGAACCCATAGTCGCGCGGACAACCTTCGGATTGTAAATATCCACCGTGTCACCCGACATAACGACCCCTGTCACCCCGGCGCCTTCGCCGGTCCGAAGAACGGTTCCCAGATTCCCCGGATCCTGCAGCTTCTCCAAAATCAACAGCAGCGGAATTTGCCGACCGGATAAAATTTCCTTCAAAGTCCTCTCCCGCTGCCGGACAAGCGCCAGTACGCCCTGCGGAGTCTGAGTATCGGAGACGGTTCGAAACACCGAATCCGAAAGAATCTCCACCGGGATTCGGCCCCACCCGGCCACTTCACCGGCTCCGACATGGCTCTCGGAAATATAAACCTCCGCCACCAGGTCTTTCGGGGCTTCCTTACACATTTTCTCACCCTCGACCAGAAACAGGCCGGCCTCCCGCCGGGCTTTCGCCTGTTTTCGCAGATGAAGCAAACGTTTCACTTTCGGATTTGACACGCTTGTTATCATAGGGCCTCCTTAAAACAGATTTTCAATCGCCCTGGTTTCCCCGACAATAATGTAAATATCCCCCGGCTCCAGAGGTTTTTCCGGATCCAGCCGGGTAACGATTTCCCCGTCTTTCTCCGCACGGGCGATGACATTCAATCCCTTTTGACGCAAAGCCAGCCCGGACAGGGTCTTCCCCGCCCACTCCTCGGGCACCGTAAGTTCCGCCATACTGATATTTTCGGAAAGTTCCGCCATGTCCACAAAACGCCCGGCCACCAGGCTTCTTGCCACCCGGACTCCCATGGAACGTTCCGGCAGAATCACCTCATCGGCCCCCAGTTTCCGTAAAACCGCCTCATGAAGTTCATTCTGCGCCCGCACAAGCACGTAAGGGACCCCGCTCTCTTTGGCCGCCATCGTAACCATAATCGACGCCTCCAGATTATTGGCCAGAGCGACCGCAACTCCGTCCAATCCCTCCAGCCCAAGCTCTTCCAGCACCGCCGGATCCGTAAGATCCGCCCGCACCGCCTGAGTCACCATCGGCGCAATACTGTTCACCCGCTCCTCGTCCATGTCCGCCGCCAGCACCTGACACCCCTGTTCCGCCAGCGTTTTCGCAATACTGTATCCGAATTCCCCCAGCCCTAAAACCGCAAATTCTCTTGTCCGCATCCCGCTCCTCCCTCCGCGACCTCTCTTTTTAACACTATCCGATCAGAATCCGCTCTTCCGGAAGCTGAATATTCGCCGTTCGCTTTCCTCTTCTGGCCGCGATCGCCATCGCCAGAGTGATCGGACCGATACGTCCCATAAACATCAGCGTGATAATCACGCATTTCCCCGCCTGGCTAAGCGCTCCCGTGATCCCCCGGCTAAGCCCCACGGTCCCCACCGCGGAAACCGTTTCGAAAAGCAGCGAATCCAGCGGAAAACTCTCCGTTATGCACAAAATCATGGTTCCCGCAAAAACCGCCGATATCCCGATCGCCAGCACGGCCAGAGCCGTCCTCACATTCTTCTCCGAAATCCTGCGCCCGAAAACCTGACTGCTCTCCCGTCCCCGTATCACCGACCAGACCGACAAAATCACCAGGGCAAACGTCGTCGTTTTGATACCTCCGGCCGTCCCGGCGGGAGAACCTCCCACCAGCATCCAGACATAAGACACCATAAGGCTTCCGGCGGATAAACTCCCCTGCGGCACGGAAAAAAATCCGGCCGTTCGGAATGTCACTGACTGAAACAAAGCCGCTAGCCACTGTTCTCCGGGGCTCATGGCGCCCAGCGTTTCCGGATTCTTATGTTCAAACAGAAAGATCAGCAAAGTCCCGATCACGAGCATCAGCCCCGTCGCGGCCAGCACGACCTTCGTGTGCAACGTCAGCCGCTGAAAAAATCTCGTTTCCCGGTTCTTCTGCTCCCTTTTGATACCGCCCAGAATGTCCCACCAGACAAAAAATCCCAGACCGCCCAATATAATTAGCGCCATGGTAACCGCATTCAGCCAGACGTTCGCCGCGTAAGGGCTCAGGCTTGCCTCGCCCAGAAGATCGATGCCCGCATTGCAAAAAGCGGACACCGCCAGAAATACCGACTGCCAGATTCCTTCTGCCAGACCAAACTCCGGCACAAAAACAAAAGCATAGCAGACCGCCCCGATCCCTTCCACCAGAAAAGTTCCAAACGCCACTTTCTTTAATAAGGAAGAAATGCCTCCCAAACCGCTCAGATTGTAGGTATCCTGAACCAGCATCCGATCCTTGATCGTCATTCGCCTGCCCACGATCACAAAAACCAGCATCGTAACCGTGATAACTCCCAGCCCGCCCAACTGAATCAGACAAAGAATCACGATCTTGCCGAACAGGCTCCAGTGAAATGCCGTTGTAACCGTTGTCAACCCCGTCACACAAACGCTTGTCGTCGACGTGAAAAGAGCATCCAGAAAACCCGTGCCCTGCCCGTCGGCCGAAGCCGACGGAAGCATCAGAAGAAAAGCTCCCGCCAGAATCGCCAATGCGAAACCCACGGCAATGATCTGCGTCGTTGTTAAATTCAATCTCTTCATAAAATCATCTTTACCGAAATTATTTACCCGGATAACAGATCACGCTCTCCACTTCATAGCTGCTTAACCGCTCTCTTCCCTTTAACCCGGCCAGCTCCATCAAAAAGCAGATCTTTACCACCTCGCCGCCCAATCCTTCCACCAGTTTTGTAATCGCCTCGATCGTCCCGCCGGTAGCGATCAGATCATCGATGATGACCACCTTCTGCCCGGGGCGCACCGCATCCTTGTGCATCTCCACCGTCGCGCTGCCATACTCCAGATCATAGCTGATTTCCACCGTCTCACAGGGAAGCTTCCCTTTTTTCCGCACCGGAACGAACGCTTTGCGAAGGTTATAGGCAACCGGCACGCCAAAAA
The DNA here is from genome assembly GCA_022792885.1 of Lachnospiraceae bacterium. Taxonomy (GTDB): domain Bacteria; phylum Bacillota; class Clostridia; order Lachnospirales; family Lachnospiraceae; genus JAAWBX01. The sequence goes on from JAAWBX010000038.1 coordinate 37,734, forward strand.
TAAATCCCCTGGATTCCGGCCCGACTACCACATCAAAATCCAACCCCTCCAGGCGTCTCTGTATCTCGTCGATCGCCAAATGAAGGCCGTCCGCATCCTGCAGTACACTGGTCACATCCCGAAAAATAATGCCTTCCTCCGGAAAATCCGGAATGCTTCTCACATATTCTTCCATTTTTTTCATGATCGTTTCTCCTGATCTTATTATTACTTTACAGATTTACAATGTATGTTTTACCACAATATTATAAAACAGGATCCTGAATTCGGCAATACTGCCGGATGGAAATCTGCAGGCTTCTTTGCCCGCGGTATTCGTTGATTTCCGGATAGTAAATAAACGCCACATCTATTGCGTTCTTCTGCCCCGCCTTCAGTTTTTCCACTTCCTCAGGTCCAAACTCTTCCGTTAAAAAAACAAAAAACTCTTCGATATCTCCATAGTATATGGCATCCATCCGGCAGCGTTCCCGATTTTCCACGCGCAGCTTCAAAACATTACCATTTTTCCCGATCACCCACGCGCCGAGTAAAGCGAAGTGCGCCTCGGCAAATACCGGCTTCGGATTCCCGTTTCCGCAGGGCTCCAGAAGCTCCAGTTCCTCAACAAATTTCTCGCTGATACAGTGAATCGGCATCGGAACATCGATTCGGATCGTTCGGCGAAAATCCTCCCCGGTCAGCCGGCAGGCTTCGTTAAGCCGGCGGCGAAACGCTTCCAGATTCTCTTCCTGCAAAGACAGCCCCGCCGCCATGGGATGTCCGCCGAAATCAAGGAACAGGTCTTTACAAACCTGGAGTTCCTCAAACATGGAATAACAGGCAACGGAGCGGCCGGATCCTTTCAGCCCCTCTCTCGACCGGGTCAGAACAATAACCGGACGGTTATATCTCTCCCGCAGCCGCCCGGCGATAATACCGGCCAGGCTTTCATGGCAATCCGGCAGAAACGGGATCAGGATCTTGTCATTCTTCAAAGAACTCTCCTCGATCTGTGCGATGGCCTCCCTCTCCCCGGCCGTCGTCATTCCTTTTCGCCTCTCGTTCAAAACCTTCAGATTCAACGCCAGTTCTTCGGCCTCCTCCTCGCTCTCGCTCAGAAGCAGCTTTAAAGACTGTTTCGCCGTCTCCAAACGGCCTCCCGCATTCAGACAAGGGCCGATGATATAGGCCAAATGGTAAGCGCTCAACCGCTCCCGGTGAATGCCGTTCACATCTATCAAATGCGACAGCCCCCGGTTCCTTGTCCGCTTCATCCGGGCCAGCCCCTGCTTCACCAGAATGCGGTTCTCCCCTTTCAGCTCCATCACATCCCCCACCGTAGCCAGCGCCGCAAACTCCCAGAAAGGCTCAAGTTCCTCTTCCGGCAAACCTCTCTTCCCATATAATGTCTGCACCAGTTTAAAAGCCACCGCACCGCCGCATAATCCCTTAAACGGATACGGACAATCCCTTAGCTTCGGATCGACAATCGCGTCCGCCGGCGGCAAAATCTCTCCCGTTTCATCGAAAGGTACTTCATGATGGTCGGTGACAATGACCGTCATACCGAATCTTTTCGCCTCTGTCAGAGCTTTCCCCGCACTGATGCCGTTATCGCAGGTCAGGATCGTATCGACTCCGGCCGCCTTGGCCTCCTCGATCATGCGCACATTGACGCCGTATCCGTCCCGGATCCGCTCGGGAATATCCACGTCCACCCGGGCGCCCAGCCGGGTAAGAGCGGTAAACAAAATATAAGAAGCGCTGATCCCGTCAATATCATAATCTCCGATGACGCGAATCAAAACCTTCTCGTTTATCTTCTTCAAAAGAAGGTCCGCCGCTTTTTCCATATCTTTCATAAGCCTCGGATCCGGAAGCTTATCCGCCTCCGGATGTAAATACGCATCCACCGCATCTTCCCCGACGACATCCCGATTGCGGATGATCCGCGCCAACACCGGACTGATTCCGAATGTTTCCGCCAACGCGTTAAAGTCTGCCCGTTTTGTTTCTACAATCCACTTATCCGAACGCATTTTCTGTAAGTCTCTTCTTTCTCTTTTTTCCCAGTATACTATTTGTCGGCGGCAGACACAACGTTTTTTTCCGGACTCCCTTTTTCCGGGCAGCAAAAAGGCGTACCGAAGTACGCCAGTCAAAAACAAGCCGGAAATTTTCTGCTTATACCTGCATTCCGCCCGCTCCTCACGACAACTTATGCAGAAACAGCCCGCTTAACAGCTTCGGTTCAAACCAGGTCGATTTCGGCGGCATCAACTGCCCCTGATCCGCCACGTCAAACAGTTCCTTCATGGAAGTCGGGTACAGGGCAAAGGCAACCTTCATATCCTCCCCGCACCGCCGTTCCAGTTCCGAAAGCCCCCGGATCCCACCGATAAAATCGATTCTCGTATCCGTCCGGGGATCTCCGATCCCCAACACCGGCCCCAGCACCTGATCCTGCAAAACGGACACGTCCAGATCTTTCACCGGATCTTCGAATGCGGCCCCGTCCTTCGGCCCGGCCGCATACCAGCACCCGTCCAGATACATGGCAAACTCCCGCTTCTTCGTCGGGTGAAACGGCGCCGTCTCCGCTTTACGAACCTCCCAGCCGATCTCCTTCAATTTCCGTAAAAAAGCCTCGGAAGTCAGACCGTTCAAGTCCCGGACCACCCGGTTGTAATCCATGATATGTAATTCCTCTTCCGGAAAAAGCACCGAGAGGAACGTATTAAAAGGCTCCTTCCCCGTATAATCCGGACAGGCTTCCCGCCTGAGTCCTCCCACTTTTACCGCCGAGGCGGCCCTGTGATGCCCGTCGGCAATATACGTATTGGGTACCCGCAAAAAAGCCTCCTCCAAAGCTTTCACCCGCTCCGGGTCGCTCAGCTTCCAGACTTTCTGGAAAACGCCGGCCCGGGACACAAAATCATACAAAGGCTCCTGCCTCTTCCCCTCCGCCACAATCGCGCGAATATCATCCCGATTGCGGTAAGCCAGAAAAATCGGGCCGGTCTGAACGTCGCAGATGTCGATATGACGAATCCGGTCGGCCTCCTTCTCCGCTCTCGTCAGCTCATGTTTCCGGATAACGCCCTCCCGATAATCGTCCACGGAAGAACAGGCCACAATCCCGGTCTGACTGCGCCCGTCCATAGTCTGCTCATAAATATAGTAACACGCATCCGGATCTTCCAGGAAAATCCCTTCCCGGATCCGCTCCCGGATCATATCCCGGGCTTTCTCGTATACCGGCCGGCTGTACATATCCGTCTCCTCGGAAAACTGCGTCTCCGGCCGGTCGATCCCCAGAAAGGACAACGGCTCTCTCTTTACTTCCTCTCTGGCCTCCGACCGGTTATATACATCATAAGGGAGGGCGGCCACCCTGGCGGCCACCTCCCGGTTCGGCCTTACACAATAAAACGGTTTTACGATCGCCATACTGTTCTCCTTCCGATATAAAATAACCGGCGTCCGTCATTTTCGCAATATACTAAGCGCGAATAACCCGCACACGGAACACTCCGTTAATCTCCATCAGGCGTTTCACGGTTTCTTCCGTCACATCCTGATCCGTGTTGATCAGCGTATAAGCCACGTTTCCCTTGCTCTTATTGCCCAGATCCACGATATTGATCCCCTGATCCGCCAAAACACTGGTAAACTGGCTGATCATATTCGGAATGTTCTCGTTGAAGATCGCAATCCGGCAGGGCCCTTCCAACGGCCCGAAATCGCAGTTCGGATAATTGACCGAATTGCGGATATTGCCGTTCTCCAGGTAATCCATCGTCTCCTGCGCCGCCATCTCGGCACAATTTTCCTCCGATTCCTCCGTCGAAGCCCCCAGGTGAGGAAGCACCAACGTATTCTTCATATTCACGGACCTGGCGTTGGGGAAATCCGACACGTATTTGCGCACGCGCCCGGCCTCCAACGCTTCCTCCAGCGCTTCCTCGTCAATCAGAATATCGCGGGCAAAATTCAGCACCGCAACGCCTTCCTTCATGCTCTCGATCGCTTTGCGGTCGATCATTCCCTTCGTGCTGTCCATCGCCGGCACATGCACCGTCACATAATCGCACTCGCCCAGAAGCTGATACAGATCCTTACAATGGTTAACATGGCGGGACAGACGCCAGGCGTTATCCACGGACAGATACGGATCGTACCCCAGCACTTTCATGCCAAGGTTGGTGGCCGCGTTCGCCACCATAACGCCGATGGCGCCCAGACCGATCACCCCCAGCGTTTTCCCGTAGATCTCCGTGCCGGCAAACTGTTTCTTCGCTTTCTCGGCATCCTTCGCGATATTTTTGTCCTCCCGCTCGGCCTCGATCCACTCGATGCCGCCGTGTATATCCCTGGCCGCCATCAAAAGCCCCGCGATCACCAGTTCCTTTACGGCGTTGGCATTCGCGCCGGGCGTATTAAACACCACAATCCCGCGCTTCGCGTAATCTTCCAGCGGAATATTGTTGACCCCGGCTCCGGCTCTGGCCACGCAGAGCAAAGAATCCGACACTTCCATCTCATGCATGACGGCGCTGCGAACCAGAATCGCATCCGCCTCCCCTGCCTCTTTTGTGAACTCGTATTTCCCTTCCATCCGGGCGGTCCCCTGCGGGGAGATCGCATTCAAACAATGTACTTTATACATATCAGCCCTCCTGCCTGTGCGCGGCCTCAAAATCCCGCATAAACGCCACCAGCTTTTCCACGCCTTCCTTCGGCATCGCATTGTACAAACTGGCGCGCATGCCTCCTACGGTCCGATGGCCTTTCAGATTCACAAAACCGGCCGCCGTTGCTTCCTTAATAAAAAGCGCGTCGAGCTCCTGATCGCCGGTCACAAAAGGCACATTCATCAAAGAACGGTCCTCCTTTCTGACCGTACCCTTAAACAGACGGCTCCCGTCCAGATAATCGTACAGGATCTTCGCCTTCTCCTCGTTGCGGGCCTTCATCGCTTCCAGGCCGCCCATCGCCTTCAGCCATTTAAACACTTTCCCGCAGATATAAATGTTATAACAGGGCGGCGTATTGTAAAGAGAATCCGCATCCGCATGCGTCTTATATTTCAACATGGTCGGCGTCGCCGGATACACGTCGTCCCGAATCAGATCTTCCCGGATAATCACGATGGTCACGCCGGCCGGACCCACGTTCTTCTGCACGCCGCCCCAGATCACGCCGTATTTTTCCACGTCCACCGGTTCGGACAGGAAACAGGACGACACGTCCGCCACCAGAGTCTTCCCCTTTGTATCAGGCAGTTCATGGAACAAAGTTCCGTAAATAGTATTATTCTGACAAATATATACGTAATCGGCATCCTCGTCGACGGGAAGATCGGAACAGTCCGGAATATACGAATACGTCTGATCCGCGCTGGAGGCAATACATTTCACGTTCCCGTACTTCTTCGCTTCCTCATATGCCTTCTTCGCCCACTGGCCGGTCACGATATAATCGGCCGTACCGTTTTTCATTAAGTTCATGGGAATCATGGCAAACTGAGTGTTGCCGCCGCCCTGCAAAAACAGCACCTTATAATGATCCGGAATTCCCATCAGATCCCGCAGGTCTCTCTCCGCCTCATGAAGAATCTCCTCAAAAACCTTCGACCGGTGGCTCATCTCCATCACGGACATGCCGCTCCCCCGGTAATCCAGCATCTCGGTTGCCGCTTCCTTCAGCACTTCTTCCGGCAGTACGGCCGGACCCGCGGAAAAATTATATACTCTGCTCATAATTTCCTCCTTTTTCTTATCGCTCTGTTTATCTTCGGAAAACCTGAAAGGAAGAGCCGCTTCTTAAGAAGCAGCCCTTCCTGGAATCCTGTTATTCTACCGGTCCCTTGGCCTTCTCCACCTCAACGATCGCCGCCTTGTCCATCGGAATCCGACAGTTCTTGTTGCTGCCAAACTCAACGATCACCATGTCTTCCGTGATATCGATAACCTCCCCGTAAAAACCGCTGGTCGTCTTGACGCTGTCGCCGATCTCCAGAGCCTGCATCATCTCCTCCATGGCCTTCTTCTGCTTCTTCTGCGGGCGCACCGCCATAAAATACATCACTCCTACCAGAAATACAATGTAGATGATCCAGAAGCTGGGGCCCATTGCCGTTGCCGTCACATAATTCATAAATTTCATTCCTCCTAATTCTCGTCTGACAGAAGCCCTGCCAGCTTATGTTTCTTATATTCCGAATAGCGCCCTTCTTCAATCGCCAGACGAATCTCTTCCATCATTCTATTATAAAAATACAAATTATGCAAGACGCAAAGTCGCATCCCGAGCATTTCTTTCGCTTTCAGCAAATGCCGGATGTAGCCGCGCGAATATCTTTGGCAGGCCGGACAGCCGCAGCCTTCTTCAATCGGGCGTTCGTCCCTCTCATATCTGGCGTTAAAAAGATTGCGTTTCCCCTGGTTTGTATACACATGTCCATGCCGTCCGTTGCGTGAAGGGTATACGCAGTCGAAGAAATCTACGCCCCGGTCCACGGCCTCCAGGATGTTGGCCGGCGTGCCGACGCCCATTAAATACACCGGTTTGTCCTCCGGCAGATAAGGTACCGTCACATCCAGGATATGATACATTTCCTCATGAGTCTCGCCCACCGCCAATCCGCCCAGCGCGTATCCGTCCAGATCCATCTCCGCGATCCGTTTCGCGTGTTCGATCCGGATATCCGAGAAGGTCCCTCCCTGGTTGATCCCGAACAGCATCTGGTTCGGATTGATCGTATCCGGCAGGCGATTTAAGCGGACCAGTTCCTCCCGGCAGCGAAGAAGCCAGCGGCCGGTCCGGTCGACCGAAGCCTGCATATATTCCCGGGTCGCCGGATAAGGCGGGCATTCGTCAAAAGCCATGGCGATCGTCGAAGCCAGATTGGACTGAATGCGCATGCTCTCCTCCGGTCCCATAAAAATCTTCCGGCCGTCCACATGGGAATGGAAATACACGCCCTCCTCCTTAATCTTGCGCAGATCTGTCAGGGAAAATACCTGAAACCCGCCGGAATCCGTTAAAATCGGCCGTTTCCAGGACATGAACTTATGCAGACCCCCCATCTGCTTCACGATCTCGTCGCCCGGGCGCACATGTAGATGATAGGTATTGGACAACTCCACCTGAGTCCCGATGCGCTCCAGATCCTCCGTGGAAACCGCGCCTTTCACGGCCGCCGCCGTACCCACATTCATAAATACCGGCGTCTGGATCACGCCATGGACGGTCGTCATCTCGGCTCTTTTGGCTCTCCCGTCTTTCTTCTTTATCTGATACATGCTTCCTATTCACTTTCTTTCACGAATTTCGTGCGGAACAGATACCACAGAGAACCGGTCAGGCATACGGACGAAAATGTGCCGCACAAAATCCCCACCATCAAAGGCAGCGCAAATTCACGGATCGCCGTTACGCCCATCACATACAATACGACGACCATAACCAACGTAGTCAACGACGTATACACGCTTCGGCTCAGCGTCTCCGTCACGCTCAAGTTGACAAGCTCTTTCAGATCGCCCTTCAGACGACTCTCCTTTAAATGTTCCCGCACACGGTCAAAAATAACGATCGTGGCGTTGATCGAATATCCGACGATCGTCAGGGCGCAGGCGATAAACGTGTTGCCCACCGACCAGCGGAACACCGCATAAAACGTAATAACCACAAATACGTCATGCACCAGAGCCAGCACGGCGCTGGCGCCGAAACGAATATCCTTAAAGCGGAACCAGATATAAAGAAGCATGCAGATGCCTGCCAGGACCACGGACACCACCGCGTCCCGCTTCATCTCGCTGCTGACCGTAGCGCTGATGCTCTCCGCCGTGATCTTCTCCCTGTCCACGCCAAACCGCTCTTCCAGAGCCGCGTTCAGCGCTTCCCTCTCTTCCACGCTTAACGTCCGCGTCTTAATAATGACCTCCGTGGTGCGATCCACCTTCTGCGCCTCCACCTGCGTGTTACCGACCGCTTCCTTCACGACCGGCACGACCTCATTGGAGATCTCATCCAACGTCATATCCTCGCCGAACGTCACGTTCGTCGAAGTTCCGCCCTGAAATTCCAGGCTGTAATTCAGCGCGCTCTTGTCGTTCCCCGCCCCGTAAAATACCATGGTGCCGATCCCGACGGCGATCACCAGACCGGAAACGGCAAAAAAGAGCTTCTTTCTTCCCACAAAATCCACCGTCGTCCGGCTCTTCGCGCTCCCGTAAAACTTCTTATCGGTGAATCCCGCCTGATACAATGCGTTCAGGACAAATTTCGTAACGACCAGAGCCGTAAACATGGAGATCACAATACCCAAAGCCAGCGTCTGAGCAAAACCTTTGATCGTGCCGGAACCTTTCCACAACAGAATCAACGCCGCGATCAGAGTCGTAATGTTGCCGTCCACAATCGCCGACAAAGCTTTGGAAAAACCGTCGTGAATCGCCAGTTTTACCGATTTGCCCCCCGCGATCTCCTCCCGGATCCGGGCAAAAATAATCACGTTGGCATCCACCGCCATCCCGATGCCCAGGATAATGCCGGCAATGCCGGGCAGCGTCAGGGTAAGCTCAAAACCGCTGATCGCCATTACGGTCAATGCCACATAGATCAGAAGCGCCACGGAGGCCGCAAGGCCCGGGATCAGATAGATCCCGCACATCAGAAGAATCACCAGGCCCAACCCGATCGCACCGGCCTTTAAACTCGTAGCGATGGCTTCCTCGCCCAGCTTGGCTCCCACCACGGTAGAACGGGCTTCCCTCAGTTCCAAAGGCAGCGCCCCGATCCGAATCGTCGTTGCCAGCGTATCCGCCGCTTCCATACTCGCGATATGTTCAATGGTACATTGACCGCCGGTAATCACGCTGTTGACCGTCGGAGCACTCACGTTTTCGCCGTCATATACGATATAAATGACCTTTCCAAGGAATTTTTCCGTCGCCTCGGCAAACAGCCTGGCTCCCTCTTCATTCATGGTCAGTTCCACGACATATTCAATGGCGCCGGTAGTCGAGTTTCTTCGATATCCCGCCTGGGCCCCGGTAATCACCTCGCCGGTCATGATCACGTTCCGGTCCGGATCCAGAAACTGCAGCGTACCCGGCGTGCCCAGCTCCGAAAGAATCGCGTTGGCGTCGCTGACGCCGGGAATATCCACATTGATCCGATTGGAGCCTTCCTTATAAACCTCGGCCTCCGTACTGTAGCCTTCCACACGTTTCTGAAGCTTATAAATGGTATCGCTCAAATCACTGGCCGAAGGATCCGCCTGCGCCGCCTCATACGTGATGCTGACGCCGCCGGCCAGGTCCAGACCCAGCCTGATATCGCTGGCGCTTCCGCTTCCATACCGGTCAAAACCGAATACCGCGCCGTATCCGCATAAAACAGCGAAAAGAATCACCGCGATCAGCTTGGCCGCTCCCTTTCCCCGGGTATTCTTTCCCGAATAACCTGTCTTACTCATGATTCTTCCTCCTCATCCGCCAGAGCCGCCTGAATCATAATGGCGCACTCGATCCGTTTCCGCTGCATTTCACAGCCAATATCGTAGGCATCCGTAATGGAACCGTGAAATTTATAAGAATTCGCCGCGCAGCCGCCGCTGCAATAAAACCTGGCGAAACAATCCCGGCATTTTTCTTTGGCGTAAACGTTGCAGAGTTTAAACTCGTCCACCTTCTCGGCGTTCGTGATACCTTCCTCCACATTACCTAACAAAAATCCTTCCTCTCCCACGAACTGATGGCAGGGATAAAGGTCCCCCCAGGGCGTCACCGCCAGATATTCCGTACCGGAACCGCAGCCCGACAGGCGTTTCGCCACGCAGGGACCCTGATTCAGATCCAGCATAAAATGAAAGAACGTAAATCCCCGCCCCTCCTTCGCACGCTTTACATACTCCACGGCCAGCTTATCGTACTCTTCCATAATCTTCGGAAGATCTTCCTCGCGGATGGCATAAGGTTCCTCCGGCGCCGCGACTACCGGCTCCATGGACATCCGGTCGAAACCCAGATCCGCGTAATGCAAAACGTCCTTTGAAAAATCCAGATTATGACGGGTAAATGTCCCTCTTACATAATATTGCCCTTCCCGCCCGGCCGCAAACTTCCGGAATTTGGGGACGATAATATCATAGCTTCCCTTCCCGCTCCGGGTGGGCCTCATGGCGTCGTTGACTTCTTTCCTGCCGTCCAGGCTGAGCACCACGTTACTCATCTCCCGGTTGCAGAACTCTATCACTTCCTCGTCCAGAAGCATCCCGTTCGTCGTCAGCGTAAAGCGGAATTTTTTATGATGCGCCTCCTCCTGAGACCGGCCGTAAGCCACCAGCCTCCTGACCACATCCCAGTTCATCAAAGGCTCGCCGCCAAAAAAATCCACTTCCAAATTTACCCGTTTCCCGGAATTAGCAATCAGAAAATCCAGCGCCTTTTTCCCGACCTCATAGCTCATCAGCGCCCGATGTCCGTGATACTCGCCTTCTTCCGCAAAACAGTAGCGGCAGGCCAGGTTGCAATCATGGGCCACATGCAGGCAAAGCGCTTTCACCACCGTCTGACGCTTCTTAAAATCACCGATATATTCCTCATAAACATCCCCGGTAAACAATTCCTCCCGGGCGATCAGTTCTTCAATCTCGGAAAGGGCCTCGCAGACCTCATCCGCCGGATATTTCTTCTCCAACTCTTCCCGGACTTCCTCTTTCGTGCGGTCCTCATACAGCGCCACCGCGTCGTATACCACCTCGTCCACCACATGAACGGCCCCGCTGCACACGTCCATCACGATATGGTACCCGTTATTCTTATACTGATGAATCATACGTTCTCCTCATCCTCTGCACGGTAAGAAGGACACTCTGCAAGCAGAGTGTCCTTCTTACATTCGTTCTCCGAATTATCTGTCTTTGTTCTCACAGGACTGATTCCCCACCGTGCAGGACGTCTTGCACGCGGACTGGCAGGACGTCTGGCACTCGCCGCATCCGCCTTTCTTCATCGTATTCTTCAGAACTCCGTTCGTCAACGTCTTTACTTTTTTCATAATGGTCTTCCTCCCTTTTTCTACTATCGCATTTCTTTTACTATAACATATCTTTTCGATTTTTCAATCTTTTTCCTTCCGCAAACATCCGCGGGAACCGTCGGATCTCACTCTTCCTCTTCCGGCAACGGCTCGGGCAGATACATATGGATCCACTCGATCCGGTTGTTATCCATCTTATCCACCAGGAAACGGATGCCCTCCCATTCGACTTCCTCCCCCTCGTTGGGGAAATGCTCCAGAAGACCGATCAGGAAACCGCCAATGGAATCATACTCTTCCGACTCCAACTGAAGCCCCAGCAGGTCATTCAGATCATCCAGCTTCTCCGAACCCTCCACCACATATTCCATATCGCTGAGTTTCTGGACATTCTTCAGTTCTTCTTCGTCATATTCGTCTCGGATCTCGCCCACGATCTCCTCCAGAAGATCTTCCAGCGTAATCAGACCCGCCACCGCACCATATTCATCCAGTACGACCGCCATGCTGACGGTGTTCTGACGCATATCAATAAACAATTCCGATGTTTTCTTAAACTCGTAAGTAAAATACGCCTCTCTCAGATAATTCTTCAGGCAAAACTCCGTGTCCTGCTTGTAGAGCAGCAGATCCTTCATATTGATAATGCCGACGATGTTGTCGACATTCTCCTCATAAACCGGAAGCCTGGTAAACATATCCGCCCGAAACGCTTCCATCAGTTCTTCGTAAGACGCGCTCACTTCCACGATGGACATATTGATCCGCGGCACCATAATATCTTTGGCCAGGGAATCGCCAAAATCCACCACATTGTTGATCATCTTGCGCTCTTCCTTCTCGATGATCCCTTCCTCGTGACTCACCTCCACGATCGTCCGCAATTCTTCCTCGGTGATCGTGTCGGACTTCTCATTAGGATCGATCCTCAAAATCCACAGAACGCCCCGGCTCAGAAACTCCGCCACAAACACCAACGGCGTAAAGACAATCATCAATCCCTGTACGATCCTCGCGTATCTGAGAGCCACCCGCTCCGCGTGAATGGTCGCGGCCGTCTTCGGCGTGATCTCCCCGAAAATCAAAATGGCCAGAGTCAAAATCCCGGTCGCCACCCCCACAAACATATTGCCGAACATTCGAATTGTCAGAGTCGTGACAAGGGAGGAGGCCGACAGATTCACGATATTGTTCCCGATCAGAATCGTACTGAGCATCTTGCTTTGATTCTCCAGAATCGTAAGCAAAATATCTGCCCTCCTGTCCCCTTCCGAGGCCAGCGAGCGCAGACGCATCTTATTGGATGACATCAGCGAAGTCTCCGCGCTTGAAAAAAATGCTGACAGACCGATCAATATGAATAAACATATCAACCCGGCAGCGTCACTCGAATCCAAAAATTTCACTCCTTTTTCTTTTTTCATCCGCATTATCCGAATGAAACATTATAATAAAAAAATTGTACAATACCCTACCCGGAATGTCAAGTTTTCAAGCATTTTTGAGGGGCCGTCTTCATACATTGAATCACAGAATGAACAAGGGAGGCCCTTTTTCGTGCCTAAAAACACCATTCCTATCTTTTTTTTGAAAATGCTTTTTATCGCTTTTGTCCTTACCTCCGGCCTGCTCTTAGCCCTGGCCTTTCTGCTCTATCGAATGAAATGGAACGCGGGCCAGGCAACGATCGGCGTCTATGTCGTTTATTTCCTGTCCTGCTTCATCCCGGCTTTCCTGACCGGAAAAAAACTTCGTTCCCGCCGCCTCCTCTGGGGACTCGCCGTGGGCGGCCTGTATTTCGCCCTGCTTTTCCTGGTATCCGCCCTTGTCCGTACGGGTCTGTTCGCGGAACCGTCCCGGATCGCTCTCGTACTGACTATCTGTGCCGGAAGCGGCGCGCTGGGAGGCATCGCCAGCTAACGTCCCGGCCCGCGTCGCGAACAAACAAAGAACCGGCCGCAGCCGGTTCTGACAGGCGGCCGTACGTACTTCCCGTACATACCGCCCGTGGCATATGATCTCTCCTTACCGTCCGACCGGATAGCCATGCGTCTCCAGTGAACGCTCCAATTCCTCGCAGTGCTCGGTGTTTCGGGTCTCCAGCACCATCTTGACCACGCACGAACCCACCTGGGATCGTTCGTTCTCCCTCTCATGGTTGATGCTGATGATATTGACGCCGGCCTCGGACACCAGTTCCAGAAGTTTCAGAAGCTGTCCCGGTTTGTCCTGAACCAGCGTCGAGATCTCCAGAATCCTTCCGGTCTTCGTCAGGCCCTTCGTGATAACCCGGGACAGAATGTTCACGTCAATATTCCCGCCGGACACCACGCACACCGTGTTCTTGTTCTTCACATCCACCTTGCCGAACATGGCCGCCGCCACCGATGTGGCTCCGGCTCCCTCGGCTACGCTTTTATGCGTCTCCATCAGAGCCAAAATCGCCGTCGCGATCTCGTCCTCCGACACGGTAACGATCTCATCCACATACTTCATGCAGGCTTCAAACGTCAAAACACCCGGTTTTTTCACCGCAATCCCGTCCGCGATCGTGGATACGGAAGTCAGCTCCGTCACCTCACCTTTCCTTACGGATTCCAGCATACCCGGCGCGCCCGCCGCCTGTACGCCGTATACTTTACAACCCGGTTTTAACATCTTGACGGCCGCCGCCACGCCGCTGATCAGGCCGCCTCCGCCGATCGGCACAACGACCGCCTCCACCTCGGGAAGCTGTTCCAAAATCTCCAGGCCGATCGTTCCCTGACCGGCAATCACTTTTTCGTCGTCAAAAGGATGAAGAAAGGTATAGCCAAACTCCTCCTGAAGCTGGCGCGCCTTCGCGTATGCGTCGTCATACACGCCGGGTACCAAAACGACTTCGCCGCCATACTTCTTCGTCGCCTCCACCTTTGAAAGCGGCGCGCCCGCCGGAATACAGATTACCGAACGAATCCCGTTTTTTGTGGCGGAATAAGCCACCCCCTGCGCGTGATTCCCCGCCGAGCAGGCGATCACGCCCTTTTCTTTCTCTTCTTCCGTCAATGAAACAATCTTGTTGTAGGCGCCTCTCAATTTAAACGAACCTGTCATCTGGAGATTCTCCGCCTTGATGAAAACCTTCTCCCCCAACTGATGCGCCGCGACCAGAGGCGTCACGCGCGCCACGCCGCGCAACCGATTTTTCGCCTCCCACAATGCTTCCAATGTAACCATACCTTCTCCTTCCTGAAGTTCTTCCCAACCGACATACGCCTGTCGGCGCCTTTCTAATAATTATTGCCCTTCCGTCTCCCCCGAAACATTTTTCTGTTTTCTCTCAATCACCCGGAAAGCCGCCAGCATAAGAATCAGGCAGATCACCAGCACGATCCAGGGATTTTTCACAAAACCGCTCAGCAGATACCCTGTAAAGCACAGCGCCGCCACAAACGTCGCGTAAGGAATCTGCGTGGAAACATGGCTGATATGGTCGCATTTTGCCCCCGCCGAAGACAGGATCGTGGTATCCGAGATCGGCGAACAGTGATCCCCGAACACGGAACCGGCCAGCGTCGCTCCCATGGAAGGAATCAACATCGCCGCTCCGTGTTCCCCGGAACAAACGGCGATCACAATCGGCAAAAGAATACCGAAAGTGCCCCACGCCGTACCCATAGAAAAGGATAAAAATGCCGCGATCACAAACACAAACGCCGGAAGCAGACTCAGGGAAATGCCGGAACTCTCCACAACGCCGCTGACAAAAGGCCCCGTACCGATCATATAACGGCATACGCTACTCAAAGACCAGGCCAGCACCAGGATCATGATAGCCGGCACCATGGATTTGACGCCCTGGCATACGCCTTCCATAAACTCACGGAATGTCATCAGTCTGCGCGGAATATAAAGCACCAGAGCCGTAACCAGAGCCGCAAACGAACCGAGCGTCAGACCCATGGTCGGATTCTCACCGATCGCTTCAATAAAGCCCATCTCTCCGGAGAAAAAGCCTCCCACATAGGCCATGCCGAGGATCGAGACCACAATCAGAACCAGGATCGGCACAAGCAGATCGTACACCTTGCCGTTCGGCGATACCCGTATTCCGTCAAAATCCGCCGAATTATCTTCCTCTTCCCTGACGGCCTCCATCCGGGCCGCCGCCTCCTCCTGCGCTTTCTTCATAAGGCCAAAGTCAAAATTCGTCAAACACAGATACAACACCATAGCCAACGTCAAAAGCGCGTACAAATTGTAAGGAATCGCCTGAATAAACGCGTCAAATCCGGCGCCTTCCCCCATATATCCGGCCACCGCCACCGCCCAGGAAGAGATCGGGGCGATGATGCATACCGGAGCCGCCGTAGCATCGATAAAATAAGCCAGCTTTTCCCGGGAAATCCCGAATTTATCCGTCACCGGCCGCATCACGGTTCCCACGGTCAAACAATTAAAATAGTCGTCGATAAAGATCAAAGCGCCCAGAAGACCCGTAAATAATTTGGCGCCCGTCGGGGACTTAATCCGCTTCGCGGCCCAATTTCCGTACGCTCTCGACCCTCCGGCCATCGTAATCACAACGACCACCGCACCTAACATGGATAAAAACAGGATCATCGTCCCATTCCCCCCGATCTGCTCGGCCATCATCTGAGGCACCATCGTGACGGCCTGTAAAACCGTACCGCCCGTCATAAAATTGTAGATCAGCATGCCGGAAAAAACACCGACGATCAGAGATGAGTAAACCTCCTTGGTAATCAGCGCCAGACCGATCGCGATCAGCGGAGGCAGGATCGACCAAAGTCCCGCGTTGATCATTTCAAAACCTTCCATACTTCTCTCTCCTTTTCTTCTTGTAAAACGACTTCATGGCAGCCTGCAAAACCCGCCTCCGGCAGCTTCTTTCGGATACCCGGCAACAAAAAAAACCATGAGCGTGCAGATACGCCCATGGCCCGAATCGCTGTAAATTCATACACAAACGAAGGGTAGTGTCCAATGATAGCTCTCCACACGCAGGTGACAGTCCGCTGCCTCTTAGTACAGCGGCCCAACATTCCAGGTCCGGGCCGTCCTGAAACATTTCGGCGACAATGCCTTTCCTCCGCCCGGACTGCCCGGTCCTTACACCCGCGGGTACTCATCAAATATCGCGCCTCTATCCATACCAATCTGGTTATTTTATTTATTATAACATCCTTATAAAAGGCTTGTCAATCGAAAGAATATCCGTTTACAGATCAAAAAATAAAAGCGGGGCGTTCCCGTCCGGAACCCCCGCAAAATATGTTCGAAAAATGTTCTTGTTACTCCTGCTCCGGTACCGGATCATCCCAATGAGGATCCTTCACGAAGAACCCGATCGCACAGCCGACGAGAGCCGGAACAACCCAGCCGAGTCCCAACGTACCAAACGGAACCATCGCAACCGTTTCCTTGGAGAGAACGAAAACTTCCAGGAAGCTGTAAATCAACGCCGCATACGCGCCGAAGCCGGCTACGTGCTTATTCTTGAGCATATTGTCGAAGAGCGTCATAACAACCAGAACGATCATCGGCGGATACAGCACGGTCAGGATCGGTGCGGAAATACTGATGATGTTCGACAAACCGTAATTCGATACAACATAGCTGATCAGAACGATTACGATTACGATGTACTCCTGCTTCACTTTGCCTTTAAACAGCTTGGTGAAATGATCGGCGCCGGCGCCGGTCAGCGCGATTGCCGTCGTCAGGCAGGCCATCAATACCGTGATGGATAACAGGGTCAGGCCGACTTTGCCCAACAGAGTTTCGGTAATTTTGATCAACATGGGAGCCTGCTCCAGTCCGGCGTATTCCGCGGTGCCGGAAGTGGTTGCGCCTAACAACGTCAGGCCGCCGTATACCAGGCCCAGGATGATAGCGCCGACAATGCTGGCCTGCGTAAGGAGCTTGGTCGTCTCCTTCTTATCTTTATAGCCATAAGATGCGGCCGCAACAACGAGAGCAAACGTAGGAATGAACCCCCCCAGACCGTCCATCGTCTGATAGCCCTGAAGAAGCCCTTCCTTCAAGGGAACAACATCCTCCACCGGCGGTGCCATCGAACCGATCGGATTCACAATACCAACAATGATAATAATAACCATCACAACCAGGAGGATCGGCGTCAGGAAGTTCCCTACGATATCCACAATCTTCGCAGGACGTATGGTCAATGCCAGCACGATCGCGAAGAAGATCGCGCCGAAAATCCAGGTGTTCATCGTCCCGATCAACGGAACCACACCGATCTCATAGGTAACGGCCGCGGTCCTCGGAATCGCCAGGCCGGGCCCGATACAGATCATGATCAGGCTGACCATTACGATGCCCGGAATCCGGCCGGCCTTTTCCACGACGCCCGACACGTTCCCGCGCCGGTTGGTAATAGCCATCAACGCACTCAAAAGCGCAAGCCCTACGTCCATAATGAAGAATCCCAGGAAACCTACCAGCCAGCTATTCCCCGTCATATTGCCAAGAAAAGGAGGGAATATCAGATTCCCCGCTCCGAACCAGGCGGCAAACATTGTAAAGCCCATTGCTATAATATGTCTCGTTCTCTTATTCATACTTCTACCTCGCTGTTTGCAGTCCAAAACTCAGCTTGAACTGAAGTCTCTGAGTCGAAAGGATTACCTGTTCTTACGGGCCGTTCCTTCCTCTCCGCTTCTCTTCCTCTTCTCTCATCCCATAAGCTGCCCTCTCTTTTCTTTTATTCTCCGGCTTCCTCCGCGCCGATACGAAACAGGGACCTTCTATCCCCCACGGCTCCCCTGAATACGGCGCCTGTTCCCCCAAGAACTTTCTTGTTGTATTTTATTATATCATAAATTTCATATTTGTCTATAGTCAACAAAAAAAATTAAAAAGCTCTTTTGTTTTAGTTAATTCTTACATGTTCTTAGGCAAAATTTTTCCAGTTGATGCCTTTATGAAGATATTGTTTTCGACCTCGTCGTCGTTATACAGTATTCACAAACATTGTATACAAAGAAATAGCAAGTATGCCGAAAAAAATAAGGTCATTTAAGGCTTTAAAGAATACAATCCGCTTAATAGCCGTTAATCTGCCGAATATTATAAAGCAAAAATTGACATTCTCCTGACAAAGCACTTGACCAAAGCAAAAGAATATCTTATACTTATCTTATAAAGAGGGCGGCTCTGTTCTTTCTTTATGGAGTATATTGAAGCAGAGAAAAACATATATCAAAAAGGAGAAGAAGATTATGAATGCTTACCTCGAAAGAACAATTGAAAACGTGAAGTCCAAGTACGCGAACGAACCGGAGTTTGTCCAGACGGTAGAGGAAGTCCTCTCCTCTCTGGAACCCGTCATCGAGAAACATCCGGAGTATGAAAACGCCGATCTGCTGGGCCGCATGGTGGAACCCGAGCGGATGTTCACCTTCCGGGTTGCCTGGATGGCGGACGACGGAAGCTGGCATACCAACACCGGTTACCGCTGCCAGTTCAACGGCGCGATCGGTCCTTACAAGGGCGGCCTGCGTTTCCAGAAAAATGTTTATCCGGGCATCATTAAGTTCCTTGGCTTTGAACAGATCTTTAAGAACAGCCTGACCGGCCTGCCGATCGGCGGCGGTAAGGGCGGCAGCGATTTCGATCCAGCCGGGAAGTCCGACGCGGAGATCATGCGTTTCTGCCAGAGCTATATGCAGGCTCTGTACCGCTACATAGGGCCCGACGTGGACGTACCCGCCGGAGATATGGGCGTAGGCGCCCGTGAGATCGGTTACCTGTTCGGCGAATACCGCCGTCTGAAAGGCACATTTGAGAACGGAGTCCTCACCGGCAAGGGGTTCAGCTACGGCGGCTCCCGCATTCGTCCCGAAGCAACCGGTTACGGCGCGGTATACTATCTTGAGAACGTTCTGAAACATGAAGGCGAATCCATCAAAGACAAGACCATCGCCTGCGCAGGCTTCGGCAACGTAACCTGGGGTATCTGCAAGAAGGCTTTCCAGCTTGGTGCGAAAGTCGTTACCCTCTCCGGGCCCGACGGCTATGTTTACGATCCCGAAGGCGTGGCTACCGAAGAAAAAGTCAACTATCTGCTGGAGATGCGTGATTCCGGCCGCAACCGCGTTCAGGACTACGCGGACAAATTCCCGGGCACCACGTTCTATCCCGGCGAGAAGCCGTGGGGCGTAAAGGTCGACATCTGCATGCCTTCCGCGATGCAGAACGACGTCCATATGGAACACGCCAAGAAGATTGCCGAAGCCGGCGTGAAGTATTACATCGAAGTGGCCAACATGCCTACCACCAACGACGCGCTGAAGTATCTGATGGACTGCGACAACATGATCGTGGCTCCCAGCAAGGCGGTTAACGCCGGCGGCGTGGCGACCTCCGCTCTGGAGATGTCTCAGAACAGCGAACGGCTGGTTTGGAGCGCCGAGGAGGTTGACAAACAGCTCAAGCAGATCATGGACACCATCTACAACATGAGCGTTGAAGCCGCCGAGGAATACGGTCTTGGTTACAACCTGGTAGCCGGCGCCAACATTGCCGGGTTCCAGCGTGTTGCCGACGCTATGATGGCTCAGGGCGTATTCTAAATCCGAATATTTCACCTTTTAACTTTTTAAATACCGCCAGAGTTCCGGGTACCCCGGGCTCCGGCGGTATTTATTGACGGAACTTTCCTACAATTCGGTACCGTCGCTTGACAACAATACCAACATTTTTTCGATCCGGCTCACTTTTCTGTGGAAACTTCCGGTTTTCGGCCTGCTTCATTGACCAGCCATCCGGATTTTGTTATAATTTTTGTGATCCGGATTCCGGTTTCGAATTCGGACTTTTATCACATCAGGAGAACAGGCACATGGAATATTTTGAATTAGTGGATGCCGAAGGCAATCCGATCGGTATGACCAAAGAGCGTTCCGCCGTACACAGGGACGGCGATCTTCACGGCGGCTCCCACATTTGGGTGATCGGCGCGAAGGAAACCGACGGCTCTTTCCCGATTCTTCTTCAGAAACGCCGTGCAGATAAAGATTCTTTCCCGGGATGCCTGGACGTTTCCTGCGCCGGACATCTGGAAGCGGGTGAAACGTTTTTAAGCACTGCCATCCGGGAGATGAAGGAAGAACTCAACCTGGATGTTCAGGAAAAAGATCTTATTTATCTGTTTAAAAAGCAACTCAGCGGCAATTACCGTTTCCACGGGAAGCCGTTCTTAAACCGTGAAGTCAATTTCGTCTATCTGCTGGCTCCGTCCTTCCCTCTGGATGCGATGCATTTCCAGGAAGAAGAGATCGAGGAGCTGATCTGGAAAAATTCCACCGAGCTGAACAAAGAATTGCTGGCCGGGAACGACGCTTACTGTATCGATTACTGGGAACTGGAAGAACTGATCCGACATGTTGAAAGGATGCCGTAACGGCATCCTTTTATTGATTTTATGACAATCCGGCGTCCCGTTTCCCCTCGCCCGGCATTTCCCGTTTCCACCTGGTGTTATACAAAAATACCAGCACCGCCATTCCGCAGATGATGACATATCCGATCAGGCTATAAATATCCGGCCGGTCCCCGAACAGGAAAAATCCCAGCATCGCCGAAAACAGAATCTGAGAATAGTCATACACGGAGATCTCCTTCGCCGGAGCGTGACAATAGGCCGCCGTGATCGCAAACTGCCCTCCGGCCGCCGACAAACCAGCTCCCATCAGATACAAAAACTGCAGCCCGCTCATGGGCTCGTAATAGAACAGCAGCCAGGGAACCACGATCAGACAGGAAAACACGGAAAAGAAAAATACAATAAACGGACCGCGTTCCCCTTTCTGTCCCAGAACCCTGACAAACGTGTAAGCCGCCCCGGCACCGATCCCGCCGGCCAATCCTACCAGAGAAGGCAGAAATTCCAGATTCGTAAACGACGGTTTGATAATAAAAAGGCTCCCGCCAAAAGCCGCCGCCACCGCCAGCCCCTGAAACAACGTCAGTTTTTCTTTCAGAAGAACATACGAAAACAGAATCGCAAAAAACGGCGACATCTTATTCAACATGGACGCATCCGACAGCGCCAGATGATCGACCGCATAAAAATTGCATAAAAGCCCGACCGTACCAAAAGAGGCCCGCAAGAACAACCAGGGCAGATTCTTCTTATCAAACCGGAATTTTTCCTCCGACCGCAGAAGAATAACGCCCGCGAACACCATAGCCACCGCATTACGAAAAAAGCTCTTCTGAATCGAGGGAATATCCCCCGACAGGCGCACAAAAGCATTCATACAGGAAAAACAAAATGCCGAAGCAAGGATATACAGAACCGCCCGGTACTTTCTCTTCATACCCGCCCTCGTCACTCTCTTCCAAATTGCCGGCAGAGCATCTCACTGTCCGCCCTGCTGATCGGATTCGCCCGGTTGCAGACCGGACAAACCTCATAATAACGGCTTCCCAGCGGGAATACCGGAACAAAAAACAGAGTAAACCAGTCGGTTGTCTTCCTAACTTCCCAGTTCGTCACATTCCCGCAATGACTGCAGCGCAAAGCTCCTTCCGTACACAACGTCTTTTCTTTCGTTCTTGTTCCGAAAAGTATCAGCATACCCGTCTCCTTCTGTATATCTTACGTAAATTTCCGTAAAACTTTTTACAGTAATTCCTTTAAAATTTCGTTCACTTTTCCCGGATCCGCTTTGCCCTTCATAACTTTCATGGTCTGGCCGACCAAAAAGCCTATCGCTTTTTGTTTTCCGTTCCGATAATCTTCCACAGATTTCGGATTCTCCCGAATGATTTTCTCCACCGTGCTCCGAAGGGCTTCGTCATCCTGCACCATAGCCAGTCCGTGAGTCTCCACATAAACCGCCGGATCCGCTCCCTCCTTAAACATCACTTCAAAAACCGCTTTCGCCGTTCCCCGGTTAATTTTCCCGCTCTCCACAAGGCCGATCAGAGCGGCTAACTGCTCCGGACTGAAAACAATCTGCGAGGGGTCCTTATCTTCCTCCTTTAACAGGCGCAGCGTTTCGACCATCAGCCAGTTGGAAACTTCTTTCGGCTTCCCGCTCAAAGCGACCGTAGCCTCGAACAGATCCGCCAGGCTCTTAGACGAAGTCAGGATCCTCGCGTCGTATTCCGGCAGCCGGTATTCCGACTGATAACGGGCCATCTTGGCCTCCTGCATCTCCGGCTCCCTGGCCCGGATCTCGGCCAGCCATTCGTCGCTGATCTCGATCGGCGCCAGATCCGGTTCCGGAAAATACCGGTAGTCCTGCGCGTCCTCCTTCGAGCGCATCGCATAACTGCCGCCCTTCGCGTCATCCCAGCGACGGGTCTCCTGAACCACCGCCTCCCCGGATTCCAAAAGATCGATCTGCCTTGCACGCTCGCCTTCCACGGCCCGGGCAATCGCCCGAAAAGAATTTAAATTCTTCATCTCCGTACGAGTTCCGTATGTTTCCGCTCCGACCTCACGCACCGAAAGATTTACGTCCGCCCGCATGGAGCCTTCCTGCATCTTGCAGTCCGATACGCCAAGATACTCCAAAATCGACTTTAACTTCTCCAGATACGCGATCACTTCCTCCGCCGAACGCATATCCGGATCGCTGACGATCTCGATCAGAGGCACGCCGCAGCGATTAAAATCCACCAGTGTGCATCCGTTCCACTCGTCGTGAAGCAATTTCCCCGCGTCTTCCTCCATATGAATCTCGTGGATCCCAATCGTCTTCCTGCCTTCTTTCGTCTCGATCTCGATCCCGCCGTCCCGGCAGATCGGCAGATAAAGCTGAGAAACCTGAAACGCTTTCGGAAGATCCGGATAGAAATAATTCTTGCGGTCAAATTTACAGTTCTGCGTGATCTTACAGCCGGTGGCCAGACCGGCGGCGATCGCGTACTCCACTACCTTCTTATTTAATACAGGCAGAGTTCCCGGCATACCGGAGCACACCGGACAGCAATGGGTGTTCGGCTCGCCGCCAAACTCCGTAGAACAACCGCAAAAAATCTTGGTCTTCGTCGCCAATTCCACATGAACCTCAAGCCCGATCACGGTCTCATAACTCTTCATATCCCGTCCCTCCTATCTTCCGCCGCCTGATGCAGCCGCCTGCTCGTACGTGTAGGCCGCGCGGATCAGGGTTTTCTCCGAGAACGCATTCCCGATAAGCTGAAGGCCGACGGGAAGACCCGCCCGATCCGTCCCGCAGGGCAGACAAATACCGGGAAGACCCGCCAGATTCACGGACACCGTATAAATATCTCCCAGATACATCTTCACCGGGTCGTCCAAACTCTTCCCCAGTTCCGGCGCGGTCGTGGGCGCCGCGGGCCCCAGAATCACGTCGTAACGGGCAAATGCCTCGTCAAAACTCTTCTTGATGCAGGCTTTGATCCGAAGCGCTTTATTATAATACGCGTCGTAATAACCGGAACTCAGCACGAAAGCCCCGATCATCATCCGCCGCTTAACCTCCCGGCCAAAGCCTTCGCTGCGGCTCTTCCGATAGACATCCTGCAAACCGCTAAACTCCGGCGTCCGATATCCGTATTTCACCCCGTCGAAACGGGACAGATTGGAACTGGCCTCCGCCGAAGCGATCACATAATAAGCCGGAATGGCATAATCCACCATCTCCATATCAAACTCTTCCAGCACGGCCCCTTCCGCTTCCAGAACTTTCGCCGCCTTTTGGACCGTCTCCTTTACGTCCGGATCCAGACCTTCGCCAAAATAACTGCGGGGAATCCCGATCCGCAGACCTTTTACATCCTCCGTCAGCGCCTTCGTATAACAATAATCCAACGAAGCGTCTTTCACGCTGGTGCTGTCCTTTTTGTCATAACCGGAAATCATCTCCAATACGGCCGCGCAGTCGGATACGTTTTTCGTGATCGGGCCGATCTGATCCAGAGACGAACCGTAAGCGATCAGCCCGTACCGGGAAACCGTACCGTAGGTGGGCTTCATTCCCACCACACCGCAGTAGGAACTCGGCTGGCGAATCGAACCGCCCGTATCCGACCCCAACGCATAAAACGCCTCCCCGGCCGCTACCGCCGCCGCCGAACCGCCGCTGGAGCCGCCCGGCACCCGGGAAATATTTCTCGGATTCTTCGTCGGTCCGAAAAAGGAAGTCTCCGTTGTACTCCCCATGGCAAACTCGTCCATATTCGTCTTGCCTACCATAACCGCGCCGGCCGCCTCCAGTTTTTCCACCACGGAAGCGTTATAAGGCGGACGAAAAGACTGCAGAATCTTCGAAGCGCAGGTAGTCGGCACGCCTTTCGTACAGATATTATCCTTTATTCCCATGGGAACGCCGGCCAGCGGCGAATCGGCGTATGCTCCGGCCTCGATCCCCCTCTGAACTTCCTTCGCCCTCTTCATGGCCTCTTCTTCCATAACACAGATATAACTGTTGTAAGCCCCGTCTTCCGCCTTTATCTTATCCAAAAGAGCTCTGGTCGCCTCCACGGCGCTCACCTCGCCCCGTTTGATCATCCGTCCCAGCGCAAGGGCGGACAGGGCCGTTATCTCTTTCTCTGCCATCTTCACTTCTCCCTTCGAATCCTACTCTACCGTCTGAGGAACCACATAGCAGCCGTCCTGCTGTTCCGGCGCGTTCGAAAGCAGGTTCTCCCGGTCCGGCCCGTTCTCCACAATATCTTCGCGAAACACATTTTTAATGGGAAACACATGGGACATCGGTTCCACATCATCCGTCTCGATCTCATTCATCGTATCGATATAGCTTAAAATATTGCCCAGGTCTTCCCTGGCCTTCTCCTTCTCCGCCCCGGACAGTTCCAGCTTCGCCAACGCCGCTACATACTCAATCGTCTCATCGGTAATCCGCATAAGATCCGCCTCCTTTTCATTCTGACATCACGGAATATAAAAAACGCCCCGGAACCCATTGTTCCCGAGCCAAAAATCCGGTTCTCCGTCCTCCGCAAATATGCTGTTATCTTATCACAGGAAAACCAAGGTTGCAAGGGGGTATTTTTTCTTTGGTTTTCTTCGGTTGCACAGCCCGAAAAATTGTGCTAAATTGGTTATCAGAAATACCCGGCCACCGACCGGATCCATATCCGGCCGGAAAAGCCCCGTCGTACATACGGACAAGGAGGAGCGCCATGAGCTTTTTGAAACATATTTTTTCCAGAAAAACCGAGCTAAAAAAAGCCGAAGAAACCATATCTTCTCCCGCAAAAACTCTGGCCGCGCAGATCTCCGAACGACTTCGAACCCATACCTCCCGGACGTTTCTTAAACTGACTCCGGAACCGGGCAGCGCCGGGCTCTTCGAAAGCAAGATCGGCGGTTCTTTTTATGTACCGGAAGACATGCTTCCCCCCACGGACAGCGCATCCAAACCCATGTATCTGCTGGCTCAGCTGAATTTTTCCGAACTCCCCTCCCTGGAAGATTTCCCTGAAAAAGGGCTTCTCCAGTTCTTCCTTACGGGAAGCGGCGAAGCATACGGCGCGAACTTCGATGCACCGACCGAGCAGACCGACTGGTGCGTCCGCTACCTGCCCGAATTTCCCGACGAACGGAACACAAACGAAACGCGGATCTTTCATCCGAAATGGAGCGAGGATACCAACCTGCCCCTGATACGCGAAGACACCTACTCGCTGAAAGCTTCCACGGCCACGCAAAGCATCACGCTCTGCGATTATCGGATCTCCGACACGCTGCGCCGGACCTGCGCCGACCTTCTGCCGGAAGATTTCCGGGATATCTACGACCTGGACGACGACGTATCCTCCGAACTTCTAAAGGAACAGGAACTCTACAGTTGCCAGATTGGCGGATACCCGGACTTTACGCAATACGACCCCAGAGAAGACGCGGAAGACGCACCCGACTTTTTATTGTTCCAGCTCGAGACAACGGACAATATCCTGTGGGGGACCTCCGGCGTCGGAAATTTTTTTATCCGCTCGGAAGATCTGAAAAACAAAGACTTCTCACGGGTCTGGTATCACTGGGACGGGTGCTGATCCGTTTTCTTCAGCATCCGGCGCACGTCCCGTTTAATATTCTCCAGAGGCGCTTCCGAACCGCACCAGTAACAGACGCCGCCGGAGACATTGTAAGTCAGCGCTCCGCATTTCTTACAGGGTACGACCGGCCCTTCGCAGATGATCTGCGTAACGAACGGCCTCCCGGCCGGAAGCCGGTCCCTCACGATCGCTTCCTTCGGACAGACCGCCGCGCAGAGTCTGCAGTCCGCGCAGATCATGGGCTGGAAATAATGCGCGGCCATATTGCCCTCCGCCTCGATCCGGAGAGCTCCGGTCGGACAAAAACTGGCGCACAGATTACAGTTGGTACAGTCCTTGCGGATCCGCACCGACGGAAAACAGGCCGGCTCCCCGTGCTTCGGCGAAGCTTCATAAAGCTTCCGATAAGCGGCCTTCAGCCGTTCGGCCCAAAGCGGCCGATAACAAAGCCGGCGCCCGGTTCTGACGCCGTTAACGACCGGCGGTTTTTCTTCCGGCTTCCTTTCTTTCTCCCGATCTGCCGTAACAACCCGGCGTCCCGCCTCGGCCAGCCGCAAAATAACCTCCCGCCTCGAACAGGCCGATTCGCCCGAAGGCACGGCACGGCGCTTACGCCCCTTCTCCCCCTCCGGCCGTCTTCCGACCAGATATAATTCTCCGCTTCCCCGGCAGGCGTTCAGCATCTCACAGACACGCGCGGCCTGATCCTGTATCACGGCAAGACAGTCTTTTCTCCCGCAATTTCCGCAGGCGTCCGTCATCAGCTCCAGTTTTTTTCCGGCCGCGATCTCGAAAAGCGCAGCCTTCGAAAGTCCCGCCAGACATAAAGGAATCTGAAAACAATCATAGCTGCGTTCCTTTTCTTTGCGATACGGCGAAGAATGCCGGCCGCAGAACAGCACGGCCGTCTCCGCACACGACCCTAAAACTTTTTTCACAAGCGCCTTTTCATCCCACTGTTCCAGCCGAAACACCTCCGTAGGGCAATGGGGCAGACATAGACCGCAGGCGGTACAGTTTTCCGTATCCAGATGAACCCCTCCGTTTTTCGCGGAAAGAGCCGAAGCCGGACAGCGCTCCTCGCAAGTCCGGCATTCCACTCCGCGGTATAGCCGATTCAGGCATTTTTCCGCATCAAGCCGGATCTCACCGGCTGCTTCCAAATACATGGGATACCTCTTTCCCCAAAGCCGCCAGGCTTTGGTATACCTCCAGTTCGGATTTCTCCTCCACCTGACAAAAAAACGGCAGACACCAGCGCTTCAGGTGCTGTTTTTCAAAATCCTCCCGCCGCTTCCGCCACAAAAGGACTTCCTCCTCCGCCTCCTGCCGCTCGCTCTTTGCCCCGGCACAACTTCCCGCCAGCGCTTCCGCCGTCTTCCGGCAGAGAAAAGCCATAAATTCCAATTCCGTGGCCATATGATCCGCCGGCTCCCGTTTCCCTTCGCGGACCCGCACGCCGGCTTCTTTATACACCTGCTCCGCATGAAGCGCACAGGGCGATACAAACATGCTGTAATCTTTGGGATCGGCCTCTTTCGGATAGCAAAAACGGCTCTCGTAAACAAAAATCTCTTCCTTTTTCGGAATCAGAAACAACCTGGTATACTCAATCCGCATCCGCTCATACAGCTCTTTCGGCGCGAAGCGCGCCGCGGCCCGCTCCACCCGGGCGCAGATCTCCCCCGCGCCCGGCACCTCAAGCCCCGTCAGGCAATCTCTCGCGTCCGCCGAGAACGCGCCCGAACAAAGCCCGTCCGTCAATTCTCTTGTCGGATAACGAAACGCCGCCGCCAGCAACTGATAAAAATCCGAACCGTCTATCGCCCATTCCGCCGTCATACCGCCCACGCTCCCTTCCCGGATCTTTTAGATCAGATAATAAACGCCCGGCTCCGTTCCTTTCTCTTCCAGAAGCCGCATCGTCTCCCTCCCGGCGATTGCCTGGGAAACCTCGCTGTCCTTATCCTCCAGATCCCCGAAAATCCTGGCCCTGGCCGGACAGACCTCCACACAGTAGGGAACCTCGCCCTTCTCCACCCTCGTGCTGCACAGAGTACATTTTTCCATTGTATTATATTTATGTACCGGCGCGTCGGCCGCTCCCAGAGCGAAATCCACGTAAAACTCCGGTTCTTTGCTGTTATACTGGCGCACGCCCGTATACGGACAGGCCGTCAGGCAGGTCCGACAGCCGATGCAGGTATCCGTGTCAATCAGAACGATCCCGTCCTCCCTCTGATAGCTGGCCCCGGTGGGGCACACCTCGACGCAGGCAGGATTTTCACAGTGCTGGCAATTCAGGGGTACGTAACTTAAACTCGCGTTCGGAAAGCTTCCCTCCGACGTATCCATCGCTTCCCCGCCCACCGTCAGAACCTGAAGCCACCACATCTCGTTCGGCAGGTTATTGGCCGTCTTACAGGCTACCGAACAGGTATGGCAGCCGATACACTCCTTCAGATCTATCGCCATTCCGTATCTGGCCATAATCAGTTCCCTCCTTTATATTTGCGTACTTCCACCAGCGCGTCAAAATAGGCAAAATTGCACGCCATCGGATCGGACGAAGTATTGGTCAACTCCTGGAAACACCCTTCGACAAACTGTTCCCTCTGCCAGCCCTTGGGCATGGTCAAAATCCCGGGCTGCACGGCCGGATCCAGCACAACTTTCGCCACGGCGCGGCCCCTGTCGTTATAGGCCTCCGCCATATCGCCCTCCGAAAGATTCCTCGCCTTCGCATCCTCCGGATTCAAACGGATATAAGGCTCGGGATCCAGTTCCCGCAAAACCGGCACGTTATACCACTGCGTATGGCTCCGAAAACGGGTATGATCCTGGATAAACATGAGAGGATACTTTTTGTAAAGCTCGTTCTCGCTCCAGGCCTCATTCGGCGCCTTGAAATAAGGCATCCGTTCTTTTTCATAAACTTCCGAAATATCCTGCCCCCAGTTCGTCCTCGGCTGCGGGTCCTCGCAGTAAATCCTCGCCCGGCCCTGAGGCGTCGGGAACGGCGCGGACTCGCCCCGAACGAACGGATCCCCGTTCCACACCGAACGGACGACCTTCTCCTCCATCAGACGGTCAAACGTGATCCCTACCTTTTCAAACAGCTCCAGATCCATCAAAAGCTGCATCCATTCTTTGTCCGTCTTCTCCGGGAAGAACTCGCCGAAGCCCAATGCTTCCGCAATCAGCCGCAGGATCTCGCCGTCGGGTTTGGATTCGTAAAGAGGCTCGATCGCCTTCTCCTGATAGGTCAGATAAGGATTGTTATAATTGCTCCGCAGATCGTCTACTTCCAGCCAGAAAGCCGCCGGAAGCACCATGTCGGCATGACGGGCGCAGTCCGTCATCTCGGTATCCACCACTACCCAGTAATCCAGATTCGGCAGAATGTCCTCGAACCACTGGTTCTGTTCGGCAAAATTACTCATGGAATTGGAGGAGGCCGTGTACATGGCCTTCACCGGATAATCCTCGCCAAACAGCTTCTGCTCGCGGAACACCTGACCCAGAGCCGTCTGAGGAATTACTCCGTTCGCCACCTTCCCATTGGAAACGTACATACCCGAATAGTTGAACGTAATGGAACTGTTGACGAACAAACCGCCCAGCGAGCAGCCCGACCGGGCCAGATTGCCGGTAATCGCCGCCATACAGCCCAGGGCAAATCCCCACAGATGCCCGTTCTGATAATGGTCGATCCCGTAATTCGTATAAACGCCGGTCGCGCCGGAGTGAACGTATTCATTCGCCAATTCTTCGATCTTATCCCGGGAAATGCCGGTCTTCTCCGCGGCATAATCCACGTCGGTCTCAAGGATCCGGGCCTTCAAAAGGCTGAAAGCCGTATCGCACTCGATCCCTTCCACCGTATAAGTCCCCTCCAGCGCCGGATCCGCCGCCGCCGTAGCGAGCGCTCCGGTCTGGGAACCGGCGTCCCACACATAGAAATCTTCCGCTTCGCCTTCCGCCAGTTCCGCAAAATCGCTTTTCTTCAGGTACTTACCGGTATCTCTTCGCACAAGGAACGGACTGGTGCTCTTCGTTTTCATAAACGTCTCGTCCGTCCACCCGTTCTCCACGATCAGGCGCATCATCGCCATCGTTAAAAGCAGATCCGTGCCGGGCGTGATCGGAATGTATTCGTCGCACTTAGCGGCAGTCGCCGAACGAATCGGATCGATGCAGATCAGTTTTGTTCCCTGCCTCTTCGCCTTCGCCAACGTCCGCCAGTTCTGCGGCTGGGCATGGACCGGATTGGAGCCCCAGATAAAGATCGTCTTGGAATTTAAAAAGTCCGCCGTCTCGCTGCCCGCCAGCCACACGCCGCCGCCGACCACGCGGTCCGTCCCGTATCCGTACGCTTGATCGTAGCAGACGTTGACCTTCGTCGCTTCCAGCATATACGCCAGTCGATTGATCAGTCCCTGCACGCCGTGAACCAGTCCGTAATTGCCGGAACCGCCGTCAAACACCAGCGCCTGGTTCCCGTACTCCGACCGGACCGCCGTAAATTTCTCCGCGATCTCCCGAATCGCCTCGTCCCACGAAACGCGCTCCCACTTGTCCTCGCCCCGTTCGCCGGCGCGTTTCATGGGATACTGAATCCTGGTGGCGCTGTAAGTCCTCTGAGGAATGGTGAGTCCCTTTAAGCAGCATCCGGTATAATCCCCGTTCGGATACTCCTTCGGACTCATCCGCACCACTTTCCCGTCCCGCACATGCGCGTTCAAAAGACAGGACTGAAAACAGTTGGAACGACAGGGGGAATTGTATACAAATTCTTCCGCCTCCTTCACCGGTTCCTGACCTTTCGTCTCGGCCGCCGTCGTAATCTCCTCCAGACTCCCTTCCGTGGCTCCCGCCGTCGTCTGAGCCGTCGTTCCCTCCGACCCGGCCGGACTGCACCCGGCTGCCGCCTGAATGCCGAACACGGCCGCTGCCGCCGCGCTTCCCTTCAGAAACTGCCTTCGGCTGATACCGCTCCTTCTTCTCTCTTCTCTTGCCAAACCCGATACCTCCTTTTTTACTTCCGATATAAACGGATGACTTCGCCGGTAATCCGACAGAAAAAGCCGGCCTTCCCGACTCCGGCGTCTTGCCAGGCAGACGGCCGGAACCAGCGCTTCCCTCATACGGCCGTAAGTCACAAAACTGACCCGGCCGTCTTTGTCGTCCCCGAAAATCCCCGCCTTCTCCGAATCCGGACAAAGATACACGATCGTCAGAGCATACATGCTCGCCTGATACCCGGCCAGGGCTTCCAGAAAACTCTCCGGATATCCTTCCCGGTCCAAAACCAACACCCGCCCGGGACGTTCCGTTATTCTGCGGATCAGGCGAAGCGGATCTTCGGCAAATACGCACGGCTGCTCGGAGGCCGCCAGAAGCCCGGCCGCCTCCCATCGCCGTTTCGGATTTTTCCTGATTGCAAGAAGCACCTGTTTTTCCGTCTCCTCATTCCCATTCATCTTTCTCTGACCATCCTTGCACTCCGTTTGTCCCTACTATAACAAAAAAACGCCGACAAACCTATCACCGATACCGGTGATTTTAATCCCAGTCCCGAAACAGGCCCGTTTGCTTCGCATACCGCACCAGATCCGTTTTCCGGGTTATACGCAGTTTCTCCTTGATCCGCTTCTTATGCGTCTCCACGGTATTGACCGACATGTACAATACGTCCCCGATCTCGCTGCTGCTGTAACCGTTGACATACAGATGCAGAACCTGTTTTTCCCGATCCGACAGTTCCCGCTTCGAAAACAACCGTTCACGGACTTCCTCCTCCAGGATTTCCCTGCAGGCCGCCAGTTCCTTCACGGCAAGAAGCTGCTTGCAGGTATCCGCCAGCACCGAAATCCCCTCCCCGTTCAGATAGATACGGCCGGAAATCACATCCGAGATCGCGCGGTAAAACTCTTCGTCCGACGGATAGCGGCTCATATAACCGCGGCCTCCGGCCAGCAAAAACGGAATCAGGAAACGCCGCTCCTCCTGATCCGTCACGGCCAGAATCTTCAAATCCCTCCTTTGCCGGCAAAGCCGTTCCGTCAGCGTGATTCCGCTCATATCCGGCAATTTAAGCCCCAGGATCACAAGATCCGGCTCCTCTTTTTCCGCCGCCTCCAACGCCGCTTCCCCCTCCAGATACTCCCCTACGATCCTGATTTCTTTCTTCCGCTCCAATGCGATATGCAGAAGATTTTGAAGAAGCGGGTGCTCATTTGCAAGCAATACTTTCATGCGTCTCCCCCTGCCGCCGCCCGCCGGACAAAAACCCGCACCCCGCCCGGCAGCCGGCAACACCCCTTTGCCAAACATTTAACTACATTGTAGCAAAAAACAAGGCAAATACTATCACCATTTTTGGTTACAGGCATGATTTTTAAATCCGCAAATAGACATCCCATTTATTCAAATACCCGCTTAAGCAAAACTTTTTCCTTGATTTTTCCAAAAAATATTATATAATTAAAAAACAAGATTTTTGGGTTATAATAATCTATCATAAGGAAATATCTATCACAAATGAAAAGTATTTTAAGAAAATTCGCACTTTTTACTAATTTTACAGCTATTCTGTTAATAATTTCCCTTCTAATGCTATCCGGATGCACTAAAAATAATCCTGAAGCTTCCGTTATAAAATATGAAATGGAAGTCGAAGCATTATCCTGGGAAGAAATCGTTAAAAACAGTACATGCGCTGTCGAAGCAACTTACGAAGAATATATTCCCCATGAAGAATATGTCGAATACAAATTTCGGGTTGAACATGTTGAATATGGAAATATAGAAGATACCGTCGCTTGACAAGAGCACGCACGCCCTGAACCGTACCGATGGCCCGATCTTCTGCGTTATCTTCGATCGGCGTACGTCCAGTACGCCTCACTCATCTGCCTGGAAGATCGGGCCATCGGCATCGGTCAGGGTCGGAGAGTCGAAAAGGAATAAATTTCAGTCCCTGCCAGGCACTTGAGCGACG
>JAAWBX010000039.1 GCA_022792885.1 Lachnospiraceae bacterium
TATCAGTCTATCAAACGGACGCGAAGTCCAAGATTGGAAGCCGATATACCGATTGCTCCATCATTATAACAGCTTAAGCAACAAGATGGATAATTCCTTACTGGCTGTAAGGGGTATTAACCATAAATACATTGTAGTAGAATGGAGAAAAAGCGCCTCGCTCCGGATTGCCATTGCGACATTTTTATGTATCCTTTCTCCGGCGCCGTTGTTTTTGCTGGCGGGAATGGCGGAGTTTGGCGTGCTTCCGATGTCGGAAGATCTGGCTGGTGGAGTGGGGCTGGTCGTTTTGCTGCTTCTTGCGGCCGTTGCTGTGGGCATTTATCTCTCCTGCGGTTTTAGAAACGCGCCCTATGATTTTTTGGAGAAAGAGATTTTTGAGGTGGAATACGGAGTGCGGGGTATGGTTGCCGAGAGACAGAAGCTCTATCGGAATACGTATGTTCGCTTTAATATTCTGGGCGTCTGCCTCTGCGTGATCTCCCCGCTGCCGTTGTTTGTGGCGATGGGGATGGAAGATGAATTTTTGGCGACCGTTCAGCTCACGGTGACGATGTTGATCGTCGCGGTCGGGGTCTTTTTCATGCTTGTGGCAGGCGTCCGCTGGGCCGGTATGCAGAAGCTTCTTCAGGAGGGGGAATTTACTGTTCGGGAGAAGGAAAAGAACGGAGTGAAAGAGAAGATCGGGCAGATCTACTGGCCGGTTGTTACAGCGGTTTATCTGGGATGGAGTTTTATTACGGAGGACTGGGGTATGACCTGGATCATCTGGCCGGTGGCCGGGGTTTTGTTCGTCGGGATTTTGGGCATATACGGGTTGTGGTCGGAGAAAGAAAAGGGTTGAAAGATTTCATCTTCGGTAAAAGTACTTGCAAAAAAGCCAAAAAAAGAGTAAATTATAAAAGAATCCAAAACAGGGAAACGGAGGTTTTACCTATGAGTCGGAAAAAGGTAGAACAATATAAAGAGCAGAAAGCCAGAAGAAAGGAGATTCTGGAGAAGGAGAAAAAGAGGAAAAAGATGACGAAAGCCGCCTGGATCGCGGGGGGATTTCTGGTGCTGGGCCTTATTTGCGGTGCGATCGGGGTCACGATCCGCAATCAATATAGAGAATACCAGGCGAATCTGCCGAATTACACGGCGGCTTCGACTATGCTGGTGGAAGATCTGGCCGGCGTGTTGACGACGGAGGCGGCCGAGTAGGGCCGTGAACCGGAGCTCGTTCGAACGTGCTTTCGGATGTTTTGAAAATTCCGAAAATGAGGAGGTCCCGAGGCGTAAGCAACGTCCCGGGACAATTATGAAAAATCTATATGCATTTTGACGAAAAACCGTTGATAATTTTTTATTTTCTATGCAATTACTATAATGCGCATATATGAACAAAATATGAACAACACATGAATAATCTGTAAAATGAAGCGGGGAGGCGAAGGACATGGGGGAGAGCAAAAAGAAGCCTACATATGTAATCGGGCATAAAAATCCGGATACGGATTCCATCTGTTCGGCGATCGCGTATGCCAGACTGAAGGAAAGACTGGACGGTGGAGCGTACATTCCCTGCCGGGCCGGTTTATTGAATCCGGAGACGGAATACGTGCTGGAGCGTTTTCATCAGGAAGCGCCGAAACTGGTTACGAGCATACAGACCCAGGTAGCGGATATCGAATTGCGGGAGTCCAAGGGCGTTTCCGGAGAGATCTCCCTGAAGGAAGCCTGGAAGCTTATGCTGGAGGAGAACGGCGTGACGCTGGCCGTCGTCAGTGAGGAGAACGATCTGGAAGGATTGATTACGATCAGCGATATCGCCAATTCTTATATGAGGGCCTATGAGAGCGATATTTTGTCCCAGGCGAAAACGCCTTACCGGAATATTGTGGAGGCGCTGGAAGGAAAAATGGAAGTGGGCGATCCGGATTCTTATTTTGATAAGGGTAAAGTCCTGGTTGCAGCTACCAATATAGATATGCTGGAAGGTTTTATCGAAGAGAACGATATGATCCTTTTGGGAAACCGATATGAATGCCAGCTGTGCGCGGTGGAGATGAACGCGGCGTGTCTGGTTATCTGCGCGGGCGCTCCGGTTTCCGAGACGATCCGCAAGATTGCAATCCGCAATAACTGCGCGATCATCACGACTCCTCTGGATACCTATACGGCAACCCGTTTCGTGCATCAGAGTATGCCGATCCGGTTTATGATGACAAAAGGCAATGTGCTGAGCTTTAATTTAAGCGACGGAACCGATCAGGTGAAGGAAGTTATGGCGAATAAAAAGCATCGGTATTTCCCGGTGCTGGATGAGGACGGGAAGTACCATGCCCTGATTTCGCGCCGGAATTTCCTGGGAATGACGGGGAAAAAGGTGATTTTGGTGGATCACAATGAGAAATCTCAGGCAGTGGACGGCGTGGAGAGCGCCAATATTCTTGAAATCATCGATCATCACAGGCTTGGGAGCCTGGAGACGATGAATCCGGTATTTTTTCGGAATCAGCCGGTGGGCTGCACCGCGACGATCATTTATCAGATCTACCGGGAGCGGGGTGTTGAGATTGATCCGGACGTGGCAGGGCTTTTGTGCAGCGCGATTATTTCCGACACGCTTTTGTTCCGTTCGCCGACCTGTACGCCGGCGGACAAGCAGGCCGCGCAGGAGCTGGCGAAAAACTGCGGCGTGCTGCCCGACGCTTTGGCCAGGGAGATGTTCTCGGCCGGGAGCAACCTGAAAGGAAAGACCGACGAGGAGATCTGCTTTCAGGATTATAAGGTGTTTACGGTAGATGATAAGAGGGTTGGGATCGGTCAGATCAATTCCGTTTTAGCGGATGAGATGGAAGAGATGAAGCCGGGTCTGCTTCGCTTCCTGGCGGAGAATCAGGGAAAAGGCGGAACGGACTATAAATTTCTTATGATGACGAGTATTCTGGACGAGGGTACCGAGATCCTGTGCGACAGCCAGGCCTCGGAGAATTTAATAGAAGATGCGTTCCCGAACGCGAAAGTGAAGGATCGCACGGCGATGCTGCCCGGTGTCGTTTCCCGTAAGAAGCAGTTGGTGCCTGCTCTTATGGGAGCGTTAAGGGAATAGATTAAGAGCCGTTTAAACGGCCGGTGAGTTCGAGACCTTCCTCACTTAAAACAAAACTAAAGGAGAGAAAAATCGTGAAGAAAGAAACAAAAAAAGTCGTGTTTGTGGCGCACGCGGCGGTAATTGCCGCATTGTATGTAGTATTGACGCAGTTATCCGCTTCTCTGGGATTGGCCAGCGGCGCCATTCAGATCCGGATCTCGGAGGCGCTGACAATTCTGCCGTATTTTACGCCGGCGGCGATTCCGGGATTGTTTGTCGGATGTTTCCTGTCGAATCTGCTGACGGGGAGCGTTCTGTGGGATATCCTGTTCGGAAGCCTGGCAACGCTTTTAGGAGCGCTCGGGACCTGGTTTTTGCGGAAACATAAATATCTGGCGTGGGCGCCGCCGGCGGCCGCCAATATTATGATCGTCCCGTGGGTGCTTAAGTTTGCTTATGGCGTCCCGGATGCGGTTCCTTATCTGATGGTTACGGTAGGAATCGGTGAGGTGATCGCGTGCGGCGCGGCGGGAACGCTGCTTTTGCTGGCGTTGGAGCGTCACAGACTTGCGGTCTTCGCGGAGTGAGTATCACGAAAATAAAACAGATGGGCAGGAAGAGTGATGTACCATATTGATTTTCAAAAACCCAGAAGGGTTCATTTCATTGGCATTGGCGGCATCAGCATGAGCGGTTTGGCTGAGATATTGATTACGGAAGGTTTCCGGGTATCCGGTTCGGATTCGGTGCGTTCGCATTTGACGGATCATTTGATTTCTCTGGGGGCGGAGATCCACATTGGCCAGAGAGCGGCCAATATTGCGGAGGATATCGAGGTGGTCGTTTATACGGCGGCAATCCGTCCGGATAATGAGGAATATCAGGCAGCCATACAAAGAGGACTTCCGGTTTTGAGCCGGGCTGAACTGCTGGGGCAGATGATGAAAAATTACCGGGCGGCGATCGCCGTGTCGGGAACCCACGGGAAAACGAGTACGACTGCCATGATATCGGAGATTTTAATGACGGCCGGCAAAGAGCCGACGATCTCGATCGGGGGCATTATGCCTTCGATCGGGGGGAATATCCGGGTAGGGAAGTCGGAATGTTTCGTGACGGAAGCCTGCGAATATACAA
This sequence comes from Lachnospiraceae bacterium, assembly GCA_022792885.1. Classification (GTDB taxonomy): domain Bacteria; phylum Bacillota; class Clostridia; order Lachnospirales; family Lachnospiraceae; genus JAAWBX01. The sequence goes on from JAAWBX010000039.1 coordinate 4,214, forward strand.
ACAGCTTCCTTCATTTTTTTCCGACGACGGCGGTTATATTGAACGTACGGGAAGATCATATGGATTTTTTTCGGGATCTTCAGGAGATTCGGGATTCGTTCCGGCAGTTTGCGGAACTTTTGCCCGAAGGAGGTTTGCTTGTAATAAACCGTGATATCCCGGAACTGGAAGAATTGACGAGAGATCTGCGCTGTCGTGTGAAGACGTACAGCCTGAGTGCGCCGGATGCGGATTTCAGGGCGGTAAATGTGGTGCTGGATGAGGATGCCTGTGGAAGCTTTGACGTGGTAAAGCGCGGCGTTACCATGGGACGGATCCGATTGAAGGTGCCGGGTACCCATAATGTGGCAAACGCGCTGGCTGCGATCGCCGTGGCGGATTCCATGGGAATCGGACTGGATGAGATGCAGGTGGGTTTTGAACATTACACGGGTGTGGAGCGTCGTTTTGAGAAGAAGGGCGTGGTCGGAGGCGTGGAAGTTTTTGACGATTACGCCCATCATCCGGATGAGATCCGGGCGACGTTGACGATGGCGAACCAGGTAAAAAAGAAAAAACTCTGGTGTGTGTTCCAGCCTCATACGTATACGCGAACGAGAGCGTTTTTAAAAGAATTTATTGAGGCGCTGGCTATGGCCGACGAGGTCGTGCTGGCGAAAATTTACGCGGCCAGGGAGAGCGACAACCTGGGCGTCAGTTCGGAAGATATCGCCAGAGGGCTGCGGGAAAAAGGCAAAAAAGCCGTGTATCTGGAGAGTTTCGGAGAAATTGAAGATTTTCTTTTACAACATTGTGTCCACGGAGATTTGTTGATAACTATGGGGGCGGGAGATGTCGTAAAAGTGGGCGAAGCGCTGCTTGGAAAGTAAGTTATCCACATTATCCACACACTTATCAACAAAAATTCGTTGACAGGCGTGTGGATTTCTTATCCTCTGTGGAGGCTTGTCTGTCGTGGTTTGCGGCATTTGTCCACGATATCCACAATATCCACAAGAAGCTTTTAGGGGTGTTTGTGGACGGAAAACACGCTTTTCTTTTTGGGATTTTTGTGGTATCTTTAGCTATATGCCGGGTGACAGTGTTTTACAAAACAGAGGAGTATTTATGAGCAGACTTTTGAGAAGAGAGCAGGCGAAAGGGGCTTCGACCGGTGTTTCCCATGCGTTTTTGGACCGCTTTTTGCCGGAGGCGAACGGAGAGTTTGTCAAGCTGTATCTGCTCCTGCTTCGGAAGGTTTCCGAAGATCTCTCCGAGATTACGGTGTCGGAGCTGGCCGACGGCCTGAATGTGACGGAGGGCGACGTGATGCGGGCTTTACGTTACTGGGAGAAGAAGGGGCAGCTTTCGCTCGGGTTTACCGGTATGGGAAGCCTGGCGTCGATTGAGCTGACAGGGGACGAGCCGGAAAGGCAGGCGGCGGAGACGAAACCGGAGGAGATGCCGGTTGAGGGCGCGAGGTCGGAAGCGGGATTTCCGCCGGCTTTAAGTTTGAACGAAGACGAGGAATTTGTTCAGCTTCTTTACGTGATCCAGAAGTATTTGGGGAAGGTTCTGACCGGAAGAGATCTGGACATGCTGGCCTACTGGTATCAGGAACTTTGTTTTCCGGCGGATGTGATCGAATATATGGTGGAGGACTGTGTCAATAACGGGCATCGGAGCATGCGCTATATTGAAAAAGTGGCTCTGGACTGGCATGAACGGGGGTTTAAGACGCTTGCGCGTGCGAAGGCATACAGTCAGTCCTATCGGAACGAGTATTATAAGATAATGAAAGCGTTCGGTCTGGGCGGGCGAAACCCGGCGCCGCCGGAGCAGGAGGCGATCGAGAAGTGGCTGTCGAAGTATCGGTTTCCCGTTGACATTATCACGGAAGCCTGCCGCCGGACGATCGAGACGATTCATGAGCCGAGTTTTAAATACGCGGATCGGATTCTGTCCGATTGGAAAGACGCCGGCGTACATACAAAAGAAGATATTGAGAAATTGGACGAGAGGCGTAAGAAAGGCCGATCCGTTCCGGCGCCCCGGACTTCGGCTGCCGCGGCATCCCGGAATCGGTTTCATAATTTTGAGCAGAGGACATATGATTACGATGCGTTGCTGAAGAAACTGAACCAGCAGGGAGGGGGGAAACCGTCGTGCCCTTAAGTCGTTTGCAGTATGACGCGATCATGCGGGAGTATGATCAGAAGCAATATCGGGCCCGGCGGGAACAAAAGCGCCGGATCCGGCAGGTGGAAGAGCGGATCCCTCAGATGAAGCGGATTGAGGAGGAGATCGGCCGGACGGCCATTAAGCAGGCGAGGCGGGCGCTGGGGAAGGAATCCGACGCGATCGCGAAGTGCCGAAAAGAACTGGACGAGCTTCGGGAACAGAAAGCGGCGCTTCTGGAAGCCTCCGGATTTCCGGCGGATTATATGGAGCCGGTATATGAGTGCCGAAGCTGTCGGGATACGGGTTTTGTGGGCGGGCAGAAGTGCGCCTGTTTTAAAAAGGCGGAGATGGCGGTCTATTACGATCAGTCGAATCTGAAGGGCCTTTTGGAACAGGAGAATTTTGCTCATTTTACGGACCGGTATTATGAAAAGCAGAAGAAAGAAGAGGGCCGGAACGAGACGGTCTGGCAGCATATGCAGTCCGTACGGAAAGCCTGTGAGAACTATGCGGCGGAATTTGCGGCAAAAGGCGGCAATCTTTTGTTTACCGGACCGGCCGGCGTGGGAAAGACTTTTTTAAGTCATTGTATTGCGAAAGAGCTGATGGAACAATGCGTGGAGGTACTGTATCTGTCGGCTTCCGAGCTGTTTGAGATTTTTTCGAAAAATATGACCTCCGGCCGGGAGGCGGCCGAGGAGGAGGCATATCGCTATGTGAAAGAATGTGAACTCCTGATCATTGACGATCTGGGAACGGAGTGGAGCAATTCTTTCACGAACGCTCAGTTTTTTAATTGTATCAACGATCGGAATTTAAAGAGGCGGGCGACGCTTATTTCCACGAACCTGTCATTGGCCGGTTTGGCGGAGATGTATTCGGAGCGGGTCGTATCCCGGATTTTGAGTGAATATCAGATTTTGGAACTGTTTGGGGAAGATATACGAATCAAAAAAAGGCTTATGTAGATGGAGGAGAAATCATGCGTGACGAGAAAAACCTGAACACGATCCCGGTTGGCCCTTTGGCTTTAATCCCGCTTTTGGGATGTTCGGAACTTGGAGGAAAGGTGGATGCTTATCTGGCGGACTGGCGCAGGGAGCGGGAGAATGAGCACAAGACAAGCATTACATTTTCAGGATATCAAAAAGAGTCCTATATTATCGGGACCAGCGTTCCCCGATTCGGCTCGGGAGAGGCGAAGGGAGTGCTGAAAGAATCGGTGCGCGGTGACGACGTGTTCATTATGGTGGATGTCTGCAATTACAGCCTGACTTACTCTTTGTGCGGACAGGTGAATCATATGTCGCCGGACGATCATTTTCAGAATTTGAAGCGCGTGATTGCCGCCATCGGCGGTAAGGCAAGAAGAATCAATGTCATCATGCCGTTTCTGTACGAGAGCCGGCAGCACAAGCGCACGGGAAGGGAGTCCTTGGACTGCGCGCTGGCTTTACAGGAACTGTCGCATATGGGGGTCAGCAACATTATTACGTTTGACGCGCATGACCCGCGGGTCCAGAACGCGATTCCTTTGCGGGGGTTTGAGACGGTCCAGCCTACGTATCAGTTCATTAAATATCTTTTGAAAGCGGAGCCGGATCTGTGCATTGACGGCGATCATATGATGGTGATCAGTCCGGACGAAGGCGCGATGGGGCGTGTAGTTTATTTTGCCAACGTTCTGGGGCTGGATGTGGGAATGTTCTATAAAAGAAGGGATTATACGAAGATCGTGAACGGACGCAATCCGATTGTGGCGCATGAATTTCTGGGCGCATCGGTGGAGGGGAAGGACGTTGTGATCGTGGACGATATGGTCTCCTCCGGCGAGAGTATGCTGGACGTGGCGAAGGAATTAAAGAGGAGAAAAGCCCGGAAGGTGTTTATCTGCGCGACGTTCGGCCTGTTTACGAACGGTCTGAGCAAAATCGACGAGTATTACGGCAATGGTCTGATCGATCGGGTGCTGACGACGAATCTGATCTATCAGACACCGGAACTTTTGGCGCGGCCTTATTATACGAGCGTGGATATGAGCAAGTATATCGCTCTGCTGATCGATTCCCTGAATCACGACGCGACCATCAGCGACCTGTTGAATCCGACGAGCCGGATTAACGCGCTGCTGGAGAGACACAAGAAAGAAATTGCGGAAAAGGAGAACACGGAAAAGTTTGAAAAATCCGGAAAATAAAGCATATAACTGCTACAATTTGAGGAATTAGGAAAAATTAGGAAAATATTTCGGCGTTTTGCCTGATGTTTATAAGAAAAACATTGAAAGTGTTTGTGCAATTATACAGGAAAATAGCTTGACAATTTTATTGAAAGTAGCTATTATGCATATGTGACCGTAATGTGAAAAAGCGTTTCGTATTATGGAACAACAGAGAGGGAGGTAGAGAGGAAAATGAAAACATTAGTTTATGAAGGACCTGAAAAAGTAGCGGTTCACAATGATTATGCGGTTCCGGAACTGAAGTCGGGGCAGGTGCGCATTAAAGTAACTTATTGCGGTATCTGCGGCTCGGATATCGGTATTTTTATCGGTACGCATCCCCGCGCCAAAGCGCCGCTTGTGCTGGGACACGAGTTTATCGGCGTCATTGATGAGATCAAGGACGGAACGAAGGGATTTCAGGTCGGGGATCGTGTTTCTGCTTACCCGCTTCTCTCCTGCGGTGATTGTTTCCCCTGTAAGACGGGTATTCCGCATGTGTGCCAGCATCTGGGACTGATTGGTATTGACTGCGACGGCGGAATTGCGGAATACGTGAACTGCTCGGAGGACGTTATTTTTAAGATCGACGACAGTGTTTCCGATAAGGCGGCGGCCGTGATCGAACCGCTGGCCGTTGTCGTGCGCTCCCTGCATCAGGCGAATTTCCAGGCGTTGGACAGCACGGTGGTGGTAGGCGCCGGTCCGATCGGCGTTCTTACCGGCATTCTTCTGAAGCACTGCGGCGCTTCTCAGGTTATTATTTCGGATGTGGATGAGGCCAGATTGGCAATGTGCCGTGAGCTGGGGATGGACGCGGTGAATGTCAAGGAAGTCGACCTGGTTGACTATGTAAATAAGAAGACGGACAATGTGGGCGTCGATATTGTGTTCGAGTGTAGCGGCGCGGCCCCTGCGGCGATGCAGTGTGTGGATCTGTGCCGGATTCATGGAACGATCTGTATGACCGGCGTGCATAAGATGCCTCATGAAGTGAATTTGAGAGATTTGAACTTCAAAGAGCAGACAATGGTGGGAACCCGTGTGTACACGCTCAGAGAGTTTGAACAGGCGGTAGAGCTGACAAAGGATCCGGCGCTGGCGGCGGATCTGGAGAAGACCGTGACTCAGGTGGTTCCGATTGACGAATCCGATAAGGTATTTGATATGATCAAGGATCCGGCCGTCAACACCGTAAAGGTTGTCGTTGACTGCCGCGCATAAGATCAGGAGGCTGTGATGAAGGTTTATTACGCGAATCATCCCGATGACGCGAAAAAATACACGACCGAAGAGCTGAGGAAGCATTTTCTGAAGGAAGAAGTTTTTCTTGCGGATGCGATCGAGCTGGCATACAGTCATGTGGACCGCATCATTTTCGGCGGAGCCATGCCGGTTGAGAGGGAGCTGAAGCTGGAAGCCGGCGACGAGTTGCGGGCGGAGTTTTTCTTGCAGAGACGGGAATTGGGTATAATCAATATCGGCGGCGGCGGCACGGTGGTTGTGGACGGAACCGTGTATGAGCTGGAACGCCGGGACGCTCTTTATATCGGTATGGGTTCCCGGGATGTTGTGTTTGCCTCAAAGGAGGCGGCGAATCCCGCGAAGTTTTATCTTTGCAGTTGTCCGGCTCACAGGACATATCCTACGAAGAAGATCGGCTACGAGGATGCCAATCATAAGAATCTGGGCAGTGTGAAGGAGATCAATAAGCGTCAGTTAAACCAGTATCTGCACCCGGACGTGCTGGAAACCTGTCAGCTTTCCATGGGTATGACATGTCTGGAGGAGGGCAGCGCCTGGAATACGATGCCGAGCCATACGCATGAGAGGCGGATGGAGGTCTATATGTATTTTGATATGGACGAGGATACGCGGGTATTCCACATGATGGGGCAGCCGAATGAGACAAGGCATATCGTGATGAAGAACGAGCAGGCGGTGATCTCGCCGAGCTGGTCCATTCATTCCGGTGTGGGCACGAAGAATTATACGTTTATCTGGGCCATGTGCGGGGAGAATCAGGATTTTGACGATATGGATAATCTCTCTATGGATGATCTGAGGTAAGATGGATTAAAGCCGGGGAACGCCGGTTTTGATAAAATTTTTTTGGGAGGAAAAAACATGTTAAACAAGAAATCTGCAGTAGCATTGCTTCTGGCAGGCGCGATGGTATTTACCATGGTTGGCTGCGGAAACAAGGACAACAAGGCGACTACGGCAGCTCCGGCGAGCGAAGGCGCGAGCGGAGAGGCTGCAACCGGAGAGACAACGACCGGGGCGGCGTCTAACGCCGGCGAGAAGAAAGGCGCGACGGTTTTGAAGTATGCGTTCAATCAGACGCTGGAGAACCCGGAAGCGCAGGCGGTTCTCGCGCTGAGCGATAAGCTGTACGATGAGACGGACGGCCGTTATTCCATCGAAGTGTATCCCAGTGAGCAGTTAGGCTCTCAGGCGGAGTCTCTTGAACTGATCCAGGCCGGCACGGTTGAGATGGGCATGGTATCCAACTCCATCATTGAAGCGGTTTGCCCGGATTTCGCGATCACCGGCGCTCCTTATGTATATGAGAGCGACGCGCATCAGAAGAAACTGTTTGAATCCGACGCGCTGGACGAGTTTTTTGCCATGACGAAGGATCAGGGATTTGAGATTATCGGCGTTTACAGCCTGGGCGCCCGCAATGTATACAGTACGTTCCCGGTGAAGACTCCGGCGGACCTGAGCGGCAAGAAGATCCGGGTTATGCAGTCCGATACCATGATCAAGATGATGGAAGCTCTGGGCGGCATCGGTACTCCGATGGCGCAGGGCGAGGTTTATACCGCGATCCAGGCCGGCACGCTCGACGGCGCGGAGAACAACATCATCACTTACACCGATCTGGCTCAGTATGAAGTGGCTTCGGAATACAGCCTGACGAATCACCTGATGATTCCGGATATGATGGTTATCAGCAATACGGTTCTTGACAGCATGGGCGACGATGCGGATGTTTTAAGGAGACTGGCCAAGGAATCCGTTACCGACGCGTTTGAGAGATGTGAATCCTTACGTGACGGTTACTTCGAGAAAGCGACGAAGGAACTGGGCGTAACGGTTACCGAAGTTGATATTAAGCCGTTCCAGGAGGCGTGTATGGAGCTGATCAGCGAGATTGCGGATCGCAACGATAATACGAAAGCAGCTTACAGTGCCATTACGGGTGCTGCGAAGTAAAGAGCAGAGATCTTTATAAAAAAAACGGGGGAGAGGCGCGTAGATTGCTGCGCGCCTCTTTTTTAAGAAGAGGAGGATTTCGTGTATGGAGGCATTCACGAAGGTAAAAAAGATCGTGGATCAGATTCTGAACTGGCTTTGTATCATCTTATTGATGGTCATGACGGTCCTGGTTACGTATCAGGTCGTAACTCGTTATTTCTTCAATAAACCCAGTGCGATTTCTGAGATCACCGCTCAGTATATGTTTGTCTGGGTGGTTATGTTCGGGAGTGCGCTGGTATTTGGGGAGAGAGGACATCTGGAGATCACGACAGTGAAAGAGAAGCTGAAACCCGGCGCTTATATGGTCGTTGAGATCCTGGCCAATATTACGTTGGTTGTTTTTTCGGTTATAGTTTGTATATTGGGAGGCTGGAATATTTCTATGCAGCAGATGGGGGCGTTGGACGCGGCGCTGCAGATTCCCATGGGATTGATTTACGCCTCGATTCCGGTATGCGGCGTGTTTATGGTTTTTTACGCGGTATACAACATATTCCTTGCCGTTAAGGAGCGGAAGGATAACACCCGGGCCGAACAGGACGTTACGGCCGGGACGATGTAAGGAGGTAGAGGTATGGATGCTGCAACATTAGCTGCCATTGTGATGGTGACTTTAATTGTCGTGACGCTGATCCTGGGCTTCCCCATCGGTTTGTCCATCGGTATCGGCGCGGCGGCGGGTATGATGTGTATCGTGCCGTTTGACCAGGCGGCGATCACATCGGCCAAGCGTTTCTTTACGGGCGCGAACAGTTTTTCCCTGCTGGCCATTCCGTTCTTTATTCTGGCCGGTAATATCATGAATAACGGCGGTATCGCCAAACGTTTGGTTGGCTGCGCCCGCCTGATCGCGCATTTCTTTCCCGGGGAACTGGCTCAGACGAACATCGTGGCCAATATGATGTTCGGCGCGGTTTCCGGTTCCGGTGTGGCGGCGGCCTCCGCGATGGGAAGTATTTTGGGCCCTATGGAGAAGGAAGTGGGTTATGATGAGCCGTATTCCGCGGCGGCGAACATCGCTTCCGGTCCTACCGGCATGATGATACCGCCCAGTAATATTATGATCGTGTACGCGACGGTGGCCAGTTCCGTATCGATTGCCGCTCTGTTTATGGCCGGTTATATTCCCGGTATTCTCTGGGGCGTCGGCTGTATGATCCTGGCCGGCATTAAGGGTAAGAAGAGAGGTTATGTAAATAAAGAAAGATATGGTCTGAAGAGGACTTTGAAGGTGCTGTGGGAGGGTATTCCCAGCCTGCTGATGATCGTGATCGTAATCGGCGGTATCCTTGGCGGCGTGTTTACCGCGACGGAAGGCTCCGCAATCGCGGTTGTTTATTCCCTGCTGTTGAGCTTTATTTATCGGAATATCAAACTCAAAGATCTGCCGGGAATTTTTCTGGCGTCCGTTAAGACGACCTGCGTGGTGGAGTTCCTGGTCTGTGTGTCGGCTATCATGAGTTTTGTAATGACGTTTGCCAAGATTCCTCAGTTGATCGCTTCGGCTCTGCTGGGTCTGACCTCCAGCCCGATCCTGATCCTGATCATTATGAATATCGTTTTGCTGATCGTCGGCTGTTTCATGGACCCGACGCCGGCGGTTTTGATTTTCACTCCGATCTTTTTGCCGATCTGCCAGACCTTCGGAATGCATCCGGTGCATTTCGGTTTGATGATGGTGATGAACCTCTGCGTGGGTACGCTGACGCCTCCGGTGGGAGCGATCTTGTTTGCGGGCTGTAAGATCGCCAATATTAAGATCGACCAGGTGATTAAAGAACTATTGCCGTATTTCGTGGTCGTGGCGATCGCACTTTTGCTTGTGACCTATATTCCGTTCCTGTCGATGGCAATTCCGAACGCCCTGGGATTGGTTACAATTACGGAGGGCTATAATATGTTCTTCGTCGGCTAGCTATAAGAGTGAACGGAAGTGATTAACGGAAGAGAAAGCCGGTCGCAGAAGAGCGGGGAATACCGCATCTGCGGCCGGTTTTTCAAAGCGGTTTTTGAGCCGTTCGTGCCGGGCTGCGGGCGGCGTATTGAGGGAGGATGAAACATGGCGGAAGAGACGATTCAATCCGTGAATCGCGTGTTCAGTATTCTGGAGGTTTTGGCGTCGGAGGGAAGCAAAAGCATTGCGGAGCTTCATATGCGGCTGGGGCTGCATAAGACGACGCTGCACCGGATGCTGGGCACATTGACAGAATTGGGATATGTTCTTCAGAATCCTGAAAACGGAAAATACTACCTTTCTTATAAGATCATAGTGCTGGCGAATCAGACTTTGCGCTGGAATACGGCGGCCCGGGTGGCGACGCCTTTTTTGCAGGAACTGGTGGAGGATTGCCGGGAGACGGTTCATATGATGCAGCGTGAGGAAAACCGGGTGCGTTATATTGTAAAGATCGAGCCGAACAGCGCGAATTTTGTGATGGGTTCTTATGTGGGAATGGAGCTTCCCATGTATTGTACGGCGGCGGGCAAAGCAATGATGGCGGGACTTCCCGAGTGGGAAGTGGAAAAGATCTGGGAAGAGAATAAGGGGACCCGTTATACGGAAAAGACGGTGCGGAGTCTTTCGGAACTGAGAAAACAACTGGAAGAAATCCGCAGGACGGGGGTTGCTTATGATAATGAAGAAAGAGAGAAGGGGTTGTTCTGCGTGGCGGTCTGCGTGCCGGACTGCCAGGGAGTTCCGCGATATGGAATCAGTATTTCGGCGCCTTCGGCGCGAATGAATGTGGAAAATGTCGGGGATTATGAGAGAAAGCTGAAAAAGATTCAGGAGGCCGTTGCGAAAGCATTGGGCTCCTGCCTGGTGAGGAGGGATTGAGGTATGACGAAAATATGTGCGTTTCTGGCAGCCGGCCTGGAAGAAGTGGAATGTCTGGCCGTGGTGGATGTTCTGCGGCGGGCCGGGATGGATGTGACGCTGGTATCGGCGGGGGAGAGTGAAAAAATTACCGGTTCGCACGGGATCACGGTTTTGGCGGACCGGATGTTTGATACGGAATTTTGCAGACAGGCGGATCTTTTGTTTCTTCCCGGCGGAATGCCCGGGACAACCAATCTGGGCGCTCATAAGGAATTGTGCGCGCTGCTTGAGGAGTTTGATCGGACGGAGGGGAAGCGACTGGCCGCGATCTGCGCGGCGCCTACGGTGTTGGGGCGGACCGGCTGCCTGAAGGGGAAAAAGGCCGCCTGTTATCCCGACTGTGAGAGCGAACTGGGCGGAGGCGAATATGTGCGGGCGGCAGTCGTGACCGACGGGAACGTAACGACGGCCAGGGGCCTGGGGGCCGCTCTGGATCTGGGGTTGGAATTGGTACGGATCTATCAGGGAGAGGAAGCCGCGAAAGCAATGAAAGAGAAAATACAATATTATTAAAATTCCTTTGCAAATATAAAGACCGTATGCTATAATGTCCACGAAAGCAATGAGCAGTGCCAAAACAGCAATGAACAAACCGGCAGCTTACAGCCGGATTTGAGCATTGCTGTTTTGATAGGGCGAATGCCCGTGAAGGCGGGAGCAGTGCAAGCGACTGTATATCGATTTAAGGAGGAACCGAAAGGTGAGTGTACAGGTAGAAAATTTAGAAAAGAATATGGCAAAGCTGACCATCGAAGTACCGGCGGAAGATTTTGAGAAAGCGCTCCAGGCGGCTTACATGAAGAATAAGAGTAGATTCAACGTTCCGGGATTTCGCAAAGGAAAGGTTCCGAGAAATCTGATCGAGAAGATGTACGGAGCGGGCGTGTTCTATGAGGAGGCTTTCAACAGCGTGGCGCCGGATGCGTATGATAAAGCGGCTACGGAGAGCGGTTTGCAGATCGTATCCCGTCCGTCGATCAGCGTGGTGAGCATGGAGGCCGGTCAGCCGGTGGTATTTACGGCGGAAGTGGCCGTAAAACCGGAAGTAACTTTGGGCGAGTACAAAGGTTTGGAAGTCGAGAAGGCGAAGACCCGCGTAACAAAGGAAGAGGTCCTGGCTGAGATCAAGAAAGAGCAGGAGAAAAACGCGACCCAGGTAGCGGTGGACCGCCCGATCGAGAAGGACGATATCGCGGTAATCGATTTTGAGGGGTTTGTGGACGGCGTGGCTTTTGACGGCGGTAAGGGAGAGGGATTCCCGCTTACCATCGGCTCCGGCCAGTTTATCCCCGGTTTTGAGGATCAGCTGATCGGTGCGAAGACGGGCGACGACGTGGAAGTGAACGTGACGTTCCCGACGCCTTACCAGGCGAAAGAGCTGGAGGGGAAGGAAGCCGTATTCAAGGTAAAAGTTCAGGAAGTGAAAGCGAAGGAGTATCCGGAGCTGGATGATGAGTTTGCCAGTGAAGTATCCGAATTTGAGACGTTGGATGCGTATAAAGACGACGTGAAGAAGATGCTGTCCGAGAGGAAGAAAGCCGAAGCGAAGCGTCGGAAGGAAGACGCGCTGGTGGAGAAGGCGGTGGCGAATGCCGAGATGGAGATACCGGCTGCCATGATCCAGACGCAGGCCGAGAATATGATGGAAGATTTTCGGATGCGGATCCAGCAGCAGGGGATGTCCGTCGCTCAGTATATGCAGTTTACCGGTATGAATCAGGCTCGGATGATGGCGGAGATGAGCGAGCAGGCGAAGAAACGAATCTCCACCCGACTGGTGCTGGAGGCGGTCGCCAAAGCAGAGAATATCACGGCGGGAGAGGAAGACATCGAGAAGGAAATCGAGGAGATGGCGAAGGCTTACAATATGGAAGCCGATCGCATGCGCTCTTATCTGGGTGAGATGGAGAAGAAGCAGATGTCGGAGGACATTGCCGTCCAGAAAGCGGTGGATTTCCTGGTCAAGAACTGTGTAGAAGTGTAAAGAGAGAATCGGGAGGCGTTTCATGAGTTTGATTCCTTATGTTGTGGAAGCGACCGGCCACGGGGAGCGGTCCTATGATATTTATTCCCGGCTTTTGAAAGACCGGATCATTTTTCTGGGCGAGGAGGTCAATGCGACGACGGCCAGCCTGGTCGTAGCGCAGCTGTTGTTTTTGGAATCGGAAGATCCGGCCAAGGATATCAGCCTGTATATCAACAGTCCGGGCGGTGTGATCACGGCCGGTATGGCGATTTACGATACGATGAATTATATTAAATGCGACGTGTCCACCATTTGTATCGGGATGGCGGCCAGCATGGGGGCGTTCCTCCTGGCCGGCGGCGCCAAAGGCAAGCGTTTCGCGCTGCCCAACGCGGAGATCATGATTCATCAGCCTTCCGGCGGCGCTCAGGGCCAGGCGACGGATATCAAGATCGTGGCGGATCGGATCATTGAGACACGGAAGAAGCTGAATGAGATTTTGGCGAAGAATACGGGGCAGCCTTTGTCGGTTATCGAGGTGGATACCGAGCGGGATCACTATATGACCGCCGAGGAGGCGTGCCGGTACGGTCTGATCGACCGCGTGATTGAGACGGGAAATCGCAAATAAGAGGAGTTTATAGAGTATGGCGAATAAATTTGAGAGCCTTTGCCGCTGTTCTTTCTGTGGAAAGTCTCAGGATCAGGTGAGGAAATTGATTGCCGGACCGAAAGATATTTATATCTGCGATGAATGTATTGAGCTGTGCTCCGAGATCTTGGACGAGGAGATGGAGGATGAAGAACCGGAGGATATGCGGGAAGGCATCAACCTGTTAAAACCGATGGAGATCAAGTCTTATCTGGACGATTATGTGATCGGGCAGGATGAGGCGAAAAAAGTTTTATCGGTGGCCGTGTACAATCATTACAAGAGAATTATGTCCGATCCGGAACCGGAAGTGGAACTTCAGAAGAGCAACGTGCTTCTTCTGGGGCCGACCGGTTCCGGTAAGACGTTCCTGGCCCAGACGCTGGCGAGGCTTCTGAACGTGCCGTTCGCCATTGCGGATGCGACCGCATTGACGGAGGCGGGTTATGTGGGCGAGGATGTGGAGAATATTCTGCTGAAGCTGATTCAGGCGGCGGATGGGGATATAAACCGCGCCGAATATGGGATTATTTACATTGATGAGATCGATAAGATCACGAAGAAGAGCGAGAACGTTTCGATTACCCGGGACGTGTCGGGAGAAGGCGTTCAGCAGGCGCTTTTGAAGATCTTGGAGGGGACGGAGGCAAGCGTACCGCCGCAGGGCGGCCGTAAGCACCCTCATCAGGAGATGTATCATATCAATACGACGAATATTTTATTTATCTGCGGAGGGGCTTTTGACGGCCTGGAGAAGATCATAGCGCGCCGTCTGGGAAGTAACGCGATCGGTTTTAATGCGGAGATTTCCGAGCAGAATAAAGAAGACGTCAGCGCGCTTCTGAAGAAAGTCATGCCGCAGGATCTGACGAAGTTCGGCCTGATACCGGAGTTCATCGGCCGCGTGCCGGTTACGATCTCGCTGGATCTTCTGGACGAGGAAGCGCTGGTGCGTATCCTGACGGAACCGAAGAACGCGATTATCAAGCAGTATAAAAAGCTGCTGGCTATGGACGGCGTGGATCTTGTGGTTGAGGAGGACGCGCTTCGGGCGATTGCCCACAAGGCGGAAGAGCGCAAGACCGGCGCCAGAGGCCTTCGTTCGATTTTGGAGAACGTCATGATGGACATTATGTACCGGGTGCCTTCGGACGAGAATATCGGTCGCTGCCGGATCACGAAGGAAGTGGTGGAGGAGAAGGCGGAACCGGAATTGATCTATCGGGAAGAAGAAGTGCCGGGCCGGCGCGCGGGCAAGACGGGCCGCCGGAGCCGGAATGAGATCGCATAAAGGGATGGCATTTGCCATCCCTTTTTTATTCCGCTTGTCCGGATTATACGACATAAGTCGTGGAAGCCGTGTCGCCGCCCTTGCCGGTCCAGTTTGTGTGGAAGAACTGTCCGCGGGCCTGGTCGACGCGCTCATAGGTGTGGGCGCCGAAATAGTCTCTCTGGGCCTGCAGGAGATTGGCAGGCAGCCGTTCGGCGCGGTATCCGTCGAAATAGTTCAGCGCCGCGTTCATGGCCGGAGCGGGAACGCCGTTCATGAGAGCCGTTGCGCAGACCCGGCGCCAGCCGTCCTGTGCCGCCATGACCGCGTTCTTGAAATAATCGTCCAGCATCAGATTCTGCAGTTCCGGATTCTTGTCGAAAGCTTTCTTGATCTCGCCTAAGAACTGGCTGCGGATGATACAGCCGCCCCGCCACATAAGGGCGATACCGCCGTAATTCAGATCCCAGCCGTAAGTCTTTGCGGCCGTGCGCATCAGGGTGTAGCCCTGAGCGTAGGAGACGATTTTGGAGGCGTACAGCGCGTTCTTCACGTCTTCAATAAATGCTTTTTTATCTCCGCTGAAGGAGGGCGCCGGGCCGCTTAGGACTTTGGAAGCCGTGACGCGCTCTTCTTTCATGGCCGATAAGCAGCGGGCATAGACGGCCTCGCCGATTAGGGTCAGCGAAACGCCCTCGTCCAGGGCCGCGATGGCAGTCCATTTGCCGGTGCCTTTCTGGCCGGCCGTGTCAAGAATCTTCTCTACCAGAGGGGAACCGTCCTCGTCTTTATAGGCCAGGATGTCCCTGGTGATTTCGATCAGATAACTGTCCAAGACGCCTTTATTCCATTCTGCGAACACATCGTGAAGTTCCCCGGCGTTTAGCCCCAGGACATCTTTCATGATCTGATAAGCTTCGCAGATCAGCTCCATATCGCCATACTCAATGCCGTTGTGAACCATCTTCACAAAATGTCCCGCTCCGCCGTTGCCTACCCAGTCGCAGCAGGGAGCGCCGTCTTCTACTTTGGCGCAGATGGCCTGGAGGATCGGTTTTACCGCGGGCCAGGCTTCCGGAGAGCCGCCGGGCATCAGGGACGGGCCGTTTAAGGCGCCTTCCTCTCCGCCGGAAACGCCGGTTCCGATATAGAGAAGGCCCTTGGATTCCACGTATTTCGTGCGGCGCTCGGTATCCGGGAAATGGGAGTTGCCGCCGTCGATGATGATGTCGCCGGGTTCCAGAACTTCCAGAAGTTTTTCGATAAAATCATCCACGGGCTGTCCGGCTTTTACCATCATCATGACTTTGCGGGGCTTTGCCAGCGCGTCCGCCAGATCCTGCAAAGAGTAGGCGCCGACGATATTTTTGCCTTTGGCGCGTCCCTCGACAAAATGGGTCACTTTCTCGGTGGAACGGTTATATACGGCTACCGTGAATCCCTTGCTTTCCATATTCATAACCAGATTTTCGCCCATCACGGCCAGGCCGATAAGCCCGATATCTGCTTTTTTCATCTTATACTCTCCTTGTTTTTAGCGTTTTACTCTCGCGTTTCCTTCATAGATACTCCAAACCTGCGCCTCGTCGGCCGGCTGCGCGTAGTCGTTTAACAGCGTTGCGGCCATGCATCCCGTCGCCCAGCCAAACTGAAGCCATTTTTTCGGCTCCCAGCCTTTGATCACGCCGTAGAGCATACCGCCGCTGAAGCCGTCGCCGCCGCCGATCCGGTCGAGAACCGGAATTTCTCTGGGTTCTTCCACATACCATGTATCATCGGCCAGCATGATCGCGCCCCACATGTGTTCATTGGCGCTTAAAACCTGGCGCAGAGTGGTGGCGAAGGCTTTTACGTTCGGGTAGACTTTTCTGGCGTTTTCAATCATTCCCTTGAAAGCTTCGATTTTGTCGGCCAAGACTTTGCCGCCGGCTTCCGGCCCTTCCACGCCCAGGGCCAGCTGGAAGTCTTCTTCGTTGCCGATTAAGAAATCCGAAAGGGAAGCGATCTGCGTAAAGACGCTCCGAAGCTCTTCTTCGCGATCGATCCAGAAGGAAGCCCGGTAATTTAAGTCGAACGAGATCAGCGTGCCGTACTGTTTGGCGGCCTTGGCCAGCTCCAGACAGAACAGGCTGGTTTCGTGCGAGAGCGCCGCGATCAGGCCGGAAATATGCAGAATCTGAATCCCGTCCTTTCCGAAAATTTCGGGAATGTCAAAATCGGAGATCGAGAGGGTCCTTCCGACTTCGCCGGCCCGGTCGTTCTGTACGCGGGGACCCCGGAGGCCGTAACCGCTGTCGGCGATGTTAAATTGATGGCGATATCCCCAGGGACCTTCCTGGTCGATCTCCGCGCCGACGTAATCTATGTTCCTTGAACGGAGTTCATTTTTAATAAAGGTTGAAATAACACTACCCTTGACGAATTTTGTCAGAACGAGGGCATTTTCACCCAGTGCGGAAGCAATATTTAAAACGTTGGATTCGGCGCTCGTCGCCTGCATATAAAACATATGGCTGGTCTGAACCGGCTGGCGGTCCACAGGAGTGATTCTTACACCCATACTTGTGGGGCAGGCAATGGCGTATTTGCTGTTTTCTCTCAATTTGATCCCCATAAGATCTGTCTCCTTTCTTAGTTCCCATTGAGGTTTTATTTCTTTATTTTAAAATACAATAGATCGGAAAGCAAGAGAAATTCCGTGGGAATAGATTATTTTTCTCTTGCTTAAATATAAACAGATTCTGAATGACAAACCGGAGGAAAGTTGTTATAATATAGGAGTTATCTGGAGGCAGAAAGCGGAGAATATCGAATATGGTGATTAAATCAGTAAATTTGGAGACGGTGTGCGGCGTGACCAGTTCGATGCCGGAGAACGACAAGCCGGAGATCGCTTTCGCAGGCAAATCGAACGTGGGGAAGTCTTCTCTGATCAACGCGCTGATGAACCGGAAGTCGTACGCCAGGACGTCGGCTCAGCCGGGCAAAACCCAGACGATCAATTTTTATAATATCAACGATACTTTATATTATGTGGATCTTCCGGGGTACGGATACGCGAAAGTTTCAAAAACGGAACAGGAAAAATGGGGACGAATGGTGGAACGTTATCTGAATCAGTCGAAACAGTTGAAACAGGTATTTCTTCTGGTGGATATTCGTCACGATCCGTCCGCGAATGATAAAAAGATGTATGACTGGATCACATATCAGGGATATCGGCCGGTGATCATCGCGACAAAACTGGATAAGATCAGCCGGAATCAACTTGCCAGGCAGTTGAAGGCGATTCGCACCGGTCTGGGAATGGAGGGAAAAGAGGAAGTGATTCCGTTTTCGGCCCTGACAAAACAGGGGCGGGATGAAATTTGGGATCGCATCGAAACATGGATAAGAGAGGGAGATCATGTGGAATAGAGAATTGTTGAAGAATAATGCGAAGGATGCCTTGCGGCGCTATTATCTGCCGGCGTTTCTGGTTTGCCTGGTTACGGCGCTTCTGTGCGGCGGCGCGAATGTGACGATACATTTGAGAGAAGGCGTGGAGGAGAGCCTGCATTTTTTCCGACATATGGATTTTGGGATCCTGCTGGGTATTTTTTCTACGCTTTTTATGGCGAGCGTGATCAGCACGCTGTTTCATATTTTTGTGGGGAACGTGCTGGAAGTCGGTTCCGCGAAGTTTTTTGTGGAGAGCCGTAACGAAGGCCGCGCCGCGCCTCTTGAGACCGTACTGGCAGGTTTTACAAACGATTACGGGAAGACGGTGATCACGCTTTTCCTCCGGAATCTGTATATTGCCCTGTGGTCTTTGCTGTTTGTGATCCCCGGTATTGTCAAGGCGTTCGAATACCGGATGCTGCCTTATATTCTGGCCGATTATCCCGATATCACGAGACAGGATGCGTTTGCGTTAAGCCGCCGTCTGATGGATGGTCATAAGATGGAAGCTTTTCTTTTGCAGATTTCCTTTATCGGATGGTATATGCTGGGCGCATTGCTGTTCGGGATCGGCGTATATTTTGTATATCCTTATGTGGAAGCGACGTTTGCGGAATTTTATACTGCCCTGAAAGAGACGACACCGTTGTAGAGCAAGAATACTTTGGCGCCTGATAAGGACACACACGGCCGGAGGATGCCCGCGGGAGATCACCGGCCGTTTTTGTTGCCAGGCATTCGAAGAAAGCTGCCGGCGGCAGATTTTGCGGGCCTGGAAATACAAGGAAAAGGAGATAAGAAGTATGATAACCGTAGATTATGCAAAGGTGGATGAGATACTGGATTCTTACCGGTATGATCCGTCGAAAGTAATCGCAATCATGCAGGACATTCAGAAGATTTACCGTTACCTTCCTCAGGAAGCCCTGGCGTATACGGCGAAAAAACTGAAGATCAGCGAAGCCAGGATCTTCGGCGTAGCGACGTTTTACGAGAATTTTTCGCTGGAATCCAAGGGAAAGTATGTGATTAAAGTATGCGCGGGTACGGCCTGCCATGTCCGGAAATCTGCGAAAGTCCTGGAGGCGATCTTTCAGGAGACCGGCCTTTCCCGGGAGAATCCTACGTCGGAGGACGGGCTGTTTACGATTGAGATCGTATCTTGTTTGGGCGCCTGCGGGCTGGCGCCGACCATGATGGTCAACGATACGACACATTCTTCCATGACACCGGAGAAGGCGGTGGCCCTGATTCGGGCTTTGCGAGAGGAGGCGGAGCATGAGGCTTAATACGTTAGAGGAATTTCGGGCGGCCGGGGAGGCCTATCGCCGCCTGCTGGAAGCACAGAAAAAAAAGGTACTGGTCTGCAGCGGAACCGGCTGCGTGGCGGCCGGTTCTCTGAAGGTTTATGAAAAATTCCAGGATGTCATGA
Organism: Lachnospiraceae bacterium; assembly: GCA_022792885.1. GTDB lineage: Bacteria > Bacillota > Clostridia > Lachnospirales > Lachnospiraceae > JAAWBX01. The sequence continues at coordinate 23,501 of JAAWBX010000039.1, forward strand.
ATCGGAAGGGGCTCTCTTTTGAACTGGAACTGGAAGAAGACCCTCACAAGGATCTGGTAGGATTGAAGAAATGCGGTTGTCACGGTTATTGCGAATACGGTCCGCTGCTTCGGATCGAACCGGCCGGCCTTTTGTATGTTCGCGTTTCGCCGGAGGATGTGGAAGAGATTGTGGAGAAAAGCATCCTGTCGGATGAGGTGATCGAGCGTCTCTGTTATCGGGACGACGGACAATTTTACGCAAAACAGGATGAGATTCCTTTCTATAAGAAACAGACTCGCCTGGTGCTGGAGCACTGCGGGCGGATCAACGCGGAATCTATTGAAGAATACATAGCGGTCGGCGGCTATCAGGCGCTGGCGAAGGCTCTTTTTGACATGAAGCCGGAGGAGATCGTAAGAGAAATCTCCGAGAGCGGCCTGCGCGGCCGCGGCGGCGGCGGTTTCCCGGCGGGGCGGAAATGGAGCCAGGTGGCGGCTCAGAAGAATTTCCCCAAATATGTGGTTTGTAACGGCGACGAGGGCGATCCGGGCGCGTTTATGGACTGTTCCGTTATGGAGGGCGACCCGCACCGGATGATCGAGGGTATGATCATCGCGGGAATCGCCACCGGAGCGGAGGACGGTTATATCTATGTGCGGGCGGAATATCCGCTGGCGATCAAACGCCTGTCCATCGCCTGGGAGCAGGCGGAAGAAGCCGGCCTTCTGGGAGAGAATATCTTGAATTCCGGAAAAAATTTCCGGCTTCATATCAGCAAGGGGGCGGGAGCTTTCGTCTGCGGAGAGGGTTCGGCGCTGACCTCCTCCATTGAGGGGAATCGGGGAATGCCGCGGACGAAACCGCCGAGGACCGTTGATCATGGTCTGTTCGCGCAGCCGACCTGCTTGAACAACGTGGAAACGTTTGCGAATGTGCCGCTGATCATTGAGAGGGGAGCGGCCTGGTACCGGACGATCGGCACGGAGAACAGTCCGGGAACGAAGACGTTTTCCCTGACCGGCAATATTAAGAATACCGGGTTGATCGAAGTTCCCATGGGCACCAGCCTGCGGGAAGTGGTGTTTGAGATCGGCGGCGGTATTAAAAATAATAAAGAATACAAGGCCGTTCAGATCGGAGGCCCTTCCGGCGGATGCCTGACGAACGAACATCTGGATTTGCCGCTGGATTTTGATTCCTTAAAACGGGCCGGCGCGATCATCGGTTCCGGCGGTCTGGTCGTGATGGACGAGGATACCTGTATGGTGGAGATCGCCCGCTTCTTTATGGAATTTACGAAGAAAGAATCCTGCGGCAAATGTACGCCGTGCAGGGAGGGTACGAAGCGGATGCTGGAGATTCTGGAGCGGATCGTGGCCGGGGAAGGCACCGTGGAGGATGTGGAGATGCTGGAAGAGCTGGCTCAGACGATCCAGGCGGCTTCCCTGTGCGGTCTGGGCAAGACCGCGACCAATCCGGTTTTGTCTACGCTGCGGTATTTTCGCGACGAATATATGGCTCATGTGGTGGAGAAGCGTTGTCCGGCCGGAAGCTGTCAGAAGCTGAAAGTCTTCCGGATCATTCCGAAAAAATGCAAAGGATGCGGGAAATGCGCCAGAAACTGTCCGGTGGGCGCGATCCAGGGAGAACTCCGTGGCCTTCACCGGATCGATCCGGAAGTTTGTATCCGGTGCGGGACCTGCGCGGCGAACTGCTCGTTCGACGCGGTTGAGGAGGTGTAAAGATGGCAGAACAGTTTATGACGATCGACGGGATAAAAGTACCCATTCGGGGGGAGAGAAACGTGCTGGAAGTGGCCAGGAACAACGGGATCGACATTCCGTCCCTGTGTTACGATCCGGATCTTTCGATTTACGGCGGCTGCCGTCTGTGTATTGTGGAGAATGAGAGAGGCGGCATCGACGCGTCCTGTTCCATGATTCCCAGGGATGAGATGGTGATCTACACCAACACTCCGAAACTCAGAAAGCATCGGAAGATGATACTCGAACTTTTGCTGGCGGCTCACAACTGCGACTGTCCGACCTGCGAGAAGGACGGAGACTGTAAACTGCAGGCTTACGCGAGACGCTACGGCGTAAAAAGAGTGCGTTTTGACAACGATCACAGCAAGCTGCGGATCGACCGTTCTTCCAAAGCCATTGTGAGAGACCCCGGTAAATGTGTGCTGTGCGGCGAATGCGTGCGGATGTGTCAGGAGATTCAGAACGTTGCGGCGATCGATTTTGCCAACCGGGGGTCAAAGGCCGTTGTGACGACCGGTTTTCACAAGCCTCTGGCAGAGACGAACTGTGTGAACTGCGGTCAGTGCGCGGCCATCTGCCCGACCGGTGCCATCAGCATTAAGAATGAAGCGGACGAAGGCTGGAAGGCCATTCAGGATCCGGAATTTAAGACCGTGGTGCAGATTGCACCGGCCGTGCGGGCCGGTGTCGGAGAGCGATTCGGGTTGCCGGCCGGCGCCAACGTGATCGGTAAGATCGTGACGGCTTTAAAACGGATGGGCGTGGATGAAGTGTATGATACCTCCCTGTCGGCCGACATCACGATTATGGAGGAATCGGCGGAGTTTTTGGAGAAATTAAAGACCGGTGCGAAGTTGCCGATGTTTACCTCCTGTTGTCCGGGCTGGATCAAACATGTGGAGAATGCGCATCCGGAGTTGATGCCGCAGGTTTCTACCACCGGTTCGCCTATGGAGATCTTCGGCGCGCTGATTCGTCAGTATTTCAAGAAAAACGAACCGGAACGGAAGATCTATTCGATAGCGGTCATGCCCTGTACGGCGAAAAAATACGAGGCGTCCCGGCCGGAACTGGTGAAGGACGGCGAACGCCTGATCGATCTGGTGCTGACGACGCAGGAACTGTGCCGGATGATTGAGGAGGCGGGCATGGATTTCGCGGCTCTGCCGGACAGCGAGCCGGACGCTCCGTTTGCGCCTTATACCGGCGGCGGCGTGATCTTCGGCGTGACCGGCGGCGTGACCGAGGCCGTGATCCGAAAGGTAGTCGGCGATACGTCCGAGGCGTCTCTTAAGACGATTGCGGACTGCGGCGTGCGCGGGCTGGAAGGGATTAAGAGCTTCGAAGTTACGGCAGGGGAGACAAGTTTGCGGATTGCGGTCGTCAGCGGATTGAAGAACGCGGACCGTGTGATCGCGGCCGTACAGGCCGGGGAAGCGTCTTATGATTTTATCGAGGTGATGGCCTGCCCTAACGGCTGTATCGGCGGCGCGGGTCAGCCTTCCTGTGCGAAGCCGGTAAAGGTTGCCCGGTTCCGGGGCCTGTTTGAAGCGGACGAGGCCTGCGAACTGCGCAGCTGCGAGCAGAATCCGGCGCTGGATTATATTTATCGGGAAGTGATCGGCGAGCGGGCTCACGATCTGTTCCATGTACATTATCCGGATCATAAGAACGGATGAGAGAAATTTTTAGGCGGTCCGGCATGTGCCGGGCCGCCTTTTGCGTGCGTATTCCTTATTTTGCCTGTCCCAGAGCGTCCTCGACCGCCAGACAAAAGCCGCAGGAAGTTGCGGTGGCGCCGGCCACGGTATCGACATTTACGTCCTGGGCCTCCACGATCGCGGCAGACAGATCACGAATGGCGTAGCCGCCCACGTAGGGCGTTTCCATCTCGTGTTCGCCGGTTATCTCCGTGATCTTACCGTCCTTTACGGTGACGGTAGCCCGGATGCCGCCGAACATACCCATGTAAGAATCGGAGGAGGTGTAAGTGCCGTCTTTCAGGGACGAGGGCATCTCGTATTCGTATACGACCTCGCAGGGCGTGCAGTCCCCCTCGGTTGTGATCTTGCCCGAGGGCGTACCGATGTAATCCGCCGCGGATTTTGCCGCCGTGCGGCCGCCGTAAATATGGTTGGCGGAGGTGCCGCATTGTACGTTGATCGTATAAATGTTCGGCCACAGGTCGCAGGAATCGTTTCCGACCACATACAAACCGTTGATCGGATTCCGTTTCTTGTCCAGAACCCGGAAGTGCCGGTCGTTGGCCAGGCCGCCGTAAGTCACCATAACCGAAGGCGGCGTATAGATCATGTAGAAAGGCGGCGCTGCAAATTCCTGCATAAATTCGGCTGCTTTGCCGAAATCCGTATCGCTGCCCGTCCGGCACATTTCGTTATAGTGGGTGATCGTCTCCAGCAGGCGGTCCTCGTCGATCTCCTCAAATTGTTTTGCGGCCTTTTCGCAGAGCTCTTCCAGGGAATCGGCGACCACACAGTCTTTCGCCTCGTTATCCGCGTAATGAGCTTCAAACTGTTCCAGTGATTTTTCGTCGTCATACTGCCAGGAGGTCGTACGGTCGTAGGCCGTGGGGCCGCCGTAGAAATTGGTCTCGAAGGCTTTGCGGTCGTAGATGGAATAGCATTTTTTATGAAGGAGCTGAGGGATAATCAGGGCCATCCAGTTTTCCGCGCCGGAATTTTCGTCGCAGAAACGTTCGCCGGTCTCGTTGACCCACAGATTGTTGGCGCTCCGGGAGCTGACCACCAGGGCGTTGCCGTTGCCGAAGGTGCCGTATTCGCCGCCGGGCGCGCCGGTCACGGTGGGCTGCTGAAGCGCGGTGGCCTTGTAAAGGATATCGTCGGCGCCGACTTCCCGTCCCATGGTGATGGCGTCGCCGTTAAAACCGGGGATAAAGGTGACGACGTCTTCCGCCGAATAATAACCGGCTTCCCTTAAATATTCCGGGTTTCTTGCATAGCCGCCGCAGGCCAGAATTACGGCGCCGGCGTTGATTTGTATGTATTCGCCGCTGGATTTCTGTGCGATCACGCCGGTTACGGTTCCGTCTTCGTCGGTGATCAGTTTTTTGCCGGAAGTGTGGGAACTGATTCGTTATATCCAGGTTATGGCAGGCGCTCGTATTTTTTTGCGTGCAAACGAAGAACTTTCAAAAATTACTTGATAAAAATTTGACAACTGTTATACTGCAGATAGGATAAGAGAAGGAGGATTTGGGGATGGTCGTATCGATTTGTATTGGAAGTTCCTGTCATCTGAAGGGATCGCGGGAAGTGGTGCGGGAAATGTCGGCTCTCGTGAAGGAAAAACAGGTGGAGCAGGAGGTGGAACTGATCGGTTCGTTCTGCAACGGGCAGTGTCTGGGGGATGTCTGTGTGACGATCGACGGAGAAATCTTTTCTCTGAAGCCGGAGGATACAAAAGAATTTTTTGAGAAAGAGATCATGGGGAGGATTCGCGGGTGAATGTCATTGATTTCAGGGCGTCCCGGTGCCGGCATTGCTATAAATGCGTCCGCGCCTGCAGCCTGAAGGCCATCCGGGTGAAGGACGGCCATGCCGGCGTCCTGGCAGATAGGTGCATTCTCTGCGGGCGCTGTTTGTCGGTATGTCCTCAGAATGCCAAGACGGTACATAGCGAGCGGGGGAAGGCGGCCGGTTTTTTAAAAGAAGGGATTCCGGTGATCGCGTCGGTAGCGCCTTCCGAGAGCGAGATGTTTGCGGGCGCAGGACGGGGACGTTTGGTTTGTGCGTTGAAAAAATTGGGTTTTGCCGCCGTGCGGGAGACATCCGAGGGTGCGGCTTTTGTGACCCGGGAATATAAAAGGCAGATCGAAGCGGGGGGAAGGAAGAATCTCTTGACGACGTGCTGCCCGGGGGCGGTGGAGCTGGTGGAGAAGTATTATCCGTCTCAGATCGGGGCGCTTTTGCCGGTGGTATCTCCCATGACGGCGCATGCCCGGCTGCTGAAGGAAGAAGCGGACGGTCCGGTCCGGGTCGTATTTCTGGGGCCGTGCATCGCGAAAAAGCGGGAGGCCGCGGATGAAAGGAATCCGGGCGGCGCGGACGCGGTTCTGACGTTTCAGGAACTGGAGGACTGGCTGGAAGAGGAGGGGATAGCCCTGAAAGACTGCGAGCCGTCGGAATTTGATAATCCGGATCCGGCCGTGAATCGGCTTTATCCGGCAACCGGCGGGATTCTGGCCTCTTTGGCTGCATTCGGAACGGATTTCGGGCCCTATCGGAGACTGGCGGTGGACGGCCTGGATTCCTGTATGCGTCTGTTGGAAGATATGGAAAACGGGAAAGTAGAGAATTGTCTGATCGAACTGAGTATTTGCGAGGACGGTTGTCTGAACGGCCCGGCCGCGCCGAAGGCAAAAAGCTCCCTTTATCAGATGAAAGCGGATTTGAAAAGGGACGTGTCAAAAAAAGAGACGGATTCGGACTGGTTTGCGGGTCGGGCGGAACCGAAGCTGGCAAGAGAATTTGCCGACCGGCATATGGAAGAACCCCGTCCTTCCGAGGAAGAGATTCGGGATATCCTGCGGCGAATCGGCAAAATGACCGGAGCGGACGAATTAAATTGCGGCGCCTGCGGTTATCCGAGTTGCCGTGCCAAAGCCGTCGCCGTATATCAGGGGAAGGCGGAGATCGAGATGTGCATTCCCTATATGCATGAAAAAGCGGAATCTCTCGCTAACGTGGTGATGGATACGACGCCGAACGCGGTTCTTCTGATTGCGCCGAACATGGACATCCGGGAGGCGTCCGCTTCGGCCAGACGGCTGTTCGGAAAAAACGGGGCTCAGATCGTAGGGCGGAATTTAAAAGAATTTATCGTTACGGAGGCCGTGGAGCAGGTATTTGCAAGCCATGAGAATCGATATACGGAGAAACACGAATACCTGGAATTCGGTCGGATCGTACTTCAGACGCTGGTTTATGTGAAAGAGCTGGATATGGTACTGGCGATTTTTGTGGATATTACGGAGGAAGAGGAGAGAGCCAGAAAAGACCAGGAACAGAGACTGGAAATGGTCGCCATGGCGCAGAAAGTCATTGACAGGCAGATGATGGTGGCGCAGGAGATCGCCGGGCTTTTGGGGGAAACGACGGCGGAAACCAAGGTGACGCTGACGAAGATATCCCGGTCGCTGCTGGAAGAAACGCCGGAGAGAGGGAATCGGCTATGAGTGTTTGCGTCGATTACGCGTACAAGAGCCTGAATAAATATCAGGAAGAACTGTGCGGGGATAAAGTGGAATTTTTACGGACGGATGATTTCAGTATTTTTATATTGGCGGACGGTATGGGGAGCGGAGTAAAGGCGAATATCCTGGCGACTTTGACCGTGAAGATTCTGGGAACCATGTTCAAAAACGGCGCGGGCCTGGAGGAGTGCGTGGAAACGATCATCCGCACGCTGCCGGTGTGCCAGGTGCGCCATGTGGCTTACTCCACCTTTACGATTTTGCAGATTTTTGACGACGGGAACGCATATCTGGTGGAATTTGACAACCCTTCCTGTATCTTTATACGGGACGGGCTGCTGGTTCCGATTCCGGCCAATGAGAGGACGATCGCCGATAAGACGATCAACGAATACCGGTTCCGGGTGAAGGAAGGCGATGTGTTCGTCCTGACCAGCGACGGCGTGACCCATGCCGGAATGGGTCAGACGATGAATTTCGGATGGGGCTGGGAGAATGCGGCGCATTATGCGGAAGGGATTGCGGACGGCTCCATGTCGGCGGCCCGCATGGCGGACCGGTTCTGCCAGGCGTGCGAAGATCTGTATATCGGAAGAATGGGCGACGATACGACGGCGGCCGTGATCCGCATTATCGGGAAACGGGCCGTTGCCATTTTCTCCGGACCGCCCCAGCATAAGGAAGATGATGAGGCGGCCGTGGAAAAATTCATGTCGCTGCAGGGCCGTAAGGTTATCTGCGGCGGAACCAGCGCCAGGATCACATCCCGGATCCTCAAAAGGCCTCTGCGCACGAGTCTGGATTATATCGATCCGGATGTGCCGCCTTTAGCCTGGATGGAGGGTATGGATCTGGTGACGGAGGGAATTTTGACGCTTCGCAAGGTGGTGGAGATGTTGGAGAGCTGTGTGGATCACCGGACCTCCGGCAATTTCTTTCAGCGTCTGGATGAAAAGGACGGAGGTTCAAGGCTGGCGAAGCTTTTACTGGAGGACTGCACCCATCTGGAGCTGATCGTGGGGACCGCCATCAACGCGGCTTATCAGGTGCAGAATCTGCCCATTGATTTTGCGGCCCGAATGGAACTGATCGGTCGGCTGAAAACGGCCGTGGAGCGGTTGGGTAAGCAGGTGGAAGTTACGTACTATTAAGGAGGACGTTAAGGATGTTAGAGGCGAATTATACCCTGGAAAATGTCAAGCACGTCGTGTTGTACGAAGTGGCGAAGCGGGCGTTCGAGGGGCGTATGGAGGAGATCGAGGCGACTCTGCCCTATGAGATGGCGCCCGGCCCGAAGGCGAATTTCCGGTGCTGTGTATATAAAGAGAGGGAGATCCTAAAAGAACGAATCCGGCTGGCGCAGGGGAAAGATCCGGCCCCTTACCGCCCGAGGCCCGGGATCGTACAGATTCTGAGGGCGGCCTGTGAAGGATGTCCGATCACCCGGTTTTCGGTGACGGACAACTGTCAGCGCTGCATGAGCAAGAAATGTCAGCAGGCATGCCGGTTCGGAGCGATCAGCATGCAGAGGGAGCGGGCTTATATCGACGCGGACAAATGCAAAGAGTGCGGGCGCTGCGCCGAAGCCTGTCCTTATCACGCGATTGCGGATTTGATGCGGCCCTGTAAGAGGAGCTGCCCGGTGGACGCGATCTCCACGGGCGAGGACGGCATCGTCAACATCGATTATGAGAAATGCATTCAGTGCGGAAACTGTATCAAAAACTGTCCGTTTGGCGCGATCTCGGAGAAATCTTTTATGGTGGACGTGATCAAACTGATCCGGGCCGGGATTCCGGTACACGCCATGGTGGCGCCGGCGGTGGAAGGGCAGTTCGGCAAAGAGATCACGATGGGTTCTTTGGCGGACGCCTGTAAGGAACTGGGATTCGCTTCCATGATCGAGGTGGCGTTGGGCGGCGATATGGTGGCCGACAGCGAGGCGAAGGAATGGGCGGAGGCTTATGAAAAGGGCGAGAAGAAAACGACTTCCTGCTGTCCGGCGTTTGTCAATATGATACACAAACATTTCCCGGAACTGATCGGGAATATTTCCACAACCGTGTCGCCGATGCAGGCGGTATCGCGGCTGTTAAAGCAGCAGGATCCGGCGGCGGTGACCGTGTTCGTGGGTCCCTGTGTGGCGAAGAAGAACGAAGTGCTGTTTTCCCATTCGATCGAAGGTGGCAATGCGGATTATGCGCTCACGTTCGACGAGCTTCAGGCGATGTTCGAGGCCAAAGGAGTCGTGTTAAAGGCGAAAGCCAACGATTTCCAACAGGGAAGCGTTTACGGCAAGCGGTTCGGCAATGCCGGAGGCGTGACGAAGGCCGTGCTTCGCGCGTTTGAGGAGCAGGGGGTGAAGGCGGACGTGACCGTGAAAGGCTGCAACGGCGCTCTCGAATGCAAAAACGCTCTGCTTTTGATGAAGCTGGGGAAGCTCCCGGCGGATTTTATCGAGGGGATGGTCTGCGTGGGCGGCTGCGTGAACGGTCCGGGCAGCGTAAAGTGGGAGGCGGAAGCGAAAAGGGATCGGGACACGCTGATCGGCGGTGCGGATTCCCGTGGGATTCAGGAGAACATTGCGGAGCAGGAAGCGGATCGGGTGCCGATGCACCGCTGAAAAAAACGGGAGCGGATGCTCCCGTTTTTCAGTTCGCTTTTTCTGCGGCCGCACGGAAGAACGTTTCCGGGGAAGCCCAGCCGGAGCCTAAGATGCTAAGATGCCAGACCGTGTCGTTTTTTACCAGAATGTACTCCTGATGGTTTTCCGAGAGAACGCAGGAGGCCCGATCCAGATCGCCGGGCGGGAAAGGTTCGAACGCGCCGCAGTTGTCGGTGAGGCGGGCTTTCCATTCCAGCAGGGAAGCGATGCGTCCTGCGAGCGCCGGGCTGGCGGCCCGGTAAACGGTCTGGTAGAACGAATGCGTTACGGGAAGGTCGTTCCGGAACGTGCCGGACGATTCCCAGATCTGCGAGAACGGGGTATTTGTCCGGGTGATTCCGGCGTCCACGTATTCGTAAGTATCGAGATCGAAATCGACCCAGCGCCAGCTTTCATCGAGTCCCAAGTCGCGGGCATCCAGATAGGGACCGGACGCTTCGCGGTAGGGCAGGCTTCGGGCCGTGTATTTTTGAACGCCAAGAAGCAGAAGTCCCAGGCAGGCGGCGCAGGCAAAAAGGAGCGAAAGTCCCCGGCCGAACCGGTGGTCGGAAAGTTCCCGGGAAGCCCAGGGTTCGCCGGCCTGGATCCGGGTTTTCAGGCGCTGCCCGTAAAAGGCCTCCCGGAGAAGATGGAGGAGGATAAGGGCGTACGTGAAAAAATAAAAAAGAAACGAACCGGTGTCCGTGTAAAAGGTAAGAAAAAACGCGGCGGTCAGACGGCGGAGCGGATGATTGACTCCGAAAAAAAGCGCGATGATGCCGGGCAGGAGAACCAAAAAAACGAGGAGAAGCACCAGATTTTTGCGCAGGCGGTTCAGGTAGCGGATCAGAAAGAACGCGTCTTCCTGCGTCTGGTAGGGCTCCGGTAAGGAGATTCCTTCCGGAGTCGTCAGAACCTGAAAAGAGGAGTTGGAGGGCAGCAGTTCCCAGCCGGCTTCCCGGTAGCGCGCCGCCTGCTCGTCGGGGATCGCCTCGAAGGGGACGATATGGTTGGTTTCCGGCAGAACGATCCGGTAGGTGCGGTTTTCCGGCGAGCCTTTTTTGAATTTCAGGAAAAGCGGGCCGATCTTTTCGAGGAGCCAGCCTTTTTGCGCCATGCGGTTATAAAATTGTTCGGTTTCCCGGATAAACGCGGGCGAAAATAGAGTCGGCCGGTATAAAACGTTCATGGGGTTCTCCTCGGTGTTCGTGCGCGCCCGTCGGGCGCCGTGATTGTTTTTATTGTAAAGAGCCCCGGGAGGGATGTCAAGGGAAAAGAGCCGCGGAGCGAACTCGGCAGGAATTTCTTGATTTTCGAAAAGAATGTTGGTATGATAAAAATATAAAAAGCTTATCTGCACGCCTTTGTCAAGCGACGGTATGGATATTCAATTCATTTGTGCCCGGGCGCGGGAGTTCAAAACGCAAACATCCGATTAAGAAAAACAGAGAGAGAGGAAACATTCGATGACGACGAATGAAAAAGCGTTACTTTTACATGAGGAATGGAAGGGAAAACTGGACCTGGCACCGAAAGCGGACGTTTCAACGAGGGAGGCTCTGGCTCTGGCCTATACGCCGGGGGTGGCGGAGCCCTGTAAAGTGATCGCGAAGGATCCGGAAGCGGCTTATCGCTATACGATGAAACAGAATACCATCGCGGTGGTATCCGACGGAAGCGCGGTTCTGGGTCTGGGGAATATCGGGCCGCTGGCGGCGATGCCGGTGATGGAAGGCAAATGCGTACTGTTTAAGGCCTTCGGCGGGGTAAACGCGGTGCCTCTGTGTCTGGATACGCAGGATACGGACGAGATCGTGGAGACGGTAGTCCGCCTGGCTCCGTCCTTCGGCGGAATCAATCTGGAAGATATCTCGGCGCCCCGTTGTTTTGAGATCGAGGCGAAGCTGAAGGAGAGACTGTCGATACCGGTATTTCACGACGACCAGCACGGGACGGCGATCGTCGTGCTGGCCGGGATCATCAACGCTTTGAAAGTGACCGGAAAGAAGAAGGAGGACTGCCGCATTGTGGTAAACGGTTCCGGTGCGGCGGGGATCGCCATCTCGCGCCTGCTTCTTCGTTACGGTTTCCGGCATCTGATTCTGTGCGACAGCAAGGGGATCCTTGCGAAGGGAACGCCGGGTTTGAATTGGATTAAAAAAGAAATGGCGGAAGTGACCAACGAGGAGGGCAGGACGGGGACCCTCTCGGACGCCCTTTTGGGAGCCGATATTTTCATCGGCGTGTCGGCCCCCGGGGTGGTGACGGAGGCTATGGTCCGAAGCATGAACCCGGATGCGATTTTGTTTGCCATGGCCAATCCCGTGCCGGAGATTATCCCGGATTTGGCGAAGAAAGCCGGAGCGCGGGTCGTTGGTACCGGCCGGTCGGATTTTCCGAATCAGGTGAACAATGTGGTGGTATTCCCCGGTATTTTCAAAGGGGCTCTGGAAGGACGCGCGTCCGCCATCACGGAGGAGATGAAACTGGCGGCGGCGGAGGCGATCGCGGGCCTGGTGTCTGAGGAAGAGTTGAGCGAGACCCGTATTCTGCCGGAGGCATTTGACCCGAGGGTGGCGGATACGGTCAGCGAGGCGGTAAAAAAGAATATTCACGGATTTTGCGCCGGACGGTGATACGGGCGCCGAAAAGGAATTGCCGGATAGGAGGAACGAGGGGAGAACCATGTTTTCAGAACCGCTTACATTATATAAATTGATGATATTGTATATGTTGAAACAGGTGAAATTTCCGCTGACGAACGCTCAGATTTCAGATTTCTTCCTGAGCCATGAATATACGACGTACTTTACGCTGCAGCAGGCGTTTCGCGAACTTCATGAGGCTCATCTGATCAAGATGGAGGCGGTGCATCATAGTTCCCGCTATGAGATCACCCGGGAGGGGGAAGATACGTTGTCGTTTTTCGGCAATAAGATCTCGGAAGCCATTGTGGAAGATATGAATGCTTATTTAAAAGAGAATAAGGTCCGGCTGCGGGACGAGGTCGGCATTGCGGCGGACTACTATAAGACGGCGGCCCAGGATTATATGGTCCGTTGCGAAGTGCGGGAAGGGAAGACGGTTTTGTTTGAGCTTCAGGTCGCCGTACCGTCGGAGGAACAGGCGGAGGCGATGTGCGATCGCTGGCGCAAGAGCAATCAGGCGATTTATGCTTTTGTGATGAAAGAACTGCTGAAAGAAGAGAGCTCATGATTTATGCATGATCGGTCGATAACAGAATTTTTCAAAAGAACAGGAGAATATGTATGCGGGAAAAACTGGAAACGCTGCCGCTTTCCGAGTTACGGGAGATTGCCAAGCAGTTGGGGATTCGAAATATTGCGTCGACCCGGAAATCGGCGTTGATCGAAAAGGTTTTAGCGAGTCAGGGGGGCTGCGGGGAGCCGGAGGCGAAGAAAGAATGGGAGGAGCCGGTGAGCCAGGAGAAACCGGAGGAGCGAAAAGGCGAAAAGCCGGAAGATAAAAGGGCTGAAAGACAGGACGAGAAGAAGGGCGAGCGGACGGACGACAACCGGGGCGAGAATCGCGCCGATAACCGGATGGAGCCCATGAAGCCGGAGTTGTTCGCGCTGGACAGCGGCGTCCCGGCCCATGGGATCCTTGAGATTATGCAGGACGGTTTCGGTTTCATTCGCTGTGAGAATTACCTGCCGGGCGAGAACGACGTTTATGTGTCGCCTTCCCAGATTCGCCGTTTTAATATGAAGACCGGCGATATCGTGACCGGTGTCAAGAGGATCCGCACCGGAAGCGAGAAGTTTGCGGCTCTTCTGTATGTGAATCAGGTGAACGGGGAACCGGCGTATGTCGCGGAACGGCGGCCGAATTTTGAGGATCTGACGCCGGTATTTCCGAACGAGCGTCTGCATTTGGAGACGCCGGGCGGGCAGACGGCCATGCGGATCGTGGATCTGTTGTCTCCGATCGGCAAGGGTCAGCGGGGGATGATCGTTTCGCCTCCGAAAGCCGGCAAGACAACACTGCTAAAGCAGATCGCGAAAGCGGTTCACCGGAATCACGCTTCCATGCATCTGATTATCCTTCTGATCGACGAGCGGCCGGAGGAAGTGACCGACATCAAAGAATCGATCGAGGGAGAAAACGTGGAAGTGATCTACTCCACGTTTGACGAGCTGCCGGAGCATCATAAGCGGGTTTCGGAGATGGTTCTGGAGCGCGCGAAACGGCTGGTCGAGCATGGCAGGGACGTGATGATTTTGCTGGACAGCATTACGCGGCTGGCCAGGGCCTATAACCTGACCGTGGCGCCCAGCGGCCGGACTTTGTCCGGCGGTTTGGATCCGGCCGCTTTATATATGCCGAAGAAGTTTTTCGGCGCGGCCCGGAATATGCGGGAAGGCGGAAGCCTTACGATTCTGGCGACGGCGCTGGTCGATACGGGCAGCCGTATGGACGACGTAGTTTTCGAGGAATTTAAAGGGACCGGCAACATGGAGCTGGTGTTGGACAGAAAATTGTCCGAAAAGCGGATTTTTCCGGCGATCGATATCCTGAAGTCCGGAACCAGAAGGGAAGATCTTCTGCTTACCAGGGAGGAGGCGGATGCGGTTTACGTTGCCCGCAAAGCCACCGGCGGTATGCGCTCCGACGAGGCCGTGGAGAAGACGCTGGATTTGTTTATGAAGACAAAGAACAACCGGGAATTTTGCCAGATGGCGAAAAAAGTGCTTCTGTGACCTTTGGCTTTTCGATATCGTCGCTTGTCAAGCGATGGTAAATAAAATTTAAAAAACTCGGGAAAAAAGGACTTGCATCCGCTTGGGGCGTATGATATAATTAAGCTCTGTGAAACGGCCGAACGGCCATACGGCATACCGGAGGGGTATGCACGGTTTTAAGAAACGACAGGCTTTGGCCAAAAACAATAGAAACGATCGTTTAGAGAGGTGAAAATCATGAGAGAAGGAATCCATCCCGCTTATCATCAGGCTAAGGTTACCTGCAACTGCGGCAATGAGTTTACGACCGGCTCCACGAAGAAGGAGATACACGTAGAGATCTGCTCCAAGTGCCATCCGTTTTATACCGGTCAGCAGAAAGCTGCCGCGGCTCGCGGACGTATTGAGAAGTTTAACCGTAAGTACGGTGTGAACGCAGCCGAATAAGGAACAGGATAAGGGTTGAGGTTTTGCGGGATCGCAGAAATCTCAGCCCTTTTTTCACGTTAAAGATTTGCACACGTAAAGGAGAGAGGGGCTTATGAGGACATCCGGTATCGGCGGCCAGGCGGTCATGGAAGGTATTATGATGAAGAATAAGGAGACGTATGCTCTGGCCGTCCGCCTTCCGAACGGTGAGATCAAAGTGGAGACGGATGAGTATAAAGGCTTTCTTTCGGGGAAAAAGTTTTTAAGCCTTCCCTTCATCCGGGGCGTGTTCAATTTTGTGGATTCACTGGTATTAGGAACGGGAACTCTGATGCGTTCCTCCCTTTTGAGCGAGGGGGAGGAGGAAGGCGAGCTGACCGAAGAGGAGCAGGTGAAAAAAGAAAAAGACGACAGCCTTTATGTGACGATCACGGTGGCGGTTTCGATTGTGATTGCCGTGGGGCTGTTTATGCTGCTGCCTCTCTGGATCTCCGGTTTTTTCCGCCGGATCGTCGTCTCCTCGGCCTGGATGGCCGTGATCGAGGGCGCCGTCCGCCTGCTGATCTTTGTGGCGTACCTGTTTCTGATTTCACGGATGAAGGAGATTCAGAGGGTATTTATGTATCACGGCGCGGAGCATAAATGTATCAACTGTATTGAGCACGGAATGGAGCTGAACGTGGAGAATGTGCGGAAAAGTTCGAAGCAGCATAAACGCTGCGGAACCAGTTTTCTGTTTATTGTTATTGTTGTCAGCATCGGCGTCGGTTTCTTTATTCAGACGGGGAATGTGTGGTTCCGCCTGGGGATCCGGCTGCTTCTGCTTCCGGTAATTGCGGGGATTTCCTACGAGTTTATCCGCCTGGCGGGACGAAGCGAGTCCGGCTTCGTGAATCTTTTAAGCAGGCCCGGCCTGGCAATGCAGAATCTGACTACGAGAGAGCCGGATGACGGTATGATCGAAGTGGCGATCGCCGCGGTGGAAGCCGTGTTCGACTGGAAAGCTTTTTTGGCAGAGGAGACGGCCTCATGACGTACGGCCGGCTTTGGAAGGAGGGCGTGGAAATGCTGGTTTCGGCGGAGGTCGCGGAGCCGGAGGAGAACGCCTGGATTTTGTTTGAATTTGTGTTTGGAATCGACCGCGCGCATTACTTTCTGCGCCGGGAGGAAGAAGCGCCGGAGGAGAAACGACTTTTGTACCGGGAGCTTCTGGCGAGACGGGGCGCGCATGTCCCCGTCCAGTATCTGACCGGTTTTGCCTGGTTTATGGGGCTGAAATTTTTTGTGGACGGGAGTGTTCTGATCCCGAGGCAGGATACGGAAACGCTGGCCGAGGAAGTCTTAAAAGAGGTATCGGCCGGGAAGGAGTCTTCTTTGAAGGTGCTGGATCTGTGCGCGGGTTCCGGCTGTATTGGGATCGGCGTGGCGAACTGCCTGGCGAAACGCGGAGTTTCGGCGGCGCTGACGGAGGCGGATATCTCGGAGGCCGCTCTGGCGACGGCGAGGAAGAACGGGGATTATCACGGGATTGCATGCGAATATGTCCGCTCCGATCTCTTTTCGGAACTGAACGGGCGGCGGTACGATTATATTCTTTCGAATCCTCCCTACATTGAAACGTCCGCGGTGGAGACTCTGATGGAGGAAGTGAAGAATCATGAGCCGCGGCTGGCGTTGGACGGCGGCGGGGACGGGTTGTTTTTTTATCGGAGGATCGCGAAGGAAAGCCGGGCGTATCTTGAAGAAAAAGGACGGCTTTTTCTGGAGATCGGATACGACCAGGGCGAAGCGGTGAAGGAGCTGTTGACGGCCGAAGGATTCTGCGATGTGCGCGTGGTGAAAGATCTGGCGGGGAAACCGAGGGTGGTGAAAGCGCACATATAAAAACCGCGGCGGCGTTATGAAAAAAGAAGGAGGGATCCTATGTTTGATAAATTGGACGCGATATTGAATCATTATGAAGAGCTGATGCTGGAACTGAGCAATCCGGAGGTGACGGGCGATCCGGCGCGTTTCCGCAGATTGATGAAGGAGCAGAGCGATCTGACCCCGCTGGTGGAGGCATATAAGGAGTATAAGGCGGCTAACCGGGACGCGGAGGACAGCCTGGCGCTTCTGGAGGAGGAGAACGACGAGGAGTTGAGGGAGCTGGCCAAGGAGGAGCTGGCGGACGCAAGGAAGCGGATCGAATCGTGGGAGCAGAAACTTAAGATTCTGCTTTTGCCGAAGGACCCGAACGACGACAAGAATGTGATTATGGAGATCCGGGCCGGCGCGGGCGGCGACGAGGCGGCTTTGTTCGCGGCGGAACTATATCGGATGTACGTGCGTTTTGCGGAGCGGAACCGCTGGAAAGTGGAGATGGTGAGCGTCAACGAGATCGGAATCGGCGGCTTTAAAGAAGCGGTGTTTATGGTGACGGGCGCGGGCGCCTATTCGAAATTAAAATACGAGAGCGGCGTACACCGGGTTCAGCGGGTGCCGGAGACGGAATCCGGCGGGCGGATCCATACTTCCACGGCGACGGTGGCCGTGATGCCGGAAGCGGAGGAAGTGGATGTGGTGATTGACGAGAAAGACTGCCGGATCGACGTGATGCGGGCTTCCGGGAACGGCGGGCAGTGCGTCAATACAACGGATTCGGCGGTGCGTCTGACCCATTATCCAACCGGAATCGTGATTTACAGTCAGACGGAGAAGTCCCAGCTCCAGAATAAGGAGAAGGCATTCCGTCTGTTGCGCTCCAAGCTGTACGATCTGGAACTGGAGAAGAAGCAGGCGGCGGAGTCCGAGGAGAGGCGGAGCCAGATCGGGACCGGCGACCGGTCGGAGAAGATCCGCACATATAATTTCCCGCAGGGGAGGGTGACGGAACACCGGATCAAACTGACGCTGTATAAGATCGATTCGGTGATGGACGGAGACATTTTCGAGATTATTGACAGCCTGATCGCGGCGGATCAGGCCGCGAAATTGGCGAAGATGAATGAGGATTGACGGTATTTGGAAGGTGTGTACGATATGGGAAATACATTTCCGGACTTCGTCGGCTTTCGCAGGAAGTGGAGGCCGAGCCAGATACAGGTACTTGAGGGATTTGCGGAGGATATTGCGGACGGGAAGTTCCATTTGTGCGCGGCGCCCGGCTCCGGGAAGACGTCGGTCGGGCTTGAGATCGTGCGGAGGCTGGATCAGCCGGCGCTTGTGCTGTCTCCCACGACCGCTTCCGCCGAGCAGTGGAAAAACCGATTAAAAGAAGATTTCCTTCCGGAAGAGGAGGAAGCGAGAAAATGGGTCAGCCGCGACGCTTCCGTGACGGCCCCGATCATCTCCATTACTTATCAGTCGATGTACTCGGCGTTGAACGTTCGGCGCCCGTTTTTGAAGTGGATGAAAAACGCGGGGGTCCGGACGTTGTGCCTGGACGAGCCGCATCATCTGAGAAACGAATGGTGGAGATCGCTGGAACAGGTCGCGGAACAGCTGCCGGGGCTTCGAATCGTTTCCCTGACGGCCACGCCTCCTTATGACGCGACCGATGTGGAGTGGCAAAGATGCCTGGCTTTGTGCGGGGAGGTGGATCGGGAGATTTCCGTCCCTCAGCTGGTGAGAGAGGGGGTTCTGTGTCCGCATCAGGACTACCTGTATTTTTGCTGTCCGAAAGGGGAGGCGGCGGAGGCGGTCCGGGAGCAGAGGCGGGCGGGGAAGGAAGGCTTTGCGTCTTTTCTCCATGAAGAGGAACTGACGGCGGCGGTGAGGACGCATCTGAGCCTGACGGCGCCGGAGGCGTATGAAGAATTTTTCCTGAATGAGCCGGAATATTTTCTGGCCTTTTTGTCGTTTTTAAAAGAAAATCGGATCGATATGCCCGCGGCGTTTTTCGGGAGGCATGAGGGGGCGGCTTCCGTTTTGCCGGAGATGGGGGCGGAGGCGGTTCCTCCGATGACAGAACGGCGGATGGAGACGTTTTTGAGAGGTTTTCTGACGTATGACCGGGATTCTTATGAGGGCGCCGGCGATTATCAGAAGAAACTGGAGGAAGAGTTAAAGGAGCGGAAACTGATTGCCCGCGGCAAGATCGATCTCACCCGGCCGCTGGAAGTACGCCAGCTTTTGAATGCCGGCAGGGAGAAGCTGGCGGCGGTGGAACGGATCGTCCGGAACGAATGGGACAACCTGGGCGAGAACCTTCATATGCTGATTCTCACGGATCACATTAAGAAAGAACAGATGCCCGTCATCGGAGATGAAGCGAAACCGTTAAAGGATATCGGGAGCGTGCCTCTTTTTGAGGCTTTGCGGCGGGCGCGGATCGAGGGGCTGTATCTGATGGTAATGACCGGGACGTTGATGATGATTCCGGATTATCTGGTGCCCTGGTTTGAGGAACATACCCGGCTAAAATGGGCGGCCGTGAAGGAGACCGGTTACAGCCGTCTGCAGTTTACGACGGATTGCCAGGAAGAGGCGGTTAGATGGATGACGGCCATGTTCGAGGAGGGTTATGCGAATGTGCTGATCGGAACGGCTTCTTTGCTGGGGGAGAATTGGGAGTGCCCCTGTCTTAATACACTGGTGCTCGCTACCAGAGTCGGTTCTTATATGCAGGCCAATCAGATGCGGGGGCGGGCGCTGCGGGTGAATCCTGCCGATCCGGATAAGACGGTCAATATCTGGCATATAGTCGGCCTGGATCCGGATGCCGGATTGTCGCCTCTGCCGGATTTCCTTCGCATGCTTAAGGGCCGGGTGCGGGCGGAGGCAGGTCCCGCGTCCGCCTTTGTCAGCCTGGAAGGCGTTTCGGAGGATTGTGAACAGGTGATTCGACGTTCCTTTACGTTTTCGGGCATATCCGCCGGAACTCGGACTTTGCCGTCCGGCGCGGGCGCGGAAGAAGCTTCCGGGGTTCCGATTTTTGAAAACGGGCCGGAACGTCTGATAAATTGCGGATTATTGACGGATTCTCCCTGCGAAGAAGAAATCAACGACGCCGTGCTGGCAAAGAGCAGGGACAGGGCCGCTGTCCGAAGTCGGTGGCAGGAAGCGCTGGCGGCTCTGCCGGGCGGGATGAGATTGCGGGAGGAAGCGGTTCTGACAAAGAGGGAATTTCCGGAGCCTGCGCGCCGCAGGAATGTGGTGGCCGGACTGGCGGCTGCCTGCGTATGCGAGGCGGTTTTACTGGCGGAGGGGATCGGGCCGAGATGGCTGTCCGCGCTTTTGGGACGGACGTTCGGCGCCGTGCTGTTTGCCGTCGGTTTTTTCCTGTCTGCCTGGATGATTCGGCGTTTTTACGGGATTCTTAAGAAGGAACTGACGCCGAAAGGACGGCTTTGCCGGATTGCCCATGGCGTGATGGAAGCGCTTCAGGACGGGGAATGGATACTCACGCCCGGCGTGAATTTTGCCGTGGAGCCGTCGGGGGAAGGCGAGTGGCGCATTTACCTGACGGGGGGAAGCCGGAAAGAGGAGATTCTGTTCGCGGACGCGGTCTGTGAATTTCTGGGGCCGGTGGAAGATCCCCGCTATATCCTGGTGGAGGCCCTGGCGGGGGGGACGGAAGCTTATTATCCGGTTCCGGGGTTATTCGGCCGGGATAAGGCGGACGCGACGCTGTTCTACCGGAATATGAAAGAATATATGGGCGGCGTGATCCTGGCCGGGACGGGGGGCAGTTTGGGAAGAAAGCTTCTTTTGCGGGCGCGTTTTTACTCGCATGGGAAAAGCCGGAAGGATTTTGTGAGAAGGAGGCAGACGATAGGGCCATAACGGAGAAAGGAAAAACGGCGCCGGGATTCGGGAAACGGAATCCGGCGCCGTAAAATTATTTTTGGAAGATCCGTCGGATTTCGATGGCATGGCGGGGACACATTTCCTGGCAGCAGAAGCAGGAAATGCAGCCTTTTTGCCTGAAACGCGCCTTGCCGTTTCGAAGTTCGATCAGGTGCTCGGGGCAGCTCTCGGCGCATTTGCCGCAGCCGATGCAGAGTTCCGGCTTAAGCGAGGGAACCGGTTTGAATAACCGTCTGGCGACGGCTACGATCGGCCGACGAAGAAAGCCCGGAAAATGGGAACCGAAATCCACGGCGGCGGCGTCCGGCAGGCGAAAAGGCGGGACGGCGGGGGAGGCCGGCGTTCCGGCCAGGGAGAGATTGTCCGGCGTTGCCAGGCCGAGGGCCCGGGCTTTGGACAGGAGCGTGATCGATTCCGGGTTCAGGCCCATGATTCCGGCTACGTACCAGTCTAAGGTGAACGGATCCCGGGAAGAAAAAGTCAGGCCCAGATGGCGGATCGTGCCGCTGTTCGGGCCGTTTCCTTCCATGGCGTCCACGCCGTCGATCAATGTGATCTGAGGCGATACGCTCCTCGCCAGCTCCAGGAGCATATGGCAGAAGGAATCTTCGGTCGGGAATCGGTAATGCATTTCCGGTTTTTGAAGGCCCGGGATGGTGCCGAACAGGTTTTTGATGCCGGCGGTCAGCGTCACCATGCCGTGTGTCTTTAATTTGGGCATATTGATGAGGTAGTCGGCCTCCACGACCGGCCGGATTCGGTTAAAGGAGCGCACCGTAAAACCTTCCGGGCAGGCCACGGAAGAAAATGAAGTGTCGTAATTTAAGCGGGCATCCGGTTCGAGGGCGAGAAGGCCGGCGGTCCGGTAAACGTTTTTTAGGGCTTCCGGGCGGTAAGGGCCGCCGGGGCTGTCGGCGATCGTGATATCGGCCACGCCTCTTTTTTTCAGCCAGCGGACGACGGCCGCGATCAGCTCGGGGTGGGTGGTTACGTTTTGCTCCGGCGTCCGGGCCGATAAGAGGTTGGGCTTGATGAGCACGCGAATGCCGGGAAACAGATCTTCTTCCACATGAAGGGCGGAGAAGTGGCGTTTTACTGCGGCGTCGGCTTCGGCCGGATCATAGAGATCCAGGGGTTCTACACAGATCAGGGACATGCTACAGTTCCTCTGCCAGTTTTTTAATGTAGGCGGCCAAGGCTTCCTGCAGCTCCGGCCGATCCAGGGCAAAGTCGATGGTGGCCTTGATAAAGCCGAATTTGTCGCCGGCGTCGTAGCGGACCCCTTCGAAATCGTAGGCGTACACGGCCTGAGAATCCATCAGTCGTTTGATGGCGTCGGTCAGCTGAATCTCGCCGCCCGCTCCCGTGGTCTGGCTCTCCAGGTAATCGAAAATCGCCGGGGTCAGCACGTAACGGCCCAGAACCGCCAGATTGCTGGGCGCGTCCTCGGTCTTCGGCTTCTCGACCATATTGCAGAGCTTTGTCAGGCGTCCCTGAGGCATGGTCGAGAGGGAGGGAGACACGATCCCGTACTTGTGAACGTCCGAATCGGGAACGGTCTGGACGCCGACGATGGAAGCGCGCTTCTGTTCGAAAGCGCCGATCAGTTGTTTCAGGGCCGGATCGCCTTTTTTGTTGACTACGATGTCGTCGCCTAAAAGAATCGCGAAAGGCTCGTTGCCGATAAACGATTTGGCGCACAGGATCGCGTGGCCCAGTCCCTTCGGTTCTTTCTGGCGCACGTAGTAGATGTTCGCCATTTTGGCGATGTCGTTGATCATCTCCACTTCTTGCATCTTCCCGCTCTCCGTCAGGCGGGCTTCCAGTTCGTAGTTCTTATCAAAATGATTCTCCATGCAGTGTTTGTTGGAATTGGTGATCACGAGGATCTCCTCGATGCCGCTCTTGACGGCTTCCTCCACGATGTACTGGACGGTGGGAGTGTCGACGATCGGCAGCATCTCCTTCGGCATGGCTTTGGTGGCCGGAAGGAAACGGGTTCCCAATCCGGCGGCCGGGATGACCGCTTTTCTGACGGGCAGATGGTTCATAATGAATCCTCCTAATAATCCGATTGTGTGATATGGCTGTTATGCCTGTTTTTGCAGTTTTTACTGCGTCCTGCTATAATCTGTTTCATTAAACCTATGTCGGCCCGCACGGATTCAAATTCGGGCGATGCTTTTTGGTATCGTTTTGCGGAAGGGACATAGTTTTATATAAAAACGGTATGTTTTATCCGTAATAAAGTTTATCCTGCTTGTGTTTAAGTATATCATGTTTGATCAGGGAAGTCTATGAAATTGTCCTTCCGGGGAATGTGAAAAATACGTGCTACCGGAGAAGAGTTAAGCGGATAGAATCACTTTGCATTGAAATGGAAAAGGACACTTTATTCTATTGCTGAAACCGCATGTTCCGAGGTAACTGAAAATACCAGAGAATTTGAACCGCTGCGTTGTACGTTGATGTTATAATCGCCGCCTGCTTCTACCATACCGGGCAAAGTTACCAGATAAATAGGTTCACCCATTAAAAGCGTTGACGCGTCTCCGGAGATGATGTCGGAAATATGACATAGGTATATGACTCCGGAATGTGTGGCAGCTTCCATTAAAAACTCATTTACATGAATTCGCAGAGTATAAAACAGCTCTTCCTTGGTGGTTGTTATAGGTATCGCATCTACGGATTTTTCATATTCGTTAATATTTTCAATTAATAAGTCCAGATCCGAGAATGGTAATGTTTCTGATATTCCCCAAATATTCTGCGCATATTTCTGTAACGGTATTCCGTAGATGGTACTGAGATCTAAATTGTTGCAGGGAAGGATAATTTCTGCTGGGAGCAGATATCGGTCATGATCATAAAACAGAGATTGCCGTTTTTCTAAGAGTAGTAAATATTTTTCGCCCTTTATATAGGTATCGTCCTGCCCCATAGGGAAAAAAATATCGGTTCCTTCTACGTTTCCATAAGCAGGAAGTGAATATAAGTAAATTTCGTTACCGCCGCTTGACAAGGACACACACGGTCGAAGAAGGATAAATTTCAGCTCCTGCTGCGTTACTTTCACTTCGCGTACGTCCAGTACGCGTCGCTCAAGTGCCTGGCAGGGACTGAAATTTATTCCTTTTCGACTCTCCGACCCTGACCGATGCCGATGGCCCGATCTTCCAGGCAGATGAGTGAGGCGTACTGGACGTACGCCGATCGAAGATAACGCAGAA
>JAAWBX010000040.1 GCA_022792885.1 Lachnospiraceae bacterium
AAGCGAAAGTTGGGGAACACCACTTACACCGTCAAGGTACATTTCAGTAAAGACACTGACAAAACCTTTAAGGACAGAGTGCAAAAGCTGATTATCAATGAGTGCCTTGAAAAAAATCAGAAATAATCCACGTCAACACTCTACACCATTTATCAGATATAGCATTGCTCGGCGGCTTCGGTAAAGCTGTTGCAGTCTGCCACCGTCATAAAATATTTAAGCTGCTTTAACATTCGCTTTTCACCCCAATATCATTGAGAACTTTATCAATATCATATTCGATGCAGAGCGCCGAATCCAAAATTTCACGAGGGGCGTATGCCTCCTGCGCGTTAATACAGATATATTTCGCTTCCGGATTCTGCGCTGTCATTTTCCAAAATGGGTACTTAATGATAACCGGCGTATTGGCTCCAACGCCTAATTCAAGATAAATCACTTTCATCCCTTCATGCCGGCGCAGAAAATCAGCATATCTGTTCCGGGCGGCATACCAGCCTTCATCCTGCACAAAGATATCGTCACAGCGCAGATTCATCGTCATGGGTTTTCCGCAGACAGGACAGCGCGGGACAAGCGCAGACGGAACACGCATATCTTTCTCCTCTTCCAGCATCTTCCGGACAGCCTCTTCGTTGTCATAAGTTTTCTGATGACAGGCTTTGGAACATTGCCACAGACCATAATCCCCCTGTGTATAAAACAGCCGTTTTTTATCAAACCCGGCTTTCTGAAAACAATGATCCACATTCGTTGTAAGCACAAAATAGTCTTTGTCCTTCACCGTTTCCAACAATTTCTGATAGGTTTGCTTCGGGGGATCGACATAGCGATTATAGTAAATATGGCGGCTCCACCACGCCCAGTATTCCTCAAGGGACGGATACGGATAGAAACCTCCGGAATACATATCCCGGATGCGGTATTTCTCCATAAAATCCCCAAAATATTTTTCAAAACGCTCCCCGGAATACGTAAGTCCTGCCGAAGCCGATAAACCGGCCCCTGCGCCGACCACGACCGCGTCCGCCTCTTTTACTGCTTTTTTCAGCCTCCCGATACTCTCAGAGTAATCTGCCGTAGATTTCTTCGTCCAGATCTTTGAAAACATTAAAAACCACCCTCTTTACGCTCGTTTCTTTCTGCATAAATTCCCTGACCGTGCTTACCGCAATCTGCGCCGCTTTATCATTCGGGAAATGGAACTCCCCGGTAGAGATGCAGCAGAACGCCACGCTTTTTAAATCATTTTTCACCGCCAGCTCCAGACAGGAACGGTAGCAGCCCGCCAGCAGCCCGCAATCCGTCTTTGTCAAAGTGCCTCCTATGATCGGTCCTACCGTATGCAGGATATATCTGCACGGAAGGTTATAGGCCTTTGTTATCTTTGCCTTTCCCGTTTTTTCCTCATGCCCCTGCATCTGCATGATTTTTGCGCAGTCGACGCGGAGCTGGATTCCGCTGAAAGAATGGATGCAGTTATCAATACACCTGTGGTTCGGCACATAGCATCCCGTCATGCCGCTGTTTGCCGCGTTCACGATGGCGTCACAGC
Organism: Lachnospiraceae bacterium; assembly: GCA_022792885.1. Taxonomy (GTDB): domain Bacteria; phylum Bacillota; class Clostridia; order Lachnospirales; family Lachnospiraceae; genus JAAWBX01. The sequence continues at coordinate 1,556 of JAAWBX010000040.1, forward strand.
GCAGTGTCGTGATATCCCCCTGCCAGAGATAGAGCCCTTCCGATATCGGTTCCAGATCATCCAGCTCCGTGATCCCTTTCGCGGCTGTTTCCTCCTGCAGGTATGCATCCTGTACTTTGAGGAACTCCCTGCCGATCCTCTTAGGCGGCCGGACATTCATCAAACCTCTAAGGAGCTGCTTTTGTTCCGCTTCTCCTGCCGGTATCTCCATATTCCGATACTGCACATTTTCCTGCAGAAGCTCCCGTATCAAATACTTTCTCCGTTCCTTCTGATTCATGCCCGGCTCCTTTTCTCTTCTGTGAAATCCCCGCCGGAGCTTTCTTCGCATCCGCGGCGGATCACCTGCCTGATATATCGATGCATTTCTGTGGACAGACAGAATATCACAGCTTGCACCCGATACAACCCTGGCCTACGAAATATTCCCCTTCTGCCTCATACACGCAGAACACTTCCAGCGCCGCGCGCGTATCTCCCAGATATATTTTCTGCATATACACATTTTTCTCAAAAATTTCATCCGGCTTCTCTGAAGCAATATTTTTCACCTTTCCCCGCAGGGAAACAGCCGCCTTATCTTTCGTCGCAGAGACTGCGATAAACTGCTGTTCCATAACCTGCCTGTAAAATTTCTTTCCCCTGGCTGTCAGAAAATATACGCCCTTATCATCCCAGAGCATCATGTCGATCACGCGGGTCTGGGGATGGCCGTCCGCCCCAATCGTAGCCACCTCCATGCTTTTGCAGTAACCGCCAGCCACGGAACCTCACCGCATCAACCATCCACCGGGCCGCAGACTATACTGCCGGTCAGGATTACATGCTTCCTGAGCCGTTCTCATGTTCAAGAATACCTGATCCACCCCGAAAATGTACCTGATCCCGCCTTAGAATTCATACGGGGGACTGCCGGAAAAATCAGCGATTACACCATGTGGATTTTCAAGATAAAACACCTCAAAAATCGGATTGTCCGCAGTCTGATACTGCCCCTTTACGATGAGATTGTTCATGCAGCCTTCCTTAACAGCCATGTTATTCTCAAACACAGCTCTGCCTGCCAGACGAATCCATGCGTACTCAGGGGAGGAAACAGATACTTCAACCTCCGTTTTTTTGTTTTGTTGTAACTATCTTCATTACATTTAAATGATATCACACCCAAATTGTAATGTCGATAGTTACAATAAATTTTTTAAAAAATTTGAGGCTCTGAAATAATGCCCCAAAGCCTCAAATACCATCAGATCAGTTTCCTTGTATCCCGCATGATATCCTCCAGAGTAATGGAAGACAATTCAGCTTCCATAGCCTTTTGTACCCGCATCAGCTTATCATCTAAAACCATATGGATATTCCTTCCCACCGGGCAATCTGTATTCGGATTCTCGTGAAAATGAAACAACTCACCATTTTCAATACACTCCACCGCATTGTAGATATCGAGAAACGAAATCTCATTTAAAGGCTTCGGAATAGAAGCCCCACCAGAACCTCTGGCTACCTCTACAAGACCCGCTGCCTTCAACTGTCCCAGTATCTTGCGAACAATCACCGGATTCACGTTTGTGCTGCCAGCCAGAAAATCACTTGTCACCTTATAGTCATCCTTAAATACATCTATACAGGCAAATATATGGACTGCCAAAGTAAACCTGCTTGAAATCTGCACAGAATAACACCTCGCTTTCTCTACATATTCTATTCTCTTTTTGTTGTAATATCAATAGTTACATTTAAAAACGCTGACGGAAATATACGAAATGCCTTGCATAATATGTAATATAGTTTTCATGTATGGGTCCACTGCTTAGCAGAAAACAATCCGATCAGAGAACATTTTGATTTTACCTTGAGGGGGTTCAAATTTCATTGGAGGGGGGCACTCACATCCATGTTTTTCTTCAACCATAAAATGATAGACAAAAAGAACAAGACTTCCGGTCACGCATGATGTTCCAAAAGCCCTTTATTTCTGCGGTTTCTCTGATATTCTGCTCCTGTCTTTTGTATCAAATAAGCGAGTTTTATTTCATGCGTATTTTCAAAGATAAGAATGTTTTCAAGATCATTTTTCAGCCGTCTCTGCTCTCAGCGTGAGAACTTTCTCACGCCTTTTTCGCAGTAATTTGCAATCAATTTCCTTCATGAAATTCCTTTCTCCGATTTTATATCGATGTGAAAATATTAAAGTGATCGTAAGTCCTTGCATTTGAATAAATCATCCAGCCGGAGTGAAATCCAATATTTCCGAAGTATTCTTTTTACAAACCGACACTGGCAGAAGGATTTCTCCCTCTGCCAGCCGTTGCGTTATTCCACTATACCGTCCGTATCGAAGATGTGATCCAGTTCGTCATTGGAGAAGGCATGAAGTACTTTGTCGCGCACTGCAATGTCCGTCAGCTCCAAGCGAATGAATTTGCCGGTGCCGCCGGCATTCGTTGTTTTATGGATCAACTGAATTCGACCGAGACGATCTTCCGCTCTTGCATATTCTGCCAGTGCTTTTGCCTTTGGCAGATTGTCCGTGTACTGACTGCCATGGGGCTCCAAAATATCTACCACATAGTCAACCACCGGGTCACTGCGCACGATCAGGAAATCTGGATAAAAGGATTTCTTTTTGCCGCCAATATCGTAAGGCAGACAAAGCGCCCATGCTGCCCTAGAGGGATTTCTCAGCCAGCACACAAAATCTGTACGCTTCGCTTCCTCCTTGATCAAAGCTTCCTCCCAACCGTTCAGTTTAATCTTCGCGATACCGGTGTCCGGCGCGGCGAGAAGATGGTTTTCGTACTCAATGCCATCGGCATCCTCTCTAATGCTGATATTTTCAGGAATGGCAAAAAGCTGTTCGCTGACCACGGCGCTATCCGCCATAATTTCACGGTACCTCTTTTTACATGTATCCGATCTGTTAGCTACCGCCACGCGGTATTTACGGGAAAATTCACGAAGCTTGCTTTTTGCGTACTCACCGAGCTTTGCTCTACATGCATCGTCGGCTGCAAAGAGAACACAGTCGATCTTATGCGCATTCGGATTCTCGTCATCATAATATCTGCCGCCGTAAATATTGGGAAATCCGTATCTACCAAGCTTTGCATCCGCGTTGCGCACCTGTCTGTCCAGATCGGTCTCCGACATCAACATAAAATCATTAAAATAATTTTCCTGAAGAGCTTTGCCAAACGGATCGAATACCTGAACCGACAATTTAAACTGTAGCATCTGATCAACCAGAGCATCGTATCTTCCGGTGCGGTGCAGATCCCCGATGTACTCACGAATCAAACCAACAATATCGTCGATGACTTCATCGCGCGCACCTTGATAAATCGTGTTATGCGTCAACAGAGTGGTCAGATCCAACAGCGATTTCAGATAATCATTGATTCGATCCTGACGGACAAAGTATGTCAAATAACCTTTGGCATTGATAAAATCGATGATTTCCACACGATCCAATTCCGGCGCGAACTCCAACTGCTTGCACTGCGGAATTTCTTCTGTAAAAATAATGGGCGTTGCTTGCTGTCCACTGCCTATAACCGGGACGGTCAAAGTTCTCGGAGGAATATACTCCGGCGCGCTGTTACCACCATTATTGCTGACAGGCGCGGCATACGGCGCATTGATATCGGTAGTAGAGGACGTCGCCGTGAGTGTTTCTGCTTCCGTTACACCGCCCAGATTATCAAAGATACTTAACTGATTGGGATCCGGTTCTACCTGACGTGCGCGTCTCGGGGTATGAACCGTCCAAGTGATATAGGTGGGTTCCTCCAGTGATTCGCCGTTGATTTCAGTGGGGATGTCGCCGCCTTCGCTGGCCTGCAGTTCCTCTACAACCTTCTTTACGGTATCTTTGTTGAAGTGAGGAAGATATAGCTTGACGTCGTTCAGAAATTCGTCGCGCATCACGCGCATCTGCAGCGGTGTACGCACCATTCTGCCGAGGAGCTGTGCAATATATGTGGGATCGTTTCTAACCGCAAAAGACATCATTGTCTCTGCTCTTGGGCAGTCCCAGCCTGTGGAAAGTGCTTCCTTGAAGAAAACAACTTTAATTCTATGATCATCCGCAATTTCGGATGCATTTACATGGGGAATATGAAGACCATTCAGTTCAACGGTGGTTTCTTCACCAAAGCAATGGACAATTTCTCCTGTTTTGAACGGATTTCCAACCTTTTCCTCGATTTTGGCAAGAACATCCTCCAAATTGGTGTCGGATAATACGCCGCCACTACCTTGGCATACCTGTACCACCAGAACAGGATCTACATTGGCGTAATGCTGCTCGGAGGTATACTGATACCATCTCTTGCACTTTTTCAGCCATTCCTCCACCGCTGCTTCCAGAAGAACCATGTCGTTATTCTTGGCGGGATCCTCGGGATAGGTGATGACAATACGATCCTTGAGCAAACCTGATCCGCGCACCTCGTCAGCGGTGATTACATATTTTATCAAACCCACATTGGCGGTATTGCCGACCAATGTATTAAAACGCTCTGCTGTAGCGCTGATACCAAGGATTACTGGCATGGAGCGCATGGTGCGTATTATGCCGTTTTCCGTGTAAGTGTAGCCTTTGATAAATCTCTGCATGATCGTGGTGTCGGTACCTGCCTCACGCTTGCTTTTGGCGCCACGGTGCGCTTCGTCAATGATAAAGTACAAGCGATCCGACTTATTCTGGATTGTGTTATCCAGCGTTTCCCAGATGGTATACTGCCGATCGTCGGAATGCTGTGTCAGCTTACCGCTACGGCTGATTTTTTGAGTGTTGAGAAAATAGATACGGCCATCCTCCAGCATCTCCATATCGAAAGAATCTTCCGTGACCGTAATACATTGGCCGAAACGCAACTTACTGGTTTTTAATTCGATTTTCTGCTTGGACTGTGCGTTCAATTCCGGAGAATCCGAAAGCCATACAAAGATAGCCTCCGGCTGCTCATCGAATGTAGTTCCGTCAGCCAGCGTCGAACCAAAGAGAATATCTTCAATCAGTGAAGCGGCAATAATTGTCTTGCCGGCACCGGTCGGCGCCTGCAGGGAAACGACCTGCGTCTTTCCTCTGCGTCGGTAGCTACCCAGCCCATCGGCAATATCCATACGCAGTTCCTTGACAGCTTTCTCTTGGAAAGCTATTAAATTCACTTTCATCTGCTGTTCCTCCCTGCGTTAATTCTAAAGTTGTCCAGATAATCCCGATACAACTGGTAGGTCTTTTTGCCTTCCAGTGCCTGCGTCATAGCCACAAAGCTGGATTCATAATCGGTTACGAGGTATACAATCTCAACTTCCGGATGTTGTGCAAGCTGATCGGCCAACTCCCTGAACCGGTTCTCGTCATTGAGGATCGCCATTTTGTTTTCCGGCAGTATCAGCATATCCGGCACGGATACGTCAATGACGGGACATTTGCCGATAGCGCCTGCTTTCATCCACAGCATGGAGAGTAGTTCTTTGAACTGCATACCGAGAGATATCTTAGTTTTGTCGAGAAATCCCAGTTTAAAAAAAACGGCGTTTGCCTTGAAACCGTCTGCCATCGGCATTTCCCGTTCACCTGTGGTGATGTAATTTCCTTTCAGCGGATTCCCGTTCACATCGTGCCCCTCAATACTGCATACGGTACGAGGCCAAGTGACATATCTGGCAATGCCGCGGCTTTCCCATTCGAGATCCCCCTGCTGTATGCCACGTGCTTCAAAACCTTTGCGTTCCTCTGCGCTGATTTCGTTATTAGTGACCATGATGCAACGGCGGCTGCCTCCGTCCTCTGCATTAAGTAGGTTAACCGCATGCAGCGTGGTGCCGGAACCAGAAAAGAAGTCAACAATGAGAGCTCTGGGTTTGTTTGCGACAAAGAAGCGGATTGCATCGTGAACAGCGTACACCGATTTTGGAAAAGTAAAGCGATGGCCTATTATATCATTAAGCATTTTCGTGCCCTTTTGTGTTGCATCATGGCTTGTAATCCACCATTGTGTACCGGGAATAAATCGTGCTTCATATCCGCTCTCGTCTACTATAATTGAACCATCGGCATTATATCCGATAATTGGGAAATCACCATTTTCAACTTTTGCTTGCTCACCTTGAGCAAGATAGGTAATTGAGGCTCTATCTCCTTGAACGCGGCCCAGATGGACATAATGCTTATCAATTAGTTCAATAAGGGTATCTCGGCCGAGACGCCATCTGCCCTCGCGCCCGTCAGGAAAAATTGGCCATACAGCTATTTGACCTTCCGGAACCTTTACTGTACTACGATCAGCAGAAAATGGTATGCTCTCCCCAACACTTTCGATCCGTGTTCCATCTTTATTTACAAAAATCGGATAGAACATATTAGGTCTATCGGCTCTGAGGGTAGCAGTTCCAGAACGTTGCAGGCCATTCCAGCGAAGCTTATCTTTATAGCCGCCCTTAATTTTTCCCCGCCAATCATCGTCCAATTTTAGTGGAGACGGCGCGCATCGCCCGAATGTCAAGAAATATATGTATTCATCCGTGCGGGCAAATTGTCCGCCACGACTAACGCCTGCCGGGTTGATGACAGAAGAAACCATTTGCATGCTTGCTTGCGGAAACATTTCTTCCAGCAAGCACCCGAGGTGTAAATACTCTTTTTCATCTATGGTGATGATCAACACAGAATCGTTCGGATTCAGAAGTTTTTTAGCAATCTCCAACCGCTTCTGCATCATGGAAAGCCATTTGCTGTGACGGTATTCGTCTGTTCCGTCCACATAGTCGTTGTTGTATTTCCAGTCCTTTGCGCCGGTATTATAGGGCGGATCGATATAGAGGCAATCCACTTCGCCTGCGTACAGGTATTCCAGAAGCTGCAGGGCGTGATAGTTGTCCGCTTCGATCAATGTGTGCCACAATTCGCCGTCCGGCGCATTGCACACCTCTCCCAAGAGCTGAAGGCAGGGATAGATAGGATCGCCCAGCTCCGCTGTCGTAACAAGATCCGCCACTGCAAACGGTACCGCTTTCTTGCTGTTTTTAGGTAGGCATGCGGCAATGCCGTCTTCAATTTTCAGAACGGTGTAGGTCTCGTTAGCTTTCCCGTTGCGAACAGATACTTTTAGCCCTTTTCTTACGGGGATATCGTATAGAAGAGTGCATTCCGGCAGGTGTTCCTCAAATACAAGACCGAACTTTTTCTGCTTCACCAGCTTATCCGCCGCTGCCTGAAGCTGCGCGCGCAATTCAGGATTCTCAACTTTCCGTATCAATTCATTTAATGCTGCCATCTCTCTATCTCCTTAGCCTCGCGCCGCAAATAGCGTCGTTAGCGTAGTGCGAATTTTGTCCAGTTCCTGCGAATGGTCTGTTATCAACCTGGCAATGTCAGCAGGGATTTCATCCCGGCCTTCTGCTGCAAAATTCAGAAATTCAATGCGCTGTTGGTCGTTCACTTTTAGATGATTCAGCATCCTGTACTGTATCTCTGGGGGCGGCGGATTGACCTTGCCGGACAGAATGTCGTAGAAATACGGTTTTGTAATTTCAACCGACGTATAAAAGGCCGACTGCGATATACCGGTTTGCTTGATCATTTCCCGCAGGAAATTTCCAAATGCTTTTTTATCCTTCGCCATCCGCTTTACCTCCTAATATGTACGTATGTAAACATACTAACATTCTTTTTGCTTAAAATCAAGAATTTTGAAAACATTATTTCCTCATTTTATAATACCATGCATAAACAATATCCCCTTCTGCCATACAAAAGTTCTAGGCGGCAAATGGAAAATCAAAATCATTTATTATATCGCTTTTCGGGATATATACCGCTTCAGGAATTGGAAGCAGACGGCTTTATGAAACAATGATTTCTTTTTCCTCTTGCCAAATCTTCCGTTTCCAAGTAAACTGATATCATCCGTCTGGCCTTCCTTTCCGGGAAGCTCCAGGCAAAAACAAGGAGGATATCATATGAGTCAGCCATCGGTGCATGCCATCTGCATCAATAAAGAACGGGGACAATTAAAACAGGAGATCGAAACGGCTCGCTTTCTCACCGACACCGGGATCGAGGGTGACGGCCACTGCGGCGACTGGGGACGGCAGGTCACCTGCCTGGACTGGGACAGCGTCGTAAGATCCAACGAGGAGAATCGTCTTACCATGGGCCCCGGGGATTTTGCGGAAAATGTCTCCATCGAACATATGAGTGAATTGGATCTTAAGACAGGCGACCGTTTCCGTCTCGGAAGCGAAGTCGTTTTGGAAGTGACCCAGATCGGCAAACCCGACCATCCCAGCGTCGTCACAAGGACGTTCGGTATTTCCCTGCTCCCCTACGAAGGACGATTCTGCCGGGTTATTCAGGGCGGGCAGGTCAAAAAAGGAGATGCCGTCGTAAAACTTCCCTGACCAAAAACAAGGCTGCCATACCGGCGATCCATGGATCCGCGGTGCGGCAGCCTGTTTTCTTCTTTATGCGTCCATGACCGCGGACGCTCTCTTCAACATCTCCCGGATCGGAAGATGATACGGGCAGCGGGTCTCACAGACACCGCAGCCGATGCAGTCCTTCGCTTTCACCGGCATCGCCTCATAACGGCCCATCGCCCAATCCTTCAGACCGTACCTGCGATAATACCCTTCCATCAGGAACACGCCCGGAATGGCAATGCCGACCGTACAAGGCGCGCAGTAGTTACACCGGCGGCAGAAATTCGTGCCCAGCTCCTCCTTCACCGCGGCCATCCCGGCCTCCTCCTCGGCGGTAAGCGGCGTCTCGTCTTCCACTGCCCGGATGTTCTCCGTCAGTTCCTTCACCTCCGCCATGCCGGGGATGATCACCGTCACATTCGGATTCTTCGCGATAAAACGCATTGCCAGCCGGCCGTCCTCGATCGCGCCTCCGGCCAGAGGCTTCATACAGATAAAACCGATCCCCCGCTTCGCGCACTCGGCGATCAGCTCTTCCGCCTGTGTTTCTACTATATTATAAGGATACATGATCGTCTCGACCCAATCCAATTCCAGCGCTTTCTTAAACAAATCCAGCGAATGAAGCGTAATGCCGATATGTCCGATCCTGCCGGCTGCCTTCGCTTCCTTCAAAGCTTCCAGCGCGCCGCCTTCCCCCTGCACCTGTTCAAACTGTTCGGGCGAAGGGTTATGTATCTGATACAGGTCGATATAATCCGTGCGGAAATTCTTCAGGCTGATATCAATATCCTTCGCCATCTCCTCTTTCGTCCGGGACATACTCTTTGTCGCCAGAATAAATTTATCCCGATACCCTTCCAAAGCCTCTCCCAGGTACTCTTCACTGACCGTATAGCCGCGGGCCGAATCGATATAATTCACACCGGCTTCGATCATCCCCTGAATCAATGCTTTCGCGCTTGCCACATCCGCTCTCTGAATCGGAATCCCCCCCAGTCCCATCCGGGAGATCACAAGGCCTGTCTTTCCAAGAGTCACCATCTTCATCTCTCTACCTCCAAGTATATAAGGAAAACTTCCTGTTTTCTATAAAAATCAGTTTAACGGATTTTTTCGTGTTTGACAAGCTTCTTTTCGCCCGCAAAACAAGCGGACGGCCGCTCAGCCCGGGAAACTGAAGCGGCCGCCCGCCGTTGAAGTACAAACGATCCGTTCATCGGCAATACCTTTTCATAGTTTACTATAACATACCCTCGTCCTCTTTTCAAGGGCTTTTAAAAAATCAGGCTCCCGACCTGATAAACCAGCACAGACATCCCCCAGGCAAATAAAAGCTGAAACACCATCATTTTCAACGTCCAGATCCAGGAACCGGTTTCTTTTCGTATCGTCGCGATCGTCGCCGCACAGGGAGTATACAAAAGGCAAAAGACCATCAACGCGTAGGCGTTCACCGGCCCGAAACCGAGATTCCCCAGCGCACCGGACAATTCCGCCATACCGGCCGCCGAATTGATGTTGGAAATCCCAAACAATACGGAAAAACTGGACACCACCACTTCCTTTGCCGATATTCCGCTGATCAGAGCCACCGCCACCTGCCACAGCCCCAATCCCGCCGGCAGAAGAAGCGGCGTCAGAAAACGACCGACCGAGGCGCCGAAGCTTAAGGAAACATCCTCCACCGGTCCCGTCACTCCGTAATTCAATAAAAACCAGAGGATAATCGAGGCAAGAAAGATCACCGTCCCCGCCTTTGTCAGGTAATCTTTCACTTTTTCCCATACATAGATCGCCACGGTTCTGGCATTCGGAGTCTTATACTCGGGCAATTCAATCAGAAGCGCGTTCTCCTCCTTATCGCCCGTGATCTTATGCACCGCCAGGGCTACGACAATCGCCGTAAAAACCCCCAGCACATAAAGGGAATACGCCGCCGCCATGGCATATTTTCCGAAAAAAATCCCGGAAAACAGCACATAGATCGGAAGCCTCGCCGAACAGGACATAAACGGCGTAATCAAAATCGTTTTTTTGCGATCCCTCTCGCTCTCCAGCGCCCGAGTCGCCATCACGGCCGGCACCGTGCAGCCAAACCCCAGAACCATAGGAAGAAATGCTTTACCGGATAATCCCACCCGGCCCATGGTTTCATCCATCACGTAAGCGACCCTGGCCATATAACCGCTGTCCTCCAAAAAGGCCAGCGCCAGAAATAAAATAAAAATATTCGGCAAAAAAGTCAAAATACCGCCGACACCGGCGATAATCCCGTCCACAATCAGAGATATCAGCCATTCTGCCGTTCCGATCTCGGCCAGAAAAGCCGTAACGCCGTCGGAGAACCAGGCCAGCCCTTCCTCAAAATAGCCTTTCAGAAAATCTCCCACCGTAAATGTAAGGAAAAACACCACCGCCATAATCAGAAGAAAGATCGGAACCCCCCAGACCCGATGCGTCAGCCAGACGTCAATCTTATCCGTGGAAGCCTCCTTCTCCCCCTTATTAAACAGGCATTCCTCGACCACTTCCTCTATGTAATCGTATTTTTCATTGATAAGCTGCTTCTCATAAGATTTATCCAGCACGGCCGGCATGGAAAGCGGATACTGCTCCCGGACCTGTTCGTCCATCTCCAGATGCTTGACCGCCAGCCAGCGCCGATTGGGGATCTCCCCGTACCGGGCAAGCAATTCCGCCTCCAGTTTCCCGATCTTGGCTTCCAGGCCCTTCGAATACCGCATCACACTTTTTACCGGCCCCTCCTCGTAATGGTGAGACACCGCGTGCAAAAGCACGTCCAGCCCGGTTCGTCTGCGGGCGGATACCGGTACCACCGGAATACCGCCCAGCATTTCCGGCAGCCGATGCAAGTCCAGCTCCATCCCGCGCTCTTCCACAATATCCATCATATTCAGAGCCAGAATCACCGGTTTCTTAAGCTCCAGAAGCTGCATGGTCAGATATAGATTCCTCTCCAAAGAGGACGCGTCGACCACATTAATGAGCACGTCCACTTCCTCGCTCATCACGCACTTTCTCGTCACCCGCTCCTCAATCGAATAGGAGGTCAGACTGTAAATGCCGGGCAGATCGATAATCCTGATCCGATCGCCCCGATAGGAAGCTTCGCCCTCCACCCGTTCCACCGTCACTCCGGGCCAATTCGCCACCTTCAAAGACGAACCGGTAATCGCGTTAAACAGCGTCGTCTTGCCACAATTCGGATTCCCGACAAAACCTACCGTGATCGTTCTCGTTTTCATCTCTTACGCCTCCCTGACCTGTATATGGTCCGCGATCCTCCGGCCAAGAGCCAGACGAGTACCCCGCACCTTGATAATAAGAGCGCCGTTCCTCTTGCTGTTTTGTATCACGATCCCGGTCTGCTCATTCACTCCCAAAGCTTCCAGACGTCTGGTCACGGGGCCGTCCACATGAACCTCCTCCACCACATATGTCTTTCCGATCTTTCCCTCGCTAAGCGTCATATCTCGTCCCCTTTTCCGGCAACCGTTAGATTACTCTAACTTTTATATGGCGTATTATAGGCACTTCGACAGAAAATGTCAATGGTTTTTGGAATCCTGAAAAGAAATCCTGCGGCGGAACAAACGTTCCTTCAACGCGCTCCAGGAGAACGGCAGCAGCGGATAGATATAACTTTTTCCGGCAATCGTCTTGTTCCCGGCGATTACGATCCCGATAAAAATAAGACCGCCGATCATGCCCCATAAAGAAAAAAGTTCTGTCAATATCAATAATATGAGCCGCATGAATTTTAATGCATACCCCAATTCAAAACTTGTCTGGGTATAATTCGCCACGGTCACAAACGCCATGTACAACATCGATTCGGCGTTGAACCAGCCGGAAGAAACCGCATATTCCCCCATGGAAATACCGGCGATAATACTCAAGGGTGTCGAAAGCATATTCGGTGTGCTCAAAGCCGCCAGACGCATTCCGTCCACCGCAAATTCCAAAATCAACAACTGCCAGAACACGGGAATGTTCACCGGATCCGTCAAAGCGGTAAATTGCAGAAACCCCGGAAGCCACTGCGGATGATTCACAAACAGCAAAAACAACGGCGTCAGAAACAGCGTAACCAGCGCCGTCATAAAACGGGACATTCTCAAATATGTCCCCGTCAATGGTGGAAAATAATAATCGTCCGCCTGCTCCACAATGTCGAACACCGAAGCCGGCAGAATCATCGCCGAAGGCGAATTGTCCACCAGAACCACCAGATTCCCTTCCAACAGATGCGCCGCCGTCGTATCCGGCCGCTCGGAGAATTTGAACTTCGGGAACGGATTACACCACTTGTAAGGAAACAGACATTCCGCCAGGCTCTCCTGATTCATGGAAAGCGCATCGACCTCCAGACGGTTCAGACGGTCTTTTATCCGGCCCAGCAATTCTTTGTCTACCCGATCGTCCACATAAATCAGAGCGACATCCGTATGAGAACGCTTCCCCACCTGCAGCTTCTCCATCCGAAGCCTGGGATCCCGGATCCTTCGGCGGATCAGCGCCGTATTACAGGTAAGGCGTTCGGAAAACCCATCTCTGGATCCCCGCATCACCCGATCTTTCTCCGGCTCGTCCACGCCGCGCTCCGGAAAACTCCGAAGATCCATGACAATGACTTCCCGGTAGCCCTCAATCAGCAAACAGGGCATTCCCATCAGAATCGTCGTCACAATCTCTTCCTCCTCCTTCAGAAGCGAAACCTGGCCGTAAGGCAGAAGCTGATCCACAAACGCTCCCGGTCCGGCCGGCATTTCCTCCGCCCTGGTTTCCAGAAGTTTTGCCAGAATCCGCTCAATCAGGCTGTCTTTGGCCGTCCCGTCGATCTGATACAAACCGGCTTTTCTGCCGCCCAGAACAAACGGATGAAAAATCACGTCAAAACTGACGTCCGTTCCCAGTTTCCGATTAAAATATTCGCTGTCCTTCTGAAAATCCCCTGTCAGATGATACGCCATGCCTCCACGCTCCTCATTCTATATTTCTGTGTTTTATTGTTTGGAGCCCGGCCGTTTTTATGCATAAGAAAGCTTGATTTTGTCCGGAATGGCTACTATAATGGAAGAAAATGTCACGAGAGGAGATTAACATGAGTAAAATACCCGCCCCTGAAGAGGCTTTTGAGATCTTAAAACAATATAACAAAGAACCGTTTCATTTAAAACACGGACAGGTCGTTTCCGGCATCCTCGGCTATCTGGCGAAAGAACATGACCCGGAACGAATCGATTTCTGGAAAACCGCCGGTATGCTCCACGACATCGATTATGAATTGTACCCCGAAGAACATTGCCAAAAAGGCGTCGAGCTGATGCGCGAACAAGATCTCGACGAAAGCCTGATTCATGCCATGCAGGCCCACGGTTACAGCCTCTGCTCCGACGTGGAACCCAACTGCAGGATGGAGAAATTCCTGTTCGCCGTGGACGAACTCTCCGGCCTGATCGGAGCGGCCGCCCTAATGCGCCCCTCCAAAAGTATTGACGATATGGACGTAAAGTCCCTTAAGAAAAAATTCAAGGACAAACGTTTTGCCGCCGGATGCAACCGCGATGTGATCCTCAAAGGCGCCGAGATGCTGGAGATGCCGATCGAAGAGCTGCTCGAAATAACTCTGAACGCCATGAAGAGCCTGAACCCGGAAATGGGTTTATAACATTCAAAATCCCCCGCCCGCCGGGTTTTTTACCGGCCGCGGGGAATTTTTTCAATCTTCTTTTATGATTTCCGGTTATCCCATATGCCGTAGATACCGGCCGGACACGGAACAACCCTCGTTCAACACCACGAACGCATCCGGATCCAGTTCATGTATCATCCGGGTCAAAATCCCCGCCTCATATTTGGAAAGCACCGTATACAGCACCTTTCTCGGCTGACCGGTATAACCGCCAACGCCGTCGAGCAATGTCACGCCCCGATGAAACTGCTCCAGAATCGCGTGACGGATCGCCTCCCCGTCGCTGTTCGTCATAATCATCGCCTGCACGTTGATGACCTGCGTATAGACCTTATCCACCACAAAACTCTGAAACGTCACATAAATAATCGAATAAATCGCAATCGAGGGGGTGAACAAAAGCAGGCAGAACGCATAGATAATCCCGTTAAACATCAAAGAAATCCGCCCGACACTGGCCGAACGATACTTCTTGGTAAAATAAACCCCCAGCACATCCGTGCCGCCGCTGCTGCCGCCGTTCTTAAAGATCAGCCCGGCTCCCAGCCCGCACACGATCCCTCCGATCAGACAACCGGTCAGCGTATCCGGCACAAGCGGTACCGCCGGAATCGGAATCACGCTCAAAAAAAACGAACTGGCCAGAACGCAGGTGACGGTCTTGACAAAAAAATGCTTCCCCAAACAACGATACGCCATAATCAAAACCGGAACATTCAAAAACAAATATAATATGCCGGCGATATCCCTCCCGCCGAAATCCGTATGCAGCCCCTGCATCAAGAGCGTCCGCATAATCTGCGAGGCGCCGAGAAATCCTCCGCTGTACAATCCCAGAGGTACAATGAACATATTCACGCCGAACGCGTGGACCGCGCCTCCTACCAGACAGGTCAAAATCTTGATTTCCCTTGTGTAATGCCGCATCTGCCGCGCTACTGCTTCTTTCATCCTCCGTCCGCCATCCTCTCACTCATTCTGAAAGCTGAAACTGAATCGTCTTTTGCTCCTCATTCAACCCGTACAGGATTCGGTTTGCGTCAAAAGCGCTTCCCGTCGCCGCCTTCACCCGCCACAGATAGTCATAAATCTCCTGCTCTTGCAGAAGACGGGTCCGAATCTCCTGGTATAATTCCGGGCCGGCGCATCGAACCGAGAACTTGCCGGTCCCGTCTTCCAGACAACGGAAGATCAACGCCTCAAACCGCTCCGGGTTCCATTCTTCAAAATAATAGCCTTCCCTCACATAATAATTGTCTGCGGTCGCCGTACATACCGGAAGGGGAACGCCCACGTCCGGGCTGTGCGTGCGCGCAATCTCCTCCGACGTTACCAGAAGATATTCATAACTGATATAATCGGCTCCCAGCTCCACCAGTTCGTCCTCCGAGCGGGCATACTGCGGATCCCCCCAGGTTGCGTCCAGATAATAAGGTTCCCCGTCCGCCCACACCAGGTTCCAGGCGTGAAGTTCACCGTTCGCTTTCCCCGTTACCGTCACACAGGAAATCCCCATGCGTTCCAGTAAATACTGCACGGTCAAAGCATAACCCTGGCAGACCGACCGGCCGTTCAGCAACACACTGCAGATGTTCTGATTATCCTCGGCCTCCAGATCGTACTCGGTACTTAAGATCACATATTCGTATATATACTTGATCTTATTGTAATCATCCCCGTCCAGAGGCGCCCCGGATAAAATGGCCAGCGTCCGGTCCAGAACCTCTTCCTGGCGAAGATCTTTCTCCTCCCGGGAAAGCCCGTATACCGCCTCAAAGGAATATCCGAGCACCCGGTCCGCCATCCGATAAGTATACAAACTGTAATGGTCCAGCCAGAAAAGTTCCGGATGATCGTAAAGGACATACTGGTAAATCTCCGCGATCCGGGAAGGATCCGAAATTGTCAGATTCACTTCCTCCTCTTCCATAAGCGAAACGGCCTGATACATCTGCCGATATGCCTGTTTCTCTTCCTCATTCAATAAATGATAATAATATAATCCTTCCTCTTCGATCTCCGGCACGGGCGAAGGTTGAAACCACCCGCCAAAAGGCCCGGGGGCCTCCTCCCCCCTCCAGGTCTCCGAAGCCGCAACCGGCGTGCTCTCTGCGGACACGGACGCGGCGGTCTCCGGCGCGGAAGGCGGATGGACGCAGCCCGCAAAAAAACACAGAAAAAGGCATAGCCTTACACACCAGTCTTTCTTTCTCTTCATAGGACTTTTTACGCCCTCCTTTGATAGGTCCGGAAAGAAAATGTGATCTCCTCGAATGTCTTCCACTCGCTGCTCTCCCTCAATTCCCATTCCGGATCTTCATCCAGATTCGGATACCAGGTATCCGCCTCCGGAAAAATATTTTTCATATATGTCACATAGGCCGTCCGGCACTCCGAGAGCAAATCCCGATATAACATGCCTCCGCCGATCAGGAAAATATCCTCCTTCGGCCACGCCGTAAGAACCCGAAACAAGTCCTCATAAGAACCCACGCAGATCAGCCGCGTATTTTCGTCTATCCGGGTATCCTCCGCCGGCCGCGTCGTCGATACCACCACATTCACCCGGTTTTTCAAAGGCCTTCCGCCGGGAAAACTCGCAAGCGTCTTCCGCCCCATAACGACCACATGCCCCTCCGTCGCCTCCCGAAAAAACTTCATATCAATCGGATTCCGCGCCAGCATAGCCCCGTTTTTCCCGATCGCCCAGTGACCGTCTACCGCTACAATCGCCTTCATCCTCCGCGTTCTCCTTCCTTCACACCATCTAAACGGCTACCGGAATCTTCTCGGAAAACTCATGATACCGATAATTTTCCAACCGGAAACTATCCCTCGTGAACCGATAAAAATCCTCGATCGTTTCATCCATCCAAAATACGGGGGCCGGATAAGGTTCCCGGGTCAGGAGCTTCTCCAGCATCGGAACATGCCTGTCATAAATATGAGCGTCCGCAATCACATGAACCAGTTCCCCCGGAACGAAACCGCTCACCTGAGCAAACATGCACAACAGTGCGGCGTACTGACACACATTCCAGTTATTGGCCGTCAGCATATCCTGCGACCGCTGATTCAAAATCCCGTTCAGCTTGTTCCCGGACACGTTCAATGTCAGACTGTAGGCGCACGGATAAAGCTCCATCTCATACAGATCATGATGATTATAAATATTACTCAAGATCCGCCGGCTCGCGGGATTATGTTTCAAGTCGTACAGAATCCGATCCACCTGATCAAATTCTCCTTCCCGATACTTATGTTTTATCCCGAGCTGATAACCGTAGGCTTTTCCGATGGTTCCGTTCTCATCCACCCAACTGTCCCAGATATGACTGTTCAAATCCGCCACCCGGTTGGATTTTTTCTGCCAGATCCAGAGCAGTTCATCCAGACAGGATTTAAACGCGCAGCGCCGTATCGTAATAACAGGAAATTCTTTTGTCAAATCATAGCGGTTTACAATACCAAATTTCTTAATCGTATGTGCCGCCGTCCCATCTTCCCAGCGGGGACGAACCTCCTGATCCGTGTCCCAGACTCCGTTTGCCAGTATATCCTTACAGTTTTCTATAAATACCTGATCCGCGTAGCTCATCGACGTCTCCTTCTTCCTTTGATCTTTTCCCTCCGGATACTCCCTTATACTAACACATCCTCCCGGCAATCTCAACTTGAAAATTTCAGGGATTTTCCTTCGTTCCTTTCGACAAAAAATCCGCAAAACTTCCATTTTTAAAATATTTTTAAAAAAAGAGTAAGAATTTGTATACAAAAATTGAGAAAAAAAAACAAGATTAAACCGTATACTATATCGAAAAAAAGTATGGACATGAAAAAAGGAGAGACTATGTTAGTAACATTTATCGAACGATATAATTTCTTTCTGTTGATTTTGTTCATGGGCTGTTATTTTTATCAGGCCGTCTATGTTCTGATCGGCCTCTTCAAAAAAGACGAAGAGGGACCCGAGAACCCGGAGTTAAAGCATTATGCCGTTCTGATCTCGGCCCGGAACGAAAGCGCCGTGATCGGAGAACTCTTACAGAGCATCCAACAGCAGGACTACCCTTCCGGGTTAATCGATACATATGTCATAGCCGATAACTGTGTCGATCACACCGCCGACATCGCCCGCTCCCACGGCGCTCACGTATTTGAACGTTTTCAATCCGCCAAAGTGGGAAAAGGCTACGCCCTGGATTACGCCTTTCACAAAATCGCCGCGGAAAAAGGGATTCGCTATTATGCCGGATACCTGGTATTCGATGCGGATAACGTGTTGGATAAAAACTATATACGGGAAATGAACCGCACCTTCTCGCTCGGATATCCGGTGATCACCAGTTACCGAAATTCCAAAAATTACGATTCCAACTGGATCTCCGCCGGATACGCGTTGTGGTTCCTCCGGGAATCCCGTTTTTTGAACGGAGCCCGTATGAAATGCCATACCAGCTGCGCCATCTCCGGAACCGGTTTTCTGGTTTCTTCCGAAACCATCGAAAAGGATCACGGTTGGAAATACTCTCTTTTAACTGAAGATATCGAATTTTCCACCGATCATATAATTCGCGGCGACCGGATCGGCTATTGCAGCAAAGCCATTCTCTATGACGAACAGCCGATCGATTTCAAAGCATCCTGGAATCAGCGAATGCGCTGGACAAAAGGATTTTATCAGGTATTCGCCCGATACGGCGGCAAATTGTTAAACGGAATTTTCCGAAACCGAAGCTTCCCCTGTTATGATATGCTGATGACGATTGCTCCGGCCACCCTGATCACTCTAACGTCCCTGCTGCTCAACGGTTTTTTTACCGTAGGAGGAATCCTGACGGGGCATGCCCGCGTAACGGAAGCTTCCCTTTTGGCCATGGGCGGCTGCCTGACAAGCATCTACCTGTCGCTCCTTGCTTTCGGCTCCGTCACCATAATCGCGGAACGGAAACAGATACACTGCAAGACCAGCCGCTGCCTTCTTTATCTGTTTACTTTCCCGATCTTCCTTTTTACCTATATTCCGATCTCCGTCGCAGCCCTTTTTAAAAACGTGACCTGGAAACCGGTGCCGCACACCATCATCCGCAGCACCGAACAAATCTGCCGCTATTCCAACAAAAAACAACAGGTTTGAAATTCGCTTCCGAAAATTCGGGCGGAAAACAGGCGAACACGACAAAACGGCCCTATCCGTAAAACCGTTTCGGATAGGGCCGTTTTTATTCTTCTACCGGTTCAGGCTTTCCCGGTATCTCTTGATATCTCCGGCTCCCACATAACGCGAGGCCCCGCCGGCATTCACAACGATCAGTGTGGGGGCCTGCTGTACGCCGTACTCCCTTGTCACATCCGCCCGTTCTTCCGCATCCACCGTCTCATAATCCACATTCTCCAAAATCCGCCTGGCAATTCGGCAATTCGGACAGGTCTTCGTCGTGAAGAGATAACGCTTCTCACCGGGTTCGGCCGTTTTTTCACATTCCGGCCGTTTTTCGACCTGCGGCAGCGTCACGTACGTCGGAGGCGCCAGGCACTTTCTGCGCGAAGCCGCCAGATCGTAAACCCTGCGATTTTTAAACTCCTGCGTCTTCCCTTCGTTCCAATTCTGTACCGGACGATAATATCCGGTAATCCGGCTGTATACTTCCGCTTTCTTCCCGCAGATCGGGCAGACAAAACATTCGCCGGCCAGATAACCGTGTTCGGAACAGACCGAATACGTCGGCGACAGTGTATAATACGGTAATTTATAATTCTCGGCGATCGTCCGCACCAGTCGGGCGGCCGCCTGCCAATCCGGAAGTTTCTCGCCCAAAAAGGCATGGAACACCGTTCCGGACGTATACAATGTCTGCAGTTCGTCCTGAATATCCAGCGCGTCGAAAATATCCGGCGTATAATCCACTGGCAAGTGCGAGGAATTGGTATAATAAGGGGTATCGCCTTCTTTCCCCGCCGTGATGATATCCGGATAATCCGCCCGATCATGTTTGGCCAGACGGTAACAGGTCGATTCTGCCGGCGTCGCCTCCAGATTATACAAATCGCCGTACATCTCCTGATAATCCGACAACCGCTTGCGCATATGCTTCAGCACCTCTTTTGAAAACGCCTGCGTCTCCCGGTGCGTCATATCCGCCCTCAACCAGGCGGCGTTCAGCCCCATCTCATTCATGCCTACCAGGCCGATCGTCGAAAAATGATTGACAAACGTACCCAGGTAACGCTTTGTATAAGGATATAACCCCTCGTCCAACAATCTGGTGATCACGTCCCGCTTCACTTTCAGAGAACGGGCCGCAACATCCATCACACGATCCAGCCTGGCATAAAAATCCGTCTCGTCCTTCGCCAGATATGCGATCTTCGGCATATTGATCGTAACTACTCCCACGGATCCCGTGCTCTCGCCGGAGCCAAAATAACCGCCGCCCTTCTTGCGCAGCTCGCGCAGGTCCAGACGCAGCCGGCAACACATACTGCGGATATCGCTGGGCTCCATATCGCTATTCACATAGTTCGAAAAATACGGCGTCCCATACTTCGCGGTCATCTCAAACAAGAGCCGGTTATTCTCCGTATCCGACCAGTCAAAATCTTTTGTGATTGAATAGGTCGGAATCGGATACTGAAAGCCCCGTCCGTTATAGTCTCCCCGGATCATGATCTCAATAAAAGCTTTGTTGATCATGTCCATCTCTCTTTTGCAGTCCTTATAACAGAAATCCAGCTCTCTTCCTCCCACCACGGCAGGCAGCTCCGCCAGATCCGCCGGAACCGTCCAGTCCAGGGTAATATTCGTAAAAGGCGCCTGCGTCCCCCAGCGGCTCGGAGTATTCACACCGTAGACAAACGACTGAATGCACTGAACGACTTCTTCATAATTCAGGCGGTCCACCTTCACAAAAGGCGCCAGATAGGTATCAAACGAAGAAAACGCCTGGGCCCCCGCCCATTCGTTCTGCATGATTCCCAAAAAATTCACCATCTGATTGCACAGCGTTGACAAATGCTTGGCGGGGCCGGAAGTGATCTTGCCCGTAATACCGCCCAAACCCTCTTTAATCAACTGCTTTAACGACCAGCCGGCACAGTATCCCGTCAGCATGGAGAGATCATGAATATGCATATCCGCGTTCCGGTGAGCGTTCGCAATCTCGTCGTCATAGATCTCGGAAAGCCAGTAATTCGCCGTAACCGCCCCGGAATTGCTCAAGATCAATCCCCCTACGGAATAGGTCACCGTAGAATTCTCCTTGACCCGCCAGTCTTCTATTTTTACGTAACTGTCCACCACATCCTTATAATTCAGAATCGTGGACTTCATATTCCGAACTTTCTCCCTCTGCTTCCGATACAGAATATAAGCCTTCGCCACATCCGTATAGCCGGCCTGAATCAGCACGGCCTCCACGCTGTCCTGAATATCTTCCACCGTGATCTCCCCGTTTTTGATCTTCGTCTGAAACTCCGCCGTAACCCGGAGTGCCAGAATCTGAAGAATCTCCTCGCTATACTGCTTCTGCGTCGCGATAAACGCTTTCTCGATCGCAGCCTGAATCTTGGCCAAAGCAAAGTCTGTAACTTCCCCGTCGCGTTTGATCACACGGAACATATTTCCTGTCCTCCCATCCTGCCGGTCGACCCCGGCATGTACCATCATACTATCACCAAAAATATGTCCCGTCAATAGAACATCAAGATATTGTTTTACTCATACTTAAAACCACTATATCTTGAAATTCCCGTTTTCTTCCTCCCCGGGACCGTCGTCCTTTTCCCCGGCCGCGCACGCCCCCGTCAGACGGCGGTAATACGCCTCGGGCAGATAACCCGCCACATGAATCCCGTCCTCCTCATATGACTCGGACAAAAGCTGCCCGTATTTCCGAATCACCTGAACCTTTCCGGCCTCCTCATAAGAAAACACGCGCTCCACATACCGGTTCCTCCTCCTGGAAACCTCCGAAATCGCTTCCTTCACGTCCTCCAAACCCTCGCCGTTCTTTGCCGAAACACAAAAAGAACGGTCCGCCTTAAAATCCCGGAAAGAATCCCCGTCCGGACAAACATCCGTCTTATTGAACAAAGTAAAAACCGGTTTGCCCTGGATCCCCAGCCGACGCAGCGTCTCATACACCACCTGCATCTGCCGCTCCCGGTCCGGATCGGAAGCATCCACCACGTGAAGCAGCAAATCCGCATATTTCGCCTCCTCCAGCGTACTTTGAAACGCCTCGATCAAATGATGCGGAAGCTTCCGGATAAACCCAACCGTATCCGTCAGCAGCACCGTATCCCCCTGCGGCAGCACAAATTCCCTTGTCGTAGGATCCAGCGTCGCGAACAACTTGTCCTCGGAAAGGACATCGGCTCCCGTCCAGGCGTTCAAAAGCGTAGATTTGCCGGCGTTCGTATAGCCGACCAGAGCCACCGTGAGAATCGGCGCGCGCTCCCGCTTCGCCCTTGTCACTTCCCTGTGTCTCGTTACACCGCGCAGCTCTTCTTTTAAATGTGAAATTCTCTCATGGATTCGCCGCCGGTCGACCTCCAGTTTTTTCTCGCCCGGACCCCTGGTTCCGATCCCTCCTCCCAAACGGGACAGCGATTTTCTCATCCCCACCAGACGGGCCGCACGATCCTTCAACTGCGCCAGCTCCACCTGAATCTTCCCCTCCCGGCTGGAAGCCCTCGCCGCGAAAATATCCAGAATCACCATGGTCCGATCCATCACCTTCGTATCCAGGCTTTCTTCCAGATTTCGAAGCTGAACCGGTGAAAGTTCTTCATCACAAACAACACCTGTGGCGTCCAGTTCCCACAGGCGTTCTTTTATCTCCTCTATCTTACCTTTTCCCAGATAAGTAACCGGATGCGGATGCTCCCGATTCTGGATCTGTTTTTCCACCGCCACCGCTTTGGCCGTCAAAACCAGCTTCTCCAGCTCCTTCAAAGAGGCCTCCGTATCGTCCCCGTCATTTTGGGAAACCCCGATCAAAATGACGCGCTCCTGCACCTGTTCCGTCTCCGTCATAACATTCTCCCGTCTATCTCGTCCTCAAAAATTCAATCTCGTGCGTCGCCTCCGGGCTCTCGCCAAATTCCGCCTGCCAGGCTTCGAATTTTTCCAAGGCGGTCCGATATTCATGCAAATATTCATAACAAACGGCTTCGGCATATTTCAGATCTTTCTGGACGGACGCGTCGTTCAAAGCGATCCCCTGTCCAAGAAAATCCAAAGCGGTCCGATAATCCCCCTCTTCCATCTTAAGAAGAGCCAGTTCCCCGTACAAAGGCGCTTTTTCCGGCGCCCGGTCCAACGCCTCCGTATATACCTGATACGCCTTCTGCGCTTCTCCCATCCGGCTGTAACTGTTTCCCAAAAAGATCAGACAGCGACTGTCCAGCGGAGCCTTTACCGCTTGAAACTCGGCAGCCGCGCTACTGTAATTCTCCAGCAAATACTGTATCTCTCCCCGGTACCGATGAATCTCGTCGCTGTCCCCTCCGATCGTCAACGCACTCTTCAGGTAATTCGTCCCTTCTTCCGCATACCCCCGCTCATCCAACAACTTGTATATATTCATATAATACGCATAATCTTTCGGAGCATGCGTCACGCCGGTGTTAAATTCCGCCAGCGCGCTCTCCAAAGAACCCTGCATCAGAAACGCACGTCCCCGCAGATAACGGTAATCCGCGTTCTTCGGCTCCGCTTCCACCAAAATCCCGTAAGTCGCGACGGCTCCGGCATAATCTCCCATACCGAGTTCCGCCTCCGCCCGATACAAAAGCGTATCATATTCCGCCTGCCCTACTTTCGTGCCGGCCATCTCAATGGCGGTAAAAAAAGCCGCCACGGCTTCCTCATACCGCCCCTGCCTCAGATATGAAATACCAAGCCCCCGGTAGGCGTACTTATCCTTTTCCGAAAGATTCAGCGCCATCTGAAAAGCCGATTCCGCGGAAGCGTAATCTTTCATCTCCAGATAAGCCATTCCCATATTATCATAATAGAGAGGCTCCCGGTTATCCTCCACGATCGCTTCCTCAAATACGGCGACCGCCTCCGAAAACTGTCCCTCGCGAAACAGCCGAAGCCCCTCCCGGTTCAAATCTTCCCCTTTGCCCGAACTGCAGCCGGCGCATAAAATCAGCACGACGCCAAACAAGAGCGCTCGTCTTATCTTTCTCATTGAATCTTTCCAAACCTTTTCCTTTGTCTTATCTTAATCATTATAACGAAAAGTCATGCATTGAACAAGAGAAATCTGAATTTAATACACTCTGGCCAGCGTACAGTCCCGATAAAAATAAGCCAGTATTTCATCGTAACGTTTCCCGATACGCCCCAGATGGCAGGCCGCGTTCTGGCTCATACCGGCTCCATGTCCGCTGCCGCCGCCGTAAATCGTATAGCCGCTCAGAACATCCCCCTCTTTTATCGGTTCCAGGTAAATATAGGCGCTGGGAAGAAGCGCGCCTTCCCGAACGATCGTATCCCCGTTTCGCGTGTAGCAGTAACCCGGATCACACAGCGCGGTTCGAATGGCGTTCTGATAAAGAATTCGGACGCTTCCGGCCGTCCCTTCCGCCTCCAGGATCCGGGCGACCCCGCCCTCTCCTCTCTGAACCACTTCCGCCCTTATCAGCGTCCCGATCGAAGAAATCTCTCCCGGCGCAAAACTGCCGTCGCCCTGTTTTACCAGCACCGAACCGGAAGAGGCCGGCAAAGACGCCAGGTACGCGTTGATTCGGTCCGCCATCTGCGAAAGCGGTACCGTTACCTGCCAGCGATACCAGGGAAAAGATGCCTCGTAAGCCGTCTCGTCCGTTCCCTGAATAAAGGTTCGAAAATCCTCCTCCCGCGTCAGATCCAGTTCCGCCGACTCCTCTCCCAGCCAGTTGCCGGCCAGGTAGGGAAACGCGGCTTCGTCGCCGCCCCAGGCCGCCCCGTCCGTCGTATGGCCGCATGAAGTCGAAAAATAATAAGCCGTAATGATTTTCCCGTCATGGGCAAGAATCTGTCCGTAAGTTTCTTCCACCGCCTGCCTCGACAATTCCGAAGCGTTCGAATTGTTGTATACCTGAAAAGAAACGCTGTCGTCTACATGCGCGCCGTAGGCAAGATAGGTATTTCCCTCCATCTGCCGGCAGGCGTAGCTCCGCGCGCAAACCGCCTGGGCCTTCAACGCTTCCAGTCCGTAACTTTCCGGCATCTCGCTGGGAAGTACATCTACCAAATACTCTTCCAGTAAAATCTCATTGATCAGCACGATACCGCCATCCGCCGCCAGAAGTTCCATTCGCCCTCCGTAAAGCGGCGTCCCGGAGCCTCTGGTCAACGATAGAACCTGTATCTTTCCGCCTTCGGAAGGAGAGATAATCACCCGCCCCTCCTGAAAACAGGCGTCGCCCGGTTGCCAGCTTAAAACCTGTCCCGCCGTACAGAAATCGGTTCGCTCGCCGCAGGTCACGGTGAAATCCCGATCGCAGGTCAATTCCACCCGGTCATGAACGATACCGGAAAATCCGTTGGTCTTCAGAAGAACCCGAATATTCGTCGCCTCAAACGCTTTCTCCGTCAGCACGCCGCAGATCGCCCCGTTTGCCACAATAAATCTCTGGACCTCGTTCCCCAGATGGATATCCTCCCGTTCCTGCTTTTCCAACTCCCCGTATGTCTTATACACTTTCATCGTATCCTGTACCGGCACATCCCCATAACCCTGAATCTCAATCGCGTTTTCCTTGACGGCCAGCACTTTTCCGGTAATACTTTCCCGCTTCAGATCCAGGCGAACCACCCTGCCTTCCGACAAGGTCACATCCGCCACGGTCGGTTCATAATCCGTTTCCACTTCCCGGCTTTCCAGGTGATAGGTCTTGGTATAACCGTCCAGGAAAAAGGATAGAAGAGTCCCGGTTTCCTCTCCTTTTTCGCCCTGTCTCACCTCGGGCTTCAGCTCGGTAATCAACACGTTTTCATAACAGATTCCCGTCTCCGCAGTCCCGATTATCTTTAAAATCTCATCTTCCCTCACCCAGGCATTTACTTTACAGTCCACATATTCATTCAGGCTCAAACCCTCAAAACCGATCTCACCCTGATCCGTAGCCGCCTTCCAAGCCGGCAGATCGGAAAATTCCGCCGGGGTTCCATATAAAAGGAGACTTTTTTCCTCTACCTCTCCTCCGGCCTGCTCCCGCATCTCTTCCCAGACCTGCTCCCACAAACCTCTCGGAACCGCTTCTTCCCATTCCCGCCGGTCCGTCTCCCGGTTTGTCCATTGAGAAGACACGCCCATGCGCTCCAAAAGCCCCCAGAGCTCGGAATATGTATAAGCACTTTCCATCTTTTCCGCGGAAGCCGGCGTTTCCACCTCCGTCCAAAAACCCTTCTGATACAAAAAATCCGCATACTTTGTATACCAGGCGCCCTGCTCCTCTTCCGGAAAACAGCTCCCGGCCAGACTTTCCTCGCATTCCGTCCGGCTTCCGATCAAAAGCGCGGTCTCCTTCGCCGCTTCCGCCCGGCTTACCGGCTCGTCGTCCGGATCGGAGCTCAGCCAGGAAAAAAAAGACGGCTGAAGCATAAGAACCAGACAAACCACTGCAATCCCGATCCCGATAATTTTTTTCCCTCTACGCATTTCCCAAGACCTCCGTTAGAGCATTATATGGACAGGAAAACCAAAATAGAACGGCTTCCGCAGAAGAAAAGACCGCGGAAGCCGCAAAGAAAAATCGGTAAATTCTCTTTAATACTTCTTAAACGCCGCACAGGAAACCATGCAGACCGGGCAGGCGCCGGAGTTATCACCAATCTTTATGTAACCGCAGGTAGGACACAGATAGATATCCGCCTCCTCCAAATTATCCAGATTATCCAGGTAATCCTGATAATTCTTGGCGTGACACTCCTCCGCTTTCATGGCGCGATTAAAGATCGCCGCCGCCGCATCCAACTCTTCACTCTGCGCAGCTTCCAAAAACTCCGGATACATCTCCGTATATTCATAGGTTTCCCCGTCGATGGCCGCCTGAAGATTCTCCGCCGTCGTACCCGGCTTCGGAGTATCCGGCGTCGCCTCTTTCGAAGAAACGTCCATCGCGAAGGCCAGATCATACTCGTCCCCCGCATGAATCCTCTCGGCGTCGGCCGTTGCCCGGAACAGTCTTGCTACCTGCTTATACCCTTCCTTATCGGCCGCTTCCGCAAAAGCATCATACTTGGTATAGGCATTCGTCTCGCCGCCGATCGCCGTATTCAGGTTCCCGTAAGAAGCGCCCGTGTGACCTCCGGCCGTTGCCCCGTTTGCCGCATCCGCCGCCGTCGTACCGGCCGCTGCGGTCGTACCGGCCCCGCTCGTATCCGCCGCCGAACCGGCGCCCGAAGGCGACGAAGAACAGGCCCCCAATACGCCCACGGCTCCTACCGCCACCGTACCGGCGGCCACCGCTTTAATAAACTCTCTCCTGGACAGCCCCTTCGCCGCCGCCATTTCTTCTACGGACATTTTCATACAAAACTCCTTCCCTGTTTCCTCTCACCGAAAACAATATCTTTTTTTGATTATATTACAGGAAAAGTCTCAAAAAAGCAATAACAAAATCAATAATTATTCTTATTTTTTGTATTTCTTTTCATACAAAAAGGACGATGTCTCCACCGTCCTTTAAAATACCCAAAATGCCGGTTCCCGCCGTTCTGACGCCTAGCCAAGCTAGGTGGGCTTCCTCAGATTGCCTTCTGCCTTCCACTGATTATAAATGAGGCCTGACATCCGGACAAACGATTCGGATTCCCTTATGTCATAATGTAGGTTCAAAAAAGCAGGAGTATCGAACACCCCAGGAATACTGTAAGCTTAGTATACCCGAATCCACTCTCTTTTGCAAGACAGTCTGACATTTTTCTATGGTAATTTTTCGCAAACAAATCCCATAAAAACCGGCTTTACCGAAGGAAAACCGAATCGGCAAAACTCTCTCCGTCCGTCTTTCCCGGAACATTGAGATATGCAAGAATTGAGGCGGCAATATCCGAAAAGCTCCGTCTTGTCCCCAGATTCACATTCTTTTTGACCGGCTTCCCCAAGATCAAAAGCGGCACATACTCCCGGGAATGGTCGGTGGACGCGGTGGACGGATCACAACCGTGATCGGCCGTGATCATCAGAACATCTTCCTCCTTCATGGCCGCCAGAAGCTCCGGCAGGCGACCGTCAAAATACGTCAGGGCCCCGGCGTAGCCGTCCACATCGTTCCGATGCCCGTAAAGCATATCATAGTCCACCAGATTCGTAAAAAGGAGCCCTTCAAAATCCTCCCGAATCCAAGCCAGGGTTTTCTCAATACCCTCTTCATTCCCCGCCGTAAGCACCGTGTGGGTCAGCCCCTTTCCGGCAAAGATATCATAAATCTTTCCCACGCCGCGAACCTGACGGCCGGAAGAACCGATAAAATCCAGCATGGTATTCTTCCCCGGCGTCAGCGAATAATCGTGGCGGCGGCTTGTTCGCACAAAGGGCCAGTCCCCGGCGAAAGGCCGGGCAATCACGCGCCCCACTGCAAAGGGTCCCTGACAGAGCGTCCGGGCCGCCTCGCAGCACCGATACAGTTCTTCCACGGATACAACCTCCTCATGGGCCGCGATCTGTAAAACACTGTCCGCCGACGTATACACGATCAATCCGCCGGTGCGCTTCTGCTCCTCCCCATAATCCCGGATCACTTCCGTTCCCGAATAAGGTCGGTTGCACAATATCTTTCTCCCCGTTTCCCGCTCCAGCGCTTCCAGCAGTTCTCTCGGAAACCCTTCCGGAAACAACGGCATAGGCTTCTCCGAAATCAGGCCCGCGATCTCCCAATGGCCGGTTGTCGTATCTTTTCCCGCCGACCGTTCCGCCAACCGGCCAAACGCACCCGAAAAGACTTTTAAAGGTTCCCTCCCGCCCAAAAAATCCTTTATTCCGTCGATCTGAAACAATCCGGCGTCCGCCAGATGTTCCAGATGAAAATACGGACTCCCGGAAACCGCCCGAAGGGTATTGCTTCCCTCGTCCCCATAAAGGCCCGCATCCGGCAGTTCCCCGATCCCTACGCTGTCCAGCACAATCAAGATCACCCGTTTTCCCATATGTTTTCTTACCGTTTCTCCTTCTCCCAAAACTCGACCGCGTTCTCGCGGTAACGCAAAGGCATCATATTTCTCTGACAGTTCGGATTCCGCCTCTGTTCGATCCCGATCGTCCGGAAAAAAGTCCTCCACAGAGCCTGAAAGCGTTCCTCCTCCTCGGATTCTTTCAGCATCCGCTCCCATTCGCTCCCTTCCGGCCGCACCAAAACCCAGGGACCGTCCGCCCGATGAACCACAACGTCCCGCCAGGTTTCGTCGTAAATCGCCCAGTCCTCGCTCGGCATCCGATCCTCAAAATCCGGCGCCATCAATACGGCAACCCGGTTCACCGGTTTTATCTTACCAAAATATATGCCGCTCTTCAACTGTTTAAACCGAATAAATTCACGGAACAAATGCGCCTCGTTCGCAACATAGCGGCTGGCTTCAAATACCGCCATAACGGCCGGATCGGCAAGCCTCGTCGTCACACCGGATCCGTAGCGAAAACCCGCGATCAAAAACCGGTAAATCTTGTCCGCCTTCCCCGGATCCGCCGACAACGCGGTGCGAAAAACCAAGTGATACGCCTTCTCGGAAATCTTACTCCGGATGGATCTTGCCACTTTCTCTGCCTTTCCGGAATCCGTGCGCACCGCATGATAACGCGAGAACAAAGAAAGCGTCCTCGCTTCCTCCACTTCCACCCGCACGTTTTCATGGCCGTATCCGGAAGCCCAGGCATCATAGATCCCGGTAAATATCCCGTCTATCTCATTCTCGCACAAATATACATTCGTCTCCATCCCGGCCCCCCTTCCTTTCCCTTTAAAACTGTCCGGACAGAACCGCCGCCTGCTCCTCGCTCCCGGGCGGATCCGCCCCGGCAAAATTCCGGTCGTCAAACAGCGACAACTGCCGGTAAGTCTCCGGATGTTCGATCTGCCAGTTTTTCTTCCGGTCACATTCCAGCATCCGCCGGGTAATATAATCTTCCTCTATCTTCGTCGGATACATCATTCTTCCCCCGCAGGTAATAAAATACAATGCCCGCTTTAACACAACCCCGATCTTCTTCAGATCCGGAAAATCCAGACGGGCCGATCTCCTGGCCAGCACGATCCGTTGGGCCGACTTCACGCCGATCCCGGGCACCCGCAGCAGTTCACCGTAAGAGGCCCGGTTTACCTCAACCGGGAAATTCTCCAGATGCCGGATCGCCCAGTCGCACTTAGGATCCAGATATACATTAAAATCCGGCTTCTCTTCGGAGAGAAGCTCCTCCGCACGAAAACCGTAAAAACGCATCAGCCAGTCGGCCTGATACAGACGATGCTCCCGAAGAAGCGGCGGCTTCTCCGTATCCGGCAGGGAACTGTCATGATTCAGGGAAATATACGCCGAATAAAATACCCTCTTCAGATCATAATTCCGATACAGCGCCTGCGCCACCATAACCATATGATAATCGCTCTCCGGCGTCGCGCCCACGATCATCTGAGTACTCTGCCCGGCCGGTACGAAATCCGAGTATATCTTCGGCTTTCTCGGCGCGAACAGCTTGCGTTCCGTCTCCTCCGGCCTCTGAAGAGCGACCGGGGAACGCGCAAAAGCCGGAAGCTGCCGCCCGCCCGGCAACGCCTTCTTCTCCTGATCGGCATAAATCATGGTCTGGATCTGCTTCATCGGCGTCAAAATAGTCCGGCGCGTCTTATGCGGCGCAAGCCGGCGCAAACCCTCCGACGTGGGAAGCTCCAAATTGACACTCATCCGGTCGGCTAAAAAACCCAGCTTTTCCACCAATTCCGGAGACGCTCCCGGAATCGTTTTTACATGAATATATCCGTTAAAACCGAATTCCTCCCGAAGTTTTCGAATGGTCTGACAAAGCAGCTCCATCGTGTGATTCGGGCTGATCCAGACGCCGGAACTTAAAAACAGCCCCTCAATATAATTCCGCTTATAAAATTCAACGGTAAGCCGGCACACTTCATCCGGCGTAAACGCGGTCCTCTCAATATCATTGGAGCACCGGTTGATACAGTATTTGCAGTCAAACACGCACTCATTCGTATATAAAATCTTCAAAAGGGAAATACAACGCCCGTCGGAAGCAAAACTGTGGCAGATACCCGGAGCGACCGCATTCCCGAGACTCCCCTTCCTCCCCCGACGGTCCGCCCCGCTGGAAGTACAGGAAACGTCATACTTGGCGGCGTCCGATAAGATCTCCAATTTTCTCTCCAGCGGCAATTCCTTCTGTATTCGAAAATCCATCTTCACCCGTGTAGCGGCTTCTCCTTCCTCGGACAACGCCGTCACACAAACCTCCTTCTTTTATGTCAGGAACATTTGTTCTTTTTTATTTTAGCACATTTGTTCGTATTGTGCAAGCAGTTTCGAACAATTGTTTGATTTTTCCTTTTTCCCGGATTCTTTTTCCGTTTTGTCGCTTTAAACCGATAAAACCTCTTGAATTTTCCCCTCTAAAGTGCTAAACTTGCGGTTGAATATAAACCCAGGAATAAATTTTAACGCAGAAAGGAAAACGTCATGAAGTACATCATCGCAGAAAAAGTATTTGAAGTCCTCCCCACCGCCTGCGTCGGAATCGTCGCCGTAAAAGGCGTCGACAACACAAAATCTCTGCCGCAGCTGAGGGAGCTGATGGATCGGAATATCGCTTTATGCGAATCCCGGTTTGAACAGATAAAAGTAAAAGAAGCCCCCGATATCGTCCCTTACCGGGAAGCATTCCGGGCGCTCGGCATGAATCCGAATAAATTTATGTGTTCCATCGAAGCCCTGTTAAGCCGCATTGCCAAAAAGAAAGGCTTTCCCACCATCAATCCCCTGGTAGATCTCGGAAACGCCGTCTCCATCCAACATCACCTCCCCATGGGCGCCCATGACCTGGCTTCCATGAAAGGCGACCTGGAAGTTCGTTTTGCCGAAGAAGGCGATACGTTCGTTGCATTCGGTGAAACCGAGACGGAAGTGCCCGAAACCGGAGAACTGGTCTATGTATCCGGCCATGAAGTAAGAACCCGCCGCTGGACCTGGCGTCAAAGCGAAATCGGGAAGATCACGGAAAAAACCACGGATATTTTCTATCCCATTGACGGTTTTACCGATTTCAATCAGGAAGAAGTGCTGGCAGCCCGCGACGAGCTGGCCGGACTGATAAAAGAATATTTCGGATGTGAACCGATTACCGGTTTTGTAGATAAGAACAACCCGGAATTTGAAATCCGGTTTTAAAGTGAAGGAAGCTGTCAAGTTTCTTTTGGCCGCATGAAAACCAATCAGGCGGCAGGGCCAAAGCCCTGCCGCCTTTTCATTAAAATTCTTACCGTTCCGTCGCTTAACATGAACGCACGACAGAAAAAAATAACATTGACCGGGACGATAAGCCGGGTTCTGTCGTTGGGTGATCATCTGTCTAGGCCTGCCGTCGCCGACAGGCTCAAGCAACCTACCCGAAAGCTGGACGGGCCGCCTTTAACACGCTTTCTGTTTGGTCTTGCTTCGGATGGGGTTTACATGTGCCCCGCCTGTTACCAGTCGGGCGGTGAGCTCTTACCTCGCCATTCCAACCTTACCGGAAGATTCCGGCGGTATATTTCTGTTGCACTGTCCTTGGGGTCGCCCCCACCGGCCGTTAGCCGGCATCCTGCCCTGTGAAGCCCGGACTTTCCTCACCTGTTTAAAAAAACAGCCGCGATCACCTGTCCCGGTCAAACGCGGCTTCATCATATCACATTTTTTTTCGGATGTCAAATCAGGACCTCTTTGCAATCCGTCCTGCGGCTCCCTACAGTCCGAAGCACCCGCCTCCGATAAATTCCCGCAAAAGAGAATTTGCCGGCACATCGTCGTTGTCAATCGGAAGAAAATAATCGAAAAATTTTAAAAGCCGTTTGGCTTCCCAGTATTCCGCCGAATTTTTCGGTACGGCGAACAAAAGCGGTTCCGCCCAGATTTTCAAAGCCGCCAGCTCATAAATCAGCGAAGAGTTGAACACCACATCCGCCTGCTCCTGATAAGGAAAGATATTATCCTCCTCCCCTTTGCGCACCGAAGGCCACATGGCGATCGTGTCCCTGGCCGAAGAACCCCTCGTCCTGGCATCCCGCACGATCCTGCGGATCAGACGGCCGTCCGTCGTAGGGATTCGATTATGTTCATCCACGCTCAACTGGGTCAGGGCGCTGATATAAATTTTAAATTTATTCTCCGCCGGGAGCGAATAGGACAACGCGTCGTTCAACCCGTGGATCCCCTCAATCACTAAAATATCGCTCTCCCCGAGCTGTTTGTAGTCTCCTTTGTACTCCCTCTTCCCTTTTACAAAATTAAAACTGGGAATCTCCACGCACTCGCCCCTAAGCAGCGCCGACATGTCTTTATTGAACTGTTCCACGTCCAGGGCTTCCAGACATTCATAATTCAGATTGCCGTCCTCATCCCTCGGCGTATCCTCCCGGTTCACAAAATAATTATCCACCGCGATCGGATGGGGCTTTAACCCGCAGGCCGTCAACTGAACCGAAAGCCTGTGGGAAAACGTCGTCTTCCCCGAAGAAGAAGGGCCCGCGATCATAATGAACTTACAATGCGGCCGGGCCGCGATCATCGCCGCAATCTCCCCCAGTTTCTTCTCCATCAACGCTTCCTGAACCAGAATGACCTCATTCAAATCCCCTCTCACGATCCGCTCATTCAAAGCGCCGACCGTGTGGATCCCGAGTTTTTCGCTCCAGTCCGACGCTTCTTTCAATACCTGAAACACCTTATTCTGAGGCGCAAAAGGAGGTACCTCCTTCGGAGCTTTCGCCACCGGCATCTGCAGCACAAATCCGTCGCTGTACGGGCAGAGCCGGAAATACTTCAAATATCCGGTACTCGGCGCCATATAACCGTAATAGTAATCCTGAAATTCATTGAGCCGATAAATATTTACTTTAGAGACCCTTCGAAAATGAAACAGTTTCTCCTTATCATACATCCCAAGCCGATGGAACAGATCCACCGCATCGTCGGTATTTAAGATCTCCTTTTCAATCGGCAGATCCATCCCGACCAGTTGCCGCATCCTCTCCTCAATCCGCGCGATCCAGTCCGTGCTCCGGTCAAAATCCCCCCGCACTTCCATATAAAGGCCTTTGCTGACAGAAAAATGCACGGTCGCTTTCTCCACCTTGGAATGCCCCAGCACGTCGTATATCGATTTCATGGCAAGAAGCACAAGGCTCCTACGGTACGTCTCCATCCCCACCGTATCCGCCGTCGTGATCGGATTCACCGCCGCGTCCGCCTGAATCTTCTTCCGAAGCTCCTGAAGTTTTCCGTTCACCGAGAGCAGAAGAATATCCTCCTCCTTCTCCTTCTGAAGATCCGCCGCCGCGTCCTTATACGTCGCCCCCTCCGGGTACGTATACGTTTTCCCCTTATAAGTCAGTTGATACATAACCATCTCCCTCTCTCTATCTCAGTTTTTCCGGGCAAAGAACATCCGCCTGCGCAATCGTCAGGCCGTCCCCCAGTTTTTCTTTCAGGTAGCTCTCAAGAAAATCCGTAAAAATATGCTCCAGACCGTAATGACCCGCGTTGATCACCGATATCCCGGAAGCCACCGCATCGATTCCGTCATGATGACCGAAATCGCCGCTGATCAAAACGTCGCACTCCGCCGTCTCCGCCAATTTTATCATTCCTTTTCCCGAACCGGGACTGATCGCGATTCGCTTTGCCAGACGGTCTTCCTGCGCGGAATAAAGCGTGACATAAGGAAGATCGAACGCTTCCTTTACCCGCCCGCACAATTCCTTCACGGTAATTTCCTCCGCCAGGGATCCGATTCGTCCCACACCTTCCGTGCTGCCCCCGTCCGACGCCGTAACTTCCAAAGGTCCCTGAATCCGAAGACCCAGCCGCCCGGCCGCCAGATCTCCCATACATCCGGGCGCAACGTCAAAATTCGTATGCAGCGCATAACAGGAAATATCCCGCGAGAGCAGCCTTAACATCCAGCGTCCCAGATAATCGTCGTCGTTAATCCGGGAAATCGGACGAAACAGAAGCGGATGATGCGTGACGAGCATATCGTAGCTCCCCGCAATCACTTCATCCAGCACCTCGTCCGTCACATCCAGGGCAAGATACAGCTTCCTCACCTCTTTATCCCGCCGCCCGAGCAAAAGCCCCACGTTATCCCACGCGCAGGCATATCTGGTCGGCGCCAGCTCTTCTAATATATGTATGATCTCTCCGCATTTCATCCCTGATCTCCTTTTTTTTCAGAGTTTCTTTTGCTTTTCTGCCATCGGACCCGAATCGTCTCGATCTCTCGGAGCTCCTCTTCCAGCTCCGCCAGCCGTTGCAGCGCCTTTTCCCCGGAAGCGCCTGCCAGCCTCTCCCGGATTTCGCGCAGCTTTTCCCGCCGTTTCTCTAGATAACATCTCAAAACCGGATGTCCGCTTTCCAGCAAAAGAGGTCCGTACCGATCTTCCCAGCGCCCCGGCGGCCAGGTCCCGCTTTCCGGATACGCGCCTCCCGAATCCTTTACCTGAAGAACCGGATAAAATTTCCCGTCCTCCTCCACCATCTCCTCTTTCACGATCGCCAGGCCTTCTTCTCTCAGATAACGTCGCAGGCGCTCCCATTCCGAATGAGGCGACAAAATATAGGTATGAACGTCGTCCTTTACATGCGCCCGACCGGACAATATTCTTGCCATAAGCCCTCCGCCCATGCCGGCAAGAATGATCGTATCGGCTTCTCCTTCCTTCAACTCTCGCAAACCGTCGCTCAAACGGGTCTGAATCCGACCTTCCAGTCCGTAAGACCGGATATGCGCTTCGGCGCGCTTTAAGGGACCCTCCCTCACGTCCATCGCCAAAGCCTCTTTTACAACCCCGTTTAAAATTAAATGGATCGGCAGATAACCGTGGTCGCACCCCACATCCGCCGGAATACATCCTTCCGGCACAAAATCCGCGATCGCCGAAAGACGCTTTGACAACTCCCGCATATGGAAACCCCTTTCATCCCGGAGCCTACTCCAAAAAATCCCGCAGCTTCCGGGTCCTGCCGGAACGGTACTTCAACTTCCGAAGCGCTTTGGCCTCGATCTGCCGAATCCGCTCTCTCGTCACCTGAAACTCGCGGCCGACCTCCTCCAGAGTCCGGCTGTGACCGTCCTCCAGGCCGAAACGCAGCACCAGCACCCGCCGCTCCCGCTCGGTCAGAGTATCCAGCGCTTCCCCCAACTGTTCTCGCATCTGCTGATAGACCGCCGCGTCCATCGGCACCATAATCTGTTCATCCTGAATAAAGTCGCCGAGATGGCTGTCCTCCTCTTCTCCTACCGGCGTCTCCAAAGATACCGTCTCCATGGCCGTGCGCTGAAGTTCCTCTACCTTTTCCACGCTCAGGCCCATTTCCTTCGCAATATCTTCCACATCCGGCTCCCGTCCCAGTTCCATCGTCAACCGTCTGGAGGCCTTGTACAATTTATTGATATTCTCCACCATATGCACCGGTATCCTTATCGTGCGGCTGCCGTCCGCGATCGCCCGGGTGATCGCCTGACGGATCCACCAGGTCGCATAGGTGCTGAACTTAAAACCTTTGCTGAAATCAAATTTATCCACGGCTTTCATCAGGCCGATATTTCCCTCCTGTATCAAATCCAGAAGGGGCAGCCCGCACCCGGTACAGCGTTTGGCAATACTGACAACAAGACGCAAATTGGCTTCCGCCAGTTCCTTTTTCGCGCTTTCATCTCCGGACGCAATCCGTCTGGCCAGTTCCTGCTCCTGCTCCGCCGTCAAAAGAGGAATCTTCCCGATCTCTCTCAGATACATTTTCACCGGATCCGACACATCCGCTTCCGCTTCCCTTTCACAGACTTCTTCCAAAGACGAGTCCTCTTCATCAAACGTCAGGCCGTCCTGCCACGGTTCGATCTTCCCCTCCTCATTCCTCAGCTCCACGCCGTTTTCCTTTAAAAAGGCAAGCGCCTGTTCGATCTGCTCCAGATCCGGATCCTCCTCTCCGAAAAATGCCAGGAGATCTTCATATTCCAGTATCCGTTTCTTTTGTTCTGCCAGCTTGCGCAGGTTTTCCAGCTTTTCTGGAGAAAGTTGTCTGTTCTTGTCCATACTGCTCCTTTCCATGCTGTTTGTATTCTTGCCTTAATCGAAAGAAATATGCAGATTAGCCAAGGCCGCCTGTTCTTGCATCACACGCTGCAGTTGCGCCATGTCCGTAACCGTTCGTCCGATCCTGTCCAGACTGTTCTTTTTCACCCGCTTCACGGTTTCTGAAAACGCTTTTTCTTTTTCCTCCTTTGTAAGTTCCGCCGGAAGTTCGGCGTGAAAGATTCGCGCCACCTCCCGATACTCTTCCTCATCGTTGATAAAATGATTCAAAATCCGGCCCGGAGCCACTTCACCCCGTTCCAACTGTTCAAACAGCATCCCGGCAACCTTCTGATACAACATGGCCGTAAAATCTTCCGGCCCGATCCAGTCCCGGACCTTCTCATAAACCTGACCGTCATTGGCAAGCCAAGTCAGTAGCATCCGCTGAGACGTCCTTAAGCCGTCCTCTTTTTCCGGGCCCGTCCGTCTTTCCTCCGCACGCTTCCCGGGTTCCCGCCTCGCCGTCAGCCCGACCTGCCGTCCCTTCTGGTTCACCAATTGTCTCAGGCTGTCCTTGGGAATGAAATATTTCCCGCATACGGCATCCAAATAATTATTGCGCTCAAGCTCCTCCGGAAATTCCAGCAGTTTCTGCGCGATTGCGTGATAAAACTCCGTCTTCTGCTCCGGATCCGACAGATCGTACTCCCGCTTTATCACCCCGATCTCAAACAGAAAATGATTCGACGCCTCGCCGGCCCGCTGCTCATAAGCTTCCGCGCCCAGATTCTGAATAAATTCATCCGGATCTTTATAGGGGGACAGGGATAATACTTTTACCGACAACCCCGCTTCCTTCAGGATCGGAATCGCCCGTACGGCCGCCTTCGTCCCCGCCCCGTCGCTGTCGTAAGTCAGAATCACCTGATCCGTGTACCGCTTAAGAAGATTCGCCTGAGGCAGGGTCAGCGCCGTTCCCAGAGAAGCCACCG
Source organism: Lachnospiraceae bacterium (assembly GCA_022792885.1). GTDB lineage: Bacteria > Bacillota > Clostridia > Lachnospirales > Lachnospiraceae > JAAWBX01. The sequence goes on from JAAWBX010000040.1 coordinate 39,971, forward strand.
CATTGGTAAAACCGGCCTGGTGCAAAGAAATCACATCCATATATCCTTCGCACATCAACAAATAAGGCCGTTTCGCGGAGCGCGCAAAATTCAGCCCGTACAGATTCCGGCTCTTATCAAATAGCTTCGTCTCCGGGGAATTGAGGTATTTGGGTTCCCCCTCCCCCATCACCCGGCCTCCGAAGCCGATGATTCGGCTGTTCACATCCATGATGGGATACATGACCCGGTTCCAGAATTTATCGGACGCTCCCTTTTCCTCAATGCGAAACAAGCCGGTTTCCTTCAAAATCGAATCCGGATACCCCTTTTTCTTCATATATAAATAGAGATCATCCCGATAAGGATGCGAGTATCCCAGGCCGAAATGCCGGATCGTCTCGTCCGTCAATCCTCGGCCTGTCAGATAGCGATACGCCTTCTCTCCCTGCGGCGTCTTCAACTGGTAATAAAAATATCGGCCGGCCTCTTTATGAATCTCAAAAAGCACGGTCTTCAGATCGGCCTCTTTTCTCCGCTCCGCGCTCATCTCCGCCTTCGGCAGTTCGATACCGGCCCGGGCCGCCAAAACCTGAACCGCCTCCGGAAACGTATAATTCTCATACTCCATCAGAAAGGTGATCACATTCCCTCCGGCTCCGCAACCGAAGCAATAATACATCTGCTTGCCCGGCGTCACGGAAAAAGAAGGCGTTTTTTCATTATGAAACGGGCACAGGCCAAAATAGGTACTTCCCCTTTTTGTCAGCTTCACATACTCCGAGATCACATCCACGATATCGTTTCTCGTTCTCACTTCCTCGATCAGATCCTCCGGATACAACAAAAAGGCCTCCTCCCTTCCCTCAATTCTTCCACGTTTTCGGAAGAAACAGTTCCTGAAACATTCCGATAGCGTAAAGATCGCTCATACCGGCAATATAATCGCATACAATCTGCTCCTGATTCCCGCACCCGCAGTCATACATAAGCCGATGTTCCTCCGGAAGCTCCTCAAAATGATCCCGGTAATATCCGAAAAGATCCGCCACAACCTGTTTCGCCTTTTCTTCCTCCCCTTTTGACACCGGATTCAGATAAACATGCTCAAACATAAAGGCGCGCAGTTCCATCATAGCCTCCAATATCTCCGGTTCCATCACAATATCCGGCTTATCCAGGCTTCCCAGAATCATGCCGCGCACCATCTTATCCAAACGCTCCCGTACCGAATGCCCCAGCACGTCCGTACAGGCTTTCGGCAGGGAATCCTCCGTCAGGATACCGGCCCGGACCGCATCGTCAATATCGTGATTGATGTAGGCGATCTTATCGGAAATCCGAACGATCTTCCCCTCCAGCGTATGAGGCGTCCCGCTGGTTCTGTGATTTAAAATTCCGTCCCGGACTTCCTCCGTCAGATTCAGACCCCGGCCATTCTTCTCAACCACCTCCACAATCCGGACGCTCTGTATGTAATGGGCAAACCCGGAAGGGCAAACCCGATTCAGCATATCCTCCCCGGCATGTCCGAAAGGCGTGTGCCCCAGATCATGTCCCAGCGCGATCGCCTCGGTCAAATCCTCATTCAGGCGAAGGGCCCTCGCAATCGTACGGGCGATCTGCGCCACTTCCAGCGTATGAGTAAGCCTCGTCCGGTAATAATCCCCTTCCGGCGCCAGAAACACCTGGGTCTTGTGCTTCAGACGCCGAAAAGACTTACTATGAAGAATCCGGTCCCGATCTCTCTCATAAGCCGGCCGGATATCACAGGGGGCCTCCTCCTGTTTCCGGCCTCTCGTCCTGTCACTGAAAGACGCATAAGGACTCAGGATCTGATGCTCCCGCCTCTCCAATTCCTCCCGTATCGACAATACTCCCAACGTTTCTCCTCTCATGTACTTTCTCAGCCGGAATGTGCCCTGCGATCACGTTTCACCGCCATCCGGCATATATCCAAAGTATACTATAAAAACAACGTTATGACAATTTCTTTTTAATCTCCGTCCCCGGGAAAGGCGATCCGAGACTGCGGCAGAATCTCTTGCTCCCATTGCCGGCAGATCTCCTCGTTCCCGGCCACCACATAGAAAAACACAGAAACATTCCGCTCCGGAAACCAGCGGCCGTACAACAGACCCTTCATGGAAACCGGCGCGAAATCTTCCTGCGCCCCGTACTCCGGTTCCCCGTACTGAAGATAAGACATGCAGTCGCTTCTCTTCTTATGAGCCGCACCGCTGACAGTCAGATCCGCCGAACAGACCGTCCAGTCCTCATAACCGGCCAGCGCCTTCCCTTCCTGCTGCCCCGTCAGCCGCCAGTCAAATACAAACTCCCGGGAAGAACACCCGAAATCCCCCAGCACCAGTACCTGGTAATCGTATTCCGCAACCGCCGCGATCTCTTCCGGATCCGGGCTTCCATCCTCCCGGAACCCGTACGGAAGCCCGTTCTTCCTCTGCACCAGATAGGCCCCGTAAAAACTGTTGTAATAAGGCGACCCGGAATCATAAAGGCGGCTGCAGCCCTTTTTCAGAGAAAAAGCCGGAAAATTGTACAAAATCGTTAAACGAAGCCCTTCCTCCCTCCTCCACAGAGAAAACCCCTCGTCCGCCCGGAAATTCATCACAAAAGGATACCAGTCCGTCTCCTTTGTCGTTCCGCCGCCGGGAATCTGAACCCGGATCGTATCGGACAGAAGGCTGCCCTTCTCCTGTATCCGATTCCAGACCTGCATAACGGCCAGGCTGCGGACATACGGAAAAAGCGGGCTCAGAAGAAATAAAAAAAGTAAAAGGGCCGCGAGCAGAAAGCCGGACACCGCCCTATGCCGGCCTTTTCCTTTACGGCGTATAAGATTCTCCCTTCGTCCAGGCCATATCCCAAAACTGATATTCATATTTACTGCAGTGAAGCAGGATCCGCTCCAGATTCTGAAGCTGTTCTTCCGTATACCCTTCGGAAAGCCGGTCCACCAGATCGATCATGGTATCATTGCATTCCCGGAATTCCCGACTCGTATACGTGCGGATCCAGTTCCCGTAAAAAGGATGCTCCCCGCTGCCCGGCACGGTCTCCATAAAATCCCCGATCAGTTTATAACTCCAGGAACAGGCTAAAACCGCCGTGGCCAGCTCGGCCGGCCCTTCCTTAAAAGAAACCGAAATCATGTAATTCGTGTACGATTCATTGTTCAGGCACATGGGCGTTTCCTCGATCATCTCTTTTGTGATACCGAGCCGCCCCAGGTAACTCTGATGCACGGCGTTCTCCGTGTCCAGCGTCGCCGTGATTAAACCGCTGAATAAGCGCATATCGCTCTCCTTCACGGATTTGATCACGCCCAGCGCAAACACTTTCGCGTACTGCATCAGATATTTATGATCCTGAATCATATAAAACTGAAACTTATCCACCGGCAACGTGCCGTCCGCGATACCGCTGACAAAGGGGTGCGTATAATAACTCTCCCAGACCGGAAGGGCTGCCTTTAGCAAACGTTCGGTTACTTTCATATTCTCCTCCTGTGTTCCCTATATTTTCCGCCGCTGTTTGACGGAAACCCTACAGGTATTGTAACAGATTCCGACCGGTTCGTCCAACCTTTTCCGCCGTCAAAAAACGCCGGCCGGCTCTTTTTCATCCAAACCCGCAATCCAGCAAAATTTTTACGCCGATCAGAATCAGAATTGCGCCGCCGGCTGCCTCCGCTTTCGTTTTGTATCTGATTCCGAATACATGCCCCACCCGGATGCCGACGCCGGAGACAAAAAAAGTCACGGCCCCGATCAGCAAAACGATCCCTCTGATATCCACGTCCGGAAGCAGCGCAAATGTTACGCCAACCGCCAGCGCGTCAATGCTCGTCGCCAGGGCCAATACAAACATGGTTCCCATGTCTTCACACGACGTTTCTTCTTTTTTCCCCGAAAGCGCCTCCCTCACCATATTTCCGCCGATAAAAATAAGCAGGGCAAACGCGATCCAATGACCGAAAGCGGAAATCGTCCGCGAAAACGCGCTTCCCAGATAAAACCCGATAAACGGCATCAGTCCCTGAAAACCGCCGAACCAGGCCCCCGCCTGAATCATTTGACGCGCGCCCACCTCTGCTGCGGCAAGCCCCTGACAGACCGAAACCGCAAAAGCGTCCATGGAGAGCCCAACCGCGATCAAAAACAGTTCCATCCAGCTCATCGATTTTCCCCCAAAAAGAACTCTCTACCATTCTATTCCCGCCCGGTAAAAAAAATCAGGCGCATTTGCGCGCCCGATTCCAAAAACAGATTGCCTTAAACCACCCCGCTCCAGATCAATTCACCCTTCTTGCGCAACGCGTCGAACGCTTCATCGGAAAGCCCGGTCATTTTCTCATAATCCAACAGTTCCCTGGCCGGCAAATAATAAACTTCCCTTTTCCGCGCCTCATACGCGCTTCCGTAAGGGTCCCCGCCATAGATATCCCCGAACCAGAAAACGCTTTCGCTCCCATACGCAAAATCTCCCTCAAACAGACTTTCCCATAACGTTTTATAATAGCAAAAATAAACGACTCGAATCTCCTCTCCGTCCCGCCGGATCGTCCGCCCGTGTGAAACGCTGGCGACGGCGTTGATTCCCCGGCAAGTAAGCCATACCAGATCGATCACATCGTATTTTCCCGCCAAAACCGCCCGGGATTCTTCAAAATTCAGCTCGTCCAGACTGCTAAGAAAACCATTGCCCTCCGCATCGATCCCCCTCACCGCCTCTATCGGTTCCACAAACATCCGGTTTGCGTCAAAAGGGAGCGGATGCTCATACCTCCTCACGAAAATAAACAATAACGCCATAACAAAACATGCCAAAACGGCCGCAATCCTTTTTTTCATTTCTAAATCACCCCTTTCCAGACCAGCGTGGCATTCTTCCTCTGAGCGTCAAACGCCTCGTCCGAAAGCGCATCCAGCTTCTCCATATTCCCCAGCGGCAGATAATAAATCTCCCGCATCTGCGGCCGATGATCCGCCTGATAAAGATCCATGCCTTCATAAATCGCCGCCGTACTGGTAGACCGGTCAAAAAAACCCGTATCATCCTGAAACCATTCATTCCATAACGTTCTTGTATAACAGTAATAGACAACCCGCACCGTTTCGCCGCCGCGCCGGATCGTCCTCCCCCGGGAACGGATATTGTCGCAGCGGATGTTTTTGCTGACGATCAGCCGCACCAGATCGATCGTTTCTTTTTCCCCCGAAACCACGGCCTTTACATCCTCAAAATCCAAAGCGTCCAGATCGACCCACTGAACATTGCCGTATTGATTTACAACGGGAGCGGCCTGATAGATCTCCGCCGTCATACAGGCAGGATCATAGGGCGCGGGTATGTGATAACGGCGCGCAAAAAACATCACGCCGATCAGCAGACAGAGCAGAGCCGCGCACGCCGTCAAAGGGAGCGTTGCGTATTTCCGCCGAAACTTTTTTTTCAATTTCCCCAAAAAATCAATGTCGTTATCCTCCGGCGCCGCTTCCTCGGGAAGTTCTGCCGACATCTGCTCATACGCCGCCCGACATGCCTCGCAACTTTCCAGATGTTCCCGAATCTCCCTGCCGCTCTCCTCTCCGGTCAGCCCGTCAATATAATTGGGAAGCAAATCCCTCACAAGATAACATTTCATTTAAGATCCCTCCGTTCTTTCAACAATTTTTCGCTTGGCCCGATAAAAGGTAACGCGCGCCCAGTTTTCGCTTTTCCCCAGGATCTCTCCGATCTCGGCGAAAGAAAACTCTCCGGTCAGACGCATGTGAACCACCTCCCGCATAGGCTCCGGCAGCGAATGAATCGCCTTATACAAAGCGGCCTTCTCCATACGTAAAATCGCGGTTTCTTCCGGCGTCTCACCACCCTGCAGCGCCTCCGTCAGCTCCGTCTGACCCCATTTGGAATGTCGATCCAACCATTGATACCAGAGATGTTTGCCGATCTGACAGAGCCAAACAGACAGTTTGCAGCTCCCGTCGTAACGATCCAGCGCCTGCATCGCCCGAAAAAAAGTTTCCTGCGTCAGTTCTTCCGCCAGATCCCGGTCGTGGGACAGACTGAGCAGATACCGGTATACTTCTTTCGCATACTTGATATAGACTTCCTCAATATTGTTCAAGGCGCAACCACCTCCTTCGTCCGGATCTATCGTATATATCGGGAAAAAACGATTTTCGTTACAAAAAATTTTTCTTTTTTTATGCCGTTTCGGTTTTTTCTTGAAAATCTTTTCCTATCTTAGTATAATATATCAGTTACAAAACTCGAAAGGATGATTTAATTTTTGTCATGAAAAAGAACTACTTCTATCTCTTTTTGGCAGTCAGCCTTCTCTTATGCGGCGGATGTAAAAAGCAGGAACCGCTCCCGACCGATCAGGAAACCTCAAACGCCCCCATTGCTCTAACCAAGTCGGTCATTTTTTACGGACAGTTCAATACATGCCATCCTTTTCTGTTCCCTGCTCCTGCGTTTGCTCTCGTTTGACTTCTCCCTCTGTATCCTCTTGGCACAAGCA
>JAAWBX010000041.1 GCA_022792885.1 Lachnospiraceae bacterium
CAACTCTTTCAGAATAACCAGCTATACTTACCCTTATTTTAGACCAGCGAATATCGGTGGTCTTATTTCAATATTCAAAATCTCGCGTAAAACTTTTTGCCTAAAATCATCAATTTACTATTGACTTTTTATTTGCAGGCTCTCAAAAATAGGTTCCCACATCGCAGATCCCCCCCTACTCTTCCAACATTTGCTTCATCCGGGCAAGCAGACCCGCTTTCTCCAGCAGCTTCATCAAAGCGACCCCCAGGCAGGCGCCCACCACCGACGAAGGCACATAAGAAGGAATAAAAGTCCAAAAAGGAAGCTCCGGCGCCAGTCCGTAAAACTTCACCATTAAAGGATATACCATAATTGCACTCAAAATACCAGTCCCAAATATCTCGCCCGCAGCGGCCGCCAGCTTATTCTTCGTGACCCGGTACAAAATACCGGATAAAAAAGCCCCCACGACCGCGCCCACAAAAGCCTGGATCGTCCGGCCCCCCAAAATCATCCGCATCAGCCCGGTCAGCCCCGCGCTGACAAACCCCCAGTAAGGCCCCACAAATACGGCCGCAATCACATTGAACATGTGCTGAAACGGCGCCATTCTCGGAAAATACACGAAAGAACTGACCACATAGCTCAGGCAGGCCAGCATGGCGGAAAATACCAGTTTCTTTACATTTCTCTTTTTATTCATTTTCTTAATCCTTTCTGCTTCTCGTTTTCCCGTCTTTTCGGATATCCGGACGTCTCCCGCGATATCCGCAAAAAAGGCATAAAAAGGAAATGCGCCCGCGGTGGTGCACCCCTTTTTATGCCTCCCGATTTTCGACTGCATAAAAGTTACGTCTGACTTCTTTATTCCGTTTTCATGCGATCCCTCTTCTATCCTTGAATATCCAGCCAGAACGTATGCTCCAGCGGCCCGCTCCCTTTTCCCAGATCTAGCCTCGCCCGCAGCGCGCCGGAAATATACTCTTTCGCGTTTTTCACGCTCTCCGGCAGATCACGCCCGAGAGCCAGATTGCTGGCGATCGCCGACGATAACGTACAGCCGGTCCCGTGCGTGTTGGGGGTGTCGATCCGCTCCCCGCAAAACCACCGGACTTCCCCGTTCGCGTAGAGAAGATCATTCGCCGTGTTCGTCTCGTGACCGCCCTTGACCAGGATCGCGCCTGCATAGGAGCCCGCGATTCGTTCTGCCGCCGCGACCATATCCTCCGGCCCTCTTATCGTCAGTCCGCTCAGCGCCTCCGCCTCGGGGATATTCGGCGTGATCACCGCAGACAAGGGCATCAGTTCCTGAATCAGGACCGCCGCCGCATCGTCCGCCATCAGTTTACAACCGCTGGTAGAGACCATAACCGGATCCATAACAATATTCTTCGCCTTATAATCCCGAAGAGCTCCCGCGATCACGCGAATCAGCGCCACGTTGGACACCATGCCGATCTTCACCGCATCGGGAAAAATATCCTGAAAAATGCAGTCGAGCTGGCTTTTTAAAAATTCCGGTGTAGACTCCAGGATTCCGTAAACCCCGGTCGTATTCTGAGCCGTCAGCGCGGTAACGGCGCTCATGGCGTACAATTTGTGAGCCGTAATCGTCTTGATATCCGCCTGGATACCGGCCCCGCCCGAACAATCGCTTCCCGCGATCGTAAGTACCGTGTTCATGTCTTTCTGCTCCTTTCTCCCATCCCTGTCAAAATCCGCTCAAGAAAATCCGTTTCAGATTCCGCGCCGCCGCCTCAATATCCGGCTGTGCGATCACCGAGGACACCACCGCCAGACCGTCGATCCCCCTGCCCCGAAACTCCGCGGCGTTCTTCGGCCCGATCCCGCCGATCACCACGACGGGAACGGATACCGCGCTCCGTATCCGTCCCAGTTCTTCCATGGTCACGGAGCGGGTGTTCGCTTTCGTCCCGGTCGCATACATGGCGCCCACGCCCAGATAGTCGGCCCCGTCCTTCTCCGCCCGCACCGCCTCCTCCAAACGGGCCGTCGATACGCCCAGAATCTTATCCGGCCCTAAAATCCGCCTCACCGCCGAAGCCGGAAGATCGGACTGGCCGATATGGACGCCGGCCGCGTCCACGGCCAGCGCAACATCCACCCGGTCGTTGATAATCAACGGCACCCGATACGAGTCGGTGATCGCCTTCACCCGCAGAGCCGTCTCGTAAAACTCCCGCGAAGAACAATCCTTTTCCCGGAGCTGGACCAGCGTCGTGCCTCCCTTTAAGGCCGCCTCCACTGCCTCCTCGAGGGTTCCCGTACTCATCAGGCCCCGATCCGTACACAGATACAACGTATAATCTACTTTTGGTTTCATCGCATTTCCTTTCCGGAAGCATCTTATTTTCCCGACTCCCGTGTCAGACGCCGGCGCACGCCTTTCCGCACAAAAAACGCCCGGCGCAGGCCGAACGTCAAAATCACATACATCCCGATGCTCCCTACGACAGTGTTAACTGACAGGTTCTAAGGGTCAGGTTTTATCCTTCTCAACTACTCGCCGCGGCTTTCGTTCCCCTGCAAATCCGATTAAATTATAAAAACAGTGTAACACGGCTTCCGGAAAATAGCAAGCGAAATATTCCCGCCTCCCGACAGGAACACGTCCGTCCTTCTTTTTCCAAAACAGGTAACATCTCCCGGCAATTTGTCCCGTTATACCACACTTCCGATAATTTTGACCATTGCATTTTCGACAATATGCCCTAAAATAGGACAATAAAAGCTTTTATTACCTACAATTATCACAGGAGGGACCCGAATATGTCCAAATGGATCGACCAAATGACGAACCGACCGATCAGCCGCCGCGCCTTTTTACGCGGAAGCGCTCTGGCTACCGTCGCTGTCGCCGGATTGTCTTTAACCGGATGCAGTGACAATAAAGTCAATGAAAGCGCGGCCGGCAGCAGCCCGGCCGAAAGCACGACCGAGGCCGCAAAAACGGAAACTTCCGCCGAAACTTCCGAGGCGGAAGTCGGAACCGGTCACGCGCCCGCAGCGGACCCGGAAGAAGGCGGTACCTGGATCTCCGCCGCCTGCTGGCACAACTGCGGCGGCCGCTGCGTTAACAAAGTCCTGGTCAAGGACGGCGCCGTCATCCGCCAGAAGACCGACGACTCCCACGAAGATTCGTACGAATATCCCCAGCAAAGAGGCTGCGTCCGCGGCAAAGCCCAGCAGCAGCAATGTTTCGGCGCCGACCGCCTCAAATACCCGATGAAACGGAAGAACTGGCAGCCCGGCGGCGGCGAAAACGCCCGCGGCGACTTAAGAGGCAAAGACGAATGGGAGCGCATCAGTTGGGAAGAAGCGTTCAAACTGGTAGCGGAGGAAACCTTACGCGTCCGCGACGAGTACGGCATGGAAGCCATCATCAACTTCGCGGCCGCCGCTTCCACCAGCACCATGTTAAAATACAACGGCGGTTTCTCCCGCTATTTTGATACGGATTCCTACGGCACCTACACGCTGAGCTCCCCCATGGCCGGCCTCTCCTACTGCGACCTGGGCGAGACCAACGACCGTTTCGACCTGGTAAACGCGGATACCATCGTTTTGTATTCTTCCAATCCGGCCTGGTCCGCCGCCGGACTTCCCTCGTTCCTCTTAACCGAGGCCAGGGACAAAGGCGTGCGTTTTATCGTCGTCGACCCGCTTTACAACTCCACCGCCCAGATGCTGGACGCCGAATGGATCCCGGTACACGGCGGCACGGATATGGCCTTTATGCTGGCGGTCGCCTACGAGATGCTCCGGCTGGACGGGGAAGGGGAAGAACTGATCGACTGGGATTTCCTGAATCAATATACCGTCGGCTTCGACGCGGAGCATATGCCGGCGGACGCCAAGCTTGCGGAAAACTTCAAAGATTACGTGCTCGGCGCTTACGACGACACGCCGAAGACCCCGGAATGGGCCTCCCCGCTCTGCGGCGCTCCCGCCGAACAGATCACGGAATTTGCCCGCGCGATCGGTAAGAAGAACAAAGTCATGCTGTTCCACAATTACGGATTCGCCCGCTGTTACGGTGCGGAAGGAATCCCCCAGATGTTTATGACTTTAGGCGCCATGGGCGGCCATATGGGCAAGAGCGGACACTGCTGCGGCTCGGCCTACCACGCCAACGCCTTCAACGCCGGACCCCGCCTGGTAAAAGCCGGTTCTTCCGAGATGCCTTCTTTTGACAATACGGTCGAGCACATTTTCCCCGGCCCGGACTTCGCCCGGATCGTAATCGAAGGAGCCGGAAAGCCCTACCGTTTCGTCGGCAACTGCTACGGCGGCATGTTCCCCGGAGAAGACCGGATTGCGCCCGACGTCCGCGGTTTCTACTATACCACCGGCGCCTATTTGCAGACCGGTATGAATATGAAGAAACATATCGAAGCCGTCCGGACGTTGGATTTCGTCTTCTGCTACGCTCAGTTTATGACTCCCTGCGCGCAGTATTCCGACGTCGTGCTGCCGGTAACGACCGAATGGGAACGCCCCGGCATGGTGGCCGAGAGCAACCGCGAAACCCTGATTATCAGCACGCAGGTGACGGAGCCTCTCTATGAGGCCAAGAGCGATCAGGAGATCGAGAGCGGTATCTTAAAAGCCATGGGCGTCGACCCCGAACCGATCTTCCCCAAGAGCCTGAAGCAGCAGTATTTCGAAAAACTGACCGGATGTACCGTAATCAAAGAAGACGGCAGCGACATGGAGCCCTTAATCACCATCACGCAGGAAGACATCGACGAATGGGAAGTGGAGGGCAAACCGCAGGAAGGCCGCATCGGCCTGGCCGAGCTGATCGAAAAAGGTTCCTACCAGGTGGAACGTAAACGCGGCGACAAATTCGGTTATATCGGCTACGAGAACTATGTAAAAGATCCGGAGGCGAACAAACGCTCCAGCGAGAGCGGCAAGCTGGAGATCTACTGTCAGGCTTTCGCCGATCTGATCAACAGCTTCGGCCTAAACGATCAGGAATACAAACCGTATCCTTCCTACATCGTCCCGCCGCTGGGCTACGAGACGACATTCAAGAACAACCAAGTAGGCGGGGAAAAAGGCGATTACCCTTACGTCCTCTATAATCCCCACTATCTGCGCCGCTCCCATTCCACGTTTGACAACTGCGGCTGGCTGCGGGAACAGTGGAAGAATCCGGTGTTCTTAAACGCCTCCGACGCCAAAGATAAGGGCGTCGCCACCGGCGACACGGTTCTGATCTCCACCCCGTTCGGCCAGGTGCTTCGAAACGCGGTCTGCGTAGAAACCCTGATTCCCGGCCAGGTCGGCATTCCCCACGGTTCCTGGGTCGATATCGACGAGAAGACCGGCATCGACCGGGGCGGCTCCGACAATTACTTAATCGGCGACACCATGTCCGGCATGGGCGTTTCCGGCTATAACAACTGCAACTGCGATTTTGAAAAATACAGCGGCGACGCGCTGCCCGAAGACTGGCAACGTCCCGTCTTCACCGTAGATCTGGATTAAAGGAGGGCTCTTGAAATGGCATTAGGATTTTATTTTGATATGACCCGCTGCATCGGCTGCCGCGCCTGCGCCGTCGCCTGCAAAGATAAAAACCGCTTGGACGGCGATTCCCTCGGTATCAACCTGCGCAACGCGATCACTTACAGCGCCGGCAAATTCCCGAACGTCAAATGCTTCAGCTACTCCGGCGCCTGCAACCACTGCGAAGACCCGAACTGCATCAAAGTCTGCGCCTCCGGAGCGCTCTACAAGGCCGAGGACGGCACGGTGATTCTGGATTCGTCCCTCTGCGTCGGCGACCAGAAATGCGTCGGCGCCTGCCCTTACCGTGCGCCGCAGTTTGACGAAGCCGCAGGCATTACCAGAAAATGCGACGCCTGCGCCTCCCTGCGCGCCAAAGGCGAACCGCCGGCCTGCGTCGCCGCCTGCCCCATGCGCGCCCTGGACTTCGGAGAGGAAGAAGAGCTCAAAGCAAAATACGGGGACGACCTGGTATCGGATCTGGCAGTCCTGCCCGACTCCAAGATCACCGGCCCCCATGTGTGGATCAAAGCCAAAGAATTCGCCAAATCCGGCGAGTTTGAGGAAATGATGCTGTAACCTCACGACAACATAATTGCCCTCCCGCCGTCAAAAAGCGGGAGGGCAAACCTGTTTACATCATATTCCTGCGCTCCTCTTCCGGTTTCCCTTACGCGCCGCTCCTTCACAGATCCACATACCAAGCAAGCACCCAAGCATCAAGAAAATCACCGCATTGATATCGCAGCTTCCCAGACGCGTCAGACCCTGTATCAGTTCCTTCGCAACGCAAAAAGCGGCGGCGGCACACAAAATCACCTTCTTCTCCCACCGTATCCGCGCAAAATAACCCACGCCTAAAAACAACAGGAACGTGCTCGCCAGAAACCGCCAAAAATACGCGGTACGGATCGTCCCATCCCAGATTCTGGTCACATAAGAACCAAAAGTCGCGAACGGAATAAAATTGGCATAACTCTTCCAATAAAGAGAAACCGGCGCAGCCATCCCCCGATTCTCTAATAGGACCCCGCCCACGGATATCGCGCCTAAAAATAAAATCAGGCAAAAAACAACCGGAAAAATATTCTTTTTCTTCATAATAAAGAATCTCACCTCCTTCTGACGATCACCGACTCCAGGCGGCCGGTCAGAAACCCGGCCACGCCCGGCACGCCAAAAATTCGCCGTTTACGCCGCCCCATACGGATTGTCTCGATTCCTCTCCCCTAACGACGCCGCAAATCCATAAGATACCAGACAGAAAAACATTCCGATCAGGGTCTTACACAGACCGTCCAAAATCCCCCGTGAAGCCAACACAATCATCGGCATGATCGGACACAGGCAAAGAATACTGACCAGCCCTTGCTTCCTGAAACAGGGGCGCTCATAATCCTCGCTAAAAAACCACCGATTCCGATAAAATCCCACCAGACCGGATATCCATATCAGACAAAAATGAAATCCTACCATCAAAATCGGTGCATACGCTTCAAAAAGAAGCCCTGTCAGCAGGCACCACACCAGATCCAACGCTATGACCAGAACAGACCACCTCCAGGGATACTGGTCTTCCCGCTCCATGTTTTCTACCTGCCGAAACACATTGACAAACCTCATAAGTCCCCCTCCTTTCCCATTCCTCTCAACCTTCTGCAATCTTTTTCATCAAAATGTATAGCAAATATCAATCGCTCCCCTCCCATTTCATAATAAGCATCACATCATACAAAAAAATCAATTCCGTATATACAATCAATAGCCAGGGAAATTCCCGCATCTCATATCCATATATACTCGCCGAAAAAAACCGATAACAATATATATGAAAAGAATCGCTCTCCATATCATTTCGCTTTTCTTCCGACTTATTGCAAATTTCTGACATTGCATACGAATTATTTCAGGAGTAAAAAAACTTAATACTGCGACCATAAACAACATTCCAAACGAAGCGGAAAAATAAATCCCCTCCCTAAGACTCTCCCTATATCTATTATACATCCAAACAAATATCCCCTGGCATATTATAATCAATATAATATGTAAAATCTTCCATAATTTTTGTTTATTTGTATTGTTTATGGTACTCTCCTCTTTTATATCTTTTTTATTCACTCTCCATGACCCCCCCCTTTCGGAAGAAGATTTAAGCATTCTATTCTCAATACTCCGCGCCTCTTCAGTCAGGGGAATCATCCGTTTTTCGCTTTCCAGAGAAAAAACCAGGTAACAGGGCTCTTTCATAGCCCGTTCCCAATTTCTCCCAAAAGCAATCGACAGCGTCTGGTACGCGTACAGGAAATTCTTTGTATCGCCTGCCTTCACATCCATCGTCATTGCTTCTTCCCCCAACACCCGATTCAAAGACTGAGCTCCCTGGACGGACCAGGTCTTCCCCTGTAACTCAATTGCCATCCTTTCATAATATAAATCCTCGTCCGTCGGATTCGACACCGTATAGCTTACCACATAAAAAATCTCATCCATCTCTTTATAATAAGCATGATCTGCCGGATTTATCTCCCCATACAAAGTTTCAAACTCTTCCAGAGAAAGCTTCTCCCAGCCGTTCACGGTAAACTCCAATCCGCATTCCGTAAAAGTCTCCCCAATATCATAATACGCCGTCGTATATTTGCGATACGGAAGCCCGACACAATAGATTCGCATCATATACGCCGCCAGAAAAATCATGAATACCGTCCATTTTATTATCTTTTTCTTATTTCCATCCATCCTCCTCCTCCTTTCTCACATGCCGAACAATCGTTCCCTCCGACATCAGATAAATCTCATCGGCCAGAAGCGACATCTCTTCTTTATCATGGCAGGCAATAATTACCAGAGTTCCTCTTTCCTTCAGTTCGCTTAAGATTTCCCGTACCTGCTTTACGCCGTTCTCGTCAATCGCATTGATCGGTTCGTCCAGAATCACAATCTCGGGTTCCTCCATAATCGCACAGGCAATCCCCAGCCTTTGCTTCATGCCAAGAGAATATTTGCGATACTTCCTTTTATCATCCGGATCCAGCCCGGCCATCCGAATAGCTCTCCGTACTTTTTTCGGACCAACGCGCCCCTGAATCGACGCCAAAGTCCAAAGGTTATCAAAACCGGTGTAATCGTTCAAAAAAGCAGGGTTCTCAATCAACGCCCCGATGCTGACCGGATAGCCGCAATTCTTCCCCAACTCTTTGCCGTCTACGATCACCTTTCCTTTTGTAGGGTGGATCAAATTGCTCAAAATCCGCATCAGCATGGTCTTCCCGCAGCCGTTCTTTCCCCAGAGGCCATAGATAATCCCGGCTTCAAACCTCGCGTCAATATCATGCAGTACCGTGACTCCGCGAATCTCTTTTTCTATCTTCTGACACTCAATATACATTCCTTTATCCTTTCGCTAAAATATCATACTTTCTCATTCGCCATGCTCCTATCATGATCGAAAATATTCCGATTGCGGCCGCCAGACAGAAACCCGCCCCGGTGTCAACCCCATCCGGCCGGATCCAGGCAGACCTCAGAACCATCGAATAATTTCCGATCATCCAGGGCTCTGTCATATATGTAGAAGCCGCCATAATACCGATCACGACCAAATAACTGACCACCGGTTCCACGAAAAAACTCAACATCATCTGAAACAGACACATACCAAGCGAAACCGCAAACGGAAGCCCCGCCAACAACACCCAGAGCTGACCGAATGTGACATCGGAAAAAACACCTCCATAACAATAAGAAGCCAGCTCTTCTGAAAAGACCGGTGCAAAAGTTCCTCTCAGGCAGAGACACCCTACGGCCGCAACCCCGAAGATCATAAGATAAAATACTGCCACGCTCGCCGCACACCAGATACATTTACTGTACCACCAGCTTGTCTTTTTATAAGCCCGCAGAAAGATCTGCTGCCCAAATTGATAAATATCCTGTCTTGGATAATAGGCCGTGATAAAAAACAGCAGCGTCTGCAGAAGCAGCCAGATAACGGGCAGAATATATTGCCCATATCCCGGATCATAAGGCGGAGTTCCCCGAAGCAGATAAACCGCCACATCCGTAAAAGAAGGAATATCCTGAATAAATCCATATCGATAACCCATATTCAGGCTCAGGCCAAACCAGATCAGCGTGCAGGCGGAAGCGGCAGCCGCAGCCGCATATTTTATGCGATTATAACGAAACCCCTGCCTCAGATCATACAAAAGAAATTTAAAAAATTTCATCCCGGCACCCCTTTCGCAAAAACCCCCATAAACCGGCAATCAAAAGAAGTACCATGAGAAGCGGAATCAACCAGGGATTATTTCCAAAGCTCATTCCGATCTGAAGAAAATAAAAGGGAGCAATTCCGTTCATATTCAGAGGAACTGCAAAATTGTACAACAGAATAGCAAGAACGAAAGGAGCAATTAAAACGGTAAAATAAAAATCCACCAATCGCCCCATAATCAGAGAAACCGTTGCAAAAAGCCCTCCCGTCACAAAAGGAAGTACCCAATAGATCACCGTGTACAAAAACGTATGGGAATAACAAAGTTGTACCCAGGGGCTGGAAGGACCCGCCAGCATCGCAAGCGGATCCGCCGTCCGCATCGGCATATATAAAGTCAGCAGAAAAAAATTCAACAAAAGCGGAATCAAAACCACGGTTCCGCCGGACAGGAACACCGCTCCGTATTTTGCCCGCAGGTAAGTTCTTTTATCGGTTCTTTGCAAAATATTTTTCAGATACCCGCTTTTTCGATCCTGATAATAATTGGTCCCGTGAGGAAGCACCGCCAAAATCGGAAAAATCAGATAAAATACGACCGCCTGCCATTCCACCCCTGCTCCAATCCACTGAGAGAACGCAGTAGAAGGATCATACCAGTCAAGAGCCTTCTGAATTTCATAGGCCCTCCCCAGCTGCACCCGTTGAAAATGTACCCAGGAATCGGACAAAGCCAATGCGCAGCCGATCAGCAGAGCAAGCCAGAAGCCTTTCGAACGAAACGCCCTTCGGCGCTCAATCCGAAAGACGCTCTGCCTGACGGCAGACGACGACACCTGAGATTCCGAAAATCCGCTTTTTCGTTTCATTCCGTTCCCCCTTCTGCCGCCAATAATTGCCCTACCGGTAAAAAACAGGGCTTCACATCATAATATAGATAATCATCCATACTCTGAACCCTGCTCAGCCAGGTATTGCCCAATGTATTCCGGTCTACCAGAAACGCCGCCTGATAACAAAGCGTTTCCCCCGGCTGTAATTTATAGAAGAGAAAATGACTGGGATCCCCCTCCGATCCGTTCCGGTCCGCCGCGCTGATGTAGAAAGGCATTCCTTCTCCCCAGGGACCATACAGACCAATTCCCTCCTCCTGAAACATTCCATTCACAAAAGTACAGCAGGTCTGTCCCTCTTTTTCCTCAAACCAGATGGCTTCCAGAGGGTATTCAAAATCAAACTCATAGGATAAATCACTGGAAACCTCCAGCTCTACCAGCAAAATCGCCAGTTCCGCCTCCGCCGGTTCCTGACCGAGAAGCCCCCCATCCCCGGCAATATCATTGCGAATATAATTGATCCGCTCAACCGCGAGACCTCCTTCTTCATTCAGAAAAAACAGATCGTTCGCCTGCGTATATTTGGCAGAAGGATAATCCGGCAGGCTATCCACAATCGATACGTCGGTCACTTTCCAGGTAATGCCCCCGCGCCAGCCGCTCACTTCCTCGTTCAGTGAGAAAAAGGCCTCCGGATTTAACACAATCCAGAAGCTTCCCTCGGAAACTGTCGGCTGTTCCGCCTGCTTCTCCTCCGCCAGCGACTGCTCCCGCTCCCTTTCCTGAGCCCAGGATTCTTCGTTCCCGGCCAGGGTACCAAAATCAACCTGTGTTTCTGTTTCCGCGCCGCCCTGCGTTTCCTGTACTCCCTGTGTTTCTCCCGCCCCGACATCCTCGGTCCGATCTGCCAAATCCCGTATCCTGGACAGTAACAGCAGACTGACTGCAAGAACCGCAACAATTACTACCGTTATAACCATACCCCTTTTCTTTTTCATAACGCCCTCCCTTTTCGCTCCAAACCTTAACAAATATTTACTGTATCAGCAACATACTGCCCAGAACAATGCCTAATAAACGTCTTCTTTTTTCATTTGTTTTCCCTCCTCCATTGAACATTAAAAACAAATCTGTTTTATTAAATATATTTTACCAATTATAGCCCCTGATAACAACTATTTTATTTAAAACGCATAATTTTGTACTCAAAATGCATTTTTCTTTGTGCAATTCGCAATCTTATCGTCGCTTAACAAGAACACACGGTCAAAAAAGGAATCATTTCAGCCCCTGCTGCGTTACTTTCACTCCGCGTACGTCCAATACGCGTCGCTCAAGCGCCTAGCAGGGGCTGGAATTTATTCCTTTTTGATGTTATATCATTTTAGTTGACATCTATTCTTTCTACTGCCGGATGTAAAATGTAACACGGCAGGGATTTTATAAATATCTGGCAGACAAAGACCGTCCGCCCCTATCCGGCGCTCCGGGAAACCGCGATCCATTCAGATCGCGGAACACCGTACGCCAGCGGAACCTATCGTAAAACTGTCCATAAATCCGGAATTCCTCAAAATATGTAAAGCCTTCCATAATTTTTGTTTATTTTGATTGTTTATGGTACTCTCTCCTTTGTGAATACTCCATTCTCCCTCAAAACCTTTACGAACAACCGCAATAATTTTCATTGCGCCCCTTCTTCATACAATTCATCAAATCCGGTTTTCTTCCTATGATTTCTTATCACAAGAAACATATAAAACAGAATCAGGCCTTGCATTACTACTTCATGGAACACGATACCGAATATCGAAAAATCCCCTCTAATATATATATAATATCCATAATAAAGAAGCAGATATGCGCATGAGCTCCCCAGACGGATCCACCATTTTTTCTTTTTAAAAACCGCCCGATTAAGAGACCATTCATCAATAATATTATCCAGCATATCTATTTCAAAAAGCGGAATCAATTTCATCACAAAACTCTTATCTTCTGTAAAAAACAAAAACACGATTATCACTTGAGTCAGCACTACTCCAAGCACAGTCCAGGGTCTCATAAGTTGCACTCCTTCATCGGTATCCCATTTTCCCATTTCCTATACTCCTTCCGTTAAAAAGTGCTTTTAATTCCTATTATACAATCTCGCCATTTTTCTTGATACTCGGCAATTATTTATTCGAAACCATGACATACTGTTCTATCAAATCAGTCCTTTCATCACTACCGGAATCCAGACAAAATCTTCACGATACTATCCCGAAAAGAATTGCCTGCTTTTATATCTTATTTATTCCGCCAGGCTTTCCCAAGTATCATTCCTGTTTTCCCTACCAAAACACTACTCCAGAATAATACCATAATAACTGTAATCGCTCCCAACGCCCCTCCTATCATTCGATTAACGCCCATTTGAATAAACCAATCGTCAAAATATGGGAATAGCAACGCAACACAGAACACTTCAAAAAACTCCAGCATTTTAACCTCTCGGACAATCTGTCTTCTTTCCCATGGCCACCCGCAAAAATATATAAAAAAGACAAACATCATGTACAAAACTATGAGAAAAAGAATCATTCCCCTCCCATATTCCGTCCAAACCGGCCAACAAGCTGTCAAAAAAGAGACAAAGCTAATCATGCCTCCCACAAATAGAAATCTCAGGAAAAAACGCCATCTCCTTTGATAATAAATTTCCTTTTGTTTCTCATCCTGATAAAGCGGAAAAATATGTTCTGTCAACTTTACCGTCGCTTGACAAGGACACACACGGTCGAAAAAGGATAAAATTCAGCCCCTGCTGTGTTACTTTCACTTCGCGTACGTCCAGTACGCGTCGCTCAAGTGCCTGGCAGGGACTGAATTTTATTCCTTTTCGACTCTCCGACCCTGACCGATGCCGATGGCCCGATCTTCCAGGCAGATGAGTGAGGCGTACTGTGGAGTACGCCGATCGAAG
>JAAWBX010000001.1 GCA_022792885.1 Lachnospiraceae bacterium
GATATCCGCGGGATTCCCTTAAAAGACGGCGAACCTTTATCCTATGGTATCTTTTTTAAGAAAAGTTCTCAAAACCCTCTTTTAAAAAAATTTATTTCCATTGTAACGAATATATCTTACAGTTAACCACAAAAAGCGACATGGATACCGGAAAGTAGCCATATCGCTTTTTCACTCAATCTATAAAAGTGAAGTGAATGTTTTGCATTATTGATGAATAAAATGCAATAATTGACTTTTATTAAATTTTGAACACGGTAAAAATAAGGGGTGACTTTTTCAGGAAAAATGTTAAATATCTTTATATGCTTGTCAGAGGACTTGCAATCAATTGATTGTTGAAGTGGGATAAGATCCTATGGATTTTATCCCACTTTTTTAATTCTATGGTATTAGAGGAGGTTTTTCTATGAATCCTAAAGTAAAATAATTATGCTGTTATATCTTTCCGGCTGTTGGAAGCCTGTTTGTCACTTATCCACGAAAAATTGGATATTGGGGAATCCATTTTCCGTTGCATACTTGCTGACAATGGATTTTGGGAAAGATAAGTCTGAAGAAAATGGAATAAAGGCAGGTAAAACATGATCCATACAAAAAAATAACGAAAATTCATAAAACATTCTCACAAAAATCATCATTTTCACGAGTTGCCATAACTAACTCCATGTACTATAATAAGCTCACAATGCGCAGTGCGTGATACATGGTAAGTCCAATCGCCGCTGCGCATTGCTTACAGAATGCGGTTAGTTATTGCTAACCACATAAAAGAAGGGAGCGGATTTTATCAGACCGTATCGATCTACCATTATTCTTTCTGCTCTACTGCTTATATTGTCCTGCTGTTCACTGTTTATGGGCGTGATTGACCTGACACCCGGCGAACTACTGGCAGGCAATTTTGAGCAGCTGGAGATTTTCCTGATCTCCCGGCTGCCTCGCCTGCTGGCCATCCTATGCACCGGCATCGGTATGAGCGTGGCGGGACTCATCATGCAGCAGCTGTGCAGCAACAAATTTGTGTCCCCCACAACGGGTGCCACTATTTCCTCAGCCCAGTTCGGCATCCTGTTGGCACTGCTGTTCATGCCGGCCTCCACCCTGTGGAACCGGGCCATCTTTGCCTTCGCCACAGCGATCCTGGGTACTTGGATCTTCGTCTGGTTCATCCAGCGCATCCAGTTCAAGGATGTGGCGATGGTCCCTCTGGTGGGCATCATGTTCGGCAATGTTATCGGCGGCGTCACCAACTATCTGGCCTACAAATACGAAATGACCCAGGCTCTGTCCTCCTGGCTGGTAGGCCATTTCTCGCTGGTACTGAAAGGCCGGTATGAGATCGTCTGGCTGACGGTTCCGCTGGTGGTGCTGGCCTTCGTCTTCGCCAACCATTTCAACATTGTGGGACTGGGGAAGGATTTCTCAAAGAATCTGGGTGTACCTTACAACCTGGTTCTCTTTTCCGGGCTCACCATCGCCGCCATGATTACCGCCAGCATCGTGGTAGTGGTTGGCTCTATTTCTTACATAGGACTTATCGTTCCCAATGTGGTGGCCATGTACAAAGGCGACAAGATTCGGGGTACGCTGGTGGACACCGCCCTGTTCGGCGCCATCTTCGTGCTGGTGTGTGATATGATCGGCCGGGTGGCGATCTTCCCCTATGAATTACCCATTGAATTGATCGTAGGTATTCTGGGGAGCCTCATCTTCATTGCGTTGCTGTTTTATCGCCTTAAGCATGGACGAAAAGCGATTCGCCTTGGCAGTGCCGGAACAAGCTGCTGCTCCGTAATGCCAAATTTGAAGGGAGGCGCGGATCAATGAATACCCATACTGCTCGGACTAACCGACGTAAGCTTCTGATTCTTATGGCAATTGTGCTGCTGTGTGCGGCGGGCTATATGCTGGTGGAGGTCAACTTTTCCCATCCCAAACTCCTGACCTATGCCATAAAGATTCGAATACCCAAGCTCATCGTTATGCTCATTACCGCCTTTTCCATCGGCGGCGCCTCGCTGGTGTTTCAGTCCATCATCAACAACACCATCGTGACCCCCTGCCTGCTGGGCATGAACTCCCTGTACACCCTCATCCATACGGCGGTGGTGTTCTTCCTGGGATCTGCCAGCGTGGTGGCTTCCAATGCTAATCTGTCTTTTGCGGTGGATGTAGTACTCATGGGCATTGCCGCCACGGTTATCTACAGCTGGATCTTCAAAAAGACCAGGCACAATGTGCTCTATGTGCTGCTGGTTGGCACGGTTCTGACCTCCTTTTTCGGCAGCATCCAGACCACCCTGACCCGGGTGATGGACCCCAACGAGTATGACAGCCTGCTGAACACCCTGACGGCCAGCTTCAGCAACATCAATTCCGAGATCATTGTTTTTTCCCTGATCCTTTTGGCAGCCGTCATCTTCGCACTGCGAAAAGAGTTTTCCCTGCTGGATGTACTGACTTTGGGCAAGGAGCAGGCCATCAACCTGGGGGTGGACTACGACCGCTGCATCCGCCGCCTTCTGCTGGGCGTGACCCTCTGCATCGCCGCGGCCACTGCCATGGTGGGACCCATCTCCTTTTTGGGACTCATCATCGCCAACCTGTCCCGCCAGCTGCTCAAGACTTTCCGGCACACCCAGCTGGTGCTGGGCTCGGCGCTGTTCGGTATGATCGTATTGGTAGGCGGGCAGCTCATCGTGGAACATGTGTATTCCTACTCTGTACCGGTGAGCGTGTTTATTACTGTGGGCGGCGGCCTTTACTTCCTCTATCTCCTCCTAACAAGAAAGAAGGTGTGACCATGCATGTACAAAAATTGACAAAACAGTATAACGGAAAAACCGTGGTAGACGGCATAACCTTTGCCATCCCCAAGGGGAAGGTGACCTCTCTCATCGGCCCCAACGGCGCGGGCAAGTCCACCGTCATGGGTATGATCTCCCGCATGATCGCCCATGACAGCGGATTGGTAGACTTCGAGGGCAAGGACATCGGCCAATGGAAAAGCAAGGAGCTTTCCAAGCGCCTGGCAATTCTGACCCAAAGCAACAATATCCAGATGAAGCTGACTGTACGGGAGCTGGTGACTTTCGGGCGTTTTCCCTATTCAGGCAACCGGGTCACCCCGGAGGATCAGAAGATTATCGACCGGGCCATTGCCTACATGGAGCTGGAAGAATTTCAGGATCGTTTTATCGACGAGCTCTCTGGCGGCCAGCGGCAGCGAGCCATGATCGCCATGGTCATCGCCCAGGACACCGAGTATGTGCTTCTGGACGAGCCTACCAACAACCTGGATATCTACCACGCCACCAACATGATGAAAATCGTCCGTCGTCTCTGCGATGAACTGGGAAAGACGGTGATTTTGGTGCTGCATGAGATCAATTATGCAGCATTTTATTCCGATTACATCTGTGCCTTCAAGGACGGAAAGATCGCAAAATTTGGTACTGTAGAGGAGGTGATGACAAAAGAGAACCTGTCCCAGATTTATCAGGTGGACTTTGAAATCCTCAACATTGCGGGAAAACCATTGTCCATCTACTATTAACCGTTATGAAACCATATTTTCAGTACTTTTTAGAAAAGGAGTAACCAAACATGAATATGAAAAAAATGCTTTCTCTTGCACTGGCCGGCGTAATGACCCTGAGCCTCATGGCTTGTTCCGCACAGAACGGCGGCGATTCTTCCGAAGACACTTCGTCTCTTGGCGGCAGCGTCAGCAGCCAGACTGATAATGAAACCCAGAACAATGAGATCTCTGAGTCTGTGACCATTACCATCCTCAATGCCAACAAGGAGACGGCGGAGCTGGAAGTACCCTACGATCCCCAACGTATCGCCATTTTGGACATGGCTTCCCTGGACATTCTGAATGCCTTAGGCGTGGGCGACCGGGTCGTGGGCACCGCCGATACCAGCCTGGAGTATCTTCAGGACTACATCAACGACGATATCGCCAACCTGGGCACCATCAAGGAAGCCGATCTGGAAGCCGTCATGGCCTGCGAGCCGGACGTCATCTTCATCGGCGGCCGCTTGGCTTCCAGCTATGACGCCCTCAGCGAGATCGCGCCTGTGGTCTATCTGTCCACGGATGCCGAGCTTGGCGTAGCGGAAAGCGTGCGGCAGAATGCTACCACCATTGCCTCCATGTTTGGCCTGGAGGACAAGGTGGACGAGTTGATGGCCGATTTTGACGCGCGTATTACCGCCCTGTCCGAATTTGCCACCGACAAGACTGCTATCGTGGGACTGGTCACCAGCGGCAGCTACAATGTGCTGGGCAATGACGGCCGTTGCTCCATGATTGGCCGGGAGATCGGCTTCACTAACATCGGCCTGGACGCCAACATTGACACCTCCACCCATGGCAACGAGGCCTCCTTTGAGTTCATTGTGGAGAAGGCTCCCGAGTATATCTTCGTCATGGATCGTGACGCTGCCATCGGCACCGACGGAGCCAAGCTGGCCCAAGAGATCATGGAAAATGAGTTGGTGATGGAAACTGATGCCTACAAGAACGGCAACATCGTCTATCTGGCTCACCCTACCGTGTGGTACACTGCCGAGGGCGGCATCACCGCGCTGGATCTCATGCTGCAGGATTTGGAGAGCGAGCTGCTTAACTGAGCTTTTATAAAATATCGACCTTATAGGCGGCGAGGCCATAACGGCCCGCCGCCCGTTCGTTATCTCTCGCCGTCTGCGTGTTTCTTCCGGGGGTGCTTTCTCGATCTGCCGCGCCCGCTGGCGCTGCCGGGCCAGCAGTCGCCCTTCTCGTATGCGGGCCGAACCGCCTGCCGCTCTGCAAACAGTTCCATCGGGTCAAGCCCCAAATCCTCGGTCAGTTCCGCATTTTTAGTCGCCAACTCTTTGCGCTTAAACACCTGCCATAAGGTACTGGCGATCCGGATGGTTTCCAAAACAAGCGCTCTGACTGCTTTTGTTCTGATATTGATGTTTCCCATACTTCCCAGAACCTCAATGAACTTGCGGATTACCTTGGTTCATTAGAGGGTTCCACCAAAATTGTGATGGAATGTACCGGCAGATACCACGATCCCATGTTTAAGGCTCTGTCCGAAGCCGGATTGTTCGTCTCCGTTGTTAATCCACATCTGATCAAAAATTTTGGAAACAACTCCCTGCGCAAAATCAAATCTGGCCCGGCAGACGCCCGAAAAATTGCCAGCTATACTCTTGACAACTGGGCTGAACTGCGCCAATATTCAGATATGGACAATACACGTACCCAGTTAAAAATCTTAAATTCTCAATTTAGCTTCTTTATAAAGCAAAAGATTGCCGCAAAAGCAAACCTTATTGCACCGTTGGATAATATTCATCCCGGTGTAAATAAACTCTTTGACAGCCCGCCCCGTAGTTTGAAAACCCTTCGTTGTAAAAAATATAAATGCCGTGCCCACATATACCAATTTCAAAATGTCCCGTTTCTGACATTTTTAAATTAGGAATTTCATAATCACTTTCCTTTTGGTATGTACCGCCGAATTGCTCAAATAATGATTTTATTGTAGTTTCCTCCAATATATTTAGTTGTTCCTACAAATTTATCATATCCAACTGTCCTTACAAATTCTCTAAGACGCCGAAAAGGACACTCCTTTATATGAAGTGTCCCTTGTGCTATCTTTTGTAATTACAATATCTCCGTTCGGTTGAAAATTTAGCTGATCGTAAGATATCGTTTCCAGGCCCGCACGTTTCGGCTACTGCTCCCAGTAAAGCCAGAGATGCTGTACCGAACCACATCCCTGGTTTTTCTGTTTGAAACGATGCTGAAATCTCGGGAAATTTCGTTTTCTGACGTAACCGTTTCACTGTATAATATACTCCTTCTGAAAGATGCCGCCTGACCCGTAACCTTTATATTGATAATAAACGGGTTCGACGACCGGCCCGTGCTGCCACGCCAGAATATCTTCCAGAAAAAGAGGGGCACCCGCTACCGCCAAAAAACATCCCTGTGCGTAATACAACAGTTTTTGTAATTTTAAATTCGCTATGTCTTGCCATCTAATCCTCTCTTTCTTTATAAAACATTTCATAACATATCTATTGACATTATACCCGGTTTCCAGCCAACACGCAACAAATCCGACGAATTCTCGAATCCAAAAAGACAGCGGAGCTTAACCGCCCCGCTGCCCATTCGAAAACCTTTTTAACCTCTATACCATCATCTGCTTCGCATCCTCCGACACCGCAATTTCGCGGGCCTTGATGAGGAGATTCGGCGTGGTCATGGACGAATCCGGCAAAACGCTCAAATCGCTCACCAGATCGTCGCCGTACTTCGCCGTCAGGTCGTCGTACTCGCCGAAATCCAGGGCGCGCATCACGCAGGCGTCCACGCACATGGGATTTTCTCCTTTTTCCGTGCGATCACGACAGGCATCGCATTTATGTACGATACCGAGAGACGCAATCAAATGCGGCGCCTTGTAGGGGCACGACTCCACACAGGTTTCGCAGCCGATGCACACGCTGTCGTCGTGCTGAACCGTTCCGTCCTCGGACTTATACATCGCGCCGGTCGGGCAGCTCGCCACACAGGCCGGATTCTCGCAGTGGTTACAGCCGAAGGACAGGTTATAACGCCCCACATTCGGATATTTGCCCGTCTCATAAGTATCCACATGGCGGTAGAATACGCCGGGTTCATAATCCTGCTCCATCTTATCTTTACATGCCATCTGGCAGGTCTTACAACCGATGCAGGCGGTCATATCAAAATAGAATGCTTTTCTTCCCATTTTCCCCCTCCTTAAAATTCGATCAGACGGCTGTTCATGTTGACGTCTTCATCCAACGCATCTTTGCTGTACTTCTCCATGTTGCAGAGCGTGCTGTTCCAGGCGCAGATTCTCTGGCCCGTGCAGATCTGTCCCGTCAGGATGTTGTCCGCGCCGGCGCGGTCAATGCCGGTTTCTTCATCCAGATCTTCCCAGCAGCCGTGAAGCACGCTGATCACGCCGGGCATCATCGTCTCGGTCACGCAGGCGTTTCGTAACGTCTTCCCGTGTTCGCTGGTAAGCAGCACGGTATCGCCGTCCTTGATGTTTTTGGCCGCCGCATCCTCGGCGCTGATCAGCACCGGATTCGGGAAAGCTTCCCGCATGACTTTTACGTTATCCAAAATCGTGTGGGACCGTCTCATGTAATGAGAGTTGATAACCTGGAACTCGTATTTGCCGTCCGCCTTCATCTGCTCATAGCCGTCCAGGCAGGGATTGTAGCTCGGATACGCGTTGATCTTCGTATAACCGTATCCGTTGACCGCATCCTGCAGCGCTTTGCAGTAGATCTCCAGCTTACCGGATTCCGTCTCCAGCGGATTGGCCTCCGGATCGTCCCGAAACGCCTTGTAAGCGATGCTCCCGTAATTGTCGCCTTCTTTTCTCTCCACCGTGTAAACGCCGTCCTCCACAAATTTCTTGTAGTCAACCACGCCTTCCTGAGGCTTTACTTCGATGCCGGCCGCTTCCAGCTCATCTTTCACACCGGAATTGTCGATATCTTCCTGGGTAATCGTTACCAGCGGGATGCGGGTCTCGCCGTCTTTGTCATAGGTCCAGGCGCCGAAATACCGGTTAAACCACCCGGCTTCCGCGCTCAGGCTGTACGCTTCCTTCTCCTCGATTCCCATAGCCGCCAGGACGCCGACCACCACTTCCCGGTCGCTCTTGGAATCCCACAAAGGCTCGATCAACTGCGGCGCGTTGACCAGAATTTCACGGTTGCCGCCGCCCATCCAGCCGTCCCTGCGCTCCCACATGGAATTAACCGGCAATACGATATCCGAATACTTGGCGCTGGTATTGTAAAAGGTTGTCTGGCTGACAACAAACTCGACCTTTCTGTGCGCCTCGATACCCCGGTTAATACCCGGCATCGTCTGAAGATGCGCGTTGGTACCGCCGTGATAAATCAGCTTTACGTCGATATCCGTCGTCTCGCCGTCACCGGATACATAATTCCCGCGGCAGATCGCGTCCCACATCTCGCTCTGGGAAATCACTTCGCCCACCGTGTTCTTGAAGATATCCTTGTTCATAGAGATTCCGGTTCCGCCGGCGCCCACCAGGTTCTTGCCTCCGTTTCCGGCGCCGTAATGACAGCTAACGCCGGTCATATGGCCGGAACGTCCCATGTGGCCGCCCATCGCGCCCAGCGTCATAAACATCTGAGGCATGGAATCGGAATTGTGAGTACGGGCCGGCGCCCAGCCGGTCAAAAGAGCCACCTTCACGTCTTTGCCCATGGAAAGAGCCAGTTCCTTTATGACGGAAGCATCCACACCCGTGATCTCGGAAGCCCACTCCGGCGTTTTCGGCGTATTGTCGTAGGTTCCCAATATGTAATCTTTAATATTATCCTTCGGATCCGCGCCTTCCGGCAGATGTTCCGCATCAAAGCCGATCGTGCAGGCATTTAAGAAATCCCAGTCGATTAACTTCTTCTCTTCATCGTTCTCAAGCATCACGTAAGCCAGCGCCAGCAGCAAAGCATGGTCGGTGCCGGGATGAATCGGGATCCACTGCGCTTCCATCGTCGCGCACGTTTCCGTATAGATCGGGTCGATCACAACGAACTTCGCGCCGGCTTTTTTCGCCTGCAAAAAGCTGTAAGTCGGACTTCCGCCCGAAGACCAGGCCGGATTGGAACCGAACATCACAATCAATTCGGAATTTCTCAAATCCAGACGGTCGTTCGTACTGTACTCGCCGAAACCATCTTCCATACCGAAGTAATCCGGCCCCTCATACCAGGAACCCCAAGACAGCGTGCCGTCCGTTAAAAGGCACCCGCCGACCGCGTTTAAGATCCGGGAAGCGTCCCCGGCGCTGGTCGCGAACAGGGAACGGGGACCATAGGTATCCGCGATCCGCTTCACTTCATCGGCCACATACTTAAACGCTTCTTCCCAGGTGATCTCTTCCCACTCGTCAATCCCTCTGAGTTCTCCGTGAAAATCTTTGCCGCCCGGCTGCCAGCTCTTCCTTTTCATCGGGCTTTTCAAACGATCGGGCGCATACACTTCGTACCGGCGGGCACGGCCGCGCACACAGGCCCTCTGCTGCAGATAATCCGGACTGTCCGGATGGGTGTCGTCGGTCTTCTGGCGTACCACGACGCCGTCCACTACCAGAGCTTTATTCAGGCATCGGCCGCCGCAGTTGTTCCAACAGGCCGCCGTCTTCCATTCCCCTTTTCCCTCGATATCTTCTACCGGATCATGTTCCTTCACGGCTTCCGTACCGGCTGCCTCCGTATCCGCCTCCGTAGTTTTGGCTGCGGCGCTTCCCGCGGCAGTCGTATCTGCCGCCGCCGTCGTCGTTGTGCTCAGATCCGACTTGGCACATCCGGCCAGAGATAAACCGGCTACGGCCGCCGTCGCGGCAGCGGAAGTTTTCAGAAAATTTCTCCGGCTGAACCTGGCATCCAAAATGCGTTCAAATAATCTGGACATGTCGTTTCTCCCCTCTATCCTTTTATAAACCGGTATCTCCGGTTTTGCTGCATTATACTACAAGTTCCTATTTTACACAATGGACATATATTATTTATTTGTCCACTTAAGTAACACTTTTTCCATTTTTGTTACTTTTTTCCAGTGAATTTTATTACTTTTCTCTTGGATTTTATGCTTGCATTCCTCCCCATTCCACCGTAAGATAAAGATACCGCCGCCTGGCAAAACAGCCGGCATCTGCGCAGAACGAACTACCGAAAGGATGTGGTTTTATGGAAATCGAGCGTAAATATCTTCCTCGCTTCCTCCCGCCGGACTGGGAACAAAACTCCCGCAGCGAACTGGAACAGGCGTATCTTTGTATTGATCCGGTCCTGCGGGTGCGAAAAGAAGACGACAGCTTCTATCTCACTTATAAAGGAAAAGGCTTCCTGGCCAGAGAAGAATACAATCTTCCGCTGAACCGGGAAGCCTATGAACACCTGAAAACCAAAGCCGACGGCCTTATCCTGACAAAAACCCGTTACCGAATTCCGCTGGCCGGTTCCCTGATCGCCGAACTGGATTGTTTTCACGGCGACTTTGAAGGTCTGACTCTGATAGAAGTAGAATTTCCCGACCAAAAAAGCGCGGAAAACTTCCTCCCGCCGGACTGGTTCGGCAGAGAAGTCACCTGGGAAAAAGCTTATTCCAACAGTTTCTTAAGCCGGCAGCGACGGAAAACGTCCTCATGAAACGATATCTTGGACCGTCAAAAACCGCCCCAAAACGTTTGTCCGTTTTGGGACGGTTTTTTTATTGCAGATAATCCAGCGGATCGACGGGATTTCCGTCTTTTGTCATCTTGAAATACAGGTTGTCTCCCTCCACCACATAATAAATTGTCGGTGAAGACAGAATCCCCAGAGGATTCCCGGCCGTTACATACTGATTCGGGGTAACGCTCACTTCCGCCAACTGACCGTAAGTCAGTGAGTAACCGTTTCCCAGATCCATCGTGACAAAATTTCCGATCTCCTCGTTGCTTCCCACCGCCGTCACGAGCCCGTCGGCTGCCGCAGCTACATTGGTTCCCGCCGGGCTCTGCACCAGAACGGCCGGGTTTGTCTTGTATTGTTTCAACGTGGGGAAATAGACCGTAGAATCCACGCTGAATTCCTTGATCACCTCACCCTGCACCGGCCAGGCCAGCTTTGAATCCGGGCTGAAATTCAACGCCAGCGCTTCGTCCATACCAACCTCGGCCCCTTCCGTTTCCTCCGGCCGGGCTTCCTCCTCCGGCACCGTCTCTTCCGGCGCTTCCGTCACAGGCTCCGTGACGGGTTCCGTCTCTTCTTTTGTTTCAGTTGTCGTCTCTTCTTTCGCCGTATCCTCATCCCCGTCCGTCGTTTTCGGTTCCTTCGTGGGCGTGTTCCACAGGTAATCTCCCGTAGGCTGCTCCAGGCTGATCGGGTCTTCTTGGGTACCTTCCCGATTATCCCGGCTGCCGTTCCAGGCGATTCCCCCGGCCACAGCCGTAGCCGCCAGCACACATCCCAATAATACAGCTAAAAGCGTTTTGTTTTTCTTCACGATTATCACCTCGGTAATATTTTTACCCAATTACCGGGGCTTATACGGACAGATTATGGAATTTCTGCACCGGGAAAATAAAAGCTCAAAATCTCCCGATATGTATATCCGTTTTCTCCTTTTATCTTAGCTCCCCACTGGCTTAAACCGTATCCATGACCCTGACCTTTACAGGTAATTCGAAGATTCCCCCCGTATTCTTCCCAACTAAAACATGGCGAAGGAAGACCGAATGCCGAAGCAATCTCATCCCCGGAGAACGTGCGCACCCCTGCCAGCACTTCCTCCACATAACCGGCGCCGTCCCGCTTTACGATCTGAAGCTGCGACAGAAGCGTTTCCGAAGACAGCGAAAAACCGCCTCCCGCCTGAGCGGCCAACGCTTTCGCCGCTTCCGAAAACGAGAGCGTGCGAACGCTTAAATAGCCCTCCGCCTGAATATCTTCCGGCGATTCCATGGCCTTCAGATAAGGAAACGCCTCGCCGCCGTCCCTCGTCGTCCCCGCGCTGATCCGATGAAACACACCGGACAAATACGCCCCCTCGTAACGGAGGGTCTGTCCCTCCGTTGCCAGGACCGCCTCCTCGTATTTCCTTCTATTTTCCGAATACCGATTGCCCCACAGTTTCTCCATCCCGGCTTCATCCAGATAAGCGGCCCCCAGCTCCCCGGCTTCGATCGTCCGCTCCTCCCCCATTTCCCGATATAAATAGGTCCTGGCCAGAACCGCCTGGCACTTTAACGCCTCCGCCCCGTAATCTTCCGGGATCTGCGCCGCCGCCATGTACAGGACAAACTGCTCCAGATCCACCAGGGTCTTCCCGTCCGCCAGAAGAACGCTCCGGCCGCTTTTCGGCAATTCCTCGGAGATCGGGTCCGCTTTCCCATGATAGATTAACGTAAACACATAGGGAAAGAGAAAAAGCAAAACGGCCAGCCACAGAATTTTTATCTTCTTTTTTTCCATGCCTTCTCCTCCCCGCACACAAAAAAACGACAGCTCTCCCAAAAGTATATACCGTTTCCTTTCGGGATATGCTATCGCTTTTTCTTCGGCTTTACAGCGTAATCTCTCCTAATTTCTCCAGATGCCAGATATCATGAGCGTACTCTTCAATCGTGCGGTCCGAAGAGAATTTGCCGCTACGGGCCACATTCAGGATCGCCGCTTTCGTCCACCACTCCGTATCACGGTATGCGGCCTCTACCCGCTTCTGGGCTTCCGCATAAGAACGGAAATCTTTCAGAATGAAATAGGTATCCGCCCGTCCGCCGTCTCCGGTCAGCAGGGAATTATAAAGTTCCCGGAACCGATTCGGATCATCCGGCGCGTAGAACCCGTTAGTCAACTGCATCAGCACCCGACGGATCCCCTCGTCGTTGCGGAAAATATCCATGGGATCATAACCGCCGTTTTTCTCATAATTGATGACTTCATTCGCGCCCAGACCGAAAATAAACGCGTTTTCTTCACCGACTTCTTCCACGATCTCTACGTTGGCTCCGTCCATGGTTCCCAGAGTCAAAGCGCCGTTCAGCATGAATTTCATGTTGCCGGTCCCCGACGCTTCCTTGCTGGCCGTGGAGATCTGCTCGCTCACATCCGCCGCCGCAAAGATCATTTCCGCATTGGACACCCGGTAGTCCTCAATAAACACCACCTTGATCCGTCCCCTCACAGCCGGATCGTTATTCACCACATCGGCCACGGAATTGATCAGTTTAATCGTCAATTTTGCTCTGCGGTACCCCGCAGCCGCCTTCGCGCCGAAAATAAACGTCCTCGGATACATATCCATATCCGGGTTATCTTTGATCTGATTGTACAGATACATCACATGGAGAATATTCAGCAGCTGACGTTTGTACTCATGGAGTCGTTTTACCTGAACGTCAAAGATGGAATTCGGATCCACCTCAATGCCATTATTTTCTTTAATATAAGCGGCCAGACGCAGTTTATTCTTATATTTGATTTCACGAAATTCTTTTCTCGCTTCCTCATCTTCCGCATAACTCTCGACCCCTTTGATCTTCGGAAGATCCGTGATCCAGCCGTCGCCCACCTTTCTCGTCACCCAATCCGCCAAAAGCGGATTGCCGTGAAGCAGGAAACGCCTCTGGGTGATGCCGTTGGTTTTATTGTTAAATTTCTCCGGAAACATCTCATAGAAATCTTTCAGTTCCTGATTCTTCAAAATCTCCGTATGCAGCCTGGCCACGCCGTTGACCGAGAAGCCGCCCACGATCGCCATATTCGCCATACGTACCTGCCCGTCGTACAGGATCGCCATCTTTGCCACTTTTTCCGGCTGATTCGGATAACGCGCTTCAATCTCGGCTACGAAGCGGCGGTTAATCTCCTCTACAATCTGATATACGCGGGGAAGCAGACAGGAGAACAGATCGATCGGCCATTTCTCCAGAGCTTCCGACATGATCGTATGATTCGTGTAAGCACAGGTCTTCGTCGTGATATCCCAGGCCGTCTCCCACTGCAGATGATAATCGTCCAAAAGAATACGCATCAGCTCCGGCACCGCCACGGTGGGATGCGTGTCGTTTAACTGGAAGCACACTTTTTTGTAAAGCGCATGAATATCATGCTGGCGCCTCATATGCTTCTTCACCGCCGTCTGAAGACTGGCGGAAACAAAGAAATACTGCTGTTTTAAGCGAAGCTCCTTCCCTGCGTAATGATTGTCGTTGGGATACAGAACTTCCACGATATTCCTCGCCAGATTCTCCTGCTCCACGGCTCTTCCGTATTCGCCCCGGTCAAAAGATTCCAGATTAAACGTACTGACCGGTTCCGCGTCCCAGATACGTAAGGTGTTGACAACGTTGTTGCCGTAACCCACCACCGGCAGGTCATACGGGACGGCGCGGACGGCATGATAACCCTGCTGCACGAAACAATATTTTCCGACGCCTTCATTATATTCATAACGGACGGAACCGCCGAAGCGAACCTCGGTTGCGTATTCGTCGCGGCGCACTTCGAACGGATTGCCGTTTTTCAGCCAGTCGTCCGGCACTTCCATCTGATAGCCGTCCCGGATCTCCTGCTTGAACATACCGTATTTGTAGCGGATACCGCAGCCGTACGCCGGATACCCCAGCGTCGCAAGCGAATCCAGGAAGCAGGCCGCCAGACGGCCCAGGCCGCCGTTACCAAGCGCCCAGTCCCTCTCCTGATCTTCGATCACATTCAAATCGAAGCCCAGTTCGTCCAGCACTTCCTTTACCTCGTCTCTGGCGCAAATATTGATAATATTGTTGCCCAGCGCGCGGCCCATCAGAAATTCCATCGACAGATAGTATACTTTTTTTACTTCATTTTTCTCGAACATCTTGTGCGATGCGATCCACTCGTCGATGATAACATCCTTGATCGCCATGGCGGTTGCCTGAAACACCTGCTGCTCCGTCGCGTCTTCCAAGTCCCTGCGGTACTGGTTTTTTACATTTTCAATAATACTCTTTTTAAACTGCTCTCTGTCAAAGCCCGTTTTACTCATTGGAAACTCTCCTTATCTTAATTCGTTTTTTCTACGCCCAAGGTCACTTTTTCGCCGTTTAAAATCCATTCCTTCACACAGCCCGACGCTTCGCCGAAAAGAATCTCCTCCGCCAGAACCTCGTCTTTAATCTCGTCTCTGTGCCCGGCAAATAACTCTTCGATTTTCACATTGTCCTTCACATAGACACGGATGTGGTCCATCACCTCAAAACCCGCTTCCTTACGCATGGTCTGAATCTTGCTGATCGCCTCGCGAACCAGGCCTTCCTCCAGCAATTCCGGCGTCAGGTTCGTATCCAGCACCACCGTGATCCCGTTATCGGATACCGTCTCGTAACCTTCCACCTGAGCCGCCTCGATCAGCACGTCGTCCCGTCCGAGAATCACTTCCGTATCACCGGCCAGAAGCTTAAGCTCTCCGGATTCGTTCAGGGAATCCATGGCGTCGTTGCCGTCCACCTCCGAAAGGCTCACGCGGATCGCGTTCAAGAGCTTTCCGTATTTCGGTCCCAGCGTTTTCATCTGAGGCTTGAAATGATACGAGCTGAAGGCTCTTACATCATCCGTAAACACGACTTCCTTCACATTTAATTCGTCCTTCACGATATCCGCGTAAAATTCCGGCAGCGCGGCCGGCGCTTTTACGTACATCTTCGCGATCGGCTGACGGTTTTTGATATTCGCGGCGTTGCGGCAGGCCCGGCCCAGTACCACGATCTTCAAAACCTCGTCCATCTTCGCTTCCAGCTCCTTATCGATCCGGGCTTCGCAAACTTCCGGAAACTCACATAGATGAACGCTCTCCGGCGCCGTCTTATCCAGTCCGCGCACCAGATTCTGATAAATGCTCTCGGTCATAAACGGAATCATGGGAGCGGCCGCTTTCGCCACAGTCACCAAGGCCGTATATAAGGTCATATAGGCGTTGATCTTATCCTGCGGCATTCCTTTCGCCCAGAAACGTTCCCTGCAGCGACGCACATACCAGTTGCTCAAATCATCCACAAATTCGCTCAAAGCTCTGCCCGCCTCCGGAATCCGGTAGGAATTCAGATCGTCATCCACGCTCTTCACCATACTATTCATCTTGGACAGCAACCATTTATCCATAACGGATAATTTTTCATAATCCAGCGTGTACTCGCCCGCGCAGAAGTTGTCAATGTTCGCATAGAGGACAAAGAAAGCGTAGGTATTCCAAAGAGTCCCCATGAATTTCCTCTGGCCTTCCACCACCGCGTCGCCGTGGAAACGATTCGGCAGCCAGGGTGCGCTGTTGACATAGAAATACCAGCGAATCGCATCGGCCCCATATTTTTCCAACGCCTCAAAGGGATCTACCGCATTCCCCTTGCTCTTGCTCATCTTCTGTCCGTCTTTGTCCTGAACATGCCCCAAAACGATCACATTCCTGTACGGCGACTGATGAAAGACCAGCGTGGAAACCGCCAGCAGCGAGTAGAACCATCCCCGGGTCTGATCGACCGCCTCGGAGATAAACTGAGCCGGGAATTGGCTCTCAAACAATTCTTTATTCTCAAACGGATAATGATACTGTGCGAAAGGCATCGCGCCGGAATCGTACCAGCAGTCGATAACCTCCGGCACTCGGTGCATCTCCTTTCCGCAGTGAGGACAGGCGATCGTCACCTGATCCACATAGGGTTTGTGAAGTTCGATGTCCTCCGGACAGTTCTTCGACATAGCCTTCAGCTCTTCAATACTGCCGATCGCATGCATATGGCCGCACTCGCACTCCCATATCGGCAACGGCGTGCCCCAATAACGGTTCCGGCTGATATTCCAGTCCTGAATATTCTCCAGCCAGTCGCCGAAACGACCGGCGCCGATATTCTCCGGAATCCAGTTGATCGTTTTATTGTTGGCGATCAGCTCGTCTTTCACTTCCGTCATATTGATAAACCAGGATTCCCTGGCGTAGTAGATCAACGGCATTCCGCAACGCCAGCAGTGAGGGTAATTGTGTTCAAAAGGAAGCGCCGCGAAAAGTTTACCTTCCTCCTTCAGCGTCTTCAAAACTTCCTTATCACAATCCTTTACCCACATACCTTCCCAGGGCGTGTCGGCCGTCATCTTACCCGCCGCGTCCACGTACTGGACAAACGCCAGATCATATTTGCGGCCCACGCGGGCGTCGTCCTCACCGAAAGCCGGCGCGATATGGACCACGCCTGTACCGTCGGTCAGCGTAACATAGGTATCGCAGACGATCATATGAAGCCGGCCCCTGCCTGCCTTTGTAAAAGGAAATAACGGCTCATATTCCTTATACTCCAGGTCGGTTCCTTTATAAGTCTCCAGAACGGTATAGTCCCCGGTAAGCACTTTCTCGCACAGCGCTTCGGCCAGAATGTATCTCTCACCCTGATTCTCCACCTTTACATAGGTCTCATTCGGATTCACGCAAAGACCCACATTGGAAGGCAGCGTCCAGGGCGTCGTCGTCCACGCCAATACCTTCGTATCCTCACCCTTTAACTGGAATTTGGCAATACAGGACGTGTCCTTCACATCCTTGTACCCCTGGGCCAGCTCATGACTGGAGAGCGGCGTCCCGCAGCGGGGGCAGTAGGGAACGATCTTAAACCCTTTATACAGAAGTCCCCGGTCAAAGATCTGCTTTAAGGACCACCAGCACGATTCAATATAATCATTGTCATAAGTCACATAAGGATGATCCATATCCGCCCAAAAACCGACCGTGGCGGAAAAGTCTTCCCACATACCCTTGTATTTCCAGACGCTCTCCTTGCATTTTTTGATAAACGGTTCCACCCCGTACTCTTCAATCTGCTCCTTGCCGTCTAATCCCAACAGTTTTTCCACTTCCAGCTCCACCGGAAGTCCGTGGGTATCCCAGCCCGCTTTTCTGGGTACTTTATATCCCTTCATCGTCCGGTATCTGGGAATCATATCCTTGATCACCCGCGTCAATACATGACCGATATGGGGCTTCCCGTTCGCCGTGGGCGGCCCGTCGTAAAACATATACGTCTCGCCGTCCTGACGATTCTCAATACTCTTCTCAAAGATGTGGTTTTCCCGCCAGAATTTCTCGACTTCTTTTTCCCGCTGAACAAAATTCAGATCGGTCGACACTTTGTCATACATCTTTTCTCCTCGCTTTCCGGTTGCTTTGTTTATCTGCCAAAAAGTACATACTCTCATCAAAAAACCCGTCCTGAAAACAGGACGGGAATATTCCGTTAAACCACCTATTTCCGCATACAGGCCGTCCCCACGGCTGATATGGGTTCTCTTTAACGGAAGAGTCCGTCCTGACTTACTCAAGAAAAACGGATATCCGCTCTCCCTTTTCGGCCGGAAGCTCCGGAGTGATCTTCGGCGCTCTTCTACTCGCACCGGCCTTCCACCCCCGCCGGCTCGCTTCGCCTTTCGAAAAACCTTACTGTCTCCTTCATCGCCTGCTTATTTCTTTACTATTCGACAACGTAATCATTATAGTGAGAGAATCAAGGAATGTCAAGGTCTTCCGCGAAAATATACCCCTTTCGCCGGTATGTCGTGATATAACGCGGCTGCGTAGGATCGTCCTCAATCTTCTTGCGCAGATTCCTCACATGAACAAACAGCGTCTTTAAATCCCCAAGACTCGGGCGCTGCCACACTTCCGTATATACCTGGTCAAAATCCAGAAAATGTCCCCGCTCCCGCATCATATAAAAAAGAAGCTCATACTCTGTCGGCGAGAGCACCAGTTCTTCGCCCCGCTTCATCACCCGATGCGTAGCCGGATCAAGCGTTAATTCCCCTACCGTCAGGACTTCATCTCCTTCATGAATCTCCGTCTTTGCCGAACGTCGCAGATTCGCCTCAAGATGCGCCAACAAAACCGGCCCTCGGAAAGGCTTCACAATATAATCGTCTCCTCCCATATTGAGGGCCCGCACGATCGTCTCGTCATCATTTAAACAACTGATAAAAATAATCGGGCAATAAATCTTCTTGCGGATCTTCTCGCAAAAAGCGATCCCGTCCTCCCCCGGCAGCATAACATCCAGAAGAATCGCGTCATACCGCCCGTTCTGCACGATACACAAAGCGCTCTCCGCACTGTGAACCACCGTCACATCGTACTGTTTCGTCTGCATCAGGTAGAACTGTAAAATCTCGCAGACCTGTAAATCGTCCTCCACGATCAATATCCGATTCATCCCGATCCCCTCTTTGACAGATATTTCTTTTAGTTTACCACGAAAACCGGTAATTAGCCACCAAAAACTGACGGTACCTCCTCTTGAAGAAACCGCCTCGGACGTGATATAGTGGTATTATGATACGGAAGAAGGAGTCTCCCTTATGAAACGTTTACGTTATCTGTTCTTCATCTGCATGCTAACCAGCGCCGCGGCCGCCCTCACGTTTCTCATTCTGATCAACCGCTCCATGCGCCGCCTTCCCGCGGAAGAAGGAAGGTGCTTTTTTCGCGCGGAAGAGCTCTGCGACCGCCTGTATCTTTTAGACGCCAACCCCAGGACAAGCGACGGTCACATTCAGGTTTTTTCCTATCACCTGGCTTTCGATAACGCGCAGGACATCGCCCTCTATCTGGCCGGAAGCGAAGGCTCCACCGTAATTTTAAACGGGGAAGTTTTGCCGGTCGATTCGGATTCTTATATGCTCAACCTGGCGCAATTCGCCCCCGGTGAAACGGATTTTTATATCTTTCTTTCCTATATCTTAAACGGAGAAAGTTCTTACAGCACTCCTTCGGTTTCCCTGGGGTCTTCGGAGCTCGTCTCCGCGGTCCATCATTACGGGATCTACCAGCGAATCTTCATCATCGCCTTCTCTCTGGCAATCCTGGTCTTTTGTCTGTGTCTGTTCCTGTCCAAACGAAGCGAGCGCTACCTCCTGTGGCTGGCCCTGATGGTGTACTCCACCGCCAGCCGGACCGCTTTGAACGCGTTCCCCGACTGGAAACAGATTCCGGTGCTGAATGAACTGCTCCTGGGAACCTTTCACTGGCCGGGCATCCCGCCGGCTGCCTGTACCAATCTCACCATGGTCGGTCTTGATTTCCTTCTGGCCTACATCCACTACCGCCTGCTAAAAGAGTTTATCCCCGTCTCGCTCCAGGAACGTCCCTATTATCGGTACGCCATTCCCTTTTTTGCCGCGGCGTTCTTTTTGTCCGGACAGGATTCCGCCTGCTACCATCTTCTGATCGTCAGCCTCACCGTCACGTTCCTTCTGGAAGCCTGGGTGATCGCCCGGTCCTTCGCCAGTCATGCCTGGCACTGTCTGATCTTCGCTCTGGCCTGGGTTCTGACCGTCTCCACCCGATATTTCCTGTTCGGGATCCGTTTGCATTTGATCGCGGACGGCCTGGTTAATATTCAATGGCGGTTCCGCGGCCTCATTGAGACTTTCTACGCGATCGCCTTTGTTATCGTTATCAGCAGCAAATTTGCCCACAAGTTTTCCGAGGCGGAAGCCATGACAGAAATCCTGGAACATACCAACCTCTACCTGGAACAACAGGTAAACCAGAAAACTTCCGAACTGACGGAATCTCTTCACAAGCTGGAAACGATCCAGAAACAAAAAGACGAATTTGTGGCCAACATCGTTCACAGCATCAAAACACCTTTATTCACCCTGGGCGGCTACGCGGACATGGTAAGCATCGAATTGGAGACGAGCCCGGAAAAGGCCAGGGAACACCTGGCTCAGATGAACGAAACAACCGATTACGCCAATCATCTCGTCAACAATCTCCTCCTTATTATGCGCCTGGAGGACCGGCATATTGACTTCCATCCCACGGAAGGAAGTTTGAATCAACTGATTGAAGAAATCCAAAACGCTTCCGCTCTGATCGCCGAAAAAAAGGGAATCCGGCTTTTGTGCGTCCTTCCGCAGGAACCGCTGAC
Organism: Lachnospiraceae bacterium; assembly: GCA_022792885.1. Lineage (GTDB taxonomy): Bacteria > Bacillota > Clostridia > Lachnospirales > Lachnospiraceae > JAAWBX01. Next base: position 20,526 of record JAAWBX010000001.1, read on the forward strand.
AATATCCTGCGATTTCTTTTATATGCGCCAGGCGCTTCAAAATATCGTGGATAACGCGCTCGCCCATTGCGGCGAACAGGATACGATCCGTCTGAACGTTTCTTCCCGGAAAGAATGGGTCCGCATTGAAATTCAGGATTCCGGCAGCGGAATTGCTCCGGAAGAACTGCCGCATATCTTCGAACGATACTACAGCGGCGCCCGCAAAAATTCCTCCAAACACGCTTCCTCCGGAATCGGCCTGACAATCTCAAAAGAGATCGTCGAACAGCACAACGGAAAAATCGAAGCAGCCAGCGAACCGGGCAAAGGATGTATTTTTACCGTGCATCTGCCAAAATAACGGTTACAGAATCGCATCTTCCCCGGCAAACGACGTATACCAGTCATAGAGCAACGACCCGGTCTTTCCGCGCGCCGGATACTCGTCCTCCCCGATCTCCAGCCAGAGCGCCCCGTAAGCGTTGAGAATCCGCGTTCCGCCGGGATGCTCGTATTCTTTTTTCCATTTTCCATAAGACGGATGTACATGCCCGTGGAGCATATAGGCCGGCCGGTGTTTCCAGAGCAGATCATCAAAACAGGAAAAACCCCGATGAGGCAGATCCGGCTGATCCCCATATCCGGCGGCCGGGGCATGGCTGACAAAAAGATCCACGCCCCGGCGGACGCGGACGCTCCGGTTCAGCCTTTCCGCCCGCGCGCGCATCTCATCCTCCCCATACATGTTGATGCCCTTCCGATACCGCATGCTGCCCCCAAGCCCCATGATCCGAAGGCCCCTGTAATCCGCCACCCGCCCGTCGATATCCAGGCAGCCTTCCGGCGGTCTCTCCCGGTAATGATCGTCGTGATTTCCCCGAACATATAAAAGCGGACAGTTGGCCATGGATACCAAAAACTCCAGATACTCCGGCTTCAAATCCCCGCAGGACAGAATCAGATCCACCCCTTCATATTGTTTTTGATTGCCCCGCCAGTTCCACAGGGCGTCCGTCTCTTTATCCGCTACCGCTAAAATTTTCATTCCGTCACATCCCGGACCCGAAATCTCCGGCCACATTGTCATTCAGCCAATCCATCTCCACGATTTCCCTGTCCGATAACATCTCTTCCTCCTTATGCCGGATTTCCCCACCCTGGCTTCTCAGTTCTCCCGCAAAAGGATTCAGCGCGCCGCTCACCACGGCTTTCTTCATAATGGCAATCATCTTCTTCGAATGATAGGGAAGACGCTCGGAAAGCAGCACATCCACCACGCCCTCGGCCATGCCCCACCAGTACAGGAGGGATAATTTGCTGCCCGTCAGCTCTTTGGCTTCCCATTTGCGATTCAAAATACTGTTTGCCAGCAATTCGTAATATTTCCCCCAGTCGATCACCGGGGCCGCCAGATTAACCGGTTTTTCCGGCCCCTCCAGCCACAGCACGCCGTATTCCCGGGACGCCCGGCTCGGTTTGATGCGATCGGCGGCCGACAGAATATGAATCCCTTTCGCGAACGCATCCGGAATCGTCTCCTCCGCATCCGGCAAAAGCGTTACCCGGACCTGCGGGTCGATCATGGCCGCCCCTATGGCAAAAGCATTGATGTTCGCGTTGGCCTCGTACCTGCCTTCCTCAATTACATATCCGATGCGATGATTATCCGCATGGCTCGCCGCCAACATCCCCATCAAAAATTTGGCCTCGTACATCCTGGCATAGTAGGAGCGAACAGACGTATGAGCCAATTTCATGGAACAGTTTAAAAATTTAACCTTCGGATTGCGCACCGCCGCCCGAAGAGCCGCCTCCATCTGCGCGCCCGACGTAGTGAGAATTACCTGATTCTGATCCCGGATCGCGGTCTCAATCGCCTCATCGGTCCTCTCCCGGTCACGGCAATCCGCAAACGCGCAGGTCTTTAAGATTCCCTCAAACCGCGAATCCAGATATTTCCGCCCCAACTCATGACCATAGTTCCAACCCGAAAATTCAGGATTCCCGTCATAGAGAAAAGCCATCTTCAGCGGATGTTTCTCCGTATAAGCCGAGCCTCCCATCAGCCGGGACAAAAGCCCGTCATTTTTTTCCAGCGCCTCCAAAGATTTTAAAAACTGGCGGCTGTCCGTGTTTTCCTTGAGAACCAGCTCGCGCCAGATTCCCTGAATTCTCTGTTTTAAGGCAGCTTTTTCCTTATACAGCAAACTATCCAGGCTGTAAACCTGAAGATACAGCAGAAACGCGTCTCCGGCCGTAATGCGAAGCCTCTTTCCCCCGCGCTCCTCAAATATCTCGGAAAAACGGGCAAAGGCGGACGCCACGCAGGCGACCTCCCCCGGTTCCCACGGCTTATCCAGCGTCTTTCCCAGCGCCTTTGCAAGCGCGCGGTAAGACCCCTCCTCGGAAAACGTGATCTCATAGATCGGAGCCGCCTGATAAAATTCAAGAAACTCATAGTAAACGGCGATATTTTTGTCCTTCTCTTTCCGGGGAAGCATCCGGGTTACTTCCGCCGCGATCACGGGCGATCCCAGATATTTCATGATGGAAACACGCTTATTTCCTTCCCGGACGTAGAACTTCTGCATATATTCATAAGCCTGGATTGGCTCGCGAAATCCCTCGTCCTGCTGCGCCTGATAAAGACGGCCCCATTTGACGGCAAACTCCGACTGCTCATCCAAAATCGGCATGTAATTATCCGCAAACGCCTCGTTTCTTCCTCTCTCACAACACCCGGCGATCATGTCGATCGGAATTTCCATCATTCCCAGGCGCTTCTCCCCGGCCGTTTTCTGATCCTTCACGATGTCTTCCAGAGCCGGAAGATACGGATACCGCCCCGCCGAGATGGCTTTCATATAGGCCCGGTTTCCCGCTTTTCTGGCCTGTGCATATTCTTCGCTCATGCTTCCTCCCGCTCTTTTTTCAGCCGCGCCGTCACACTGCTTCGCACGAAACGCGGTTTCAATCGCCCTTTATCCGTCTCGGCCCGTCCCCGATATCCGCCCGGTACACGCTTGGTTCATATCCCGTTTTTGCCCGGTAACGCTTCACGATCTCTTCCGCAAAGCCGGAAACCGCCTCTTTTTTCACGATATTTACGGTACAGCCGCCGAAACCGCCGCCCGTCATTCGGGCGCCCACGACGCCCGGAAAACCGGCGGCTTCCTCCGCCAGAAAATCCAACTCCCCGCAGGACACCTCAAAATCCTCCTTCAAAGACCGGTGGGATTCGTTCATCAAACGGCCGAACGCCGCCAGATCCCCGGCCGCCAGCACCTCGCAGGCTTTGACGGTCCTCGCGTTTTCATAAACCGCATGCCTCGCGCGGCGGCGGCAGACCGCATCCGTCATTTTCCCTGCTGCCGCCTCGAACATCTCCGGCGTCAGTGCGCAGAGCGACGGAATCTCCCGCCAGAACCCCCGGATCTCTTCCAGCGCCCGTCCGCACTGGTTCCGCCTCTCATTGTAAGCCGAATCCGTCAGTTGGTGGGGCTTATTCGAATTGATGATCACAAGCTCCTCCTCCGGAAAACGCACCGGCACATATTGATAATCCAATTTCGACGTATCCAAAAAGATCGCATGCTCCTTCTTCCCCATCGCGCAGGCAAACTGATCCATGATCCCGCAGTTCATTCCCACAAACCGGTTTTCCGCCTCCTGTCCCAGCTTCGCGTTCCGAACCGGATCAACGGAAAACCCGTAGAGCCCGGCCAGCGCGGCTCCGATCACAATCTCCAAGGACGCGCTCGACGAAAGCCCGGATTGTCTCGGGATCGTCCCCCCGCACACAAAATCAAACCCCGACGGCAGAACAAAACCGGCCTTCTCATACGCCCAGACAACGCCTTTCACATAATTCGCCCAACCGTCTTTCTCCGAATAAACCAGATCATCCAGAGAAACCTTCAAAACCCCGGCCTCTTTCTGATCCCGCGAATACAGGCAAAGCTCCCGGTCCTCCCGCCTTCGCACCGCGGCGTATGTCCCCAGCGTCAGCGCGCAGGGAAACACGTGACCTCCGTTATAATCAATGTGTTCCCCGATCAAATTCACCCGCCCCGGCGCGAAAAACACCTGGGACGCCGGCCGGCCGAAGAGTTTCCGAAACGTATCCTCCAATTCTTTCACTATGATCGCTTCTTCTAACATTTTGTCTTTTCCTCCGCCTTCTCCCGGCACCGGGTCAAAAATCTGTCAAAATGCATTCTTCCCGCTTCCGTATCCTTAAACACCCCGGCGTGCTCCAACACCTGTAAGAAAACCGCGCCGACCTCCTGTTCCAGAATCGCGTCCGCATTATGCCGGCCGAGCCGTCCCGCGTACCGCTTCGCCAATTCTTCCGCCCATTCGGCGTGAACGGCCGCCGCCGTCCCTCTCACATCCTCGCCGCCAAGCAGGGCTTCCTTTAAAACCGCCAGCTCCTTTTCAAGCCTGGCCGGCAAGACCGCCAGCCCCATCACCTCGATCAGACCAATGTTTTCTTTTTTAATGTGATGCAGTTGTCTGTGCGGATGAAAAATGCCAAGCGGATGCTCTTCGGAAGTCCGGTTATTCCGGAGTACCAGATCCATCTCATATTTCCCGCCCCGCATCCGCGCGATCGGCGTAACCGTATTGTGAGGAGCGTCCGTGAACGCCAGAATCTCCGCTTCCCGGTCGCTGTAACCGCTCCACACGCTTCGAATATGTTCGGAAAGCTCCGCCAGCCTGCCGGGATCTTCGCTCCTTAAACGGATTACCGACATCGGCCAGCGGACGATCCCCGCCTCCACGTCCGAAAATCCGGGAAACGATACGGTCTCCCTCAGCAAAGCGCGTTCCATCGCGAACTCGTAACGGCCGCCCTGATAATGTTCATGCGTTAAGATCGAACCGCCCACAATCGGAAGATCCGCGTTGGAACCCGCCGTATAGTGAGGAAATTGCCGGATAAATTCCAGCAGCCGGACAAACGTCATCCGGTCGATCTTCATGGGGCGGTGTTCGCCGGACAACACGATGCAGTGCTCATTATAATAAGTATAGGGCGAGTATTGCAGATACCACCGCTCGCCGCCCAATGTCAGCGGGATCTGACGAAGCGTCTGTCTGGCCGGGTGATCGAACCGCCCGGCATAGCCTTCGTTTTCATGGCACAGAAGACATTTGGGGTATGCGGCCCTTTTATCTTTCAGGGCCGCCGCAATGGCTTTCGGATCTTTTTCGGGTTTGGAGAGGTTAATCGTGATATCCAATTCCCCATAGGGAGTAGCCGCTTTCCATTTGCGGTCCCTCCGGACCCGGTATTCCCGGATATAATCCGAAGCAAGATTTAACCGATAGAAATCATCCGTCGCCGTCCTGGGAGACTCTTCCCACTTCCGCCGGAAATCCCGTATCACCTCGCCCGGGCGGGGCGTCACACAGTCCATGATCCGGGTCGATAACAGATCCTTCTCCGTGACCGTATCGTCGATCCGTCCGCCCTCGACGGCGTAATCCAGCAATGCTCCGAGAATCTCCTCCAGCTCTTGCCAGGATTCCTTACCGGATTCCGGTTCCGCGTCCTTTTGCACGTCCGAAAATTCCGCCGCCTGTATTCCAAGCACATCCATCACGCGATTAACCGCATAAACGCGGTCCTCCTCCCCGATCAGCCCGTTCTTTTCCGCATAGCCAATCAAGCGTTGAATCGACGCCTCCGCCGTCATTTCCCGTCTGCCTCCTCTCCCAACCGCACCAGATAACACTGATAACTTCCGTACTCCCCGAACATAACCGGCAAAGGCAGTCCCATATCCGTCAGAGCATTGGCCGAATAGATCTGCCCGCTCTCCGAATCCTGATAGAAACTTCCGGGCGTAAGCCCCTGCAGACGAATATACTGCGCCGCCATATTTCCATGAACTTCCTGTAAAACGGCCGCGACCAGCGCCTCCTTCCCGTCCTCCGAGACATAGGCCCAGGCGGCCGCCGCCGCTTCGGACGGATCGGTCAGCCGGTAATAATCGCCGTTATGAAAAAGCGCGGCATGCTTCTTCCAATACGTCACCTGGCGCCGGATCTCCTCCCGTTCCTCCTCCGACAATCCGGAAGGATCCATCTCATAACCAAAAGCCCCCGTCATGGCCGCGGCAAAACGGGTCTGTAAAGGCGTCCGGCGTCCGCACTGTTCGTTCGGCGAAGCCGACACATGCGCCCCGACGGCGGACATGGGATAGCCGAACGACGTCCCGTATTGAATCCGCAAGCGGTCAATGGCGTCGGTATTATCGCTGCACCAGATCTGAGGCGTATAATAAAGCATCCCGGCGTCAAAACGGCCCCCGCCGCCGCTGCAGCCCTCAATCAAAAGATCCGGATACTTCTCATGAAGCCGTTCCAGAAAATCATAAAGCCCCAGAACATAATCGTAGAGCACCCGCCCCTGATTATTGGCCGTGTGGGAATACACATTCGCAATGCTCCGGTTGTAATCCCATTTCAGATAATCCACCATACCGTCGTCCAAAACCGCGCAGATCTTCCGAAAAATACCGTCCACAACTTCTTTCCGGGAGAAATCCAACACAAGCTGATCCCGGCTCAAGACCTTGGCGCGCCCCGGAACCAGAAGCGCCCAGTCCGGATGCTCCCGGAACAATTCGGAATTTTCGTTCACCATCTCCGGCTCCACCCAGATACCGAATTTCAGGCCCATCCCGTGAATCCGCCCCGACAGCTCCCGCAGCGAGCAACCCAGCTTTTTCTCGTTCACATGCCAGTCCCCGAGGCCGGCGTGATCGTCGTTGCGCTCCCCGAACCATCCGTCGTCCATAACGACCATATCCATGCCAAGCTCTTTCGCTTCCCCGGCCAATTTTAAAATCGTCTTCCCGTCGAACGCAAAATAAGCCGCCTCCCAGCTATTCAGCAGAACCGGCCGGCCTCCGTCCCGGTACTTCCCCCGGCAAACATGCTTGCGAATACACCTGTGGAGATTCCCGGAAAGCCCGGCAAACCCTTCGCCGCTGTAACTCATGATAACCTCAGGCGCCGTAAAATCCTCCCCCGGCGCCAGCGGGTAAGCAAACATCTCGTCCATCAGCCCCATCTGAAAGCGGGTCTGATCGTACTGATCTTTTTCGACCTCCCCTTTGAAACCGCCGCTGTACACAAACTGCATGGACCAACACCGGCCGTGCGTTTCCCCGGTGTCCCGGTCCGCCAAAATCAAAAACGGATTATATTCATGAGACGAAGTCCCCCTCCGGCTCCCGACAACCCTGGCTCCATGGCCGGCCGGGCTCCGGTCCAGACTTCGTTCCATCATATGTTTTCCGTAGAACGTAAGCACGTCGAAATCCCCGCTGACAAAATCCAGACACGCGCTCTGAACTTTCTCCAGCACAATATCCCGGCCGCCGTCATTTGACAAGACGGCGCTCCGCGTGATGATATCCGACTCCGAAAGCACGCCGTAAAGCAGCTCCACGGAAAGCCCCAGTTTTTCATCTTTTAAAGTAACGGCCAGCGTTTCGGCTTCCTCCTCGGACGCGTACACCGCCGGCAATCCCTTAAGACCGTATTTCCCGCGGCGGATCTCATGCCCTTTGTAGCGCAGATCACATCCGTAAACGCCTTCCGCGTTCCGCAGACAAAGCAGGGGGCTCCGATAATCCCCCATCCCCTGCACCGGAAATTCCTGAGGCAAAAAATCCAGAGAATAGGTTCTGTCCGCGGCCCCTTCCGGATTCCCGGAGAATCCGCGGTCCGCGTAGGTGAGAAGATAACTCATGTCACCGTCCGATTTCTTTCCGTAATAAAGATGCAATAGAAAACCATAGGCGTCCACTTTCATCTGATAAGTCGTGTGTTTTGTATGTAATGTAAATCGTTTCTGCTCTGACTGGAAAAGAATTGCCATCTTAACCGACCTCTTTCTTTCTAACTCAAAACAAGGGGCCGTCGCAAAAAGCAGCATGATTTTGCAACAGCCCCGACCGGCTTATTTTACCGCGCCATTCACGACGCCGTTAATGATTTTCTTCTGTGCGAACAGATAGAAGACCAACATGGGCAACAACGCCAGCAAATACGACGCAAAAGCAAGATTATAATTGGTACCGAATTGTGTCTGAAATGTCATCTGCGCCAGCGGAAGCGTATTGACGCCGCTTCCGGACATAATGACGAGCGGGGTCATAACGTCGTTCCAGGTCCCCAGCGCCGTCAGCACCGCGACGGTCGCGTGCATCGGCCCCATGATCGGAAAAATCACTTTCCAGTACGTCGTCCAGGTCGACGCGCCGTCCACCCGGGCCGCCTCTTCCAGCGCGATCGGAATATTTTTCAGATAACCGGAATACAACAATACATTCATCGGCATATAGAAGACGGTATATAAGAGGATAACACCAAACAGATTATCCAGATGCATCTCCGCCGTCTGTTTTACCAGAGGCATCATCAGAATGGCAAAAGGAACGAACATCCCGCTCACCACGTAATAATATGCCATCCGATATCCCTTTTTCTTCTGCATATTCCTTCCCAGCGCGTACCCTAAAAGGGAATGGATCACAATCGAAAGCGCCATCGTGATCCCGGTGATCAACACGCTGTTCAACAAAGAACGCCAGAAGTCCGTCACCTCCATAGCTTCCCGGAAATTCGCCAGACTCCATTTCTGAGGCAGGGACAGGATCCCCGCTATGCTGTTCGTCATTTCCGTGGGCTGTTTGAACGCGATCACAATCGCCATGTACAGAGGAAACAACACCGTGATAAGTCCGAATATCAGGAGGATCGTAGCCGGCCAGTTGTATTTTTCTTTTATTTTTTTCATTATAACTGTTCCTCCTTATTATTCAGAAATTTCATTTGGAGTACAGAAATCGTCACAATCACAATGAAGAACAATACCGCGTTGGCGCTCTGAAAACCGAACTGGCCGCCCGACATACCGTTATTATAAATCAGGTAAGAGATCGATTCGGTACTCTGAGCCGGCCCTCCCTTCGTCAACGCCATAATCTGATCGAATACCATCAGGTTATTCTTCAGACTCAAAACCATATTGATCGTGAAAAACGGCATAATCAGCGGGAACGTCAGGTAGCGGAATTTCTTCCAGCCGTATGCGCCGTCCAAAGCCCCGGCCTCATAGACATCCTCCGGCACCGTCTGTAAACCTGAAATATAGATGATCGTGTTCATGGCGATCGACTGCCAAGCGCAGACAATGACGATGGCGATCCAGGCCCATTTGCTGCTCGCCAGAATGCTCTCCGAATGGAACAGCGCGGGCACGATATAAGTAAAGAAATAGTTGAAAATATAACCGACCACCAGAGCGCCCAGGATATTCGGCATGAAATAAAGTCCCCTGAGCGTATTCTTAAATTTGATCTTACTGTTCAACCCCATCGCCAGAATCAGGCTGATCACATTGATCACGATCGTCGCCACGAAAGCCAGCTTGAACGTAAACAGATATGAATTGCCTACCCTGGCATCCGTAAACAAATCGATATAATTGCGCAGCCCGACGCTTTCATAAGCGCCGTACCCTTTGAAATTGGTAAAGCTGTAGAACAATCCTCTGAGCAGAGGAAATGTATTAAAGCAGAAGAACAAAGCCAGGATCGGTATTGTGATCCATTGAAATGTTCTCGCCCGTTCCGTTGCACTTTTCATGATTCACCTCTCTGTTCTGATCCCAAAACGACCGTCAGTTTCCGTTGGCCGCGTTGTATTCCTGCACTTTTCGAATGACGTCCCGGTTGTACCGCTGCCAGTCTTTGTCGAACTTGGCAAGAAATTTATCCACATCCCCGTCCAAAAGGAACGTCTGGATCTGAGCGTCCACCGACATCTCCGCCGGATAATAATGATCCTGGTAGTCCACCGTCTTCCCCGCTTCTATGTACTCGCTCATGCCGTCCAGCATGGACGCCAGTTTGAAGTTTCCTTCTTTGCAGGGAACCGCATTCTGCGCGTCAATGTAATCCTGAAGGTTTTCCTCCTCCAGCAAAAAGTCCAGCACTTCATAGGCGGCCTCTTTGTTCGGGCATTCGCTCATCACACAGAACTGAAGATCCACTCCCGAATTTAATACATTTCGGTCCGCGTCGTCGCTGCCCGGCATCACGAACGAATCAATTTGGATATCCGGATTCGTCATCAGAATCTGAGGCACCGCGTAGCTGCCGATCGTGTACATGACCGCATCGCCTCTGGCAAAAGCCGTACACGCATCGTTATAGTTATAGGCAAACGGACCGGGTTCCCCGTAATCCAGGAGAGTCTTTACCTTCTCGGCAACTTCCCGGTACTCTTCCGCAAACGTCGTTTCCCCGGCATTCACCCGACTGCATACGTCGGCGGGCGCCAGATCCACGGCTAGGGCGTTCCAGGGCGCCAGCGTCGTCCATATATCTTTATATCCGAAATACAAAGGCTGAAGCCCCGCGTCCTGAATCTCCTCGCACAGTTCGATAAATTCCGTCCATGTCTCGGGAATTTTCCAGCCGTGTTCCTTGAAAATCTCCTTATTATAGAGCACGCCGGCCGCATTGGCCGCGTAAGGAACCCCGTAGATCCCTTCCGTAGGCACATATTCCAGCTTTTCCAGCGTATCCAGATACGTCCCCCGAATCTCTTTCAGCCCCGGATAATCCGACACGTCGCTCAAAATCCCCGCGTCCACAAAATTCGAATAGTCAATGTTTCCGCCGATCCCGATGATATCCGGATAATCCTCCCGAATAAAACGGGTCTTCAAAATCGTGGTCGCGTCGTTCGGCGAACTGATCGTCAAACGGATATTCTCATGCGTTTCGTTAAACTTTTTTTCTACCTCATCAAAATATCTCGCTGCTTCCGGCTTATACTGAACCAGTTCAATCTCAACTACTCCGGTATTGACGCTGGCCTGGCAGCCTCCCAACAGAGTGGAAACCGCCAGCAGCGTCATCGCAGACAGACATGTTATTATTCGTTTTCCTGTCATCCTCTTCTCCTATCTGCCGCGTTTATCCGCGGCATTCGCTGCGATTTTCCAATCCCTTAATGCACAACGGCCGCTTCGCTTTCCCTGTCAAATACATGAATCTTTTCCGGATCCATGGCGAAACGGACCGTCGAACCCATGCGGGCCGCCGTCGTAGGTTCCACTCTGGCCGTCATGGATTTGCCGGCGTAATCAAAATGAAGCAGCACTTCCGCGCCAAGAAGTTCGTACACGTTGATCCGGGAAGAAAACGCATACTCGTCCCGGCCGTCCCCTTCCTCACTTTCATAAATATCTTCCGGCCGAATCCCGACGGTTACTTCCTTCCCGACATAGTTCTTCTCAATCAGCTCGGCGCCCTTGCGCTCCGGAAGCAGGAAGCGATCGCCGGAAACGTTCAGCCTCACCCGGCCGTCCTCCTTCTCCACCACCGCGTCAAAAAAGTTCATCTGCGGAGAACCGATGAAACTCGCCACAAACAGGTTATCCGGATAATTGTACAGATGCTGAGGCGTATCCACCTGCTGTACGATGCCGTCTTTCATTACCACAATACGCGTTCCCAGCGTCATGGCCTCCGTCTGATCATGCGTTACGTAAATGATCGTCGCCCCGATTCTTTCATGAAGACGGGCGATCTCCGCGCGCATCTCCACACGCAGCTTCGCATCCAGGTTGGACAACGGCTCATCCATCAGGAACACTTTGGGATTGCGGACCATCGCCCGGCCCATAGCTACTCTCTGACGCTGGCCGCCGGATAATTCCGCCGGTTTTCTCTTCAGCATCTTACCCAGCTGCAAAACCTCCGCCACCTCATTGACGGCTTCCTTAATCTTTGCCTCATCCACCTTCCTCAGTCTCAGCCCGAACGCCATATTGTCGTAAACTTTCATGTGAGGATAGAGCGCGTAATTCTGAAAAACCATCGCGATATCCCGATCTTTCGGCTCCTCGTCGTTTACCACGCGGCCGTCTATTTTCAATGTCCCTTCGCTGATATCTTCCAGCCCCGCGACCATCCGAAGGGTCGTTGATTTTCCGCATCCCGACGGCCCAACAAAAATAATAAACTCCTTGTCTTCAATATCAAGGTTGAAATCCTTTACCGCTTCATATCCATTCGGATATCTTTTCCAGATATGTTCCAGCGTAATACTCGCCATGACCCAGCACCTCCGGCAGTTATTTTATTCTTTACATCAGGGTTATTTTTTGATAACTTAAAGGCAGTTCCCAATGCCGGCCGGCTTCTGCAGCAGCCGATCGACATTCCGTTTTACGTTCTACCGAGATTATAATATACCTGTTTACGATATAAAATAGCTTTATTATTACACTTATATACCAAAATGCGTCGTTTCCTTTTCTTCGCATCCGACAGGACGCATTTTGGTATATTCGGGAAGGAGCCGTCTATGAGCAACGTAATATTTTCCATTTTCCCCAACGAAGGATTCGTGGATCTTAAGCTCTACCAATACGGACGTGAAGCCTGCGACCCCGGTCACTCGTTCGGCCCGGCCAGGCGGAATCATTTCCTGTTTCACTATGTCCTAAACGGCTGCGGAACCCTTCACGCAAATACAAACCAATACGATACCAACACCTTCCATATCCGAAGCGGCCAGGGATTTATGATCTTCCCCCATCAGATCAACACTTACATTGCCGACGAAACCCATCCCTGGGAGTATATCTGGCTGGAGTTTGACGGCCTGCGCGTTCAGACTCTCTTAGACGCCGCCGGTTTCTCCCTCGCTTCCCCGGTTTATCATGACCACTCGAAAACACTCCGGGATCAGATGGCCCAGGAAATGACTTATATCGTGGACCACCGGGACGCTTCGCCTTTTCATCTAATCGGACATCTGTATCTTTTCCTCGATTACCTGATGCGGTCGGTAGAGCCGGCCGGCCTCACCGCCGGAAGCGAACTACGGGATTCTTATATTCACGAAGCGATCACCTACATTGAAAAGAACTTTCAGAATGACATCTCCATCGAAGATATTGCAAAAGTGCTCGGCCTCAACCGAAGCTACTTCGGCAAAATATTTAAAAAAGCGCTGGGAAAAACGCCCCAGCACTTTCTGATGCAATATCGAATGATTAAGGCCGCCGAACTGATCAAACTCTCCTCCATGCCCTTAGCGGACATCGGAAACGCGGTAGGATATCCCAATCCGCTCCATTTCTCCCGAGCCTTCAAGACCATACACGGGATTTCTCCGCGGGAATGGAAGAAAGAACACGGCGGGAAATAACGCGCTCACAGAAAAAGATACGCATGCGATCCCCTTTCTTTTAAATGTTCCGGCACGTCGACTCTGTCCGTAAATCAAAGATTTAAATCGGCCAGAATCCCGATAAATTCCCGGCAGGTCGGAGGTCTGTCCGAACGCTTCCCGGCCATCTCCTCAAGCCGTTCCCGATTGCCGTCCCTCCAGATCACCCGGGCAAGCGTTGTGATATCTCTGCGCACATTTTCTCCGCCTGTCCGATTCTTTTTTGCCACATCAATATAAATGATTTTCATACAGCTTTTGAGGCTGTTGTCCCGCTTCAACATAAGCGCCGCTTCCAGCGCCAATCCGAATCCGCGGTAACTCCAATTCACTCCCAAACAGAAAAGAAGCGTTTCCAGAGACTCCCACTCCGCCGGATCATATGTCGTCTGAATTCTTTCTCTTGTTTCCATTCTGTAACTTCCTTTTTATTTCTAAGTTACTACATATCGGAAACATTTTCTCCGGACAGCTAAAATCAGACGAACACTTGATCCCGCAGTTCCTTACCATTTGGCAAATTTATCTATGCTAAATATTACGAAACTATTAACTGATTTGATTATGCTTTGAGAATATCTTATAATATTTATATCCGGATATAATTTGTTTACGACAAATAATGAGGGAGGGCTTTTCATGGTCTACGGATATACAAGACGTTCCACAAATGAGCAATTACAGGATATCAATAGACAGGTACAAGAAATACAAAGAAGGTATGCTGAAAATGATGCGCGTGTCTGCGGAACCGGAACGAAATATGATAAGCCAAAGAGTTAGACGCGGGATGGATAATGCAAAATCAAAAGGAAAGATATAAATATTTACAAATTGTGGAGGGTTAAATGAAAGTTGATATTTATTCAAGAAAAGCTATTGAAAAATTATTACAAAATGATTTTCCCAGGAATGTTGCAGTAATTAGTTTTTATGACCCTGTGAATCGAAGAACGGGGGAAAGAGATAAACCAGTTGATTATTCACTCAAAACCAGTCGTGTTTTTCCGATTGCGATACATGATATTGACTTAGAGGTACTTCCTAAATATGGGCTTACATATGACACTTATTTCCCTGAAGCTGATACTTTGGCAGAATTTATTTATAATGCCTACAATGAGGGCGCGGACATCATTTGCCAGTGTGAATATGGGCAGAGTCGAAGCGCTGCCTGTGCTTCGGCGATATTGGAGCATTTTTATCATAATGGTATTTCCGTATTTGCAGATGACCGTTATTATCCGAATCAGTTAGTATTTCATAAGGTATTTGACGCAGTGAATAGTCTGCAAAATGCAAACCTGACTTCGCTTGACAGGGACACCCTGTCAAAAATAAGACAACAAAAAAC